>NZ_JBPZSK010000008.1:0-168294 GCF_052038115.1 Bacillus sp. GB_SG_008 | reverse complement strand
AAGGCTCGGTAGCTCAGTCGGTAGAGCAGAGGACTGAAAATCCTCGTGTCGGCGGTTCGATTCCGTCCCGAGCCACCATTTTAGATATAATGCCGGCTTAGCTCAATTGGTAGAGCAACTGACTTGTAATCAGTAGGTTGGGGGTTCAAGTCCTCTAGCCGGCACCATGTAAGTCGGAGGGGTAGCGAAGTGGCTAAACGCGGCGGACTGTAAATCCGCTCCTTCGGGTTCGGCAGTTCGAATCTGCCCCCCTCCACCATTTACATTTTATATAGGGGCATAGTTTAACGGTAGAACAGAGGTCTCCAAAACCTCCGGCGTGGGTTCGATTCCTACTGCCCCTGCCAACACAGCATGGCGGCTGTGGCGAAGTGGTTAACGCATCGGATTGTGGCTCCGACACTCGTGGGTTCGATTCCCATCAGTCGCCCCATTTTTAAATATTACTTTACAAATTAAATTAGTTATGATAATATACTAAATGTCGAGTTTGGATATTTAAAGTAATAAAAATGATAATAAATCATATAATGTATTAATAATTCGATGGGCTATAGCCAAGCGGTAAGGCAACGGACTTTGACTCCGTCATGCGCTGGTTCGAATCCAGCTAGCCCAGCCATTTTTGCGGAAGTAGTTCAGTGGTAGAATACAACCTTGCCAAGGTTGGGGTCGCGGGTTCGAATCCCGTCTTCCGCTCCAAATTTAATATGGCGGCATAGCCAAGTGGTAAGGCAGAGGTCTGCAAAACCTTTACCACCGGTTCGAATCCGGTTGCCGCCTCCATATTATGCCGATGTGGCGGAATTGGCAGACGCGCACGACTCAAAATCGTGTTCCGTAAGGAGTGTCGGTTCGACCCCGACCATCGGTACTGTTTAGACGAGGATAACTCGTTTTTTTTGTGTTTCTAGACGTATAATAGGCGTGGATAATTTGATTATATCAAGCGTTTTCTACCGCAGTAGAAAACGTTTTTTTTCTTTCATTTAAATTACAACTTTGTAAGGAAGTTGTAAGAGAAATCGATTGGATATTTTTAAAAAGCAAGGTATTCTTAAATTAAGAACAATGAATATTGGAAGGAACGGGGGGTGTCTGTTGTGAAAGAACGAACAGTACATCGTACTGCTTTTGATCATCATATTACTTTAACTCCGATAACAAAAATTTTTTATAGAGCTCTTATATTATTATTATTACTAGGCTGTGCATTATTATTTGCTGGAAATAAAATGATTGAAAACAAAGATATAAGTAAATTGAAAGTACCTGTTCATTTTGAGGTGCCAGAACAATTAGGTAATGCATTTATTGCAACTGAAGATAAGCGCTTCTATCATCATAATGGATTAGACTATATTGCAATTGTCAGAGCGACAGTAGAAAATATAAAGGCTGGTCATGTTGTACAAGGTGGTAGTACAATAACTCAGCAACTTGCAAAAAATGTTTTTTTAACAAATGAACGAACATTTTCTCGTAAATGGGATGAAGTTTTCTATACAAAAAAAATAGAACGAACATTTACGAAAGATGAGATTTTAAAATTGTACTTAAGCAATATTTATTATGGAGAAGGAGCATGGGGAGTTGAGGAAGCAGCCAAACTTTATTTCGGTAAAGAGGTAGATCAATTAACATTGAGTGAAAGTGCTATGCTTGCAGCTGTTGTGAAAGCTCCAACTTATTATTCACCAATACAACATTATGATAAAGCTGTAGAAAGACGTAATATTGTGCTAAAGCTTATGGAGCAAGAAGGGCATATTACTCATGCAGAATATGTACAAGCTACAAATGAAAAGCTTGTCATTCGTCAGGATATTCCTAAAAATCAACCAGTACAGCATGTAAAGGCGGTTAGTTAAGAGTAAGTTCAAAATGAACTTACTCTTTTTTGTCCCGCACTAACGGGCAGTAAGACTCCCACCTCAAGATTCTGAGAAAACAAAGAAGATAGGTGGGAGATAACTGCCCGTAAGAGCCCGATTGGTTCAACTAACCATCAGTGAGGGATAAAGAAAACCCCCACTGATGGAAGTTTCACTTTACGTGAATGAATTTAAGAAAAGTGAGACACAATATTGTCACATTTGTTTAATTTTGCTTATTTTATGAGCAACTTCAATGGACTGTTTATATGAGAATTGATATCATGAGTAATGTATATAAGCATCATACAAAGAATAAAAACATTAAAGAGGAATGTGTATGAAATCAAAAAATATTATAATTCTCGGTGTTATTTTTACTGCTGCGGTACTTATTGTAATTGGGACGATTGCATATAGCATTGTGAGTAATAAGACGGAAAAAGGAAAAGATACATTTTCATATGGTACACAACAATCGTTAGGAGAGAAAGATGCTCCAATTCATGTTGTTGAGTTTGGAGATTTTAAATGTCCAGCTTGTCGTACATGGGATGCAACGGTATTACCACGTTTAAAAGAAGATTATATTAACAAAGGGAAAATTCAGCTGCATTTTATTAATTTTCCATTCATTGGGAAAGATTCTGATTTAGGAGCAGCTGCTGGGGAAGCGATTTATAAGCAAGATCCAAAAGCTTTTTGGACATTTTATGATGAAATATATCAAAAGCAACAGAATGAACAAGAAGAGTGGATTACAGAGGATTTATTAGTAGATATAGTAAAGCAAAAGCTTCCTAGTATTGATATAACGAAGTTTAAAAAGGATTTAAATAGTAAGGAAATAAAAGATAAAGTACAGAAGGATCTTGACCTTGCTGAGAAATTAAAAGTACAAGGTGCACCATCCATATACGTAAATGGTAAGCTTGTTAATCCGGACTACGATAGTATTAAAGCTGCAATTGATAAAGAGTCGAAAAAGTGATGAGTGATTCATCACTTTTTCGACTTTTTTCGATAAAATTCTTGCAACACCTTATATTCCATGCTATACTTCTTAACATAAGTTAACAAAAAATTAATATTTTCTTTATATTTGCGGGTGTAGTTTAGTGGTAAAACAAGAGCCTTCCAAGCTCTGGTCGAGAGTTCGATTCTCTTCACCCGCTCCAGATATCATTCCAAATTTCTATAATAATTGTGATCAACGCAGTGTTTCGTTTCTCAGATAAACGAGGTATTGCGTTTTTTTATGTTTGGAATGCATGAATATGCGTGAAAATAGTAATGTGGAATTTCCTATGATATATGTTGTTATAATAAAGTGAAATGTTTATCAGTGAATATATTAAGAAATAGTGAATCGTTTGTAAATATAAATGAAACATAATTAATGAGGACATTAAAGTGTGAACAACAACCTCTATATGGATTGTATCCCGCTATTCGTGGGCAGTAAGACCCCACCTCAAGATTGAGAGAGCAGCGAGGAAGATAGGTGGGGATAACTGCCCGTAAAAGCCCCATTGGGTGGGCTTTCCATCAGTGGGGGATCAAAAAACCCCACTGATGGAAGTTTCACTTTATAAAAAGAAAGGTGGTAAAACTGTTACTGAAAAGAGGCGGAACCTCAATAAGCAGAATATGTTGTATGAATTTAATCAACCAACATATATATACCGATGGCTGGGCAAAAAATTAGGCCTATGGGGAACGATACAAACCAAGGTGACGAGATTGGGTTTGTAGAAGCTGGAAAACTCTAAATGGGTATGTTTGTACACATTTTCAGTAGCAGAGTAAGTGTGAACTTCGAACAATTAAAGCAAGATGTGATAGCTTATAGTAAAACAATTGGAATTGATAAAATAGGCTTTACAAGTGCTTCGCCATTTGAAGAGTTAAAGCAACGACTTATGCAGCAGCAACAATTGGGATATCAATCTGGATTTGAAGAATCGGATATAGAGAAAAGAACGAATCCGCAATTATTATTACCGGGTGCAAAATCAATTATTGCTATTGCATTGGCTTATCCTTCAAAACTAAAAAATGCACCGCTAAGCAAACGCGGTGAGCGACGAGGTATTTTTTGCCGTGCTTCTTGGGGACAAGATTATCATCTTGTTTTGCGTGATCGTTTAGAGAAACTGGAGGCATATTTAATCGATCGCTTACCAAATATAGAAGTTAAATCGATGGTAGATACAGGGGAATTAAGCGACCGTGCTGTTTCAGAGCGAGCAGGCATTGGGTGGAGCGGAAAGAATTGTTCTATTATTACACCGGAATTTGGTTCGTACGTTTATTTGGGCGAGATGATTACAAATATTCCTTTTCCACCAGATACTCCAATTGAAGATCAATGCGGGAGCTGTACGAAGTGTATTGATGTTTGTCCGACAGGAGCGCTTGTCCAAGGAGGACAATTAAATTCTCAAAAATGTATTGCGTTTTTAACGCAAACGAAAGGATTTCTTCCGGAAGAATATCGGGATAAGATTGGAAATCGCATTTACGGATGCGATACGTGTCAAACTGTTTGTCCAAAAAATAAAGGGATCGATTTTCATAATCATCCAGAAATGGAACCTGATCCTGAACTTGTAAAACCGCTATTAAAGCCTCTTCTGACCATTAGCAATCGTGAGTTTAAAGAAAAGTATGGGATTATGTCTGGATCGTGGCGCGGGAAAAAGCCGTTGCAGCGAAATGCAATCTTGGCACTGGCTCATTTTAAAGATGAAACGGCCATTCCGGATTTAATTGCTGTAATGAAAGAAGATCCTCGTCCTGTTATTCGCGGCACAGCAGCATGGGCACTAGGTAAAATTGGCGGAGAAGGTGTGCAAGAGGCGATTGAAAAAGCGAAAGAGCGAGAAAAAGATGAAGAAGTTCTTTATGAGATGAATCGCGGTCTTGAACTGTTAGCTGAGAAAAAATAGCAGATTATCCCTCGGTCCCTCATATTGTAATAAGGGGAGGGGAGACTCTATGTCTATAAAACAGCATCTTCAACAGTGTCTGCAAGGGCAATTGGATTATATAACAAATAAACGTATGAATGAAGCAGAAATTCCAGATGATATTGTAGACATGTTGCACCGTAAAAAGAAGCTCTTTACAAGGCGTAATGCGGAGATTGTAAAAAGCAATGCTAACGTATCTTTTCTTAGACAGTTAAAAGGTGTGAACTATGATGAAGTAGATTATCAAATTCATTTTCAGTATTTTATTCGTCATCATCATTTATTTTATGTAGAGGAAGAACAAATGGAGAGGCGTTTACGATTAGAAGATGGATGTATCAAGCAAGATATAGCAATTGGAACGCCGATAGATGAACAGAAAGTTGGAACGTTAGAACGTGAAGTAACAAAGGGAAAAGGACAATATATTCCATACAGTTATAATCGCTTAGAGGCAGTGAAATATGCAGAGCGGTGGTGGGATGATCGGAATCCAGCTTATCAGAATTTCCAAGATAATTGTACAAATTTTATTTCTCAATGTCTGCATGCTGGTGAAACACCAATGAGTGGATATCCGAATATTCGCAGTGGATGGTGGCAGCAAAATCGCCAATGGAGCTGGAGCTGGGCGGTAGCTCATTCTTTTCATTGGTACTTATCAAGTGATTCTCTAGGACTTCGAGCAAAGCAAGTTGAGAAGCCACAGGATCTAATGCTTGGAGATATCATTGTATATGATTTTGAAAATGATGGCAGATGGAATCATACGACAATTGTCGTGGCAAAAGATGCGAATGGTATGCCTCTTGTAAATGCACATTCTGCCAATAGTCGCAGACGTTATTGGGATTATGAAGATTCAAGTAAGTATACACCGCAAATGAAATATAAGTTTTTTCATATTCTTGATAATGACTAGAGATTTTTTATCCAAGTGGTATAATACGTAGTAGAAAAAGATTGAGGTGAACATTGTGGGAATACATGTTGTTTTATATCAACCAGAAATTCCAGCGAATACAGGTAATATTGCGCGTAGTTGTGCAGCAACAGGTGCAGAATTACACTTAATTAGACCGCTTGGATTTTCTACTGACGATAAAGCGTTAAAGCGTGCTGGATTAGATTATTGGGAGCACGTAAAAATTACGTATTATGACTCTATTGAGGAATTTTATGAGAAAAATGAAAATGGTGAGTTTTTCTACTTAACAAAGTATGGAGAGAAAGCACACACAACATTTGATTATAGCAATGTGGAGCAAGATTACTATTTCGTATTTGGAAGAGAAACAAATGGTCTTCCAGCAAATGTGATTGAACATAATTTTGATCATTGCTTACGCATTCCAATGACTGATAAAGTCCGTTCTTTAAACTTATCTAATACTGCAGCAATTTTAATTTATGAGGCATTGCGCCAGCAAAATTATCCAGGATTAGATGTAGAAATTGTTTATTAAAAACCGTCATATGACGGTTTTTTTTTGAAGAAAACTAATATTTTTTAATAAAGCTTGCATCTGTTTGAAAAAACGACAAATTTCATTAGGGTTGAATATCATTGCCGAAGGAGTAGAGGAGGAAGAACAAATTCAATTTTTGAAAGAAAAAAATGCGATCTTAGCCCAAGGTTATTATTTTATGACAGATAAAAAGTGATGAGCATCAAGCTCATCACTTTTTTTATTTTGTTCCTGGTTTATCATTGTATCCTGATGTGAAAATAGCAGTGAGAAATGTGAGCATAACACCTAAAATTAATAAAAGTTTCATGAGAATTTAGCCCCCCATTCATATTCATTCCCTATTACTTGTATTATATCGAATTTTCTTTCAATTTTGGTAATAAAATTTATAAAGTTTGTGTGCGATTTCATTTGGATTCGTACGAATGTTTAAGGACATCCTCGCATACTTTTATAATAATCCGCTTGAACAAGGAGATGGGGGAGGAGCTATAATGGATATTTTAAAGAAAATTGAACAGCACCGGGAAACAGAAGAACGTTTAAAGTGGGAAGGGACATTTGCTGATTATTTAGAACTTCTTAAAGAAAGACCATGGGTGGCACAAACAGCACATTCTCGTATTTATAATATGATTAAGGATGCTGGAATTGAAGAAGTAGACGGCCTGAGAAAATATAATTTCTTTAGTAATCAATTATTTGGATTAGAAGAAGCATTAGAGCGTCTTGTAGAAGAATATTTTCATCCATCTGCAAAACGTTTAGATGTAAGAAAACGGATTTTATTATTAATGGGACCAGTTAGTGGTGGGAAATCTACATTGGTTACGATGTTAAAGCGTGGATTAGAGGCATATTCACATACAGATCGCGGTTCAGTTTTTGCAATAAAAGGATGCCCAATGCACGAAGATCCGCTTCATCTTATTCCGCATCATTTACGTGATGATTTTTATGCAGAGTATGGCGTGCGAATTGAAGGGAATTTGTCACCATTAAACTTAATGCGCCTAGAAAAAGAGTATGGAGGCAGAATTGAAGATGTAATTGTGGAGCGTATTTTCTTCTCAGAAGATCGCAGAACAGGGATTGGAACATTTAGTCCATCTGATCCAAAATCACAAGATATTGCGGATTTAACAGGTAGTATTGATTTTTCTACTATTGCTGAATTTGGTTCAGAATCAGATCCACGTGCTTACCGCTTTGATGGAGAATTAAATAAAGCGAACCGTGGGATGATGGAATTTCAAGAGATGTTAAAATGTGACGAAAAGTTTCTATGGCATTTATTATCGTTAACGCAAGAAGGGAATTTTAAAGCAGGCCGATTTGCCCTGATCTCCGCAGATGAATTAATTGTTGCACATACGAACGAAACAGAATATCGTTCTTTTATTTCTAATAAGAAAAATGAAGCACTTCATTCGCGGATTATTGTAATGCCAATTCCATATAACTTACGGGTAAGTGAGGAAGAGCATATTTATGAGAAAATGATTCATGAAAGTGATGTTTCTAATGTTCATATTGCACCGCATACACTTCGCGTTGCAGCAATGTTTACAATCTTAACACGCTTAAAAGATCCGAAGCGGCCAGACATCGATTTAATTAAGAAAATGCGTTTATATGATGGTGAAATGGTAGAAGGGTACAATTCTATTGATGTAGAGGAACTGCAGCGCGAATATCAAGATGAAGGTATGAGTGGAATTGATCCGCGTTATGTTATCAATCGTATTTCTTCTACAATTATTCGTAAAGAAGTAGCATCAATTAATGCTTTAGATGTATTACGTTCTTTAAAGGATGGATTAGATCAACATCCATCTATTAGCAATGAAGATCGTGAGCGCTATATGAATTTCATTTCATTAGCACGTAAAGAGTATGATGAAATTGCGAAGAAAGAAGTACAAAAAGCATTTGTATATTCATATGAAGAATCTGCGAAGACACTTATGGATAATTATTTAGATAACGTAGAAGCATACTGCAATAAATCGAAACTACGCGATCCATTAACTGGAGAAGAAATGAGCCCGGATGAAAAACTTATGCGCTCTATTGAAGAACAAATTGGCATTTCTGAAAATGCGAAGAAAGCGTTCCGTGAAGAGATTTTAATTCGTATCTCTGCATATGCTCGCAAAGGTAAGCGGTTTGATTATAATTCGCATGAACGTCTTCGTGAAGCAATTCAGAAGAAATTATTTGCTGATTTGAAAGATGTTGTGAAGATTACGACTTCAACAAAAACACCGGATGAAAATCAGTTGAAGAAAATTAATGACGTTGTAGCACGATTAATTGATGAACATGGCTATAATTCCACATCTGCAAATGAATTATTGCGTTATGTAGGTAGCTTGTTAAATCGATAATAATCATAGTTGTAGAAAAAGAAAAGCTGTCTCTTGGAAAGGGGCAGTTTTTTTTATATTTTATTTTCGACTATAAGAGGTGCTTGTCCACTATGAGTAAATTTAAATGCAATCTTATGAATTTATTTGTCAATTATTTTCACAATGAGCATATGATAGAGTAACCAACCATTCATAAAGAAAAAGGTCAACACAATACAATATGTTGTGCAGCTGTAAAGTGTGCAACAATGCATTGTGTTTCTTTCTTAATTGCGAAAGTGTATCAGTTTTTTATTCATGTAAAAGTAAATTTCTCTTAGTAGGATTTTCATGTTTTAATCTGTGTTTAAGTGAAAGTATAAAAAATTAGGTAAGGAGGGAAAGGAATGGCAGAAGAAAATCAATATAATTATACGGTTTCACAGGAAAATTGGTCCCTCCATCGTAAAGGGCATGATGATCAACAACGTCATCAAGAAAAAGTGCAAGAGGCAATAAAAAATAATTTACCAGACCTTGTTACAGAAGAAAGTATTGTCATGTCCAATGGTAGGGATGTTGTAAAAATACCAATTCGTTCACTAGATGAATATAAAATTCGTTATAACTATGATAAAAATAAACATGTCGGTCAAGGAACAGGGGATAGTAAAGTCGGTGATGTTGTAGCGAGAGATGGATCGAGCGGCCAAAAGCAAAAAGGACCAGGAAAAGGGCAAGGAGCAGGAGACTCTGCAGGAGAAGATTATTACGAGGCGGAAGTATCGATTTTAGAGCTTGAGCAAGCATTTTTTAAAGAACTAGAGCTTCCTAATTTACAGCGTAAAGAACTGGATGAAAATCGTATTGAACACATTGAATTTAACGACATTCGTAAAACAGGACTTTGGGGAAACATTGATAAAAAACGGACAATGATATCTGCTTATAAACGAAATGCAATGAATGGCAATCCAGCTTTTCATCCAATTAAGCGAGAAGATTTAAAATTCCGTACGTGGAACGAAGTCTTGAAGCCAGAATCAAAAGCTGTTGTGTTAGCAATGATGGATACGAGCGGTTCGATGGGGCTTTGGGAAAAATATATGGCTCGTAGCTTTTTCTTCTGGATGGCCCGTTTTTTACGTACGAAATATGAAACAGTAGATATTGAATTTATCGCACACCATACAGAAGCAAAAGTTGTTACAGAAGAAGAATTTTTCTCAAAAGGTGAAAGCGGGGGAACAATTTGTTCATCGGCATACAGAAAAGCATTAGAACTGATTGAAACAAAATATTCTCCGGAACGCTATAACATATACCCGTTCCACTTCTCAGATGGAGATAATTTAACATCTGATAATGCCCGCTGTGTAAAACTTGTGCAAGAATTAATGAAAGTATCTAATATGTTTGGGTATGGAGAAGTGAATCAGTATAATCGTCATAGTACACTCATGTCAGCCTATAAAAATGTGAAAGATGAGAAGTTTCGCTATTATATTTTAAAACAAAAAGCTGACGTATTTCATGCGATGAAGAGCTTTTTCCGAGAAGAATCAAAAGAAAAGATGGCTTAAACCCCTAAGTGAAGGGGTTTTTGTTTTTAAGTGAAACCAAAAAGATTGAGTAGGAAAAACTACTCAATCTTTTTTATACGATCAAATAATAAACCATCTGTCGTACCATTTTCTCCTATTACAAAATCTTTCATATAATATGAAAGATAATCACCATACTTCGAATCTGTATTTAAAAGAAGTTCATCTACAAAATAACAACCAAGTGGTAAATTATCGAGTAAGAGGCTAGCAAGTGCCCCGTAAACGCCGCATGCCACTTGAAAATAAGTTGCGTTTGTTCCGTATTGTGTGTACACATGCTGGGTGGCAGTAGTGTTATACATATATACCTCTTTGTCTTTATACACAAGTAAGATACCGATTAAATCTTCACCGATGAGTTGTCCATTTTCTGGATTTAATACGTGATGATCCCAGCTCCATAGTTCATCAATATTATGTTGATTGTCATGAATTAATTGTGTCATATAATCATTGATACGATATAAAAAACCTACCTCCATGTCATATAATTTTCCGAGATTAATTACTTCTTCATGTCCCATTAAACAACCGAAAAACTGTTTATCTCCTAACGTTACTTTAAATTCTTGTTCATAAGCGGTGTTACATAAGAGAATGGGAGTTTGATGTTTCATGAAAAGAGGATAGTTTAAAATGCCTTCTTCTAAAAAACCTGCTGGAGACCATGTCGAGTATACTGTTTTTTCTTTAATAAGAGTTGGATCATGATAGAAGGTTGTATCGTGTTCGACGATGAAACAAGCGAGGGGGATTTCCGTAGGATTTTGCTTCATTAATTTAATTGCCATCCATTGGACGACACCGGGATTCATACCGGAACAAATAATGCCTGTCATTTTTGTGAAGGTAGGTTTATGTTCTTCAAAGAAATTTTGTCTTTCTAGTAAACTGAATCGCTTTATATGTTCATTCGCATCAATTACTGGTGATTGCAATGCTGTATTAATATAATGTACTCCAAATTCATTACAGCATGTCAACATTTCTACTGCATCTGCTAAGGAAGCATCAACAACCAGGGTTGTCCCCGTTTTTTGTAGATGGTTTCGAAATAATGCGTTATCGCTTAGATCGAACATATGAAATGTAAAACTCTCGTATAATGCAGGATACATTTCTTTAAAATAGGATTGCGGTTTTTGCTTTATATCAATTAAATGAATCGAACAGTTTTGCAATTGAGAGTATAAAGGATTATGACTATCTTTTACGGCATGATTTAATAAAGATAAAAATGCACGAGCAGCGCCGCCGCTGCTTCCAAGTATAGTAAGAATGAGTTGTTCTTTTTTCATGTTTTCCCTCCTATATGATTAAGATATTCTCTACACATAAGAAAGGCTTATTTGTTTGTCCATAAATGCATAAAAATCCGCTGTCTATTTATAATACAAATTTTTGCTCCATGTTTATCATTTCTAGCGATTCATCCCCCAACTCAAGCACGAAGCAGTAGGTGGGGGTAGTTCAATATTTCTGTTTTCTGGATAAAGCCCCATCGCCATCAAGCTAAATTTTAATTCCTCAAAATACGAAGATTGTATCTTTTTAAAGTTAACCATGGGTTATCAACCACACAGCCCTATTAAGTTAAGGTCAATTTTTCTCCAAAAAGAGTAGCGTTCTTTTCATTATTTAGATACCAAATTACCTTAGCTTGATAGGCATGGGGTACGGCCAACATTCGTTAAAATGTGCGTGCTACCCTTTGCTGATAATTAGAGATTATACAAATCTAGAAAATAAATTTATTAGTTTGAGTGTTTTTTATTAATAAAAACTATGTTATATACCGAAAACAATACAACTACATATTAAAATTAGAAATACAATTAATAAACTTTTAGGGAAATTTTCCATAGGACAAGACTCCTTATTTATAGGATACTTAAGAGATTTTATCATAAATTGAATTAGAGAATAATAATAATAAAAGACATTGTTTCCACAATGTTTTAAAGTTTAAAGTTTAAAGTAATATTTAATTCAATTTCAAATAAAATGTCCAACTTGTCAGAATTATGTGTTTTTTTTGTTCGTTTTTTTTTTTGAACTTTTTATTTACAGAGTTTTGAATGTATATTTTTGTTGTGCAAACACAATGTACAAGTTCAAAGGAGTGAAGTTTTGTTTTTCCTGCGATAAAGTCTATTGAATCAAAAATAGCCATGGGTGATACTAAACTTGCTACAGAAGCAGTATTTTGTTTGGATAATTCGAGTTGATTCGCTGTATTTTTTATAAAATATATATAATTTTTAAAATGTAACATTATAATTTATGATGTATTCATAATGAATACATCAATAAAATATAGATAGTATAGGGATAAAATTGAGTCATAAAGAAAACACCAATATATATAAAACTTTACTTTTTATGTAAAAAAATGTATCCTATAAATATATAATATAGCGATTTATTTTCAGGAGGAGGCTGTCACTATAGCTTTCTCCTGTTCTTTTTTGGAGTCTGTAGTATAAGGCTCTTTTTTCAAAGGTTTAAATGATTGAATATTAAGATATTTAAAGGGGAGGAGGAATACATATTAGGAAAAGAGCTGTGATATCAATATTTCAAAACTCAGCAAAAAGAGAAGAGGGTTAAATTAGATTCACTAATTAAAGTTTCACTTATGTTGAAAGGGGTGAAGCAGTATGTTATTTAATTTTCCAATTGAAACAATTTATTTATATGGACTGATTATAACTGCAGCTATTGCCATTCTTTATTTGCTTTTTGGAGATATTTTAGAATCTCTTTTTAGTATATCAAGCGGGGCTACTTCGCCTTTTACACTGTTATTTAGTTTTCTAGCTATGCTATGTGGATTTGGCTACATATTAGAATATATATTTCCTTGGAGTAGTATTTCTATTTTTGTTATTTCTTTTTTTCTTGCACTTGCTGGTGTTATTACAATGAAAATGCTTATTTTAGCACCAATTTCTAGGGCAGAGCAAAATACAATGCACCGTATGGAAGAGTTTATTGGGTGTAAGGGAGAAGTGATTATAACAATTCCGAAAGAAGGACTAGGTGAAGTTTTGCTAGTTTCTAAATTTGGCAGTAATGCAATGCCAGCTAAAACGATAGGGAAGAAAGATATTTTACAAGGATCTTATGTCATTGTTGAAGCTGTGCAAGACGGTATTCTACTTGTGCAAAATTTAGCGGTTTCTTTAAAGAAACCAAAATGATAAGGAGGATTTATTATGGTTCCATTAATTATTGGCGGTGTTTTATTAGCAATATTAGCTATCCTTATTTTAGTCTTTATTACAAAATATCGTACTGTCGGTCCAGATGAAGCCTTGATTGTAACGGGGAGCGGACTAGGCAGTGGGAAAAATGTTGTTACAACAGATGATGGTAAGAAGATTAAGATTATTCGCGGGGGAGGTACATTTGTTGTGCCAATTATGCAGCAAGCAGAACCTCTTAGCTTATTAAACTATAAGTTAGAAGTGGGAACACGTGATACATATACAAAACAAGGTGTTCCTGTAACAGTGAATGGTGTTTCTATTATTAAAGTGGGCTCTACAATTGAAGAAGTATCAACAGCAGCAGAGCAATATTTAGGAAAAGAAACAGAAGAATTGAAAATAGAAGCAAAGGAAGTGTTAGAAGGGCATTTACGCGCCATTTTATCTTCTATGACAGTTGAAGATGCTTATAGTAATAGAGAACAATTTGCACAAAAAGTACATGAAGTGGCTTCCACTGATTTGAAGAAGATGGGACTTCGCATTGTATCATTTACTATTAAGGAAATTAGTGATAAAAATGGATATTTAGATGCACTTGGACAGCCGCAAATTGCAACAGTAAAACGTGATGCAACAATTGCAAATGCAGAGAGAGAAAAAGAAGCACGGATTGAAAAGGCACGTGCTGAAAAAGAGGCAAAAGAGGCCGAGTACCAACGAGATGCACAAATTGCTGAAGCAGAGAAACATAAAGAATTAAAGGTGCAAGCATATAAAAGAGAGCAAGAACAAGCACGTGCTGATGCAGACCTTTCATATGAGCTACAACAGGCGAAAGCACAACAAGGTGTAACAGAAGAGCAAATGCGTGTAAAAATTATTGAGCGTGAAAAACAAATCGAATTAGAAGAAAAAGAAATTGCTCGTCGTGAAAAGCAATACGACGCAGAAGTGAAGAAAAAAGCAGACGCTGATCGTTATGCAGTTGAGCAGGCTGCTGAAGCAGAAAAAGTGAAACAAATAAAAAGAGCAGATGCTGAGCAGTATAAAATTGAAGCGGAAGCAAGAGCGCGCGCAGAAGAAGTGCGTGTTGAAGGTTTAGCAAAAGCAGAAGTACAAAAAGCCCAAGGTACAGCAGAAGCGGACGTTATTAAACTAAAAGGTCTTGCAGAAGCAGAAGCAAAACAAAAAATTGCTGAAGCATTTGAACTATACGGTCAAGCAGCGATTATGGATATGGTACTGAAAATGTTACCAAGTTATGCGAAAGAAATTGCAAGCCCGCTTAGTAATATCGACAAAATTACAGTTGTGGATACAGGCGGCGGTGGAAAAAACAGCGGTGCTGGTAAAGTAGCAGGCTATGCAACAGATTTAATGGCAACGATGCAAGAAACATTAAAAGCTTCTTCAGGGATTGATTTGAAAGAATTGCTGGAAAGTTTTGCTGGGAAAGGTGCAGTGCAGCAGACAACGAAGGAAAAGATGGTTGTGCAAGTAGTTGAAGAAAACAAAGATAATAATTAGTTAAAAATAAGAAAACTCTAGAAAAAATTCTAGAGTTTTCTTATTTTTAGTATATCTATAAAAAAGACTAGATATGATTGAATCAAGTGACATAGGGATTACATTGCTATAAGGTTGGTTATAGATTCATAGCTTGTATAGGAAATAGATCTCCTAGTACAATATATATAAGAGGAATGTGTTTCATATAATGTAAAATTAAATTTCTGTATATTCTTAAAATTCAAGTGTGATATCAGTTAGGGGATCTTGTTTTGAAACTGAAAAAACTAAAATTGCAGCCAAGAGTTGCATTATTTATAGGTATTCTTGTTTTGTTCGTTATCGTTCAAATGAGTATTTTATTTTATTATATATTATCTGATAGCATGGAAGATCAAATTGGGAAGAGAGCTTTACAGGTAGCTAAGACAGTGGCTTCTATACCAGAAATTCATAAGGCATTTCACACAAATCATCCATCTGAAGTGATTCAGCCGATTGCAGAACAAATTCGAGCTGAAACGGGCGCAGAATTTATTGTAGTCGGTAATAAGGAAGGGATTCGGTACGCGCATCCTGTGCCGGATAGAATTGGTGAAAAAATGGTTGGTGGAGATAACGAAGGTGTGCTAAAAGAGGGAAGGTCTTACGTATCAAAGGCGACTGGAACTTTAGGGCTTTCTGTACGTGGAAAAGTTCCAATTCGTGATGAAACGAATAAGGTTATAGGAGTTGTGTCCGTGGGATTTCTTGCGGAGGATATACATGAAGTAATAGAAAAACATAGTGTTCCAATCCTGTGGGTAGCTGTATGTGGACTTGTAGTAGGTATTGTTGGTTCTGTCTATTTGGCACGGGGTATTAAAAAATTAATGTTTGGATTAGAGCCGGAAGAGATTTCTTCTTTGTATGAGGAGCATAGTGCTGTAATTCAATCTGTACGTGAAGGGATTATAGTTATTGATAAACGAGGGTGTATTAGTTTAGTAAATCAGGCAGCCTGCGATATCCTTTCTCTAAGGCAAGAGGAGTCTGTTATTGGGAAGCCTATTTTGCAGATTGTGCCCAATTCTTCCATATTAGAAGTACTTCGGACTGGAGAGGAACAATTGGATCGACAAATGGATTTAAATGGGAAAGTAGTGATTGTAAATCGATTGCCTGTCAAAGTAGAAAATGAAGTAATCGGAGTCGTTTCTAGTTTCCGGCTAAAATCAGAGATTGATCAGTTAACCGAAGAACTCTCACAAGTAAAAACATATACAGAAGCACTTCGTGCGCAGACACATGAATATAAGAATTTTTTATATACATTATCAGGATTAATTCAACTAGAATCTTATGAGGAAGCGATAGAGCTTATTCATAAAGAAACAGCTCTTCAGCAGGATTTTGTGCAATTTATTATGACAAAATTACAAAATCCGTGGTTAGGAGGAATTGTAGTTGGTTTTTATAATCGTGCTAGAGAATTAAAAATTGATTTAATAATAGACCGAGAGAGTTGTTTGAAAGAATTGCCAGCTCATATAGATAGTAACCATGTTGTATCAATTCTCGGCAATTTAATTACGAATGCTTTCGAATCAGTAGAGAGAAAAGAAGAGAATAAGAAAATAGTAAACTTATTTATAACAGATATTGGAGATGAAATTATCATTGAGGTTGAAGATTCTGGATCCGGAATTGATGATAAGATTGTTGCACATATCTTTCATAAAGGTTTTTCTACGAAAGAAGGAGAAAAGCGTGGGTATGGATTGGCTAAAGTGAAAGAATTAGTAGATGAATTGCATGGTAACATTACGATTGAAAAAGGGGACTTAGGGGGAGCTTTATTTATTGTGGCGTTACCAAAGGAAAGAGGGGAATAGCATGTCTCAAACTATTGAGGTGTTAATTGTAGAGGACGATGTTCGCATTGCTGAAATTCATCGCCGTTTTACTGATAAAGTAGAAGGGTTTACTGTAGTGGGTACAGCAATAACAGGGGAGCAAGCAAAGGAATGGATCGAACTTGTAAAGCCGCAGCTTGTATTACTTGATGTTTATTTACCTGATATGAAAGGATCAGATTTAGTAACGTTCATTCGTCATAATGTGCCAGATACAGATGTTATTATGATTACTGCAGCATCTGAAGTTGAGGTTGTTCAGCGTGCACTCCGTGGTGGTGTATTTGATTATATTGTAAAACCGCTTATGTTTGAAAGATTCAAGGAAAGTTTAGAAAACTATCGAAATAAAGTGGAGAAATTAAAGCAATCTCAAAAATTATCACCAGAACAGATTGAAAGTTTATGGAACAGGAGAACGCAGGGGGTGGGTATTCATACAGAACATTCACCTAAGGGGATTGATCCTCTGACTCTAAAAAAAATTTTACAGTGTGTGCTAACAATGGAGTATAACGGAATAACTGCGGAAATGCTTGGTAAAGAATCAGGAGTCAGCCGTTCGACAGCAAGGCGATATCTAGAGTATTTAATTTCGCAGAAGAAAATTTATGCTGAATTGATTTATGGAAATGTGGGACGACCAGAAAGAAGATATTTTCCTATTTCTTCATAAATAAAGTAGAAGAGCAGCCTTCATACAAAGGGGATGCTCTTTTTTGTGGGAGGAGTAGCTCAGAGTAGATGAAAAAAGAAACTCCTTATGGGAAAGGAGTTTCTTGTATAGAATATAAGCGATTCTTGTTTCTATCGTATTAGACTAAAATATGATTATACGTGTTACAAATTATTGTGATGCAGGCTTTTTTATCCCGCATTAACGGACAGTAAGCCCCCCTCCGCTTCAAGATTCGCAGGAGATAAGTGGCGGGAGTTTTCATAAAGAAATTACCCCTGTAAGAATAGCAATGAATAACATAAAGAGTGTCGTTCCAACGGCCCATTTTAATGTGAATCGTTGATGATCTCCAAAATCAACTTTCGCCATTCCTACTAATAAATATGTAGATGCAACGAGTGGACTAAGCATATGAACAGGTTGTCCTAATAAGGAAGCTCTTCCCATTTCAGCAGCACTAACTCCGTAGCTTGCTGCAGCTTTCGTAAGAATAGGTAGCACACCGAAATAGTAAGCATCATTAGACATAAAGAACGTGAATGGCATACTTGTAATTGCTGTAATGATTGGCAGATGCGGGCCAAGAGAATCTGGAATAAGAGCAACTAAACTATGTGCCATCGCATCGACCATTTTCGTTCCTGATAAAATACCCGTGAAAATACCAGCTGCGAATACTAAGGAAACAACTGCTAATACATTTCCAGCATGAGAAGCAATCCGTTCTTTTTGTTGTTCAAGGTTCGGATAGTTAATCATGACAGCGATTGCAAAGGCAATCATAAATAAAACAGGAAGAGGTAAAACTTCCATAATTAAGCATGTCATAAGAGTCACAGTTAATAAGAAATTAATCCATAGTAATTTTGGACGTTTATAATTATATGCTTCTACAGTTGCTGCTTGTTCTGTGAGGGCAGCTTTCTCTGCTGTAGAAAATTGAATATCGACGATTCCTAATCGTTTCCGCTCCTTCTTTCCAAGCATGTAAGCGACAAAAATCACCCATAGTACCCCGCCAATTAATGCTGGAATAAGCGGGGTAAATAATTGAGAAGCATCAAGGCCAAGTGCACTCATTGCTCTCGCGGTAGGACCACCCCATGGAATAATATTTGTTACACCAGCGCCTAACATGACAACCCCAGCTAAAATAAGGGGATTCATACCAAGGCGTTTATAGAGCGGATACATAGCAGATACAGTAATCATATATGTTGTTGTTCCATCACCATCTAAAGAAACAAGTAATGTTAAAATAGCTGTTCCAACAACAATTTTTAATGGATCACCTTTTACAACTTTTAATATTCTCGAAATAGCGGGATCGAATAAACCGCTATCAATCATAATGCCAAAGTATAAAATAGCAAACATTAACATAATACCAGTAGGTGCTAAATTTTTAACCCCTGCTAGCATCATCGGACCTACATTAGCATAAAAACCGCTTATTAAAGCAAATAAAGTAGGTATAAGCATTAAGGCCACTAGTGCGGACATTCGCCTTGTCATAATTAAAAACATGAACACAAATACCATTGCAAATCCCAATATCGCTAACATGAAAACCCCTCCTTAATAAATTGATTACGCTTTCAATAAATGATTTAATTTTCAGATAATGGCGTTATTACGGTCATGATACGTGATAAAGGATACCTGGTAAATAATTAGAGAAATAAATCTATTAAAAGCATAATTTTTATATAGTTCATTTTGTTCACAGGTTTATCAGAAAATGGGCAAGAAACTCCCATCTTCAAAACGCGCAGGGCATAGCTCAGTTTAAGGTGGGGATGAAGCAACCCCGCTGATGGAAGTTTTACTTTACTATATTGGTATAGCTAACTAAAAAATGTAATACAATTCAAATCTTTTAAAATATAAAAGATCTGGAATAACAGTGATAGAATGGGTGAGGAAAATGAGATTTTGAATAGGAAAGTAAGGAGTAGAGCTTGTATGAAAGCAGTTATTGAAAGTGTCTATAGTCCATGTAATGGAGTAGTAGAAGAAGTGTTAATCAATGAAACGTCTCATATATATGAATGGGAAAAGTTACTTATTATTAGAAATAATAAAGGTGTATTAGAAGAAGCAGCGGTTGGGATTAGTGGAAATATAGTATCTGTAGATGTAGTAGTTGGACAGGAAGTAGATACGAATACGGTATTGTGTAAAGTAGAAGATGATTTTTTAATAACGGGATGCGAATAAATTTCATTTTATTAAAATATAAAAAAACAAAAACGAGTATGTGTGTAAGTAATACATGTACTCGTTTTTTGTAATGAAAAATGATATACCGAAGGGTTCTATTCATTGCTATCTATTAATATTTTTAATATGAATGAAAGATTATCCCGCTATTCCCACCTGAAGATTGAGAGAAACGAAGAAGATAGGTGGGGAATAACTGTTGGCATGCTCCCGATTGGTGAGAGCTTTCCATCAGTGGGGATGAAGAAGACCCCCACTGATGGAAGCTTCACTTTATTTTTTATTTATTTTTGTTATCATAATTGATAATATAATCATAAGATATAGAAAAGGAAGTAGGTTTTTATATATGAAAGAAAAAAAGATGGATATATTATTTCATCCAATTCGCTTTCAACTTATTCAAGAGTTTATTGGAGGAGAACGGTTAACAGCAAAGCAGCTTGCTAAAAAATTACCTCATATCCCACAAGCGACGTTATATCGCCATTTAGAAAAATTAACAACAGCACATATTTTACAAGTTGCTCAGGAAACACAAATACGAGGAACGGTTGAAAAATTATATGTGTTAAATATCAGTATGGCCAGCATTTCACAAAAGGATTTGCAAGATGTAACGAAAGAAGAACATATGCAATATTTCATGATGTTTGTTACACAGCTTACAGCAAATTTTAAGGATTACTTGCAGCAAGATCAGATTGATTTTGAGAAAGATGGAGTGGGGTATCGTCAAGCAAGTTTTTATATGAGTGATGAGGAGTTTCAAGAATTTGCACAGGAAATGAGTGGATTGTTTTTAAAAGCAATGGAGCGCAAGCCATCTCCAGAGCGAAAGCGAAGAACAATTTCAACAATTGTAATTCCTGAAAAAAATGGGAAGGGAGAATAAAAAAGATGGGAAAAGAATTGTTCGTGACAATTGAAAGTGCAGTTTCACTTCAAGGGACGTTAACAATTCCAGTATACGAAGCACAAACATACCCAGCTATTTTACTTATTGGCGGAACTGGAAAAGGAGATCGGGATGGAAATGTTCGCGGTTTAAAACTACATTTATATAAAGGTTTAGCAGATTATTTCACTTCATTAGGATTTGCAACACTACGTTACGATAAGCGCGGTACGCACAAAAGTGAAGGCGATTATTACAAAACAGGTGTTGCAGACTTAATTGATGATGGGGTTGCTTGCGTACGTTTTTTAAAGGAGCATCCGCAAATTGATCCAAAGCGAATCGTAATTGTAGGTCATAGTGAAGGAGCTTTACTCGCGCCAGCTATTTATGTAAGAGAATCAGTTGCTAACTTAATTTTACTTAGCGGCGGAGCTGAGCCTTCGAAAACATTACTTCCAAGACAAATGGAAACGGTAGTGAAAGAATTGGAAGTAACACCTGGATTTCGAGGATGGTTATATCGCTTTTTAAAACTTCCACAACGTATTAAGAAACAGAATGAAGCGGTGATGGGAAAAATACAACAATCATCAAAGCCTGTTATGCGAATAAAAGGGGCAAAGGTAAATGCAAAGTGGATACGTGAACAATTTCAATATAATGTCGTAGAGTATTTAGAGAAAGTAACATGTCCCGTTTTGGCGATTACTGGAGATCGAGATATACAAGTGCCGCCAGAACAGGCAAAGGATATTGCTGAATATGTAGCTGGTGAGGCAGAGTGGCATGTCATCCCGAACATGAATCATATTTTACGAGAAGTCGAGAAAAATCATACAATGCTAGGCCTAATGAAGGAATATAAGGGGCTTGTGGATAAGAATATTCAAGAAGAGTTATTGTATGTTATGAAGGATTGGTTAGCAAAATACAATCTTCCATAGGAGATGGGACTGTGCGAAGAAAAAACGTTTCATTTCTCGTGTTACTTGGACTATTGGTGGTAATGACAGCTTGTGGAAAACAGAATCAAACAGAGTTTATGATAGTGAAAAAGGAAGACGTAGATACAAAGAAAGAGAACTGGATGGATAAGCAGTTATTACTTTCAGCACAGCTCGGAGATACAGAAACAGTTGTAAAATTGATAAAAAGCGGAGCAAATTTGAATGTAAGAGGTACACAAGGGGAAACACCGGTTATGGCAGCAACGTATTATAACCATATTGATACTGTGAAAACATTATTAGCAGCCGGAGCAGATGTAAATATTCAAGATAATCACAAAGATAATCCGTTTTTATATGCTGCGGCAGAGGGGACTTTAGAAATTTTAAAGTTAACAATTGAAGCAGGTGCGGATCCAAAGATAATGAATCAATTTGGCGATACAGCATTAATTCCAGCAGCAGAGCGCGGCCATGTTGAAGTTGTAAAGGAACTTCTCGCTTATACAGATATCGATGTCAATCATATTAACAATCTTGGCTGGACTGCATTAATGGAAGCTGTTCTTTTAGGAAGTGGAGGTAAAGAATATCAGCAAATTGTACAGATGTTAATAGAACACAATGCTGATGTAAACATTCCCGATAAAGAAGGGGTTACTCCGCTTCAGCATGCTAAAGAAAGAGGATTTACAAAAATCCAGTCTATACTAGAAAAAGCGGGGGCTTATTGATGGAAACACCTTACACGTTTCATTGTGTGAGGTGTTTTTTTATTATTAAAAGCATTATTTTTTGGTTTGTATCCAAATACCACTTACCATTCTTTTGTATCCATTCTTTTTGTGTGTAGTTATTTTGGTTTTATGATTTATAAGATAGTTGTGCAGCTTGTAAAATTTTTTTATCCCACATTAATGGGCAGTAAGACCCATTACCTCAAGGTTTAGAGTGAATCGAGGAAGATATAGGTGGGGGATGAAAAAACCCCCACTAATGGAAGTTGCACTTTATTACAATCATAGCAAAAAATGCAGAAGAACTGTTCTGATTTTGGTTGTTTTATCTTAAAAAACATAGTGTTAGCAAGGACTTTTAACTGTAGCTATCTCTTGTACAAAATACGTGCAAGAAATAGAAAAGTTAATTATACTAGTGCTACATTTCATTTTTTATTAAAAGAGGGATTCAGATGAATATGAGTAAGAAAATTTTCACACTAATGTTAGCTTTCACTTTGTTTGCCGTACCAACATTTGCACAAGCAAAAACCTATAGTGGTAGTAAATCGTCAGTTTCATCTCATTCTAGTAGCGGAGGATTCAGCACGAAAGGATCGACTTCTGGCAGCTCTCGTTCTTCAGATGGGACATATCATTCTGGCTATAAATCTTCGTCATCAAATGTGCAATCGAAGAAACCAGCTTCTGTAGATCGTACACCACAGTCACAGCCAGCTCCTAAGAAATCTAGCTTTTGGGGTCATGCAGCATCATTTGGGGCAGGAGCTTTACTAGGTAGTATGCTACATCCATTTGGAAATCATGGAGTTGGTGGAGTAGGCGGAAGCTTCTTTTCTAGTGGTTTATTAATAGATATCCTCATTATTTTAGGAATTATTTGGATTATACGTCGTATTTTCGCAAGACGTTAAGAAGGAGGGACGACGATGAAGATTTACTTTATTGAACAAGATATAGTTGATGCGGTTTGTGTACACTCGGCCGCTATACATGCGTATCGTCCGGAGCAAATTGATGTTGATTTGCAGTTTCATCCGAATAGAGGGTTTGGCGCCAGTGCTCGTTTACCGTATCGAACTGTAGAGCTTGGTGAGCAGGAGTTAATTGATGCAATTGCATTTTATCTAAGGGAATATCACAACTTTATTCCAGAAAGTTTGCGTATTGACTTACAATTTCATGAGCAAACAGGGTTTGCAGCGGATGTCGAAGTAGCGTAGATAAGAAACCCTTCCTAAAGTTAAGTTACTTTAGGAAGGGGGATGAAAAATGCTTTTTTACGGAATAAAATAATATAAATGTGAAATCAACCTGATTATAGTATATGAAGTATGTTTTAAAGACTAGTGTCTAAATAGACGCTAGTCTTTTGTTTTAATAATATTTTTAGTTTGAAAATTGAGATATTAACAGAGCCTCTCTATAATATGAATTAACTTTTACAACTAGAAGGAAGGGAATAGATATGAGAAGGATGCTTGTGATAAGTGATATTCATGGTGAATTAGGGAAGTTTGAAAAGTTATTAGAAAAAGTAGAGTACAATCCAAAAAATGATCAATTAATTTTGTTAGGAGATTATGTAGACCGTGGTCCTAATGCTAAAGAGGTAATTGAAA
This sequence comes from Bacillus sp. GB_SG_008, assembly GCF_052038115.1. Lineage (NCBI taxonomy): Bacteria > Bacillati > Bacillota > Bacilli > Caryophanales > Bacillaceae > Bacillus > Bacillus sp. GB_SG_008. The sequence goes on along the minus strand of NZ_JBPZSK010000008.1, from coordinate 144,284 downwards.
AAGTAATGCAATTAAAAGAAGTTGGCGCGTTCGTCTTAAAAGGTAATCATGAAGATATGATGATAAAAGCCTTAACGACAGAGGAAGAAAAATTCTGGAATCATTGGGTAAAGAGAAACGGAGGAGATCAAACGTTACATAGCTATGGCTTTTCTGAAAGTGATATTGCTGTAAGTGAAGAGGAATTCATAAGACCGCAGTTACAGTCTGAGGTGCTAGAACAACATATAGAATTTATAAAAGAGCTAGACCACTATATTGAAACAGATGATTATATTTTTGCTCACGCGGGTGTACAACCAATGACACCTGTTTCTGAAACGGATGCGTATACATTAATGTGGATTAGAGATGAGTTTCATAATGGATATACTGGCGAGAAAGTGGTTGTATTTGGGCATACAGAAACAAAAGTCCTTCACGGGGATAACGAGAATTTTGGCGTGTATTTTGGTGAAAATCGTATCATTGGTATTGATGGAGGGGCTGTATACGGCGGCCAGCTGAACTGTTTAGAATTGCCAAGTCAAAAAGTATATTCTATAAAATAAGAAAGATTCCCTATACAAACGAGCTAATGTAGGGGAAAAGAGGAGATAAGGGATCAAAACAATGATGAACCCTTATCTCTTTTTATTTTTGTTAAGGGAATTTTAAGGAATAGATTCGATAATAAGTCTTACTTAATGAATAATGAAGCATAGGAAAGGAGAAAGGACTTTGAAAAAGTGGATTAGTATTTTAGGAGTTCTTATCATTGTACTCGGTGCAGGGGCTTGGTATGTATTTAGGGATAAATCGCAACCAGTGACGAATCAAGCAGTAAGTGTGGCAGTTCAAAAAGGGAAACTAGATGTGAAAGTAACAGGTTCTGGTTCTACCCAATCTATGACAAATGAAGATATTACAGCAGGCTCAAATAAAGTAGTTGAGTCAGTATTAGTTTCAGCAAACGATGTAGTGAAACAAGGTCAGGAGTTAATTACATTTACAGATGGAAGTGATTCAATTGTAGCACCAGCTGATGGAACGATTACATCTATATCAGTGCAAGCTGGAGATCGTGTAACGAGTGGGAAGGCTGTTGCTCATATTACAAACTACAGTGATTTAGAAACAGTTATTCAAGTTGATGAATTAGACATTCCAAAAGTGCAGGTTGGACAAAGTGTAACATTAAAAGTGAATTCATTCCCAGATACAACCTATACAGGAAAGGTAACAGATGTAGCGAAGGAAGGAACAGTTTCTAATGGTGTATCTTCCTTTAATGTAACGATTCATATTGATGATCCAAAAGATGTGAAAATTGGAATGACAACAGAAGCTAGTATTTTGACTGATAGTAAAGACAATGTTCTATATGTTCCGGTAGAAGCAGTTCATACAAAAGGAGAGCAAAAATTTGTTTTTGTTCAATCTTCAGCATCTTCTTCTAATGGAAAGGCAAATATGCAGCGAAAAGTTGTTAAAACGGGTATTCATAATGAAGATTCCGTAGAAATTACGGAAGGATTGCAAGAAGGAGAAAATATTCAATTGCCTATGGCTGCACAAGGAAATGGAACGAATAATTACAATAATAAACAAGGAGGCTTTATGATGACACCAGGCGGAGGCATGGGAGGAGGCTTTGGTGGCAGAGGGATGAATAGAAATAAAGCTGAAGGGAGAGGGTGAGAATGAAACCGATTATTGAGATTCAGAATATGACCAAATCATATGAGATGGGCGGAGAGATTGTACGTGCACTCGATGGTGTTTCTCTTACAATCTATGAAGGTGATTTTCTCTCTATTATTGGTCCTTCTGGATCAGGAAAATCTACGTTTATGAATATGGTTGGTTGTTTAGATCGTCCAGATGATGGACAGTATCTATTGGATGGAGAAGTAGTAGATAAACTGAATGATAATCAACTAGCCACGATTCGAAACGAAAAAATTGGTTTTATCTTTCAAAACTTTAATTTGCTAACGAAATTAACAGCAATTGAGAACGTTGAACTTCCGCTTTTATATCGGGGAATAAGTACAAAAGAAAGAACGAATACCGCGTATAGTTGTTTAGAAAAAGTTGGTTTGCAACAGAGAGCTCATCATTTACCTAGCCAATTGTCAGGTGGACAGCAGCAGCGCGTTGCAATTGCACGCGCTTTAGTTGGAAGCCCACCAATCTTATTAGCCGATGAGCCGACAGGAGCATTAGATAGCAAAACAAGTGAAGAAATTATTGGGGTAATGAAAGAGCTGCATGTGCAGGGACATACAATTATTTTAATTACGCACGATTTAGAAGTAGCAAAACAAGCAAACCGAATTGTTCGTATACAAGATGGACAATTGTTTGAAAGTAGAGGTGAGTACATTGGGGCTAATACAATCCATCAAAATGGCAATGCGCAGTATCAAAGGTAATAAACTACGAGCATTTTTAACGATGCTAGGCATTATTATTGGTGTTTCGTCTGTTATTGTACTCGTCTCAATTGGTCAAGGCTCAAGTCAAGCTGTAACAAATCAAATTAATAGTTTAGGTACGAATTTGTTAACGATAAATATGATGGGATCTGACGCGATAAAACTTACTGAACAAGATATTGCAAAGTTTCAAAAGATTGATGGGATAAAGGAAATGTCTCCCGTTGTTTCGGGACGAGTTACTGTAAAGAATGGGACGGTTTCAACACAAGTATCACTTACTGGCACAAATAGTTCTTATGAGCAAGTTCGCGATATGAAAATAAACGAAGGTCGTTTCTTATCAGATATGGATGTAGAATATAGACAAAAAGTCATTGTACTTGGTGCGAATACAGCACAAAATTTATTTGGATTTGAAAATCCAGTTGGAAAAGATGTACAAGTAAATGGTAGCTCTTTTAAAATAGTAGGTGTACTTGCCTCAAAAGGTGGTTCTATGGGGCAAAGCGGTGATGATGTTATTATTATGCCGTTGAGTACAGCACAGCGAATTGTAAAGAACACAAGTATACAGACAGTGTATGTACAAGTGAGCAGTGAGGAAAAACTAAATACTGTCATGGCACAAATTCAAAATAAATTAGCTGTAATGTTCCCGAATAAGCAAGATAACTACAGCGTATTTAATCAAAAAGATTTAGTAGATACGATGAGTTCGGTAACAGGTACAATGACGATGATGCTTGGAGGAATTGCTTGTATTTCCTTATTAGTCGGCGGAATCGGAATTATGAATATTATGCTTGTATCTGTTTCAGAACGAACGAAAGAAATTGGCATTCGTAAAGCAATTGGGGCGAAAAGAAGAGATATTTTACTACAATTTCTGATTGAAGCAGTAGTACTAAGTTCACTTGGAGGATTAATCGGAATGGGAATAGGGCTATTGGTTGCAAAGGTTATTTCCATGGCAGCAGGCATGACAATTGCTTATTCTCTCCCTGTTACATTGCTTGCATTTTTGTTCTCCTTATTAGTAGGAGTTGGATTTGGGGTATTTCCAGCCAATAAAGCATCGAAGTTGCACCCTATTCAAGCACTTCGCTATGAATAGAACATGTTATTGGCAGTAGTTTTGCCTAGAAATTGAAGCGATCGCATATTGCGGCCGCTTTCTTTTGCTAGTATAAAGTGAAACTTCGATCAGTGGAGGTCTTACCCATTAATGTGGGATAAAATGAAATTTCCATCAGCGATTTTTTCATTCCTACTGATGGAAAGCATCATCAATCAGAATTTTACGGACAGTTATCGTCCACCTATCTTCTTTGTTTTTTAGAATTATGAGGTGAAAGTCTTATTGTTCGTGAATAACGGAAGAAAAAATAAGAGGTGAAGAAGTGAGATGCGTTTATTAGTTGTAGAAGATCATCCTCTATTATTGGAGTCAATTACACAAATTTTACGAAATGAATTTGAAGTAGATACGGCAAAAAATGGTGAGGAAGGATTATTTCTAGCATTGCAAAATATTTATGATGCAATTCTTCTAGATGTGATGCTTCCAGAGATGGATGGATTTGAAGTAATTCAGCGGATTCGAAATGAAAACATTCAAACGCCTGTTTTATTCCTTACTGCAAAAGACTCTTTAGAAGATCGGGTAAAAGGGTTGGACTTTGGCGGAGATGATTATTTAGTGAAACCGTTTCAGGCGCCAGAACTTCAAGCGAGGATTCGCGCTTTATTAAGAAGGAGTGGAAGCTTAACGACTAATCAAACAATTCGGTACCGTGGTATTGAGCTGTTTGGAAAAGAGAAAGACATTCAAGTGGATGAGGTACCTATAAAATTAACTTTAAAGCAATATGAACTATTAGAATATCTGATTCAAAATAGTGGGAAGATTTTAATGCGTGAACAAATTTTTGATAGAGTATGGGGATTTAATTCTGATACAACAGTAGCCATTGTAGAGGTATATGTGCATCATTTGCGAAAGAAGCTCGATCCATTTGGCTATCATAAAGATATTCAAACTATACGTGGTATTGGATATATCTTAAAAGAACAATGAGACAACATAGCATGTTTCAAAAGACGCGCATTCAACTTACGATTTTGAATTCATTGGTATTTATTATATTAATTGGTATGTTAGGAAATGTTATTTATTCTTACACACATAAACGACTATATGAAGGAATAGATGATTCAATTGACAGATTCATTAAGAAACAAGAAAAAGAAGACAAGTCTATTCCGGGTCAGTTTGGTTTTAGCAAAGATGTGCATATTGGCGATTCGCGGATTATCGTTTTAAAATGGGATGCAAAGAATCAACTGGTAGATATGGAACCACGATTTATAGATCCAAACTTTTTTGAGAGAAATCAATCTAATTTATTTCCTAAAACATTTGGAGAACGGCAGGATATAGAAGTGGAAGGCGTAAACTTTCGGATGATTGCAGTTCAGGGAGATACAGATTTAGGGAAAGTCACGTTTCAAGTATTGCGGGACATAAACCCTGAAAAGGAAATGCTGCATACACTGCTACTTATTCTTGTAATTGGGTGCAGTATAGGAAGTATATGTGCGGTAGGGATTGGCTTTTTTTTAGCTGGTAGGGCGCTTGTACCAATTAAGAATGCTTGGCATAAACAGCAGCAGTTTGTTTCAGATGCTTCACATGAATTACGAACCCCTTTAGCAGTGATTCAATCTAAAACAGATGTATTGTTTCAATCACCTACCGCAACAATAGAAGATAAGGCGATGGATATTTCAACTATATCAAAGGAATGCCGACGCTTATCCAAACTAGTTGCAAACTTACTAACATTAGCACGTTCTGATTCAGATCAAATTGAAATGGACAAGAAAGCTTTTGCATTAGATAAATTGCTAAGCGAAATTGTAAATCCTTATTCGGAAATTGCTTTGTATGAAGAAAAAACAATTACGTTGGATGCCGTTCCTTCTATTTTATTTATGGGAGATAAAGAGCGTATTCATCAATTAATTGTAATTTTATTAGATAATGCGATGAAGTATACAAATGCAGGTGGAAATATTAAGGTATCTTGCTTTGAAACAACAAATGGGATTGTCATCCAAGTAAAAGATGATGGGATTGGCATCATTGAAGAAGATATCCCGAAAATTTTTGACCGTTTTTATCAAGGTGATAAATCAAGATCAGCATCAAATGGAGCAGGATTAGGTCTTTCTATTGCAAGCTGGATTGTTGAAAAGCATTCCGGAAAAATAAAAGTGCATAGCAAAATTGGAGAAGGTACTTGTTTTGAAATTGTATTTCCAAAGAATCAAAAGTACGAAATATTTCTAAGAAAGAAAAATAGGTAATTAAAAAGACGATCTTGTTTTATACAGGGTCGTCTTTTTTAAGGGAAAGTTAAGGAACCTTTTTCATAATAAATATAGACCTAATGACGAATTACAAATGATAAATGATGAAAAAGGAGAGTGGAAAATGAAAAGAATGAGAAAACTTCATTTTTGGATTGGGTTAATTGCTTCGGTATTTATTTTTATTCAATCTGCAACAGGGATATATATGTATTTTAATGAAAAAGGCCACGGTGGAGGAGCTGCTAATTTTAGAGAACGAGGATTTGGCAGAAATGGTGCTATAGGGAATGGACAAAATGGACAAGGAATGCAACCTGGGAATTCCGATTTTAATCAAAGAGGTGCAGCGACAAATGGACAATTTTTTCAAGATAAAAATAATGGGGGACTCAATTCTCTATCAAAATTAGTTAAGGAACTGCATACAGGAGTAATTGGATTAATCGGTGCGATTGTTATGCTTATTTTAACTGGAACTGGACTATGTATATCTTTTGTCATGTTGCGAGCGAAATGGAGAGTAAAGCGTCAAAAAGACATAACGGCTTAAGGAACAGTTATGATGAAGGGAGGAAGTGAAAGGTGATTAGAAAAAAGACGTTTGGTCTACTAGTTGTTGGAGTATTAAGTCTCAGTGTAATGGGTGGAGCTTCAGCTTGTACAAATAAGGAGATAGATAAAGGAATACAATCGTCTCAACCTAGTAGTGCACAAGTCAATGGTGAGACTATACATGCTGCATATACAGAAGATAAAGCGCAGAATTTAGGAATTGAAACACAAGGAAAAGAGCTACTTACACTTGAGAAGGAAATTCATGAAACGGAAGTAGAGAAAGAAGCAAATCAGCTGGGAATTTCTACAGAAGGAAAAGATGTTGGAACACTTTCTGAAGAAATATATGAAGCGAAGGTCAAAATAGAAGCAGAAAAACTTGGAATACCAGTAGAGGGAAAAGCAATTGTAGATTTAATAGCGGAAATTAATAAAATCAAAATAAAAAGTGAAGCAGAAAAATTAGGGGTTTCCACAAAAGATAAAGAGATTGGTGCGATAGCTGAAGAGCTTTATGGCACAAAAATAAAAAACGAAGCAAAGCAACTTGGTATTTCAGAAAAGGGAAAAAGTATGGAAGCGTTAGCGAAAGAAATATATGAAACGAAAATTCAAACAGAAGCGAAAAACCTTCATATTGATCTGTATGGAAAAGATATTTATCAAGTGCTACAAGAAATTAATGAACAAAAGGCTTTGCAAGTGGCAAAAGAACTTGGGATAGATGTGACGGATAAGGATACACAGAAGCTTACAGAGGAAATTGAAAAACAACAACCAGATCGAGTACAAGAACTTCATTTTTCACCTTGGGTACAAACAGATGCAGAGGCATTTTATTATTATTTAACAAGTGGTTGATGTTTTGAAAAGGGAAAAGAAATGGACAGAAAAAGGAGTTTAATATAGTATGCTGTTCTTTCATAATAAGGGGGAGATAAGGGATCAAAACAATGAAACCTTATCTCTTTTTATGTGATTGTATGGGGGATATTCATTATTTGTTGACCTCCAATGCAATATTTTTACCATTCACTAAAACTAGGACTACCGCTACTACAACTTCCATTATTTTTTTCATCTCTTATCTCTCCTTGTTTTTGGTTCCATTTCTTACTTTTAGTATAGTGAAAAGCTCATTTCGGAACTATTGAATTAGATGACATAAGGATTACAGTGTTGTAAGGAAAATACTATGGTTTATCACCTTCTTCTACATGTACAACAATCTGTCCATACAACTTTTCTCCAATGTATACATTTAATAGCCATAAGCCAGAAGAAGGGAGTAACATACTAGAGGGAATACTTGTGATATCTTTTGTAATCTCTTGCGGTGCTGTCCAAACATTGCCTGTTATCTCATCTTGAAAAAGGACAGGAACTGGTTTCGTTGAGCCTTGTTTTATTGCAATGACGGTTAGTTTTCCAGAGGGTATATTTGAGTGGAGAAAGAACCACATATATTTATTTGGTTGATTAGCAATCCAAGTAGCATCTACAATTGCAACCTTGTCTTGTATACCTTTTACAGATATTTTATCGTGCTGAAATGATGGACTTTCTTCCCAATTGACATCTTTAAGAATGCTAAGGTGAAAGAAAGAGGGAATGTTATTTTGTGGTTGTATCGTTTCAATTATTTTTGGGGAAGTAGATTTCTTTACTGTAGTCGTACAGCCAGTGATGAGACAGGAGAGAAGTAGCACGGTTCCAAGTTTTTTCATTTGGCCACGCTCCTATTCATATTTGTATTTTAATTGTATTGGACAAAAGAAAGAACAATTCCTGTAAAAGAAAAAGAGAGGCTACGCGGATAGCGTTTCCTCTTTTCTTACATGTGTTCTGTTGCTAGATTTTTCTGGCATTGTTAAAAAGACAACTGCGACAATAATGAAAATACCGCCTAATAGTTGATAGGCTCCAAATGATTCATTTAACCAGATGATTGAAACAATAGCTGCTACGAGCGGTTCAATACTTGATAAAATACTTGTTTCCGTTGCAGATAAATATTTTAGACTACCAATATAGAGCAGGAAAGAAAGTGTTCCGCTTATAATTACGAGAATAAGCATAGAAAATGTGCTCATTGTTAATGTATTTGCTACATAACGGAAATGAAATTCTTGATTATATAGAAATAAAGAAATTCCTCCAAGTAACATCCCCCAACCAACAATTACTGATGTCCCCCATTGTTTAATGAGAGAAGCGGGATGGAGTGTGTAAAAAGCAAAGCCGACTGCTGTTAAAATACCAAATAGTATTGCTTGTTTAGAAAGAACAATATTTTCAATTGAACCATTGGTAATAAGGAAATACGTGCCTGTCAGTGCAGCAGAAATTGCTATGACCTGCATAAAGGAAGGAAGTTTTTTATGCTGCATTGTAACATAAATAGTAATAAGAACTGGACCAAGAAATTGAAATAGTGTTGCAGTTACAGCATTACTTATATGCACTGTTTCAATAAATGCGTACTGAGCACCAAGCATGCCAACAACCGCAAAAATTAGTAGTTGAATCCAATGATGTGGATACTTCCAAATTCCAAATATATTTTGTTTTGTAAATAGTAGGGAGCATAAAATAAACATGCCTGCTAATAGTAGACGAATGACTAAAAAGTCACTAGATGATAGTTCAGTATGGTTAAATAGCCACTGAATCATAGGACCAGATAACCCCCATAATGTTGCTCCGCTAATAATCATCATTAGACCGATATGGCGAGGTGATTTCATGATGTATCCTCCTTTGTATGACTTGATTTCTTAAAACAGAAATGATAAGTATGATTATATATAACTTCTGATACCATAAAAAGTGTCAGTTTTCTATAAAATAAAGGGGTCAGTTTGTATGTTAGAATTAACACCGAAACTTGATATTCATAGTAAAGAACCACTATATGTACAACTATATAATTACATGAAAGAGGAAATGAAATCTGGAAATGTCCCGCCTTATACAAAATTACCATCGAAGCGAAAATTAGCTCAATATTTGCAAATTAGCCAAAATACAATTGAAGCCGCTTATGGTCAGCTTGTTGCAGAAGGTTACATAGAGGCGATTCCACGTAAAGGATATTTCGTATGTGAAATGGAACAAACTGTATTGCATGTAAAACAAAAGATGCAACATGTAAAAGAAATACCTTATTATGAACGAGACTACGTATTTGACTTTACGCATACAGGTGTTGATGCTCAGTCATTTCCATTTGCTCTATATCGCAAATTGGCAAATGAAGTGCTGCAGATTGAGAATGAAGAAGTACTACTACTTGGGCATCCGCAAGGTGAATTTGGATTGCGAAAAGAAATTGCAAAATATATGTACGAATCGCGCGGTGTCCATTGTTCACCAAGTCAAATTATTATTGGAGCAGGAACCCAATATTTAATAAGAATGCTATTTCAATTGTTAAAGGAAAGTACATTTGCGGTAGAAAATCCAGGATACCATCGAAGAATGGTTACGTATGAAAAAGGGATAGAGCATGTAGAACAGCTTCCTCTTGATGAAGATGGAATCATGCTTTCATGTTTAGAAGAAAGCGATGCAGATGTTGTGTTTGTTACACCATCCCATCAATTTCCATGCGGGATGATTATGCCAATTTCAAAGCGGATGCAGCTTTTACATTGGGCAGAAAAAGAGGAAGGACGTTATATTGTAGAAGATGATTACGATAGTGAATTTCGTTATTCTGGTAAACCCATTCCAGCTCTCCAAGGATTAGATACAAATGGGAAGGTTATTTATATGAGTACTTTTTCGAAAGCACTACTTCCATCGTTACGTATCAGTTATATGGTGCTCCCAAAAGCGCTAATTGAAGTATATCAACAAGACTATTTCTTTTATACGCAGACTGTATCGCGAATTGATCAAGAAATTGTGAAACGTTTTCTCGAGGGTGGACATTGGGAAAAGCATATTCATAAAATGAGAGTTGTGTATCGAAAGAAGAGAGATACACTGGTTTCAGCAATTTCAACATATTTTCCGAAATATGTTGAAATAATTGGACAAGATTCAGGGCTGCATATATTATTGCGCACAAATAATGGTATGGCAGAACGAGAGCTTATTGAACGAGCGGCAGCATATAGTATAAAGGTACATCCTGTTTCCATGTACTATGATGATGTGAAGGTTGATAATAAAACCGTCTTGCTTGGTTTTGCAATTTTATCTGAGGAAGAAATTGATAAAGCGGTTCAATTGCTGGCAAAAGCATGGTTTGATTGAAGGGATATTACAAGGAGCAAGCAATTTTACTTCATTAACATAGGTTATAAAGAAAAGGGACTTTTAAACAAGTCCCTTTTCTTTATTCGTTTTCTTCATGTAAAAACAATACCATGTGTTCTTCGTCCCAATATTGATCGTTATATTTTAACGAACGTTCTTGTACGCCAAATGTTTTAAAGCCTAATGATTCATAGAGTTTTTTCGCGCCTTCATTGCCAACGACAACATCAAGCATAAGTTGTTCTACTTCTAATTCTTTTGCTTTTTCAATTGCTGCCTGCATAAGTGCTTTACCAGCACCAAGGCCACGCGCTTTTGGAGAGACATAAACAGCACCGATTTTTGCTTTGTGCTCTTGCTTTAAAAATGATTTCGTTTCCAGAGTTGCAACACCGATTAATTCACCATCTTTAAAAGCACCAAGTGTGTAATTTTCATTTTGAGATAATATTTCTGCTTTATATTCAACAGGGTCTTCCTTGTTAATGATATCTTCATAAGAGGAACTGAACGCTTCTGGATTTTGCTTTAATCCTTCAACGCGAAGTGCTAAATAAATTTCTGCATCCTTTTTTGTCAATACACGAATTTCCAATCATATCACCTTCTAAATCTTTGGTAGTTGTACATATACATCTTATATTAAAGTAATAATAATTTCAAAAATATAGTATTTATGGTTAATGTTATTAGTTGAAAATTATTTACTAAAATAATAAAAATGTCTATTGAATTGGTAATTCTATCGTAAATATAGTTCCAATTCCAACTTCACTTGTTACATGTATAGAACCACCATGTAATTCTATGATCTCTTTTGCAACAGCTAAGCCAATACCTTTTCCACCAGTTGCTCGCGTTCGGGATTTATCGACCCGGTAGAAGCGTTCAAAAATATGTGGTAAGTCTTCACTTGGAATTCCCTCTCCTTCATCTTGCACTTGTACAAGAAAAGTATGCGCCTTTTTTAATACTCGTACTGTAATTTGAGAATCTTCGTGAGAATGTTGGTGTGCATTATGTAACAAATTCAGCATGACTTGCTCCATGCGGCGTTCGTCTATGCAGACATATAAATCTTCTGGGCAATATAAAGAGATGCCTATTTTCTTTTTTTGAAGAGATGGCTTTATTTTTTCAACCATACGCTCTACAAATGGTAGCAGTGAAACAGGTTGCTTTTTTATAGCAAATTGGTGTTGTTCAAGTTGTGCAAGTTCAAATAAATCTTGTACGAGTTCGGTAATATTTTCTGTTTCTTCTTCAATAATTTGTAAATATTCTTCCCGTTCTTCTTTAGATAAAGACGTTCTTTTTGCAACTTTTGTATATCCTTTTACATATGTGAGCGGGGTTAATAATTCATGTGCAACACTTGCGAGAAACTCATTTCGTTCCTTTTTCATATAGGTTAGCTCACTAGAAAGCTGTTCAATTGTTTTTGCTAAACTTCCTAATTCATCCTTACTCTTAATACCTAATGTAATCGGTTCATTTTGCTTCATCATTTTTTCGGTTGCTCGCTTCATTTTGATAAGTGGATTTGTAATAACTCTTGAAAATAAAAATACTAAAATTGTTGTGAGAGCTACTGTCAAAGCACCAACGGAAACGAACTGTTTTGTTAGGCGGAAAATCATTTCTTTTATAGAAGTAGTTTCTAAAAACATATGGACATAGCCAACCACTACCCCATATTTTGTAATAGGACTGACTGTTGAAATATATTTTGATTCTTTCCAGCGATCTTCTGTTACCATTCCGTCTCTAGGAATATACTCAATCTTTTGTTCAAGTTGTTTGTGCATGCCTTCTGTAATGGGATCGGAAGAAGATAAAATATTACCTTCTGCATTTGTTATGACGAGTTTCGTATGAGAAGGGGCGTTAGATTCCATCGCCGCGACATGTTCAACGGCTCGTTCGCTATAGCGTTTTTCAATAATGTCACGATACCAATTTCCTTTTGCCAATAAGGACGTAGTTTCTTCATTTACACGCATTTGCGCCAGTGTTGTATGAAAGGATACAAATAATACCGATTCAATGCAAAGAGATAATAATAAAAAGTATGTACCAAGTTTTATAGAAAGTTTATTCATTGTGATTCACAACCTTTTTTCTGTACTAACAGGCAGTAAGACTCCCGCCATAAATTTCTGAAGAAATAATGAAATTCAGTAGAAGAAAAACTGCCGGCATATGCCTGAGTGGTTCCAATAAAGGTTCTTCACTAGTGGAAGTTTCATTTTATCCCGCTATTCGCGGGCAGTAAGACCCCCACCTCAAGATTGAGAGAAAATCGAAGAAGCTAGGTGGGGGATAATTGCTGGCATGCGCTCGATTGGTTCAACTAACCATTAGTGGGGGATGAAGAGAACCCCCACTGATGGAGGTTTCACTTTATCCCGCTCTAACAGTCGGTAAGATGCTTAGCTACGAAGTAATAACAAACCGTCTGTAAGAACCCGATTGGTTCAACTAACCTTTTGGAGAAGAGCGCTCCAAAAGGAAGTTTCACTTTATCTTTACGATTAGTTACCTTTCCATTTGTAGCCGATTTTATAAACGGTTTCCAGGTAATCTTCGATAGGGAATCCTGCTTTTCGAAGCTTTTCGCGTATATTACGAATGTGAGAATCAACGGTACGATATTCAATATCTGTTTGAAATCCCCATATTTTTTCGATAAGTTCATCACGGCTATAAGCACGGTTTATATTTTGTAAAAAGAGTCCAAGTAATGAAAATTCAATTGGCGTAAGAGAGAGTTTTTCATCGTAGACAGTCACCGTATGTCGCGTTTTATCCCAGTCAATTCCGTTAAAGCTTATGAATCCTTCTTTCTTCGTACGACGCAATACAGCTTCAATACGAGCAATTAATACTTGCTCATCAAACGGTTTTGTAATATAGTCGTCAGCGCCTAAGGTGAGACCTTTTACCATGTCATAATTTTGATTACGTGCTGTTAGCATAATTATGGGTACGCTACTTATTTGCCGAATTTGAAAGCAAGTCTCCCAGCCGTCCATTTTTGGCATCATCACGTCTAATAAGATAAGATCAAACTCTTTTTGTTGAACGAGTTCAAGTGCTTCTTGTCCTGAAGTTGCCTTTATGCAAAAATGCCCGCGCGGACTTAAAAATAAATCTAATAAGCGCAGCATGCGTTCTTCATCATCTACTAATAATAGTTTTGCCATAATGATGTACACCTCAAGTTTCCAGTATTTATGTTTATCCCGATATTCGCGGGCAGTAAGACCCTACCTTAAGATTTAGAGAAAAGTGAAGAAGATAGGCGAAGCCAAATCCTCACTGCTAGAAGTTTCCCTTATATATTTTACATGAACTTTTACAAAAAACACTGTTCATATTATGAAGAAAAGGACAATTGCCATAAAAAATGCACTACTTTTGCAAATCTTTCTTTTATAATGAGAATGTAGCAGCACAAAAATACCCTATGTTGCGACATAACGTCATGTCATTTTGTTTTTCAAAATGACAAATTCCATTCTATTGTGTAAGTGAGATAGAGAACATTTTTCGTATTCACCTCGCATCGGATAAGGAAAATTTCTATCTCACCTTTTTTTTGTTAATAAAAAGGATTTAAATAGTGAATAAAAAGAACAATTCCTTGAAAAGTAGGAACACAATGCAGCTATAGTGTGCATTGCATTAATGATGATGACTATCGTTGTTTATGCTAGGAAGTTTTTTTGATTATTATAAAGTAAAATTTTTATCAATGAAGGGTTTCCTTACTGATAATGAACTGAGCCAATTGGGCTCTTATAGATGATTTCGTATTAAACACCCGCCTGTTAGAGCGGGATAAAAATAAGAAGCCTCGCACAATGTGTGCGGGGCTTTTTTTAGCGGTCTTTTATGTGTAAAAGAAGACTAAGCATTTAAAAATAAAACCATATGCTCTTCATCCCAATATTGTCCGTTATATTTTAAACCACGTTCTTGTACGCCGTATGTTTGGAAACCAAGTGATTCGTATAGTTTCTTTGCCGGTTCGTTTCCGACAACAACATCAAGCATGATTTGTTCTATATCTAATCTTGGTGCATTTTCAATGATTGTTTCAATTAATGCTCTTCCAGCACCAAGACCACGTGCCTTCGGAGAAACATACACAGAGCCAATTTTTGCTTTATGCTCTTGTTTAATAAAAGGTTTAATTTCAAGTGTGGCAATGCCAATTAATTCATCGCCTTTAAAAGCGCCTATTGTAAATTTTTCAGGATTATCTAATCGTTTTGCCATCGCAGCAACAGGATTTTCTTGTTTCATAACATCTTCATAAGAGGAACTAAATGCTTCTGGATTTTGAGTTAACCCTTCTACGCCAAGTTGTAAATATATACTTGCATCTTCTTTTGTTAAGACACGAATGTTCATACAAGCAACCTCCTAATGTAATGGTTTTATGTAATAAAATTATATATTAACTTTATTAACTATTCAACTGTTATATATGTTACATTTTTATAACTAAAAAGGTTTCTCATGTGAGAGGCCTTTTTAGCTTTTTATTGGAAGTTTCACTTTATCCCGCTCTAACGGGGAATAAAACTCCCACCTTAAGATCCTGAGAAGTCAAAGAAGAGGTGGGAGATAACTCCCCGTAAGAACCCGATTGGTTCAACTAACCTTTTGGAGAAGAGCGCTCCAAAAGGAAGTTTCACTTTATAAATCCTTCAATTCGTTCTGGATGTGTGTAAATATTGCAAGAATCACCACGAATAAAGCCAACGACAGTAATACCTAAATCATGGGCAAGTTCTAGAGCTAATTTTGTTGGGGCTGATTTTGATAGGACAATTTCACAGCCGATTTTTGCCACCTTGAGTAAAATTTCCGATGATATGCGGCCGCTAAAGGCAATTACTTTTCCATGTATTGAAATGTTATTACGTAAGCAATAACCGTAAATTTTATCTAAAGCGTTATGGCGTCCAATATCCATTCGTGAAATAATAATCTGTGTTGCATCACATAATGCAGTGTTATGTACACCGCCTGTTTCTTTAAAAGTAGTAGAGGATTGCTGTAGATCTTTCATTAAACGAAAGCAATCTTCTGGCTTGAGGGTAATATGAATATCGTGCATCGTTTTTGCTTTTGCAGCATCATTGACAAATACAAAGCCTTGTCTGCTTTTTCCGCAGCAAGATGTAACATAACGTTTGTTATAGCAAGTTTGATATAGTGGATTTGTTTGCGATGTTGTTACATGAGCAAATCCTTTTTCTTTTTGGATCCATAATTGTTCAATATGTTTATAGGAAGGAATAATACCTTCTGATATTAAGAAGCCAACAACCATATCTTCAATATGATCAGGTGTACAGACAATCGTTACATATTCTTCACCATTTAGTTTAATTGTAAGTGGATATTCTGTTACAATTTCGTCATCTTTTTGATGAAATGTACCATTTCGGTACTGAATCATTGGATATGTATCTTGAACAGACTCCATATAAAATTCCCCTTTATCGATTATTCTCCCATTTTTATCATAAAACAATAGAAAAAGAAAAGCATTCGTTTTGCATTTTTATTACATTCCTTGGTGATTATTTGTGTTCTACGATATAATAGAATAGTAGTAATATACATCAATTGTAAGCTTATTTTATACATCAAGAATCTAACTCTAAGAACTGTTTTCTGTTTTGAAAAAGAGCGTATAGCAACATTGTTTTGAAAACGCATTCAAAATGTGGTTAAAACGTGTTGTACGGTTGGTTGTAAGGAGAGGGGAAAGATGTCAGAACACACAATTCGTGTAACTGTTGATGGTACAGAGTATATTTCATCTGGTAAGAAAACGATACTTCAGTTATTAAACGAAAGAGAACTTGAACACCCGCAAATTTGTCACGTACCAGAAGTAGATCCGATTCAGACATGTGATACGTGTATTGTTGAAGTAAATGGGAAATTGATGCGTGCTTGTTCAACAAAACTTGAAGACGGTATGCATATTGAAAGAAAATCAAAGCGGGCGGTTGAGGCCCAAACAGAAGCGATGGATCGGTTACTGGAAAATCATTTATTGTACTGTACTGTTTGTGATAATAATAACGGAAATTGTAAGGTGCATAATACAGTGCATATGATGGGAATTGAAGAACAGAAATATCCATATGAACCAAAAGTGAGCGCTTCAGAAGTGGATATGTCTCATCCGTTTTATCGTTACGATCCAAATCAATGTATTGCATGCGGGCAATGTGTAGAAGTATGTCAAAACTTACAAGTAAACGAAACATTATCAATTGATTGGAATTTAGATCGTCCGCGTGTAATTTGGGATAATGGTGTATCGATTAATGATTCGTCTTGTGTAAGTTGTGGTCAATGTGTAACTGTTTGTCCATGTAATGCCTTAATGGAAAAGTCTATGCTTGGAGAAGCTGGCTTTATGACAGGGCTAAAACAAGATGTATTAAATCCAATGATTGATTTTGTTAAGGATGTAGAACCGGGTTATAGCAGTATTTTAGCTGTTTCGGAAGTTGAGGCGGCAATGCGTAAAACGAAAATAAATAAAACGAAAACCGTTTGTACGTTTTGTGGTGTAGGATGTTCATTTGAAGTATGGACGAAAGATCGTCAAATTTTAAAAGTACAGCCTGTATCAGATGCACCAGTAAACGGGATTTCAACGTGTGTAAAAGGAAAGTTTGGCTGGGATTTTGTAAATAGTGAAGAGCGTATTACAAAGCCGCTTATCCGTCAAGGAGACATGTTTGTTGAAGCAACCTGGGAAGAAGCGATGGAAGTTGTTGCAGCAAATATGAGTCATATTAAAAATCAATACGGCAGCGATGCTTTTGGTTTTATTTCTTCTTCTAAAGTAACAAATGAAGAGAACTATTTAATGCAAAAGCTTGCGCGCCAAGTATATGGAACAAATAACGTGGATAACTGTTCCCGTTACTGTCAATCACCAGCAACAGATGGTCTATTTAAAACTGTAGGCATGGGCGGTGACGCAGGGACAATTAAAGATATCGCAGAGGCTGGACTTGTTATTATTGTTGGGGCAAACCCAACAGAAGGTCATCCAGTTCTTGCAACGCGTGTGAAACGTGCACATAAACTACATGATCAAAAATTAATCGTGGCTGATTTACGTAAACATGAAATGGCAGAGCGTGCCGATTTATTTGTTCACCCGCGTCAAGGTACAGATTATGTTTGGCTTGCAGGTGTAACGAAATATATTATCGATCAAGATTGGCATGATAAAGCATTTTTGACCGAAAACGTAAAGAACTTTGATGAGTATAAAACGATGTTAGAGAAGTATACGCTTGATTATACAGAAAGTATAACGGGGATTTCTAAAGATACATTAAAAGAAATGGCAAAAATGATTCGTGATGCAGATGGAACGTGTGTACTTTGGGGCATGGGTGTTACCCAAAATACAGGTGGAAGTACAACATCTGCTGCTATCTCAAACTTGCTGCTTGTAACAGGTAACTACCGTCGTCCTGGTGCAGGAGCATACCCACTGCGTGGACATAATAACGTACAAGGTGCTTGTGATATGGCAACATTACCAAACTGGTTGCCTGGTTATCAAGCGATATCCGATGATGCACTGCGCGCGAAATTTGAAAGAGCATACGGCGTTTCTATTCCGAAAGAGCCAGGGTTAAATAATATTGCGATGCTGATTGCTGCAGAAGCAGGGGAATTACGTGGTATGTATGTCATGGGAGAAGAAATGGCATTAGTTGATTCTAACGCGAATCATGTGCAGCACATTTTAGAGAATCTTGATTTTCTTATTGTACAAGATATGTTCTTAACAAAAACAGCTCGTTTTGCAGATGTTATTTTACCGGCAGCACCAAGTTTAGAAAAAGAAGGAACATTTACGAATACAGAACGCCGCATTCAACGTTTATACGAAGTAATGCCGCCGCTTGGTGATTCGAAACCAGATTGGTGGATTCTTCAAAAGGTAGCTCGTACGCTAGGGGCAAATTGGAATTATGAACATCCAAGCGAAATTATGGATGAAATTGCATCGCTTGCTCCGTTATATTCACAGGCAACATATGACCGTTTAGAAGGATGGAATAGCTTGTGCTGGGGTAGCCATGATGGAAGTGATACACCATTATTATATGTAGATGGATTTAATTTTCCTGATAAAAAGGCACGTCTATCACTTAATGAATGGATACCGCCAGTCGAGGCGCCGGAAGAATATGATTTATTACTAAATAATGGCCGAATGCTCGAACATTTCCATGAGGGGAATATGACAAAAAAATCGGCAGGTATTTTATCGAAAATGTCAGAGGTATTTGTTGAGATTTCTCCAGAGCTAGCGATGGAGCGAAATGTGAAAGATGGTAGTCTCGTAGAACTTGCATCACCGTTTGGAAAAATAAAAGTGCCGGCGCTTATTACAGATCGTGTGACTGGAAATGAATTATATTTACCGATGCATGCAACAGTAAATGAAGAAGCAATTAATATTTTAACAGGAACGGCGACAGATCTTTATACATGTACACCGGCGTATAAACAAACGCGTGTGAAAATGCGTGTGCTGCGTGAAAAAGGAAATCGTCCGCTTCCAGCTTCCAACCCGCGAAATAAAAAACGTCATCCACAAAATGGTGTAGAAATAGAGAAGAAATGGCAACGAAAACAATATGTATCACTTGTGGATGAAAACTAGGGGGGAGCACTGTGGCAAAAGAAATTACGATGATTCAAAAAACGGTTTTAACAGAGGAACAAACAAAGCAACAACTATCTAAAGAGTTATTACAACAAGTAGAAGAGAATCAAGAGGCAATTGAAGAAACAATTCAATTGTTAGCGCAGCTTCAAAAAGCGGGATTGTTAGATGCTGCAGTGAGCTTGCTGGAAGCGAAAGAAGATGTTTCGAAAATTGCAATTGAACAACTAAACCGTGAACCAGTGAAGAATGCATTAAATAATATAATGGGTGCAGGAGAAGCGTTATCTTCAGTAGACCCAGAAGTGACCAAGCAAGTAACATCTAGTTTAGTTACAGGTTTACAATATGCAACAGATGAATTAAAAAAAGGAAAGAAAACAAGTGTAATGGATTTCTTTAAAGTATTACGAGATCCAGATATAAATCGAGCAATTACATTTGGATTTAACTTTTTGAAAGCATTTGGCCAAGGACTAGAAAAGAAGAAATGATGTGAAAAATAGGCTGCTAGCTAAATACTAGTAGCCTATTTTTTTGTATAAAGAGATCTGTACTAAATTGTTGTCAGTATAAATAGGATGGTAGAAGAGTACAACAAGGGAGGCTCGGAATGGAACGGTATCGTATCATTGGGAAAAGTGTTAAGCGAAAAGAAGGTGCTGATAAGGTAACGGGAAGAGCGAAGTATATTAATGATGAAATAGAGGTTGGTACGCTATATGCGAAACTTCTTACTAGTACATATGCGCATGCTTACATTAAGAGTATAGATATTCGTGAAGCGAAGAAAGTACAGGGCGTACATGCTGTGATAACAGGGGCAGATTATCCTATTCTTGTGGGTTCAAGTATCGTTGATCGCCCTCTGTTGGCCTTTGAGAAAGTAAGGTATTTTGGTGAACCTGTTGCGCTTGTTGTAGCGGATAATGAAGCGATTGCAAGAGAGGCAACGACACGAATCCGTGTGATATATGAAGAGCTTCCGGCTATTCGTTCGCCCTTGCAGGCCTATAACGAATCAAACATATTAGTCCATGAACATGTGGAACAATACAAATTAGAAGATAAAGTATACCCAAAACCAAATACAAATATTGCAAATCGGACGAAAATTCGTAAAGGGGATATTCAAAAAGGATTTGCTAACAGTGATGCGATTGTCGAGGAAACATTTTCTTTTCGGCAATCCGATCATGCAGCGATGGAAACACGGTGTGCTAGGGTAGAAATTAAGCCTAATGGAGACGTTATTGTTCATTCTACCTCACAGGCTCCTTTTGAAATCAAGAGGCTGTTAAGTAAAGCGTTTCAAATTGATGAAGGGAAAGTCATTGTATATGTACCGTTAGTCGGAGGCGCATATGGCGGAAAAACAGCGGTACAACTTGAATATTTAGCATATCTTGCTTCAAAAGCAGTAGGGGGAAGACGAGTTACTCTTCGAAATAGTAGGGAAGAAGATTTTATAACGTCTCCTGTTCATATCGGTTTACAAGCAAAAGTAAAACTTGGATGCACAAAAGATGGAAAGCTGCAAGGAGCCGAAATTTTGTATTTATTTGACGGCGGTGCTTATGCTGATCGGGCAGTAAAAATGAGTCAGGCGGCTGGACTGGACTGCACAGGCCCATATGCTATCGAGAATGTTTGGTGTGATTCTCTTGCTATGTATACAAATCATACATATGCAACGTCGTTTAGAGGTTTTGGACATTCGGAGTATACGTTTGTAATGGAACGAACGATTGATATACTTGCTCAGAAGTTAGGGATGTGTCCGCTTAAGTTTCGCCTGAAAAATGCGATTAGACCAGGAGATACAACACCGACACAAATACCTGTCACATCAAGTAATACGGGAGATATAACAGCGTGTTTACAAAAATTAAAATCGCTTATAAATTGGGAAGAGGGAAATAAAGTTGTTCTATCTAATGGCATGGTACGTACAAAAGGGATTAGCTGCTTCTGGAAAAATTCGACTACACCAAGTGATGCCGGAGCAGGTGCTGTGTTAACCTTTAACGGTGATGGTAGTGTAAATATCAATTGCGGTGCTGTTGAAATTGGGCAAGAAACAAAAACGGTGCTCACACAAATGGTTGCAGAGAAAATGAACATGAATGTTGATGATGTGCATATTATGATGGAAGTCAATACACAAGTTTCTCCAAAACATTGGAAAACAGCAGCAAGTCGAACGACACTCCTTGTTGGAAATGCGGTTGTAATGGCTGCAGAAGATGCAATGAGACAGTTGCGACAAACGGCTTCAAATTTACTTGGATACCCAGTGGAAGAATTAGAGATTGCAGGAAAACAAGTATATGTTAAAACGAATCCAAATATATATGTACCTTTTTCTAAAATTGTGTTTGGGTATGTAGATTCGAATGGAAATGTAAAAGGAACAGAAGTAGTAGGGAAAGGGAGTTACGTACTTGAGGGACTTACAGACATTGATTATGAGACAGGGAAAGGCAGACAAGGACCTGAATGGGGAGTAGGAGCGCAAGCAGTAGAAGTGGAGTTTAATCCTAAAGACTATACATATCGACTATTGAATGCTGTAACAGTTGCAGATGCGGGAACAGTTTTAAATAGAAAGGGAGCAGAGACGCAAATTATGGGAGCCATGAGTATGGGGCTAAGTTTTGCAACGCGAGAAACCTTTCACTATGATGCAAAAGAAAGGAACTTGAATCATCAGTTTCGTTCTTATAAAGTAATCCATTACGGACAACAGCCGAAGTATATAGTGGATTTTGTAGAGGTACCGCATGAGCAAGCTGCATTTGGTTCTAGAGGACTTGGGGAACATGGAATTATTGGCATGCCGGCAGCTTTAGCGAATAGTCTATCAATTGCGGCCGATATTTCACTGCGAAATTTACCGCTTATTCCGGAATTAATTTGGAAAGAAAAGCAAAAAAAGGAGAAGGGATTGTATGATACCATTTGATTTTGAGTATTATCGTCCGGATTCTATTCAAGAAGCTATTCGGTTATTTCAGCAGCTAGATAAAGAGGGAAAGAAGCCGCTCTACTATGGAGGCGGCACAGAAATTATTACGCTGGGGCGTTCGCAGCGGGTTCGAACAAAAGCTGTTATTGATATAAAAGATATTCCGGAATGTAATGTTTGTGAATGGAAGGATGACAAACTTTTCCTTGGTGCAACATTGACGATAACAAATGTTCAAGAAGCGCAGGTTTTTCCGCTCCTTGGTGAAACTGCTGGCCGAGCTGCAGATCGCACAGCAAGAAATAAAATTACGATTGGTGGAAATGTCGCGGGAAGGATTAGATATAAGGAGGCGGTTCTGCCTTTTTTACTAGCTGATAGTACATTTGTCATTGCAGGAACAGAGGGTATGAAATATGTACCTGCTCACCAAGCCTTTGTGGAAAAATTACAATTACAAAAGGGCGAGTTTCTTGTACAAATCATTACAGATCGGCGGTATGTGACAGCGCCGTATTATAGTGTGAAAAAACGTCAACTAGAAAAAATTGATTATCCACTTGTGACGGTTGCAGCGATAAAATATGGAGACGAAATTCGGATGGCATGCAGCGGCTTATGTGCTTTTCCGTTTCGTTCACTTATTATGGAAGCTGCTTTAAATAATAAGCATATTTCATTAGAGAAAAGGATTGAACGCGCTTTAACTTATATTCCTGCTCCTGTGTTAGATGATATAAGAGGCTCACGTGCTTATCGTACATTTGTATTTCAGTATGTACTTCATGATATGCTGATTAAGCTTGAAGGGGTGGAAGAATCATGAGGAATGTCCAGCTTATTTTGCATGTAAATGGAGAAAGGCGAGAAGCAGTTGCCAGAATGGCTGATACGTTACTATATGTATTACGTCATGAACTTGATTTAACAGGAGCGAAGCCTGGCTGTGAAAATGGTGATTGTGGAGCTTGCACAGTTCTTGTTGATGGGACACCCATTAAGTCTTGTATTATGTTAGCCGTTGAAGCTGTTGGAAAGCAAATTACAACGATTGAAGGATTACAAGGAGCACCTATCCAACAAGCCTTTGAAGAGAAATGGGCTTTCCAATGCGGGTACTGTACACCAGGATTTATTATGAATTGCCATGGACTTGTTACACAAAGGCCTGATGCAGATGATCGAACCATTGAAGAATGGTTAAGTTCTAATATTTGCCGATGCACGAGTTATCAAGAAATTGAAGAAGCTGTAAAGTCTGTCTTACAAAAGCAGCGAGGGGATTCATAATGGCTTCCACATATGATGTATTAGAAGCGTTATTATGTTGTGAGAAACGCTGTGCATTAGCGACGATTATTCATGTTGAAGGATCGGCATATAGAAAAGACGGAACGATGATGCTTTTCCGAGAAGATGGTACAAAAGTAGGAATGCTAAGTGCAGGTTGCATAGAAGAAGAACTTTCCTACTATGCTGCAGATGTTATGGAGCATAACACTTGGGCTATTCATACATTTAATACGAAAGCAGAAGATGATTTGTCTTGGGGAGTAGGATGTAATGGTATCATTCATGTATTAGTAGAACATATAGATGATAACTATAAAGCGATTTTACAAGATTTATATATTCGCCTTGCAAATGGTTCCTCCGCTTGGATGGTGAAAAACCTTTCCTTAGAGCAAACTGTACTTATATATAATAATGGTAATACGCGTGGTAATTGGGAAGGACCTATTCCATCGACGACTTACTTGAAAAATGGTTTACAAGATACACATTATAGTCAACATTTTATACCAAAGCCCCGCCTTTTTATTTTTGGCGCAGGAGAAGATGCAAAGCCACTCGTTCGTTTTGCGAAGGAAACGAGCTTCTTTGTAACAGTTTGCGATTGGCGGGAGGCCTTATGTAATACCAATCACTTTCCAAATGCTGATGCATGTGTGGTTGGCTTTCCAGTAGAAATGATACAAAAACTTTCATTACATCCAAGTGATTTTCTTGTAATTATGACGCATCACTTTGAAAAAGATCGACAATTACTATCTCTCTTATTAGAAAAAAATGTTCGTTATATAGGTGTTTTAGGACCACGTCATCGTACAGAGCGCTTATTAGAAGGTAAACCAATCCCTCATCAACTCCATTTTCCTGTTGGAATTTCAATTGGTGCACAAGGTCCAAGTGAAATTTCCATTAGTATCATGGCTGAAATCATCGGGCAGTTGCGGGGGAAGTGAGATGAAGATCATTGGTGTATACTTGGCGGCTGGAAATAGTAGACGAATGGGACCGGGAATACATAAACTTTCTCTTCCTTTACATAATGAACCACTAGGTAATGCAGCCCTCAAAACTGCTTTATCCTCAAATCTCTCCGATATTATTATTGTCACAAATGATGCGAATTGGGTTTCACAATCATTACGATATGAGAACGTGCACATTCTTTCTTGTTCCCACTCTAGTCAAGGACAATCATATTCACTTCGCTGCGGTGTTAAGAAAGCAATGCATATGAAAGCGGATGGAATTGTTGTCTTACTTGCTGATCAACCCTTTATTAAAACAGAGCTAATTAATGAATTAATAGATTGTTATAAACAAAATGAAACGGCCTATTATGTAGCAGCAAAGTATCGTGGAATTGCAAGACCGCCTGTTTTGTTTGCAAAGAAAACATTTCCTTTCTTGCAAACGTTAAAAGGTGACCAAGGAGCTCGTACTATTTTTCAAGAGTCATTTGTAAAGGGCATAACGATATCATATGAAGAAGCGGCCTTTTTTTATGATGTGAATAGTTGGAGTGATTATACGAAAATAATAAAGTGATGAATGTATTTGGTACAAGAAAATAAGCAAAAAATACTCAATGATAAAAAAGCCTTAGAAAAAAATTGAGCAACGAATCGAACAACGTTATATAACAAAAAAACTAGCCTAGTAATGGCTAGTTTTTTATTCATGCACTAGTTGGCATAAAATCTAATTATTGGAAGTCATTCTTCTTGGCACTTATTTTTCTTCCACATATATTTCTTAGATGTTCCCCAATACATTCATTCTTGAGAGGATGATAATATTAGCATATCCAAGTTTGGCAAATTTCTCATACCGGAGCCTTGAATTTCTTTCATTTTATTTGTATCAATAATATGGATTGTTCGATCAGAAAGTTTAATTATTCCATCCTTATTCCATTTTTGGATAATTTTATTTACGGTAATACGAGATGTGCCAATGTAACGGGCAAATGATGTTTGATTAATGGTAAACTTACCATTTTCGTTAACAAGCTTTAGTAAATAGTGTGCCATTTGTTGCTCAACAGGGCTATCAAGAAAAGCAATAATTTCTGCCAATAATCTGAATTTATAAATTAAGGAATTTGTAAATATGGTTGTTGCATTGGGGTGTTTTTTACATATTTTTGTTAATGCTTCATCAGAGAAATGATACAAAACTGAAGGGGATGTTGTGATTGCAGTAGTTAAATAGGATTCTTTATTAATTCCATTCTCCCCAAACAGCATACCTTCTGGAACATAGTTAACGGTACGCTCTTCTCCTTTATCGGATAGAATTGTAATTTTTATTTCTCCTTTGCTTAAGTAATAAAATCCTTTTCCGCCGCTTCCTTGGTGGTAAATAACTGTATTTTCTTTCATCTCCATAAATTTTCCATATTTTAAAAATGGACTCCATGCGTAGCGAAGATTTAACATTCGAACCCCTCTTCTGATAAATAATGTGTTTTTTCTTAAGGCTATGCTTACCTTAGGTAATACAACAGAAATTTTATATTTCAAATAATTCCCCTCTTTTTATCTCTACCGAAGTGGATAATTAGGGAATATACACTAAATGAATGTTAGAGGAAAAAGTTTGTACTATATGCGTTAAGCACAAGTGTCTATGAATTGATAACATAGTTTCTTAACAAATCTGGATTTGTAATTATAAATTTTCGCTTTTGAATGTCTATTATATTTTCTTTCTGCCATTGTTTTAATATTTTGTATACAGTTATTCGTGTTAAGCCTGTACACTTCACGAGATCTTGTTGTGTTAGAAGAACTTCGTAATTTTTAAATTCATAACAAATATTTAGAAGGATTGAGGCAATTTGTTTCTCTGCAGAATGCGTGTTTAAATGAATTTGCTCAGTAAGAATGCGCATTTTTTGGATTACCGTTTTTGCAAAAAGGTTTAATAACGTTGGATGTAAGCTTATGAGTTCCTGGAACCTTTCATAAGAAAAATAATAGAGTATGGAGTCTTTTGCTGTTATAGCCGTTGTAAAGTGAACCTGTCGATCCATTGTTTGGACACCTAATAATTGGCCAGGGACTACGATATTTAACATACGGTCACTTTCCTTTGTTGTAGAGGTAATCACTTTAACTAAGCCCTTATGAACATAGTAAAAGCCATCTCCGATTGTACCCTGTTCATATACCACTGTTTTTTCCTTGAAAAATTGCCTAGTTCCAAATTTTAAATACTCATTCCAAATAATGTGATTATTAAAGAACATAATCATAGTATTCACTCCTAGAATATTTATTTTTGAAAATTAAGAATATTTATTCTGGATCTATCAGAACTGCCCCCGCTTTATAAGGAAATAAAAGTAATCGGTACCATAATATTTAGTTATATTAAATTGGTTTTCAATGAATATTCTTTGATGGGGAATCTACTTCACATATAATTGGTAGCGCTTTCTTTTTAAGGGATTTGATTACCTTTTATAGGATAAGACCCTTTAAATCATTTCTATCATACCTGCGCCGAAAAAAATTAAAAATGTTAAATACTTTACACTAGTTTAAATTTAAATGTATTTAAAATCAATATAACACAGATTATTATCTGAAAAATCAATAAAATGTTAACTAGATTACAGTTGTCCAAATGATTCATCACTATAATATGCCTTAGGTAAGCAATATCAATTGAGATCTGTAAAAAATTTTGAAGGAAGTGGCAAATGAAAGGACATTAAAAGCAGCTTATCGATAATTTACTGAGTCTTCAGTGGAATTATCGAGCGATGATTTAAGTTAATCTTGTTTAAAGAGAATATTATTTGAAATCAAAGAGATGAAAAGATAAAAAACTATAAAACTATAAAACTAGGAGGATTGTTATGGGAATCCGTACAGGTGATCAATATATTAATGCTGTAAAGTCTCGAAAACCAGAGGTATGGCTCGCAGGAAAAAAAGTTGAAAACGTGTTTGATGAGCCAGTATTAAAACAGACGGTGCTAGAAATCGCAAAGCTATATGATATGCAACATAATCCGGAATATCAAGATAAGATTACCCACATCTGTGAAGAAACTGGAGAAAGAGTGAACAATGCGTTTTTGGTTCCAAAAAACTATGAAGATTTAACGAAACGCAGGGCGGCATTTGAAGCTTATGCAAAGGCTACTTTTGGTTTAATGGGAAGATCTCCGGACTTTTTAAACATAGTAATTACCTCAATGTATAGTAATTCTGACTTTTTTGAAGGATACAATAAGCAATGGGCTGAAAATATACGCAAATATTATCGCCATGTTCGCGATAATGATTTGTTTTTAACACATGCCATTATCAATCCTCAAAATGACCGAAGCAAATCTTCTCATGAGCAACAGGATATGTTCACTCATTTAGGAGTCGTTGAAGAGACGTCTGAAGGACTTGTCGTGAGAGGTGCTAAATTTTTAGCTACACTTGCTCCTGTCACAGACGAAGTTATTATCTATACCTTCCCAGGATACAAACCTGGTGATGAACGTTATGCGCTATCATTTGCGCTGCCAATTGATACGCCAGGTCTTCGAATCATTTGCCGTGAACCGATGCAGGATGGAACCCGTCCGTTGTTCGATCATCCATTAGCATCACGCTTTGAAGAAATGGATGCGCTGTTAGTCTTTAAGGATGTTTTAGTTCCTTGGGATCGAGTATTTATTTATAACAATGTGGAAGCCGCAAACCTTCTTTATCCAAAAACAGGAATCGCACAGCAGCCAGCGCATCAGTCTGCAGTGAGAGGGCTCTTAAAACTTCAATTTGCTACAGAAGTAACATGCAGGTTAGCTGATTCAATTGGAGTAGATGGATTTTTACATGTTCAAGAAAGCCTTGGGGAGTTACTCCAAGCTGTGGAATCCATAAGGGCATTATTGCGTGTTGCAGAGTATGAGTATGAGACTAACCCTAAGGGTGAGGCTATGCCAAATTGGGAGCCTCTTGAAACGATTCGTGGTTTATTGCCAAAGATGTATCCGCGTGCCATTGAACTGATGCAAACTATAGGAGCTGGCGGATTATTGTTGTCTCCAACTGGTGCTGATTTTGAAAGTCCGGAATTGAGAGAAGATATGGATCGTTATTATGTTGGAAGAGCGGGCGTATCTGCAACAGAACGTGTAAGCGTATTCAAATTAGCTTGGGATTTGTGCGGCGAAGCTTTCGGTCAACGATTACTTCAATATGAACGTTATTATACAGGTGACCCAATCCGGAAAAAAGCTATATTTTACAATTCAATTAAACGTCAGCGTACATTTGATATGGTTGATGACGCATTACAAGTAAGTAAGTTGAAAGAAATAGTAACAAATAAATAGATATAGAGTTTATCTGTAAATACATGAAATTTGTGTTCACGATTCAACTTGAAACAGCTTTTAATCCCAAGAGGAGGCGGGGGATATGGAAACGCATGTAAATGAAATTTTAAGGTTACCTGGATCGGTGATAGCAATTGGCGCTTTTGATGGAGTTCATCAAGGACACCAAGCTGTGATTAGAGAAGCGGTGAAAAAAGCTAGGATTCTAGGGGTACCAAGTGTGGTATATACTTTTGATCCGCCTCCTCGACATTGTTTCCAAGGTGCACGTATTTTGACACCAGTTCCAAAAAAATTGGTTCGATTGGAACAGTTGGGAATAGATCATGTAATCATTGCAAGGTTCGATGAATTATATGCTAGTCGCCACCCTCTTGATTTTATTAAAAATTTAATGAATCTGAATCCTTTAGAAATCATGGTGGGAGAAGATTTCCGCTTTGGAAAAAACAGGGAAGGGGATATAAATCTTCTGGCACAGCATTTTTGTGTTCAAATTGCTCAACCTGTTTGTTGTTCAGATGGAATCTTGATTTCGTCTACTAGAATACGTCAATTGATTTCCAAAGGAGACATCAAACAATCTTATTCTTTATTAGGATGGCCGCTTGGAAGCTAGGGTTTGAAAGAATTAATATTGTCCATCGTCGTTATGATGAAGGGGAAATTTGGAGGTTAACCTGGATAAATCGATATATTAAGAGTTTTATTCGATAGAGTAGGGTGATGAAGAGTTTTTAGGAGGATAGATTAGGATGAAATTATTGGGTATATCCGGAACGATTATTGGTGCGAAACCGCGCATTGTCGTGGAAAAGGTATTAGAGGAAGCGAAGCGTCTGCATCCTGAAATTGAAGTGGAATTGTTAGATTTGAAGGATTATAATGTCCAGTTTTGTGATGGCCGAGATCCATCCACTTACAATGAGGATACGAAAAAGGTTATAGATATGGTTTCTTCGGCTGATTTTTATATTATTGGTACTCCGATTTTTCAGGGGTCTCTCACAGGAGCTCTAAAAAACCTATTTGACTTGATCCATCCACAAGCTCTTCGCCATAAAGTGATGGGATTTATTGCTACAGGGGGGACTTATCAACATTACCTGGTGATTGAAAATCAATTAAAACCAATCGCTGGTTACTTCCGCGCCTATGTGGCACCGGGCTCTGTTTACGCTCATACCGACCATTTTAATAAGCAGAATGAAATAGTGGATGAGGAAGTATTAAGCAGAATTGCGGATTTGGCTAAAGAAGTAGTATTGATGCAAAAAGGATT
Source organism: Bacillus sp. GB_SG_008 (assembly GCF_052038115.1). NCBI lineage: Bacteria > Bacillati > Bacillota > Bacilli > Caryophanales > Bacillaceae > Bacillus > Bacillus sp. GB_SG_008. Next base: position 114,038 of record NZ_JBPZSK010000008.1, on the reverse strand, counting down.
AAAGAATAATGCATTAGCTCCGTTGTAATGCGTCTGAATGGTAATTTGGTTTTTAATTTTGTAAACGGGGGATTCCAATGCCTATTGTTGAACTGAAAATTATCGAGGGTCGAGATCAAGAAGTAAAAGAACGTTTGATTGAGAATGTAACACAAACGGTATCCGAAACGTTAGCGGTTTCTCCTGAAAGGGTTAGGGTATTAATTTACGATATTCCATCGACACACTGGGCAATTGGTGGAACAACGGTGGAAAAAAGAAGAGGCTGAAAATAGAAAACATTCATCTTTGTTTTCGCTTCAAAATAAAGTGTCAAGAAATACAGCCAATATTAAATGATATGAGGAGTGTATAAAACGATGAAAATGACGAGCGCATTCAAACCGATTAATTTGTGGAAGTTTATCGAGGAAAATAAAGATCAGCTAAAACCACCAGTAAATAATAAAGTGATTTGGAAAGATTCAGAGTTAATGTTTATGGTACTTGGAGGCCCGAATAAACGACGTGATTTTCACGTAGATCCCTCAGCGGAAATTTTCTATCAACTACAAGGAGATTGTTACGTTGAAATTATTAATGAAGAAGGAAAGCGAGAAGTAATCACTGTAAAAGAAGGAGAAGTATTTTTACTCCCTCCGAATGTTCCACATTCTCCACACAGGGTTGCTGATACAATCGGTATTGTTATAGAACGTAACAGGAATGAAGGTGAATTAGAGGATTTTGTATGGTTCTGCGATGAGTGTGATTCTGAAATGCATCGGATTAGTGTTCAATTAACCAATATTGAAGTTCAAGTAAAAGAAGCCATCAACCAGTTCAATGGCAGCCTGGAATTGCGAACATGCAAACATTGCGGACATGTTATGTCGCCGGAAGCGAGTGAATGGAAATGCGAATAGATTTTCATACACATATTATTCCGGAAAGCTTTCCGGACTTTGCCGAGAAGTATGGAGGGGAACGCTGGCCGGTGCTGCAACGGACGTGTACGTGCGGTGCATCTATTATGGTGGGAGGAAAGAACTTCCGCGATGTAACCGATCAGGTGTGGTGTCCTGAAAAACGTATAGCGGATATGGATCGTGAAGGAGTAGACATTCAAGTATTGTCACCGATTCCTGTTACTTTTTCTTATTGGGCGGAGCCGAAGCATGCGGCGGAAATGGCACGAATTCAAAATGACTTCATTGCCGAAACGGTTGCCAAGTATCCCGATCGCTTCGTTGGATTAGGGACGGTTCCGATGCAGGATGGACCAACCGCTGTAAAAGAGATGGAACGCTGCATGAACGAATTACAGCTGCATGGGATTGAAATCGGTACGAACGTAAACGGCCAAAATTTAGATGATCCTTCCTTCATCGAATTTTTCCAAATGGCTGAGAAGTGGGAAGTGCCTCTTTTTATTCATCCATGGGAAACGTTAGGCCGTGATCGAATGCCGAATCATAATTTCATGTACACAGTAGGGATGCCGAGTGAAACGGCTCTTGCTGCGGCGACGTTAGTATGGAGCGGTATCATGGAGAAGTTTCCAAGATTGAAAGTTTGTTTTGCGCATGGAGGCGGATCCTTCCCATACATACTTCCTCGATTAGATAAAGGGTGGGAAGTATGGCCGCATTTACGGTTGACGACACATCCTCCAAGTCACTATGCAAAGCAGTTTTATTTTGATTCGTTAAATTATGACCCACTAAATATTAAATACATGATTGAGCGTTTCGGACATGAGAAGATTTTCATGGGTTCGGATTATCCGTTTTTGCTTCGTGAAATCGACCCTGGAAAAGTCATCGACGAAACGATTGAATTAACAGAGCAGCAAAAAGCAGATATGCTGGGCGGCAATGCTGCCAAGTTTTTAAATATTGAAAAGAAGAAAAGAGGAGCTGTCTATGCCAACAGTGCAAACGCCGGAGAGTAGATTAAAGGAAATGGGATTAACGCTGTCACCCGTTCGTTCTGCGGTAGGAAATTACGTGAGCTGCGTACGGACAGGAAACTTATTGTTTACAGCTGGACAGGGTGTTGACCAATATCATGGGAAATTGGGAAGAGATTTGACAGTTGAAGAGGGTTATCTGGCCGCCCGTCAATCGATGCTAAATTTATTGAGTGCTGTCAGCCATGAGCTGGGCGGGTTAAGCAAAGTGAAGCGTGTTGTCAAAATTCTTGGATTTGTGAATAGTACGGAAGATTTTACGTCTCAGCCTAAAGTGATGGATGGGGCTTCTGACTTGCTTGTGAAAGTATTCGGCGAAAAAGGGAAGCATGGCCGCTCTGCAGTGGGAATGGCTCAATTGCCGAACAATACAGCCGTTGAAATTGAAATGATTTTAGAGATTGAGGAATAGGAGGAGGGATCGTATGAGCAATATTTTAGAAAATCAAATAAAAATCAAGGACGCAAAGCTATTTATTAATGGCGAATATATAGACTCGATTTCCGGAGAGACATTCGATACGATCGATCCTTCGACCAATCGAAAGTTAGCATCCGTGGCGAATGCAAATGAGCAAGATGTTGAAAAGGCAATTAAAGTGGCTCAGCACACGTTTGAAAGTGGTATTTGGAGTGAAATGCCAGTTGAAGAGAGATCGAAAATTCTTTGCAGAATGTCTGATCTTGTGATGGAAAGAGTCGATGAGTTAGCTATAATCGAAACGCTTGATGTAGGGAAGCCAATTAAAGAGAGCCGGGGTTTTGATATTCCTAGAGCGGCATCCAATCTACGTTTCTTTGCCGAAATGGCCAAATATATCAATCACGAACATTATGATCAATCTAAGCACATGAGCTATTCGAAATATGCACCAGCAGGTGTAACGAGCTTGATCATTCCATGGAATCTTCCTTTTATGCAAATGACTTGGAAGGCATCCGCAGCATTAGCTGCCGGGAATACCGTGATCGTGAAGCCAGCTTCTTATACTCCTCTCAGTGCTGTGATGTTAGGGGAGATTGCTAATGAAGCAGGTCTTCCTCCGGGTGTATTGAATATTATTACAGGTCCAGGTGGAACGGTTGGTACAGCAATGACGACTCACCCTCATGTTCGACGTATTTCTTTTGTTGGGGAAACTACTACTGGAAAAACGGTTATGAAGAATGCAGCTTCCCAGTTAATTCCTGTATCACTTGAATTAGGTGGAAAGTCAGCTAACATTGTTTTTGAAGATGCAGACCTGGATGAGGCAGTAAAAGGTTCAATTGAGGCCATTTTTAGGAATCAAGGAGAAATATGCTTAGCTGGATCCCGCTTATTGGTACAAGAAAGTGTGTATGATAAATTCCTAGAAAAGTTTGTTGAGGCTGTGAGGAAGATTAAAGTTGGAAATCCATTGGATGAAGATACAGATATGGGTGCTCTTGTTTCCAGTGGTCATTTGGAAACAGTGGATAATTATGTACAAATCGGGATTTCTGAAGGTGCGAAGCTTGCTATTGGCGGTAAGCGGGTTGAAGGATTGACTGAAGGGAATTTCTACGAGCCGACTGTTTTCTACGATGTAGATAATAAGATGAGGATAGCGCAAGAAGAAATTTTTGGTCCTGTACTAGTTGTGATTCCGTTCAAAACAGAAGAACAAGCGATCCAAATTGCAAATGACTCTATTTATGGTCTTGCGGGTGTCGTTTGGACAAATGATTTACGACGTGCTAATCGTGTAGCATCTCGAGTGAATTCAGGATTGCTATGGATCAATTGTTGGTACCATAGGGATTTAAGAACACCTTTCGGAGGATCGAAGGCGAGCGGAATTGGCAGAGAAGGCGGACGCCATAGCTTTGAATTCTACACTGAAGCGAAAACTATAACAATGAAGTTATAAATTTCAAAACATAAAAGGTGGCCTATAAGCCACTTTTTATGTATCTAAGCAAACAAGGAAGGAGCAAATATATGAAACTATTAATTGAAGAACTTGCGAATGAATTGATAGAAGCGGAGCAAAGCAAACATCCGATTGCCCCTCTTACGCAGCGGTATTCCGAATTAAATACTACGGACGCTTACCAAATTCAGCTGGCAGTCATGGAGAAAAAGAAAAAAGAAGGGCGTCAAATTATTGGTAAAAAAGTAGGGCTGACCAGTATAGCTATGCAGGAAATGCTTGGGGTCGATGAACCTGATTATGGTCATTTATTTGATGATATGCAGGTATCTGATGGTGAGGTCGTAAAAATAAGCGATTTGGTTAGTCCGAAAGTAGAGGCGGAAATTGGTTTCATTCTCGGTCAAGACTTGACAGGCCCGAATGTCAACTATCTTGATGTATTGATGGCTACTAAGTATGTAGTACCAACAATTGAGATTATTGATAGCCGCATTGAGGATTGGAAGATTCAATTAGTAGATACCGTCGCCGACAATGGTTCTTCAGCCAAAGTAGTTGTAGGAAACAAGCTGAGTACGGTCGATGGTTTGGATTTGCGAAGTGTAGGGATGGTTCTTTATAACAATGAGGAACTGGTAGCAACGGGTGCAGGAGCTGCAGCCCTTGGACATCCGGCACAGGCGGTCGCATGGTTAGCGAATAAATTGTACGAGTTTGGTATTGGACTTAAAGCGGGAGAATTGATACTTCCTGGAGCTCTTTCCGGCGCACTGACCGTTAAGCAAGGGGATACCATTTCAGCCCACTTCGGTCCTCTTGGTTCTGTTTCTGTAACATTTGAGTAAAGGGAGGTTGTTATTGTGAGTAAAATTAAAGCGGCTATTATCGGTTCGGGCAATATCGGTACGGACCTTATGTATAAGCTCGAAAGAAGTGAAGTAATCGAATTGACCACCATGATTGGTATCGATCCTGAATCCGATGGATTGAAACGAGCAAAAGATCGAGGTTACCACGTGTTAGTGAACGGAATTCAAGGCTTAGTGGATAATCCTGATTTGGCACATATTGTGTTTGATGCGACATCAGCCAAGACCCATGTCAGACATGCGAAAATCCTTAAAGAATTGGGGAAACTTGCAATTGATCTTACTCCTGCTGCCAGAGGACCATTTGTGAGTCCAGCTGTCAATTTGGGTACCAGCCTGCATGCCGAGAATGTCAATATGATTACATGCGGTGGACAGGCGACAATTCCAATTGTACACGCTGTTAATCGTGTAGCTGATGTATCATATGCTGAAATTGTCGCTACCATTTCAAGCAAAAGCGCGGGACCGGGAACGCGTGCTAATATTGATGAGTTTACGATTACGACACGCCGAGGAATTGAAGAAGTAGGAGGTGCCGATCGAGGAAAGGCAATCATCATCCTAAACCCGGCAGAGCCTCCAATTCTCATGCGCGACACAGTCTACTGTGAAGTAAAGAATATGGATAAAGAAGCGATTCGCAAGTCTATTTATGACATGGTGGAGACTGTGCAGCAGTATGTGCCGGGGTATCGGCTCAAACAGGAACCTTTATTTGATGAAGGTCGAGTGACGGTTTTCCTTGAGGTAGAAGGAGCAGGGGACTACTTCCCGAAATATGCGGGGAATTTGGATATTATGACTGCTGCAGCGACACGCGTAGCCGAGGATTTTGCACGTAATATTTTGAATAAGAAAACCGTTGGAATTGCTGCAAGTGAAGAATAGTCAGAAAGGAAGAGGTGATCACCGATGAATCGTAAAAGCGATAAACCTATAAAAATTACGGAAGTATGTTTACGCGACGGAAGCCATGTCATGGCACATCAATATACGGAGGAACAGGTTCGTAAAGTTACTCGTGCACTGGATGATGCAGGCATGCACTATATTGAGGTTAGTCATGGTGATGGATTAGGAGGTTCGACACTTCAATACGGCCGTTCTCTTGTTGATGAAATGAAATTGATTGAAGCTGCTGTAGAAGAGTGTAAGCAGGCGAAGGTTGCGGTCCTGTTGCTGCCGGGAATCGGTACTGTTCATGATCTGAAGCAGGCAAGGGAACTCGGAGCAGGGTTGGTTAGAGTTGCGACGCATGTAACAGAAGCAGATGTATCAGCTCAGCATATTGGTAAGGCACGTGAGTTGGGAATGGAAACATTAGGATTTCTTATGATGGCTCATATGGCTCCTGTAGAGAAGTTAGTGGAACAAGCCAAACTGATGGAAAGTTATGGTGCTCAAGCAGTGTATGTGACCGATTCGGCCGGTGCTCTTTTGCCTGATCAAGTTCGTGAACGAATCAGCGCCCTTCGTAATTCCCTAGACATTGAGATTGGTTTTCACGGACACAATAATTTATCTGTTGCCGTTGCCAATACCCTTGTGGCCATTGAAGAGGGTGCAACGCGAATTGATGGCAGTATTCGCTGTTTAGGAGCGGGTGCGGGAAATACACAGACGGAAGTCTTATTAGCTGTATTGGATCGAATGGGAATCGATGTAGGAATGGATCTTTACAAAATGATGGATGCTGCTGAGAATATTGTGGGACCTTTGCTTCCTCGGCCACAGGAGATTAATAAAGGAAGTTTGGTTCTGGGGTATGCCGGTGTTTACTCCAGCTTCCTCCTTCACGCGGAACGGGCGAGCAAGCGGTTTGGCCTTGATCCAAGGGATATCCTAATTGAACTTGGAAAGAGAAACGTGGTTGGGGGTCAAGAAGACATGATCCTTGATGTGGCAGCCGAATTGGCGAGAGCCCAAAAAGTGGAGGTGTAAAAATGACAATTGTGCAAGGAGCAGATATGGAAATTGTTGATTATCTTTTGTCAGCGGAAAAGGAACGCCGGGAAGTCGTAAAAATCACGGATAAATACCCGAATTTGACTTTTGAGGAAGCGTATGTGTTACAGGAAAAACTGATTCAAAGAAAAGAACAAGAGGGTGCAAGGCGAATTGGATTGAAACTTGGGCTTACAAGTAAAGCTAAGCAGCAGATGATGGGCGTTCACGAGGCCATTTACGGATATTTGACGGATGATATGCTAGCTTTGGAATGGGAACCTATTGATTTCAATCAACTCATCCATCCAAAGGCAGAACCCGAAATTGCCTTCTTCATCAATGAAGATCTTCAGGGAACTAACATTACAGCAGCAGATGTTTTGCGCGTAACCCAATATGTGGCGCCGGCGATTGAAATCATTGATAGCAGGTATTTAAATTTTAAATTTACTCTTGCAGATGTTATTGCCGATAATTGTTCTTCGTCCCGCTTTATAGTAGGAAACAAGTGGCTGTCACCTGCTGGGCTGGACTTGGCTAATTTGGGAATGGTTATGTCTAAAAATGGAGAAGTGGCTACGGTAGGAGCAAGTGCTGCTGTCTTAGGCCATCCTGCTACCTCTGTTGCCTGGGCGGTTAATAAGCTTGGAGAAATCGGAAAGGGCTTAAAGAAAGGTGATATCGTGCTAAGTGGCGCTATATCGGAAGCTATCTCCTTCCAACCGGGTGATTCAATTTTTGCCCAATTTGCAGAACTAGGGAGCGTTTCATTTACTTGCAAATAGGACGACAAAGTTTAATTTTGTATAAAAATGGTTGGTGCTTAGTATTTTCCGCTAAGCACCAACCATTTGTTATATTATATAAAAACAATTTATGAGTTTGATATGAATTTCGTCCATCGCCGGCTTTCGAGAAAGCTGGCGATGGATGAAATTCAACTTCATGTTGAAAATTCATTTAGGATATATAGAGATTTACGGTCATAATTTTATAATTATAAAGTCATGAATTGAGTGGGGTGACTTCTGTTCCACGAAATATTTAGCAAAGCAAGGAAACGGACGAGCCGTCAATGAGTTGTTTGATATAAAGGAAAAACAGGATAAGGAAATCTTTATATAGAAGCTTCTGAGCATGAAGGGGCGCATAATGAAAAACATTTGAGGTGGAACGGAGGATGTTAGTTGGCTATTATCTTAACGATGTTTGTGCTAGGGGCACTGCTTGGATTTGTCGGTGCGGGCGGGGCTGGCTTCATTATAGCTATTTTAACGTTAGTTTTTAAGGTACCCATCTATAAAGCATTGGGGACCTCTCTTGTGGCCATGATTTTTACTAGTTTATCAGGTGCTTATAGCCATTTTAGGGAAGGAAATGTTGTATGCAAGATCGGTTTCATCACAGGAGGGTTTGGGGCTTTAGGCTCTTTTATGGGCTCCAAAATCGCTTTTATCTTTCCAAGTTACATTTTACCGTGGTTGACGGCAGGGATGTTATTCCTATCGTCCTTCTTGCTTTTGGTTCGTTTATTCATGATGAAGAACACGAAGGAGAATCCAGAGAAAAGCCCTTCTTTTTTGTTGGGAAGAGCGGCCGTATTAGGGGGGATTTTTGGAACAGTATCCGGAACGGTTGGAATTGGTTCTGCTCCTTTTATTCAAATTGGTTTATACACGCTGCTGGGTCTATCGATTCGTCAATCAATAGGAACTACAATGCTAGTGATTGTTCCAATCGCAATAGGCGGGGGAATCGGGTACAGTACGGAAGGGTATTTGGATTTTATCTTATTGTTTCAAGTTTTAGTAGGAACTATGCTTGGAGCCTACGGAGGAGCAAAGTTGACAAACTTCGCACCAAAATTATTTTTGAAAGTGGCAATGGTCACAACACCCGCACTAGCGGGCTTCCTCCTGTTAATTTAGTACTGATGCCAAATAGATGAGAAGGCCAATCCAATCTAGTATAAGAGGCATGACGACGATTCCTAGAATGGCCCGTCACATCCGAAAACATTTTCAATTAAGGAATAAAGTGAAACTTCCATCAGTGGGGGTTTTTTTCATCCCCCACTGATGGTTAGTTGAACCAATCGGGCTTTTACGGGCAGTTATCCTCCACCTATCTTCTTCGGATTCCTCACAATCTTGAGGTGGAGGGGCTTACTGCCCGTTAATGCGGGATAAATCTATCATAAATTCTCAATATTTGATTGTGAAAGATAAAAAACGGATTTTACCTGCAGTTGCCTATTTAGAAGGAGAAGATGTTTATAGTTTGTGAATTTGGAGGAAGATATGCTACATCGTGACTATCTGTACCATGTATAATGAGACATTCCTTTCAAACTATGGGATTTGTCTTTTGGAATGTTTTAAACGAAAGTATTGGCTAGTTACTACTAGTTACACTATACTTTAAATAAATGAGTAGGATGCACTGAAGAAAGATGATTTTTTAAATACTATTATAGATAGTGTCATTCTAAAGGTATCATTCTAGTCTTTATAAGCATTTTTAGAAATATGTATATTTTTGTAATACAAAGAGGTGTTAATTGGATGAAATCTTATACACAATTTGAGCGAAGAAAATACATACTTGATGAGTTAGAAAAATACAATCGAGTGATGGTAAATGATTTAGCCAAAGTGTTAAATGTTACCACAGAAACAATTCGAAGAGATTTAGATATGATGCATAAGGAAGGTAAACTGACGAAAATACATGGTGGTGCAGTTAAGAAAAAAGATCATACCATTGAATTTTATTTTGACAAACGTCGATCTGAGAATATTGAAGAAAAACGAAAAATTGCTATGGAAGCAAGTAAAGTGGTAGAAGACAACGATATTATTGCAATTGAAATTGGAACGACTACGATGCAAATTTTGGATTTTATACATGATAAAAAGAATTTGACAATCCTAACAAACTCGATACCAGCTGTCAATAAAATTATTGAGCTTAAAGAACAGTATGATTCATTTGATTGTAAATTAATAGTCTTTGGTGGAATATTAAACTCAAATTCATTAGCATTGTCTGGAGAAATGACGTTAAACTATCTTAACCAATTTACTGTTAATAAATTATTTGCTTCATGTGATGGAATTTCCTTAGAGCAGGAACTGACGTGTTCGTATATTGAGGATGCGCAGATTTTTCAGCAATTAAAGAAAAATGCAAAACAAGTTGTGATGATGATAGATGAGTCAAAGTTTAATTTAACAAAGTTTTATAAAAGCGGAAATTTTGAGGATATCGATGCGTTGTATACAAATGCTAAACTCGATGAAAGATGGCAAAATGCTCTATTAAGTAAAGGTATTGAAGTAATAACGGTATAGAAAGAACATAATAAAGTAGACTATTTCTTAATGAGAAATAGTCTTTTTTGTTATGTTTTTTTGTAAATGCATTGTTTTGTTTTGTTTTTATGTTGATTTTACAATTCGTTAACATAATAACAACATTGCATTAATAATGTGCCCGTACAATATGAATTAGGAGGTGGCGAGAGAATGCAAATAAAATTATCAAAAGCTGTGTTCTTTTTATTACCGGTTGGAATACCTCTAATATTATTTTGGATCATTCCGAATTTATTTAGTTTAGGTATTAGTTTTACAGACTGGGATTTCATGACTAGTGACTTTAATTTTGTTGGTTTAGATAACTATATTAATTTGTTTACACAGGATTCTTTTATACAGGCATTGTTAAATACTCTTTATTTTGGAATTGGGACAGTCGTTCCAACGATTGTATTAGGTTTAGGTTTCGCATTGTTCTTCCGAAAGAAGTTCAGAGGCTCTGCAATTTATCAATTAATGATTTTTTCGCCTTGGGTAACACCAACGGTAGCTGTATCCATTGTATGGTCACTTCTATATGAACCTCAATATGGAGCTATCAATAAGGTGCTAGAATTTTTCGGGATTCCGGGTTTGGACTGGCTGAAGAGTAGTGATACAGCAATGATAGCGGTCATTATTGTAACGGTATGGAAACTAGTTGGATGGACGATGCTTTTCTATATCGGTGCACTAGAGAAAGTACCAGATAGCTTGTATGAAGCTGCTAGTATTGATGGAGCAAATTCATGGCAGAAATTTCGAAATGTAACACTACCGATGGTTTCACCAACAACTTTCTTCTTAGTTGTTGTCAATATCATTACTTCGGTACAGGCTTATGATCAAATTAAAATTTTAACACAAGGTGGACCGAGTGGTTCGACACGAACGTTACTTTATTTATTCTTCCAACAAGCGTTTGAACAGTTCGATATGGGATCTGCAACGGCAATCGCATTTATTATATTAATCATTACAATCCTACTATCCGTTATAAACAAGATAATAGGTGACAAGTGGGTGAACTATTAAGATGAATGATAAGAAAAAGACACCATTAATTCTAAAGCATATCTTTTTGGCTTTATCAAGTATCTTGTTTGTCTTTCCATTCATATGGATGGTACTTGGTTCGTTTAAAACATCCAGTGAAGTATTACAAGGAGGTTTTTGGCCTACGCAATTTCACTGGGAGAATTATCGTCAAGTATTAGACACTCTTCCGTTTGGCACGTATATATTTAATAGTTTTTATACCTCTTTCCTTATCACGATATATGTACTTGTTTCGTCTGCACTCTTTGCTTATATGTTGGCATTTTATAAGTTCAAAGGGAAGAACTTGACATTTAGTGTTGTCATGGCAACGTACATGATTCCTGGAGCTGTATCGTATGTTCCGGTATATGTGATGTTAGGAAAAATGGGCTTACTTAATTCGCATTTTGGATACATTATCACTATGGCTGTTAGTGTATTCGGTATTTTCTATTTAAAACAGTCATTCCACAAGGTTGGTTATGAAACAGTAGAAGCAGCCAAAATTGATGGAGCAAGTGATTGGCGTATTCTTTGGAAAATTATTTTTCCAATGACGAAATCATCATTTGTAACACTAGGTTTGGTTACATTTATTGGGAATTACAATAATTATATTTGGCCAGCTCTTATATTGAATGATGGCAACAAAAAATTAATTACTAACGGAATTGCTGATTATTTCATTAATAGTTCCTTAGGCCGAGATTGGTCGCACATTATGGTTGCAAGTACAATCGCTACAGTGCCACTCTTAATCGTATTTTTAGTTTTACAAAAATGGTTCCTCTCAGGTGTTACTGATTCAGGAATAAAAGGCTAACTAAATATTAAAGGAGATATGCGGGATGAGAAAATTATTAATGCTTTTAACGATTTTGTCATTATTTGTTGGTGCGCTTGCAGGCTGTTCAGGTGGAAAAGGAAATACTGTCAAAGTAAGTAAAGAAGGGGATAAGATTGTTGTTCCGTTTATTAATGGCGTAGGTGGTTCACTTGCAGACCAAGTAGATAAGATTGTCGAGGAATACAATAAAAGTCAAGACAAGTATGTAGTGAAAACAACAAAAGCAGGTAACTACGATGAGTCTTATCAAAAGCTTCAAAGTGGATTTGCAGCGAATAACCAAGAGGCAATTGCATTGTTAGGTTCAGACGTCATTCAAGAATATGCTAAGAAAAAGTTAATTGTACCTCTAGATCAATATGTTAAAGATGATAAGCAATTTAACAAAGAAGATTATGGAAAAGGTTTTATGAATCAAGCAACAATTGATGGGAAATTATATGGGATTCCTTTTTACGGTACAACTCAAATTTTTTATTACAATAAAAAAGTGTTAGCGGAAAATGGCTTTACACCCGACGATTTAAAGACGTGGGAAGGTGTAGAAAAAGTAGCGAAAAAAGTAGCAAAACGTGACGCAAGTGGAAATGTCACATACGCAGGTTGGATGCCAATGTGGGGTACGTCAAACTTAATTGACGCGGTTCGCAGTGCTGGCGGAAATGTATTAAGTGAAGATGGAACAAAAGTATTAATCAACGATGACACTTGGGTTACAGTATGGGAAAAATTCCGTACATGGCTTCACGAAGATAAAATTATGAAGATTAATTCAGGTGGAACTGGATGGGAATATTGGGATAAAACAATCATCGATTTAGTTGAAGGTAGAACGTTAGGATATACAGGCTCATCTGGTGACCAAGGATTTGTATTTAAATCGTTAGGTAAAGGAATGACTGAGCAAGAACGCCTTGACACATTTGGAGCAGTACCACAACCAGCTTGGGGTAATAATAAACCAGCGCCAAAATTAGAAAGTTATTTATTCACATTAACGAGAAATGTTGATCCAGAAGTAGCAAAAGGTGCATATGACTTTATGAAATTTGCTACAAGCACTGAGAAAACGGCTGAATGGTCAATGGCAACAGGCTATATCCCTGTTCGTAACCATGTAACAGATTATGCTCCTTATGCTGAATATGTTAAAAAACAACCACAAGCATTAGTTCCATTAGAGCAAGCGAATAAATATGGAGTTGCGCCATTTGTGGATCCAACAGGTGGTAAAATCAATGACGCATTAAATGTAGCTAAGGATAAAGTAGAAATTGAAGGAATCCCTGCAAAACAAGCATTAGATGAAGCGGCTAAAGTTGCGCAGGAAGAATTAGATAAGGTTCTGAAAAAACAGAAATAAAGTTTTCATGTATTACTTTGTAAAGGAACGAGAGGTGCTTTTGAACCAAAGAGGTACCTCTCCTCTATATTTTGTTAAGTAAAAATAGAAAAAAGGTGTGGAAATCATGATTGAAATGAAAGGTGCCATGACTCTTTCTCCATTCGTAAAAAATAAACATTGTTTTCTAATGGATTCAACCGATATTGTCAACTTTACATTAACTATCGATCAAGGGATCGGCCGAAAAATTCCGCTTTTACTAATCTTGAGAGACCCTAATGGGTATGTACGTATACAGTATCAAACGCCAATTGTTGACGAAAAACTGGTTGTTGCAAAAGATCCAAAGTTTTGTTCAGCTGGTTGCGTTGGAGGGGAAATACCGTCTGGTAATTGGGAATTAGAAGTAGTATATACCCCTCATTGTGCAGATAAAGCACTAAAGTTTACCGGAAGAAACATGGACTATAAGGTAAATATATTAGTGAATGACGAGTTAGAACGAGAATATAATCGAGAGCATTTTTGCAAGGAAAATGTCTTTATTGATGAATACAATTTTGAAAAGGTAATGAATGAAGAGCATCGTTGGTACAAAGGAGATTTTCATGTCCACACAGATTTAACAGATGGCGAGATGGATGACGAGCTGGCAATGAGCGTATGTGAAAAACAAGAGTTAGATTTTTTATATGCGACGGAACACAATATTGTTATGCCATCTTATCAAAAAGGAAGCACATTGATAATACCATCGATGGAACTGACAACTCCTTACGGTCATTACAATGTGTTCGGGATGAAAGAATACGTTAACTTCACAGAGTATTTAGATGAATCCCTTAATGCTACAAGCATGGATGAACTATTTTCTTTCATAAAAGAAAAAGGCTATTTAATTAGTGTGAATCATGCATTTATGAAACCTTGGACGAACCAAATTGATATTAATCTAGAAAATATTCATACAATGGAAATCATGTGTGATCCAACTTATAGCAAAAGCAAGCCATCTACTTTAGAAGCTTTAAAGTTCTTCGATCAAATGTGGTTAAATGGTCTTAAAATTTGGGGGATTGGCGGAAGTGATTCTCATTTACATCCATCTAAAACATTCCCAGGATCTAAAGACCCATCAATTTATGGTGATCCAGGAACGTATGTATTATGTAATGGCTTATCGATTAAAAACTTAAAGAATGCTATTCAAAAAGGCAGAATTTATTTTTCTCGATTTAGAAAATTAGAAATAGATATTCAAAATGAAGGTAAAACCATTGATGTCGGCGATGAGGCTCAAGGAAATATTCACTACAACATTCAGACAGATAAACCGTGCGAGTGGAGATTGATTGTGAATGGCCAAATAATTGAAAAAGAATTTGGTAGCCAAGTAACCTTTGACTTTTCTTTAAATGAAGGAGCATATGCTAGAGTTGAAGGTTGGGAAGATGATGAATTAGTAGCGTTTATAAATCCTATTCATAATAACGTTAAGCGTCAGGGTATTAAAACATGGTATGAAGTTTTAGGAGGATCAGAGGGTGAATAAAGGAATTATTTTTGATAAAGATGGAACACTTATACAGCTAGATTCTGTCTGGTACAAAGTTGTTCATCGTGTGCTAGATGATATATTTCAAATGTATCCAAATGAAAAAAGTAAACGAAATGAATTCCTAAAGATTATTGGTATGAGTGATGACGATTTTGAGAGTACGAGTTTACTAGCTTGTCAAACAAATTACTTTATTGCGGCTGCATGGTTTTCATTATTAGAAAATCAAAATGTGGATAAAGAGAGCTTTATTCATGAGGCATGTGTATTATTCAAAAAACACTCTACAGCAGATGATCTCGTATTTACAGAAGTGAAAGGTGCAAAAGAAACATTAAAATATTTAAAAGATCATGAATATGTAATAGGCGTTGTTACAGCAGACGACGTTGATGCAGCTATTCATTCACTTAAAATGACGGGATTATATGATTATGTAGACTTTTTAGGTGCAGATGATGGTGTTAATAAACCAAAGCCTGACAGTGATTTCTATTATATGTTCAAAGAGAAATTTTCATTGAATGAAGAAAATATTTTAATGGTAGGCGATACACTAACAGACATTAAATTTGCAAGAAATAGCAATATTAAAGTAGTGGGCGTCTTATCGGGTGCGAGCAGTAAGGAAGATTTGGAAGGCGAAGCGGATTATATTTTAGACAGTATGAAGGACATTTCTAAAATTTTATAAAGTGAAACTTCCATCAGTGGGGGTTTTCTTCATCCCCCACTGATGGTTAGTTGAACCAATCGGGCTTTTATGGGCAGTTATCCCCCACCTATCTTCTTCGCTTCTCTCAATCGTGGGGGTCTTACTGCCCGTTAATGCGGGATAAAACAATGTATGGTCAATATTGTTAATAACAGTATCTTTAAAAATAGCTAAAATTATAGGAGGCAATTATGGCTCAGCTATCATTCAAAAATATTTATAAGAAATATGATAATGATATGACAATCGTAAAAGATTTTAATCTAGAAGTGAATGATGGAGAATTTATCGTTTTGGTTGGACCTTCAGGATGCGGAAAATCGACGACATTACGTATGATTGCAGGACTTGAGGAGATTTCAGATGGAGACTTTTATATTGATGGAGAGCGTGTAAATGATGTTACACCGAAAGATCGAGATATCGCAATGGTTTTTCAAAACTACGCTCTTTATCCACATATGACAGTTTATGATAATATGGCGTTCGGCTTAAAGCTGCGAAAATATAGTAAAGAGGAAATTGACCAACGTGTGAAACATGCAGCACAAATCCTTGGACTTGAGCAATATTTAGACCGAAAGCCAAAAGCACTTTCAGGTGGACAACGTCAGCGTGTTGCATTAGGTCGAGCGATTGTTCGAAATGCAAAAGTTTTCTTAATGGACGAGCCATTATCGAACTTAGATGCGAAGCTGCGCGTTCAAATGCGTGCTGAGATTACAAAGTTACACCAACAGCTGCAAACAACAACTGTGTATGTTACACATGATCAAATAGAAGCGATGACAATGGCGACACGCTTAGTTGTGCTAAAGGACGGTATCATCCAACAAGTCGGCACCCCTAAAGAAGTTTATGAAAAACCAGAGAATGTATTTGTCGGAGGCTTTATCGGCTCTCCTGGAATGAACTTTTTCAAAGGAACATTAACAGAAAATGCTGTTATGATTGATAAATGGAAAATTGAAGTTCCAGAAGAGAAGATGAAAAGTTTACGAAACAAAGGGTATGTGAATAAAGAAATTATCCTAGGTATACGACCAGAAGATTTTTATTATGGAAAAACACTTGTAGATTTACCTCATAATACAAAGATAACGGTAACGATTGATGTGTCAGAATTAATGGGATCAGAAACATATCTTTATTCTAATATCAATGGTCAATCCTTTGTTGCGCGTGTTAACTCCTCAGTTGATGTGCATAGTCAATCTGAGATGGATCTAGCTTTGAATATGGACAAAGTTCATTATTTTGATTCTGAAACTGAAAAACGAATTGTTTTATAAATTGTCCAACGAACAAGTCATCAACAATTCGACAGTATCATATTTATAAATTCTATCAGGCTTATCCCAAACAGGGATAGGCCTTTGTTGTTGAGTAATTTTTTTCATTTTTAATAAAGTGAAACTTCCATCAGTGGGGGAGTATTCATCCTCAAGTCAGTTACCCGAATTTGGTTGCAGCTTACATTATTTCTGAAGGTGCAGATGAATTGGTGTAAGAAAAAATTATTCGAAATTGTGTAGAAATTTATGTATGATTTAACTTAGCTATATTTGGTGTTCGTTTAAAAACACGGATTGATGTAAAAAGATACAAGGATAATGCTCCGTTTTATAAGTGGTTTCGTTCAATTAAATTTAATGAACATAGTATTTGATTTAACTTCAAAAATTATATTAATAAATCAATATGTATATTATCAAAGGTTTTGTAAAGATGTTAAACAAGAATTTACAGAAATCATTTGTGGAATTTTACCTATATAATCCAACTTTATCTTTCAATGTTTGTACAATATTCATCTGTTTTAAAACATTTTCTAAAAATAATAAAAATAGAATTGTAGAAAAGAGAGTGAGAGTATACATTCTTTTGAAATAAATATAGTTTTTTATATTCTCACTATTCAAAATATAAAAACTTTTATAATTTGAATATGTTAGCGTTTTCATACTTGAAAAGTTATGCTAGAATAAATTCATAAGTTATTAATTATTATAAAAAGAAAAAAGAATTCCTTTTTTCTGTTAATTATAAGGGGGCATTTTATTATGCGTATTGGGGT
This sequence comes from Bacillus sp. GB_SG_008, assembly GCF_052038115.1. Taxonomy (NCBI): domain Bacteria; kingdom Bacillati; phylum Bacillota; class Bacilli; order Caryophanales; family Bacillaceae; genus Bacillus; species Bacillus sp. GB_SG_008. The sequence continues at coordinate 96,428 of NZ_JBPZSK010000008.1, read as the reverse complement.
ACCAACAGAAATTAAAAACAACGAAAACCGTGTAGCTATGACACCAGCTGGTGTTGTACATTTAATTCGTAACAATCACGAAGTATTCATTGAAAAGGGTGCAGGATTAGGATCAGGTTTTACTGATGAGCAATATGTAGAAGCAGGAGCAAAAATCGTAGAAACAGCTGAAGAAGCTTGGGCTATGGAAATGGTAATGAAAGTTAAAGAACCAATTGCGAGCGAATACAAATATTTCCGTGAAGGTTTAGTGTTATTCACTTACTTACACTTAGCTCCAGAACCAGAATTAACAAAAGCATTAATTGAAAATAAAGTAGTAGCAATCGCTTACGAAACAGTTCAATTAGAAAACCGTTCTTTACCATTACTAGCACCTATGAGTGAAGTAGCAGGTCGTATGGCTGCACAACTTGGTGCACAATTCCTTGAGAAAAATAAAGGCGGAAAAGGTATTTTACTTGCAGGTGTTCCAGGGGTAAAACGCGGTAAAGTAACAATTATCGGTGGTGGACAAGCTGGTACAAATGCAGCGAAAATCGCTGTTGGTCTAGGTGCTGAAGTAACAATTATCGACTTAAGCGCAGAGCGTCTTCGTCAATTAGATGATATTTTCGGCAACCAAGTGGCAACTTTAATGTCTAATCCTTACAATATTGCACAAGCTGTAAAAGAGTCTGATCTTGTAATCGGTGCAGTATTAATTCCAGGAGCAAAAGCACCAAAACTTGTAACAGAAGAAATGATCAAGTCTATGGAGCCAGGTTCTGTTGTTGTTGATATCGCAATCGATCAAGGCGGTATTTTTGAAACAACTGACCGCATTACAACACATGACAACCCAACTTATGAAAAACACGGCGTAGTTCACTATGCAGTTGCAAACATGCCTGGTGCGGTTCCACGTACATCTACACTTGCATTAACAAACGTTACAGTACCATATGCAGTACAAATCGCAAACAAAGGCTACAAAAAAGCTTGTCTAGAAAACACTGCATTATTAAAAGGTCTTAACGCGTTAGATGGCTATGTAACATTCGAAGCGGTTGCAGAAGCTCACGGTGTAGAATATAAAGCAGCAAAAGAATTGTTAGAAACAGAAGCAGTATCTTGCTAATTTAAATATCGAACAATATTTTCATACATCAGGATAAGAGCTAAGAGAAGTGCCTCTTAGCTCTTCTTATCTAGAAGGGGGCAAGAATCGTGGCCAACTTATTCAAAAAGAAATCTGTGACAAAATTGTTAGATCAAAGTCAAAGTAAGACTTTGACAAAATCATTAGGGGCATTTGATTTAACAATGTTAGGAATTGGAGCGATTATCGGTACAGGCGTTCTTGTATTAACTGGAATAGTAGCAGCAAGAGATGCTGGTCCAGCTGTTATTTTCTCATTTATGATTGCAGCAATTGTTTGCGGCTTTGCGGCATTATGTTATGCAGAGGTTGCTACAGCATTACCTGTATCAGGAAGTGTATATACGTATTCATATGCAACAATTGGAGAATTTGTTGCTCATTTAATGGGATGGACATTATTGTCAGTATATGTTCTAACAACAGCAGCGGTAGCTGGTGGTTGGACTGGTTACTTTAATAATTTAGTGAGTGGATTGGGATTAGAAATTCCGAAACAATTATTAACGATTCCAGCTCAAGGTGGAATTGTAAACCTTCCAGCGGTTATAATTACGTTAGTATTAACATGGTTACTATCTCGTGGTACGAAAGAAAGTAAACGTGTAAATAATGCAATGGTATTAATTAAAATTAGTATTGTTGTATTGTTTATTGTAGTTGGTGTGTTCTATGTAAAACCAACAAACTGGATACCATTTGCACCGTATGGCGTAAGTGGGGTTTTTGCCGGAGCAGCCGCAGTATTCTTTGCTTTCTTAGGATTTGATGCGTTAGCAACTTCAGCTGAAGAAGTAAAAAATCCACAGCGTGATTTACCGATTGGTATTATTGCATCACTTGCTGTTTGTACAGTTATTTATGTTGCAGTTTGTCTTGTTATGACAGGGATGGTGTCATACAAAGAATTAAATGTACCAGAAGCGATGTCTTATGTATTAGAAGTTGTTGGACAGGATAAAGTAGCAGGTGTTATTTCAATTGGTGCAGTAATTGGTATCATGGCCGTAATTTTTGCTTACATTTTTGCAACAACACGTGTATTCTTTGCGATGAGCCGTGACGGTTTACTTCCGAAATCATTTGCAAAAATTAACAAGAAAACAGAAGCGCCGGTATTTTCAACATGGTTAACAGGTATCGTAAGTGCTTTAATTGCCGGATTTGTCGATTTAAAAGAATTGTCAAACTTAGCGAATATTGGAGCATTACTAACATTTGCAATGGTAGCTGTTTCTGTACTGATTCTTCGTAAAACACATCCAAAGTTACAACGTGGCTTTATGGTGCCGCTTGTACCAGCACTACCAATCATTTCGATTGCATGTTGTTTATTCTTAATGGTTAACTTACCGCTGACAACATGGTTATACTTCGGTGCGTGGCTTGCGTTAGGGGTTATTGTATACTTCGTGTATTCTAAGAAACATAGCCATTTAAAAGAAGATGAAAGTTCGCAAGAGCATTTAAAACAAGCAAATTAAAGGGGGAAAGCCTTGTGCGTTGGGGAGCGTACAAGGCTTTTTTATGTGTAAAAAGGAAATTGGAAAATATTGTAGAAATTTGTATATTGAAAGATGTAAAAGGGGGAGAAATAATGGCTGTAAAAGAAGAATTAAAAGTTGTAGTTGGAGCAGAAGGATATAACAATAACCCAGGCTGGCTGCATACACAAGAAGATGAACTGAATTTATTAAAAAGGGCAGATTGGACGAAAAAGTTTGCTCCAAACTCTATAGCAGCAATCTTGGCAGAGCATGTGTGGGAGCATTTAACATATGAAGAGGGAATAGAAGCTGCAAAAGTTTGTTATGAATTTTTACAACCAGGCGGCTATATTCGCTGTGCAGTACCAGATGCGTTTTTTCCAGGTGAAGATTATCAAGCTGGGGTACAAGTTGGGGGACCTGGACCACTAGATCATCCAGCTGCAAGTCATAAAATTGTTCATAACTATAAAACGATGGCTTCGATGTTTGAAGAAGCTGGTTTTGAGGTGAACTTACTAGAGTATTGTGATGAAAAAGGGGAATTTCATTATAACGACTGGAATGAAAAAGAAGGTTTTATTTATCGGTCGAAACGCTTCGATCATCGCAATCAAGATGGGAAACTTGGGTTTGTCTCATTGATTGTGGATGCAGTTAAGCCTGAATAAAAGAAAAAAGAACTGGTGAGCAAAGCTCATTCAGTTCTTTTTTTCATATTTTAAAAGCACAATGCGGTAATTACCATGAAAAATAGATGACTCTTCGTATTGGATGGTGAGTGGCAACGTTCCTATAATATTACTCAACTTACGATTAATGTTTGTTCCGAGTCGCTCGGTAATAAAGTTCATTAATTTCCGTGGTGTATGTAGTTGTTTTTCTTCAGAAAGAAATTTATCCAAGATTACAATAGTCCCTTCTTCTTTCATTACGCGCAGCGCTTCTGAAAGCGCGGCATTAGGATGTTCTACAACGCTTAAAATGAGATTTAAAATAACGACATCAAATGAATTATTTGGAAATGTAAGCTCTTCGGCATTCATTTGTTGATATGTAACATGAGAATAAGGATACTTTCTTTTGGCTTGCTTTAGCATATGTTCTGAGAGGTCAATTCCAGTGATGAGGGTATCTTTCGGAAGAAGAGGAATATCTTGTCCTGTACCAACTCCAACTAATAATATTTTCTGATTTTCTGTAAAAGGTATAAGCGAAAGTGCTCGTTTTCTTGCTTCGATAAAGAAACGGTTTTGCATGAACAAATCATAAAAGCTAGATAATATTTTATAAATTTTTTGATTTTGCTTATTTTTCATGACATTCCCTCCAATTTTTTACTTTTACACACAATGTTCAAAAAATAAAAACGGAAATTATTGACACATATGAGCGATCATTCATATAATAAAAGCATAACATATATGAATGATTGTTCATATGTTCAAATAAAGAGGTGAGCTATTGTGACTGAACAAAAAGTAGAAACAACCGAAGAAACGTGTTTACAAAATGTCATTCATCAAGAAATTGTAGAACAAGTACAACAAACAATTCCAAAAGATGATAGCTTAAGTCAAGTAGCAGAGTTATTTAAAGTATTAGGAGATCGTACACGCACACGTATTTTACATGCTTTATTTGAAGCAGAACTGTGCGTATGTGATTTAGCATATTTACTCGGAATGACGCAATCGTCTATTTCTCATCAGTTACGTGTATTAAAGCAAGCAAAGCTTGTGAAAAATCGTAAAGAAGGAAAAGTAGTGTACTATTCACTTGCTGACGATCATGTCATTCGCATTTTCGAACAGGCATTTGAGCATGTAAACGAAGAAAAGCAATAGAGACACAAGGAGGGAGACATATGGGGGAAGCATTGGTAAAACGAAAACTTGTGTTAGAAGGCTTGGATTGTGCGAACTGCGCGATGAAAATTGAAAAAGGTGTTGGAGATTTAGAAGGGGTATCTTCTTGTTCTGTTAACTTTGTAACGAAAACAATGACGGTAGAAACAGCGAAACAAAAAGAAGAACATGTTGTAATGGAAGCAAAGCGACTTGTAAATAAATTAGAACCGCATATTCATGTGAAAGAAGAACAAAAAACGAGAACTGCAAAAGAAACATTTATACTAGAAGGTTTGGATTGTGCAAACTGCGCGATGAAAATAGAAACAAAAGTAGGCGAAATGCCTGCAGTTACATCCGCATCTGTTGATTTTGTTTCTAAAAAATTAAGAGTAGAAGTAGCAAACAAACAAGAATTAGAGACAACTATTGCGAACATAAAAGAAGTCGTACAGAAATTAGAACCAGAAGTAAACGTAGTGCGTGAGAAAGAGAAAACAGAACATAATCATAGTCATGATCACGGAGAAGCGAATACGAAAAAAATGATTTGGCGGTTATCGATTGGGGCGATTTTAACTGCTATTGCTGCACTAGTTTCATTACCGCAAATCATCACAATTCCACTTTTCGTGATTGCTTATATTATTATAGGCGGCGATATAGTTTTACGTGCTGCAAAGAATATTGTACGCGGGCAAGTGTTTGATGAAAATTTCTTAATGGCAATTGCAACACTTGGTGCTTTTGGGACTCAAAACTATTCAGAAGCGGTCGCGGTTATGCTCTTTTATCAAGTAGGCGAACTGTTCCAAAGTATGGCAGTGAATCGTTCACGTAAATCTATTAGTTCATTAATGGATATTAGACCCGACTATGCAAACTTAAAGCTAGGGAATGAAACGAAACAAGTATCACCAGAGGATGTACAAATCGGTGACTTCATTATCGTCAAACCAGGTGAAAAAGTACCATTAGACGGTAAAGTAATAGAAGGGGCATCGATGGTAGATACATCAGCGTTAACAGGAGAATCTGTACCGCGTGAAGTAGAAGTTGGCAGCGACGTATTAAGTGGTTTCGTTAACCAAAATGGTGTATTAATAATTGAAGTGACGAAAGAATACGGTGAATCCACTGTTTCAAAAATTCTTGATTTGGTGCAAAATGCAAGTAGTCGTAAAGCACCGACAGAAAACTTTATTACGAAATTTGCTCGTTACTATACACCGGCTGTCGTAATTACAGCTGCAGCATTAGCCTTTGTTCCACCACTTATTATAGAGGGGGCAACGTTCTCAGATTGGATTTATAGAGCATTAGTCTTTCTTGTTATTTCTTGCCCTTGTGCATTGGTTGTTTCTATTCCACTTAGTTTCTTCGGTGGTATTGGCGCAGCATCTAAGAACGGAATTTTAATAAAGGGCAGTAACTATTTAGAAGCATTAAATGATGTAAAACATATCGTATTTGATAAAACAGGTACGTTAACAAAAGGTGTATTTAAAGTAACAAATATGCAACCAAGCGAATTTGTGACGAAAGAAGAATTGTTAGAGTATGCAGCATTTGCAGAAGTATATTCAAATCACCCAATCGCACAGTCAATTCGAGCTGCATATGGAAAAGTAATCAATGAACATATTATTGAAGATTATAATGAAATTTCTGGTCATGGTACAGTTGTGAAAGTTAGTGGAAAAGAAATTTTTGCTGGAAATGCAAAGTTAATGAGTAAAGAAAATATTACATTCCAGCAACCGCAAACTGTTGGAACACTCGTACACGTAGCCGTAGATGGTGTGTATGCCGGATACATTGTCATTTCTGATGAAATCAAAGAGGATGCTAAGCAAGCCATTCAATTATTAAAACAACTTGGTGTGAAAAGAACCGCTATGTTAACTGGCGATGCAAAATTAGTCGGAGAAGCAGTTGGGAAACAACTTGGTGTTGACGAAGTACATGCAGAACTGTTGCCACAGCAAAAAGTAGAAGAGATTGAAAAAATTGATGCGACAAAACATCCGAAAGAAAAAATAGCATTCGTTGGGGATGGCATTAACGATACACCAGTATTAGCTAGAGCAGATGTCGGTATTGCAATGGGCGGTTTAGGATCAGATGCAGCAATTGAAGCAGCTGACATTGTAATTATGACAGATGAACCTTCGAAGATTGCAACGGCTATTCAAATTTCAAAACGTACTCGCAGTATCGTATGGCAAAATATCATTTTTGCTTTAGGGATAAAAGGTGTTGTTCTTTTATTAGGGGCATTTGGCATTGCGACAATGTGGGAAGCAGTCTTCTCAGATGTTGGTGTCACTTTGCTAGCTGTGTTAAATGCGATGCGTGTGTTACGAGTAAAAGCCTAATAGAAGTTTCAATTTATAAAAGCAAAAGGAGAGAAGCGAGATGCTTCTCTCCTTATTTTTTTGTAGAATTTGCAATTTGTTCTCGCACTGTTTGGATATAGTTCATTTTATGGTCCCAGCACGCTTGACTTAAATCGACTGGATATTCTTCTGGATTCAGTGTCCGTTTATATTCTTCCCACAAGGATGCTAAACTGTGTTGTGTGTGGCGTTGAATATCAAGTATGTCTGGCAATTCGTATGTGCGCTGTCCGTTTACGAAAATATCATGATGCAGTTCTTTTGCTTCAAAGTTCGTGACAAACTTACTAATATACGTATGAACAGGGTGGAACATTTTTAAGCGCTCTTCTTGCTGTGGTTCTTCTGTCTCTAATGCAATATAATCACCTTCTGCATGATGATTGGTACGATTGATAATACGATAGAGACGCTTTAATCCTGGTGTTGTAATTTTTTCAGGATTGGAAGAAATTTTAATCGTGTCGTTTAGTACGCCATTTTCGTCTTCAATACAAACTAGTTTATAAACGGCGCCTAATGCTGGTTGTTCAAATGATGTAATTAATTTTGTTCCAACACCCCATACGTCAATTTTTGCCCCTTGTGATTTTAAATGTAAGATGGTGTATTCATCTAAGTCGCTTGAAGCGATAATTTTTGTATTCGTAAAACCAGCATTATCTAGCATTTTGCGTGCTTCTTTTGATAAGTATGCCATATCTCCGCTATCAAGACGGATGCCATAAAAATCAATGCGGTCCCCGAATTCCTTTGCTACGCGGATGGCATTTGGTACACCAGATTTTAATGTGTCATACGTATCAACAAGAAAAACGCATTTTTTATGTGTTTCTGCATATTTCTTGAATGCTACATATTCATCACGATACGCTTGTACAAAAGAATGAGCATGTGTGCCGGCAACAGGGATACCAAAACGTTTTCCTGCCCGAACATTACTTGTTGAGGAAAACCCACCGATGAATGCTGCGCGTGTTCCCCAAAGTGCTGCATCAAACTCATGAGCGCGGCGGGTTCCGAATTCAAGGAGCTCATCATCACCAGCTGCATGCTTCATCCGTGCAGCTTTTGTTGCGATTAATGTTTGGTAGTTCACAATATTTAAGAGGGCCGTTTCAATAATTTGTGCTTCTCCAAGTGGTGCTTCTATACGTAAAAGCGGTTCATTATGAAAGACAACTTCGCCTTCCTGCATGCTGCGAATGGATCCGCTAAACTTCATATTTTGTAAGTAGTGTAAAAAATCTTCCTCAAATTGAAGTTCCTTTAGATAGGCAATATCACTATCTGTAAATCCAAAGCTCTCCACATACTCTATAATCTTTTCAAGCCCTGCAAAAATAGCATAACCGTTTTCAAAAGGTAGCTTGCGAAAGTATAAATCAAATACTGCACGGCGGTTATGAATATTATCTTTCCAATATGTATAAGCCATATTAATTTGATATAAGTCTGTGTGTAAGGCGTAACTATCGTCTTTATAATGCGTCATAACGTAAACACCTCCATATATTGGTTATAGTATACCTCTTTTTTTATTTTTTTGCTAAATACCATAAATGTTATAAAGTGAAAATAAATAAAAAAATCATTCAGAATATTTTTATTTATCAATTTATCTTTCGTTTAATTTTATGTATTATTAAGGTAATAGGGTATAAAGTAGAATGGAGGAGGGACGTATGCGGCAAAATTTAGAAAAAATGGGTAAGCAAATTTTTTACAAGCGACTCCAACAAAAAATGACACAAGAAGAGCTTTGTCAAGGCATTTGTTCCGTCTCATATTTAAGTAAAATTGAAAATGGGCGAATTGAAGCTTCTGAGGAAATATTGCAGTTGTTATGCGCAAGATTAGAGATTGCGGTTTCGGATTTAAGAGATATTGAAGCGGAAGTGAAAGAGAAGTTGGAGGAGTGGTTAAGGGCTCTAGTTCACTTAGATAAGCATAGAGTTGAAAATTTATATAGAGAACTAGAAAGCGAAATGAAGCAAATTGTAGATTTTGAAATTGTAAATTACTATAAATTGTTATATACACGGTATTTAATTATGAAGAGAAATATACCAGCCCTTAAAGAAGAGTTGGAGAAACTTAAGAAAGTTTATAAAAAATACTCCCCATTTCAGCAACTGTTATATAAGTATAGTCAAGCTTTATGCTATTGCCTACAACATAAGTGGCAAGAGGGATTACAGTTTTTAGTTCAGACAGAACTAATGGCAAAAGAGCAAAATTATTATGAAACCGGAATTTATTATAATTTAGCACTTGCATATAGTCATTTAGAAATTCCACATATGGCACTTCATTTTGCTAATATTGCTATGGAAGGATTTCGAAATGAATATAAGTTCCGAAATGTGATTAATTGTCAAATTGTCGTTGCGTTAAGCTATGTTGAAAAAGGGCAGTATGATGAAGCATTAAAAATTTATGAAAGTATACTGCGTGAAGCGGATTCTTTTTCAGGAAAAGATGTATTGATGTCAATCGTATTAGGTAACATTGGCAATATATATTATAGAAAGCAAAAGTATGAAGAAGCTAAAAAATATTATGTAGAAAGTTTACAATATCAAAAAGAAGAAGATGTGAACTACGTCGATACGTTATATGAGATGGCTATTCAATGTATTCATCTTGAACAATTAGAAGAAACAAAAGAGTGGATTGATAAGGCAATAATTTCTGCTAAGAAAGATGAAAGGTGTAATACGAAGTTGTACTTACTCCTTATGCTTCGTTATAAGTATTTTACAGAACCAAGTGTATATAAAGTATTCTTAGAAACAGAAGCGATACCTTTTTTTAAAAGTGCAGGAAGTATAAAAGAATTAAAGAAAGTATATATTGAGCTCGCTGAATACTTCTCTAATTCTTTTCAGTTTAAAGAAAGTAATGATTATTATAAATTAGCAATTGAAGCGCTCGAAATGATACGGGAGGGATAAGGATGAAAAAAGTAGTAATAGGTATCATTTTAACAGTAGTGTCAGTAGTTGTATTAGCTGATACGCAATATACTCAAAAACCAGATATTTTTGGACAAGAAGCTAATGAAACTGAAGTTGTAAATATATAATTCAATTAAAAAGTTTCTATCTATTTGAACTGTCCTCTATAAAAGGATAGTTTAATAGAGTAAAATTTCCATCAGTGCGGGATAAAAAGATCTTTAGAAAATCAAGAACTTAAAAGGTGGTTTCGGTATTGTACCGAGGCCATCTTTTTTTATGTTCACTTGAGCACTGGTGAGTGTAATCTTGTATATAATTATTTATCTGTCTTAGAGAGACTTTTTCAAAAAGTGTTCGCCCAAATTTCACAAAACTTGAGAAATAAAACATGGAGATATCTAAATAATAAGTTGTTTATTGTATTTGAATCCACTCAACACGAGTACTTAAATAGTATAGCGTAGAAGAGAAAATCCCTTTCCTGATGGAAAGGAGTTTTTCAAAAATTGCTCGTCAAAATTCTACAAAACTTGAGAAAGAAATTATTTCAATTTTCAGTATTTTAATAGTGAAAACTTAATGCTACTATAAAGCTACTCTTTTAAAAAAACTTTTGCTAGGGGGAAGAGAATATGAAGAAAAAGAGTTTAGCGTTTGTGTTAGCAGCTGGAATGGCAGTAACAACATTTGGGGGGACAAGCTCTGCCTTTGCAGAATCAAAGAATGTACTTTCCACAAAGAAATACAATGAGACAGTACAGTCTCCTGAGTTTGTATCGGGCAATCTAACTGGTGCATCAGGAAAGAAGGCAGAATCTGTTGTATTTGATTATTTAAATGCTTCTAAAAAGGATTATAAACTAGGCGCAAAAAGTGCAGAAGAATCTTTTAAAGTACAACAAGTTACAAAAGACTCTGTTGGCGATGCAACAGTTGTCCGTTTACAACAAGTATATGAAGGTGTACCAGTATGGGGATCTACCCAAGTGGCTCATGTTGGAAAAGATGGTGCATTAAAAGTTGTATCAGGAACAGTTGCGCCTGAGTTAGACAAGAAAGAGAAATTGAAAAACAAAAATAAAATTGAAGGAAAAAAAGCAATTGCAATTGCACAACAAGACTTAGGGTTCACTCCAAAGTATGAAGTAGAGCCATCTGCGGATTTATATGTATATCAAAATGGTCAAGAAACAACATATGCATATGTTGTGAAATTAAACTTCTTAGATCCAGAGCCAGGAAACTATTATTATTTCATTGAAGCTGATAGCGGTAAAGTTTTAAACAAATATAATACAATTGATAATGTAACAAATGAAAATAAGTCACCAATTAAACCTGCAGTTGGATCTACTACTAAGCCTGTAACAGGAACAAATAAAGTAGGAACAGGTAAAGGTGTACTAGGTGACACAAAGTCTATTAATACAACATTATCTGGATCTAGCTATTATTTACAAGATAATACACGCGGTGCAACAATTTACACATACAATGGGAATAATCGTACTACTCTTCCAGGAACGTTATGGGCGGATGCAGATAATATCTTTAATGCTAGTAATGATGCAGCAGCAGTGGATGCTCATTATTATGCAGGTGTAACGTATGATTACTATAAAAATACGTTTAACCGCAATTCTTATGACAATGCCGGTGCAGCGTTAAAATCTACGGTTCACTATAGCAGAAGCTATAACAATGCCTTCTGGAATGGGTCACAAATGGTGTATGGGGATGGAGATGGATACACATTCGCTCCATTATCTGGTGGTTTAGATGTAATTGGACATGAATTAACACATGCTGTGACAGAAAGAAGTTCTAATCTTATTTATCAAAATGAATCTGGTGCATTAAATGAGGCAATTTCTGATATTTTTGGAACGTTAGTAGAATACTATGATAATCGTAATCCAGATTGGGAAATTGGGGAAGATATTTATACACCTGGTACGGCTGGGGATGCTCTTCGTTCTATGAGTGATCCAACAAAGTATGGTGACCCAGATCATTATTCTAAACGTTATACAGGAACGAGTGATAATGGCGGCGTTCATACAAATAGTAGTATTGTCAATAAAGCTGCTTACTTATTAGCAAATGGCGGTACGCATTATGGTGTAACTGTAAATGGCATTGGTAAAGATAAAGTAGGTGCAATCTACTATCGTGCAAATACAGTATACTTAACTCAATCTGCAACTTTCAGTCAAGCTCGTGCTGCCTTAGTACAAGCAGCAGCTGACTTATACGGCGCAAGCTCTGCAGAAGTGACGGCTGTGAAGCAATCATATGATGCAGTTGGTGTGAACTAAGTTCCACTTCCCTTTATATAATGAAAAAAGGAGCATATGCTCCTTTTTTTCATTGTTTCTTCCATGTTTTCCATACATAAAACAAGCCGATACAACCAGCAATAGCAATAATCCACTTTGCTTCATTTGTTCCGTTCATAACGTGATAGGTGGAATACACTTCAATAAGTAATGCTGGTATTTTACCAAGTGTACTAGCGACGCTAAAAGTTAGAATGGACATCGTTCCAAGAGATGCAAACAATGTAACAATGCCAGAAGGGATAAAGGGAACGAGGCGAAATGATAAAACGAGAAAGAAAGCTTCTTTTCCTTGTACATAAAGAAGTCTTTGTACCTTTGGGTATTTATCTATATTTTTTTGAGCAGTTTTTTGAAAACCAAGACGATATAAATAAAAAGAGATGATAGCTCCTAATGCTTCCCCCGTAATGGATATGAGTGTTCCTTCTGTTACTCCAAATAGTGTGATGTTAATAGCAGTTAAAAAAATACTAGGAATAAAGGCTGCTAAGCTAATAAGAATATTGAGTAAAATGCTAAGTGGGATTGCAACTGTTTGATGTGCTGTGAGAAAAGAATGAATCGTTTCTTCCATATGAATTAAATTTCCTTTACCTTTTTAAGCATTACACCATATTTTTCATATGGAGACAATAGAATAGTTAAATAAAAAATCTTATTTATATGCTCTATATTGGTATTGTTAGGGGAGAAAGGGGTATCTGTTGTACGTGATAGTTTCTCTAAGAGCTAAAATTGACTTTTTCTAAAGATAATACAATAATCATGGAAGAGGTGATACGATGAAACGATTACGGAATGTTGTTATAAGCGTAATGCTTATGATGATAATTGTATTAAGTGGATGTTCAGGACAGCAACAAAAACAAACTACATCGAAAGAAAATAGTGCAGCAGTTGTAAATGTTAGTGACAACATTTTAGATGAAATGGAAGGACCACCGAAAAATGGTCATACATTAGAGCGTCACGTTGGCAAAACAGAAGAGCAGTTAAAAGAACGATTGCGTACAGATAAAGTATCGGCTGCAAGTACATATTACGATAAAGAAACGGCAACAAAGGCGGTAAAAGATAGTTTAAAGCAGCATGAAAAAGAAATTAATACATGGCTGAAAGAATCGAAGGAAAACCGTCTTGTATTAAATACAAAGCATGCATTTCCAGTTGGAAAAACAGTATTAAAAAAAGATATGCGTGTAAAAGATGGACTTCGTAATACAGTGACTGTGTTGCAGAAAGATAAAGGGAGTGAGCTAGGCTTTAAAATTATTACTTCTTATCCTTCTGAATAAATAAGAAAGGAGAGAGATTTATGTATTCGACATTTCAATATTTCCTTAAGGCATATTGTACACTAAGTATATATGAAGAAGAAATGACTGATCTTATGCAACAATTTAAAGAACAGGAAGAACAAGAAACGAAGAAGAAATTATTACATGAATTTGTTCAAATGCAAAAAATAGAAGATTGGAAGAAAGTGTGTCAAGAAGCTGAGCGGTATGGGAATCGTATATGGACAATAGAAGAAACAAAAGCACATATTAGTAATTTTGTTTCTATATTACAAAACAAAAAGGCGTGAATCATCACGCCTTTTTGTATGTGCTTTTTGAAATTTGACCGTTGGAGAGTACTTGCCCGTTTTGTGTTACTTTTTTATATGTTACAGCCACAATGTTTTTATCTGTTTCACTTATAACTTTCGAAGAAACTTCTACATTTTTTCCTGTATCTGTACCGAAAATACGAGCAGTTACACTGCTGCCATCCGTGAATGATTGAATGTAAATATACTTACCAGTATTATTTGTAAATTTCAAATCAGGACCATAGTCAGCAACAGCTGCATCTTGACCAAGTGGTAAGTAATGGACTGGTAAAGAATGATTACTCCGGGCTACAACTCCTAAGTCAGCACGCAATACAGCACCATATAATGTGCTGCTTACTTGGCAAACACCACCGCCGGCACTTTGTTCTACTTTTCCATTTACATATACAGCCGCTGATTTATAGCCATGTGCTGCATCTGTAATGCCAACGCGGTTGTTAAAGCTAAATGTTTCACCGGGTGCAACAAGTACTCCTGTTAATGTGTTGGTAGCACGTTGTACGTTAAATGTTTGATTCGCATTTCGGCCAGCCAACGGAGTAGAATATTCAGCAATTACTCCTTGAATCCCCATGTTTTTCACATCTTCTGTTGAGTGTTCTGGTTTCACTGCTGTAATTGGAACTTGGATATCCTGTTTATTTGTAGCAATTGCTTCTGTTGTTAAGGATTTTAATTTTTCTTTATCAACTTTCTCGCCATCTTTACTTTCGTTAATATTAACCGTTGTTCCAGAAACAGATAACTCTGCATTGACAGGCTCTACTAGGAGGTCATTGTATTTCTCTTTTATAAATGCATCGTATTTTGCTGTGTTTATAGAAGGATCTAGCTTATAGTCACGCTTTAGTTCACCTTTTTCAGCTTGTTTACGCATTTTATAACGATTAGAAATATTGCTCTGTTGTTCTTTGAAAATTTCATCCGCAACATTTGTACCCTTATATTCAACGCCTAGTTCTTGCCAAGTATATGTCTGTGTGTTGTCTTGGAAGGTGTAGTTCACGGATTTTTTATTTAATTCATCAACTTTTTGTTGAACAATTTGTTGAACGTCTGCTTTCGTTTTGCCATCTAAGGAAATACCTTCAAATGTTGTGTGGGGTAAAACGTATGTATCTAACTGATTATTCAATTTGGATACATATTGATAAGCGCTAACACCGCCAGCACAAAGAATGATTCCACCGGCAATCACAGAACCAATAATCCAATTACGTAATTTCATTTATTTCCCCCCCAAAATAAAATTTTTAGGTTATGTATGATATGTATTATTTTTAACGTATAAAATGATAAAAAAGTATTAATTACACACTAGTATACTATTAATTTTATTGTCTGTGTAATATTTTTGTAAAAAAACGTTACATTTTTGTAATATAATTACCTTAAATTAGAATTTTATGAGGGGGAGGCAAAGAAATTCATGTTTGTATTGCAGTATGAAATGTATGTAGGTGTATATAAGAAAAAAACAGCTGTTGTATACACAACAGCTGTTTTTTTCTTATAGTTTCTTATGATCTGATTTACTTGTAACACCAAGGTGATTTTGTAGTTCTTCAGAAATAGCTTGAACACTTTCTTCTTCAGGAACGTAATAATATATACCATCAATATATTCGTCTTTTCCTTTTATTTGCAATTTATCCATTTTTAGGTCAGAACTCATCATGTTTTTAGTAATTGCCATCATATCATCGAAAGTCAAGTTTGTTTTGATATCGTTATCTACCGCATCTAGTAAACCACCAAGTTTGTCAATCGAATTTACAGATAATGCTTTTTCAGCGATTGCTTCTAAAACAAGTTGTTGACGTTGGCCGCGCATATAGTCAGTATCAATATGGCGTGTTCTCGCTAGCGCAAGTGCTTCTTCGCCATTTAAGTGCTGACGACCTTTTTCAAGGTGAATAGCATCAGGATTGTCTTTACTATCTTGTTCAGTAAATGTAACTGGTACATCTACATCAATGCCGCCAAGAGAATCAACAATTTCTATAAATGATTCAAAGTTAAATTTCACGTAATAATCAACAGGAACATCTAAAAAACGTTCTACTGTATCAATTGTACTATCAACACCACCGAATGCATGTGCATGGTTAATTTTATCTTCTTTTTTTCGTGATGGAATATATACTCGAGAATCACGAGGAATGCTTAATAGTTTTACAGATTTATCGTTTTTATTAATTGTTGCAAGTAATAATGCATCTGTACGAGTTGCAGTTCCGTACTCTTTTTCTCGGGTCTTACTTTCATCTACACCCATGATTAAGATGGAAACATTATCTGTCATCGGCTTCACTGCTTTTTCGCGCTTTGCCGATTTATCTCCTCGTCCTAATTCTGAGAATGCACCGTTTGCAACAGCTTGTGCTTTGTTATATATGTGGAAGAAATAGCTGCCTCCTCCAATAATCACAAGGAATAAAGGAATGAGAACAAACCATAGTATACGCTTTTTCTTAGAACGCTTTTTTGCCGCTCTATCTGTCGTTTCTAAATCAGGCTTCATTAATCTTTCTCCTTTTAAACAATCAATTAAAATATTTTCTTATAATTTTTAAAAAAGGCACACTTTCTATTGTACATAAATATAAGGGGTTTTCACTATAAATTTTTAATTGACACGAAAATGAAATATATGAAACATATCGTTCTATATAGATATCTTATAATTCTCAGTGTATGAAAAGTTGCTATACAAAAAGCAGATGCCTTACAGTAATGAAGGCATCTGCTTAAATATTATTGTATATAAAAAATAAAGAAAAAAAAAGATTAAAATTTTACCTATTTAAATCATAATACTCACAATAATTGCAGATAGAATACTTACTAAAGTTGCTCCGTATAGGAGCTTTAAGCCAAATCTGGCAACAACATTTCCTTGTTCTTCATGTAAGCTTCTTACTGCTCCTGAAAGAATTCCAATAGAAGAGAAATTTGCAAAAGATACTAGAAAGACAGAAATAATACCTATCGTACGAGGAGAGAGTGTATTTGCAAGTTTATTTAAATCCATCATGGCCACAAATTCATTTGTAATAAGCTTTGTCGCCATAATACTGCCTGCTTGTACAATTTCTGCAGCAGGTACGCCAATAATAAAAGCAATTGGAGAAAATGCATACCCAAGTAATTGTTGAAATGTAATACCAAAAATGATTGCAAATAAACCATTAATAGCGCTTATAAGAGCAACGAAACCGATCAACATTGCTCCAACAACAACTGCGACACGAAATCCATCTAAAATGTACTCTCCCAGCATTTCGAAGAAAGTTTGTTTTTCTTCCTTGACTTCTAAAATATCTTCTTCGTCTTTCACATCGTATGGATTAATGATTAATACGATAATAAATCCACTAAATAAGTTTAAGACGAGAGCAGTTACAACATACTTTGGTTCAATCATCGTCATATAGGCACCGACAATGGACATGGATACTGTAGACATTGCTGAAGCACATAGTGTATATAGACGATGTTTTGGAATTTGTCCGAGCTGTTTTTTTACAGTAATAAACACTTCTGATTGTCCGACAATAGCAGAGGCAACTGCGTTATAGGACTCTAATTTACCGAGGCCATTTATTTTACTAAGGAAAAAACCAATCCATCGAATAACAAATGGTAGAATTTTGAAGTGTTGTAAGATTCCAATTAAGACAGAGATAAATACAATTGGAAGTAAAACGTTTAAAAAGAAAGACATTTCGCCTTTGTTTAATAAACCGCCAAATACAAAGTTTACACCTGCCGCAGCATATTTTAATAACTCATTAAATAAATTTGAAATTGCTGTTACAAAGATAAGTCCCATTTGTGTATTTAATAATAGGAACGTTAGGATTAATTGTATAATAAGCATGATAAGAATCGGCTTGAACTTAATATGTTTTCTATTGTTACTTGCTATAAAAGCAAGAAAAAAAACAACAATGAGTCCGAGCACAAATGTGAAAAATTTCATAGTAACCCTCCTGTATGAATAGTTTTCTCTTGCCTTACTGTCCGTAAAAACCTGATTGGTGAGAGCTTTCCATCAGTGGAGATGAAAAAACATACTGATGGAAGTTTCACTTTATATATAGGTTTTTCATTTCATAGAAGAATATACAAGAAAGGAAAAGATACGATGAATATTACTCATGTTCACCACATCGCAATTATTTGTTCAAATTATGGAGTATCAAAAAAATTCTATACAGAAGTACTCGGTTTTCAAGTTCTACGTGAAGTATATCGAGAAGAAAGAGAGTCATATAAGCTTGATTTATGTGTTGGAGATACATATCAAATTGAATTATTTTCATTTCCTAATCCTCCAAGGCGAAAAAGTTTTCCGGAGGCAGCGGGATTGAGACATTTAGCGTTTGCTGTTGAATGTATAGAAGAAGCTGTTTCATATTTACAGCAGCATGGTATACAAACTGAAGCAATTCGAATCGATGAAATTACTGGAAAACGTTTTGTATTTTTCCAAGATCCAGATGGTTTACCACTTGAATTATATGAGAAATAAAAATTGGTGAAATTTATACAGTTTTTCTTATGAGGGAAAGAGAGAAAATAAAGAAAGTTAAACTTATCTTTGCAGGAGGTGTAACCTTAGTTGTCTGCAGCTAAGGGAGATACTTGGAAATAGGGAATTTAATACTGGTTGCAGTTTTAATTGCGTTAACGGGTTTTTTTGTTGCAATTGAATTTGCGATTGTCAAAGTACGCACTAGTCGTATTGATCAACTCGTAGGAGAAAAAAGGCGAGGAGCAATAGCAGCAAAAAAAGTTATTTCTAATTTAGATGAATATTTGTCAGCCTGTCAGTTTGGAATTACAATTACGGCACTTGGACTTGGATGGTTAGGTGAACCAACTGTAAAACATGTATTAGAGCCTATATTGATTAAATTTCAAATCTCTCCTTCAATTGCTAGTACTGTATCTTTTGTTATTGCATTTGCTGTTATTACATTTTTACATGTTGTAATTGGTGAATTAGCACCAAAAACATTTGCAATTCAAAAGGCAGAACACATTAGTCTAATGTTTTCAAAGCCATTAATTTATTTTTATCGCATTATGTATCCATTTATTTGGACATTAAATCATGCCGCTCGTTTTGTGACAAGTTTATTTGGACTAAAACCTGCTTCTGAACATGAAGTTGCACACTCAGAAGAAGAGCTCCGTCTCATCTTATCAGAGAGTTATGAAAGCGGGGAAATTAATCAAGCGGAATTTAAATACGTAAACAATATTTTTGAATTTGACAATCGTCTTGCGAAAGAAATTATGGTACCGCGAACGGAAATTGTTGGATTATATGCTGAAGATTTATTTGAAACACATATTGAAATTATTCGACAAGAAAAATATACAAGATATCCAGTATTCGGTGAAGACAAAGATGAAGTTATGGGAATGGTGAATGTGAAAGATTTCTTCATCCGTTATATAGATGGGGAAAAACGAGAAGCAAAATCAATCATGACATATACAAGACCAGTTATTGAAGTAATGGAAAACATTCCAATACATGACTTATTGTTGAATATGCAAAAAAAACGTATTCCACTCGCAATTTTATATGACGAATACGGTGGAACTGCAGGGCTGGTTACACTTGAGGATATTCTAGAAGAGATTGTGGGAGAAATTCGAGATGAATATGATGAGGATGAACACCCACCTATTCAAGATGTTAGTGAAAATTGCAAAGTAGTGGATGGGAAAGTGTTAGTAAGTGAAATTAATGATTTATTTGGCTTACATTTGGACGAACATGATGTCGACACAATTGGTGGTTGGTTAATGATGCAAGGACAACCGATTGCAGAAGGAGATGCTATTGTTGTTGGTGAGTGGACATTTACTATTCTTGAAAAAGATACTCATCAAATTAAGCGAATAGAGATAAAAAAATTGGAAACAGAAGAAAAAACAGTAGCTTTATAAAGTGAGACTTCCATCAGTGGGAAGGGGGTCATCCCTCACTGATGGAAAGCCCGCCCAATCGGGCTTTTACGGGCAGTTATCCCCACCTATCGTCTTCGATTCTCTCTACATCTTGAGGTGGGGGTCTTACTGCCCGTTAATGCGGGATAAATAGCTGTTTTTTCTTATTAATAGGGCATTATAGTAAATGAAGAAAGACGATGTGCGTTTTTTGTATTGGAAAAAATAAGAAAATATTAGGATCATGGGGAATTTTAGCAGGAGAAGAGGTTAAGAAAAATCATTTTGCATTTGGAGTAACGTTAGAACCAATTGTCCATGTTTAGATGCTAGATGCTTGTAATAGCTTAGAGTTGAGGATCCATTAGGGAGCATGAAGTATTATATTTTAAGTGAATAAATAAAGCAAAAGGCTGATGAACGAGTCATCAGCCTTTTATATTAGAAAATATGGAACACAGCGTTCAGTTGAAGTAAGCTAATAATTAATAAGAAGATTAAGCTGTATTTCATTGTCATTTTAAATAGCTCTGATTCTTTACCAACTATTCCAACTGCCGCGCAAGCTACAGCAACTGATTGTGGTGATACCATTTTTGCCATTGTACCGCCTACTACGTTTAAGGCAACAAGAGTAGAAGGGTTGATATCTAATTGAGCGGCTGTAACAGCTTGAAGAGGTGCAAATAGAGAGCCGCTAGATACTACAGAACCTGTTATGAATACGCCAATCCAACCTAAGATTGGAGAAAATATTGGAAAGATTTTTCCAGTAGATGAAAAGGCTAATCCAAGAGTTGAAGACATACCAGAATAGTTTGTTACATATGCTAATGCAATTACACTACAGATTGTATAAATTGGTGCTTTTAACTCTTTTAATGTTTCAACAGTTAATTCTTTTATTAACTTACCACTTACACGGAATACAAGTAAAGATACGATAATTGCAAGTACAATTGCAGTAGTTGTTGATGAGAATACATCTAACTTAAAGATTGCTGGAAACGGTGTATTTGCTTTAACGATTGGCGCTGTTTTAATCACATGATTGTGCAGGCCAGGTACTTGAATATTCCATATTAAGTTACTTAATGCACCATCTGGAGCGAATAAGGCTTTTACTGGTTTTAAGTTGAAAATTGTTACAAATACAGTTAAGAATACAAATGGTGACCAAGCATATAAAATTTGTTTCATAGTATAACTATGTTTTTCTGTCTGTTTTTGTTTTGTTTTACTTTTTTCTGAAGATTTCGGCTGCCATACACGTAAGAATAATGCTAATGCAATCATGCTGACAACAGCTGCGAAAATATCAGTAAGTTCTGCACCAAGGAAATATGTTACAACGAATTGAGTAAGAGCGAAAGAACCGCCGCTTACAAGAATACCTTGCCAAGTTTCTTTAATTCCTTTAAAACCATCAACGATTGCAACAAGTAAGAATGGTAATACAAAGCTAATGAAAGGTAATAATGTTACAGCTTGACGACCAACAATTAATGGATCTAGTTGTGTTAATTGAGCAGGTACTGTAACTGGAATACCCATTGCTCCCATCGCACCACCAGCAATATTGGCAACTAAACAAATACCAGCTGCTTTTAATGGGTTAAAGCCCATACCTACAAGTAATGCTGCTGTAATAGCGACTGGTACACCGAAACCTGCTGCACCTTCTAAGAAAGCACCGAAAGAATAAGCGATTAATAACACTTGAAGACGAGGATCGCTTGTAATGCTAGAAATGCTATCACGAATGACGTTAAATTGCTCAGTTTTTACAGTTAGTTTGTAAAGGAAAATTGCTGCGATAACAATTGTACAAATTGGATAAAACCCGGCTGCTACACCAAAGGCAGCGGATGATACAGCCATAGTTGCTGGCATCTTATAGACAAATATAGAAAGAATAATAGCTAAAATAACGCTATAGAGTCCAGATAAGTATCCTTTAATTTTAAACACTGTTAAACATAGTATAAAAAATAAAATTGGTAGAGCGGCTACAAGTGCTGATAGCCAAATGTTGTGTAATGGGTCGTAAACCTGTGTCCATGTACTCATAATTGTGACATCTCCTATATATAATTTGTGAAGCTATTCACATTATTTGTGAAACCATTCACAATCAACTTACATTGTTAGTATAGTCTCCCTCAGCACTATTGTCAACGTGGAAAAGTATAATTATTCCATAGAACACTTAACTGTAAAAATTCTGCTACATTTTATGAATAAATTGGAAAGAACTAAAAGAATTGGTATACAGGAAAGAGTGTACATAGATAGGATACGTTATATGTTGTTTATCTATTCTTTCATAATTTTTATTATTATTATTGATTTTATCCCGCTATTTGCGGGCAGTAATATTCCCACCTCGAAATTCGGTGAAAGCAAAGAAGTCAGGTAGGAGATAAACTGCTCGTAAAAGCCCGATTGGTTCAACTAATAATCAGTGGGGGATGAAGAAAACCTCCACTGATTAAAGTTTCACTTTATATGTTTTATCCTGAACAAACGGACAGTAAGACCTCTGCCTTAGGAACAAAGAAAATGGATAGAGGATATGACCTGTAAAAAATATAACAAAAATGTTGAGAAAATTACTTTGGAAGGCAATGAACGTCATTAGAGATACTTTGCTTTTTTTCTGAGCCATATAGTATAATATTCAAACATCAAAAGAGAGTTTTCTCTTTAATATAAAGGGGGAAGGTAATTTTTATTGTTGTAAATTATTCAGTATAAAATGTAATAATAGGAAGAAATATAAAAATAAACATGTACAAATAGAAAAATAAAAAGAAAAAATGAGGGGAAAGTATGTACCAAAATCAATTTGAGTGTCGTATTTCAGAAGAGGATGTACAAATGTTGCGAGCGCTAGCTCATCCGCTTCGTCTGCGTCTTGTAATGGAGCTTATGCAGCGTGGAACTTGTAACGTAACACAGCTACAGAAAGTATTAGAAATTCCGCAATCTACAGTATCACAACATTTAACGAAGTTAAAGCAAAATAAAGTCGTACGTTTTGAAAGACGTGGTTTGGAAGTATATTATCAAGTGTACAGCGATAAAGTAAGTGAAGTTGTAAAAACATTATTTTCTTAAAATTTGGATATTATGGAAAAAAGGTATGTATTGGTACATACCTTTTTTTTGTGAATTGAACAAAAATTTAAAGTGAGACTGTGACTTTAGGTCATAGTAGTGAAGGAGGATAAATGGGATAAAATTCATCCAGACATGGCAATATAAAAAAGAATGTAATAAAGAATAAGGAGGGACCAATAGTGGATATAAAGCGAGCAAAACAAATTTTATCATCATCAAGTAGAATTGACGTTACATATCATGGTGTGCCTGTCTGGATTGAAAGCTGTGATGAGGCAAGTGGACTTGCTAATGTACACGATATAAAAACACCAAATGAAACAGTACAAGTAGATATTACTGCATTAGAAGAGCATTAAAAAAAGCGGAGAAATTTCTCCGCTTTTTACATTTATTCCATCATATGTGCAATTTTTTTAGAGAACATAAGAAGTACGAAGCCTAATACAATAACGATAATACCGATGCTTGAGAATACTTCTAAATAACCTAAAGATTGTGTGTAAGCTGCTAATTTACCAGCTAGCCAGTTTGCGCATCCAGTACCAGCCATCCATACACCCATTAATAAAGAAGCTAACTTTACAGGAGCAATTGCACTTACCATAGATAAACCGATAGGTGATAAGAATAGCTCACCAATTGTATGGAATACATATGTGATAACAATAAACAGTAAGTTTGCTTTTACAGCAATATGAGCTTCATCGCTACCTGTTTTTAGAACTGCTAATGTTAATACAAGGTAACCGATTCCTAACAGAATCATACCAAATGCCATTTTTGTTGGGATTTTTAAATCGCCATTTTTTGTTTTAGAAAGTTTTACCCATAATGCAGAAACAACTGGTGCTAATAAAACGATAAACAATGGGTTAACAGATTGGAACCAAGAAGTTGGAACTTCCCATCCGAAAATAGTACGATCAACGAATTTATCTGTATAAAGAGTTAAAGAACTACCTGCTTGTTCGAAGCCCGCCCAGAAGAAGACAACGAAGCAAGTTAAAATGATAATTGCCCAAGTACGGTTTTTCTCTTGTTTTGTTAAAGGTTTTTTCTCGATAACTTTTGCAGCGCTATCTGCTGCTTTTTTACCAACAACTGTTGTTCCGATATCACCAAGATAACGTTTAGCTAGTAAGTTAAAGAGAACTTGACCAACAATCATACCAATACAAGCAGCTAAGAAGCCGTATTTGTATCCTTTTACCATAACGCCGTTAACAGTTGATGCAAAGAAATCTTCTGCCAAGAAACCACAAAGCAATGGTGCTATTAAAGCGCCTAAGTTAATACCCATGTAGAAGATTGTGAAAGCAGAGTCACGGCGTTTATCGTTATCACCGTAAAGTGAACCTACAAGAGTTGAAATGTTTGGTTTGAAGAATCCATTACCGATAATTAATAATCCTAATCCTAAATAAAGTCCAGTTGTTGTATTCATTGAGAAAAGAACAAAGTTACCAGCTGCCATAATAATACCGCCAATAGTAATCGCGTGGCGTTTTGTTATAAAGTGGTCAGTTAACCAACCACCAATAATTGGTGTGAAATATACGAGCATTGTAAATGTACCATAAAGTTGTACAGCGGCTGCTTTGTCAAATCCTAGCCCCCCGCTAACAACTGCAGTTGTTAAATAAAGAACTAAAAGACTACGCATTCCGTAGTAGCTAAATCTTTCCCACATTTCTGTAAAGAACAACAAGTATAATCCCGGAGGATGTTTCTTTGGTGATTGTTGTTCTTCAGCTTTGTTTAACTTTAAAGCTGCATCCATATTTCTTCCTCCTAATCCTGTCCTGTATAACGGATATTTATGTAATCATTTTAATTTACAAAATATTTAGAAGTCAATAGAATTATATGGAAATATAATAAAAAAATTTCGCCAATTCTATAAAAACGTCTTTGCTTTTTGTATTTTCTCCCGAAAACCTTAAAATAAGCGTTTTCAAGTGTATTCTTTTTCATCTAAAAGAACGAAAAAGAAACACTAATCAGAAAATTTAGATTAAAATAATTTTTCTGATATACAGAATACTTTTTTGGTATACTTTTGAAATATAACATATTTTGAATAAGAATACAAAATAAAAAATAACTCCTGTGTATAGGAGTTATTTTTTACGAGATATTTTACTTTACAAAGCGTTTTTCAATGTCATCTAGCATTAAATTAGCAGCTATTACACCACCAGCTGTATTCCAAATGACATCGTCAACTTTATATGCTTTACCGTTTTTCACTGCATTTAAGTTTTGGAATAGAGGGTCGCTCGTATATTCTTTTTCTAATTCAGAACCTTTGTTTTCATTTCCTTTATTGTATGTGAAGTAGAATAATATATCGCCATCCATTGCAGGGATTCGCTCTTTTGATACGTTACGTTCTGCAAAATCATTTTTATTTTGATCACCAGGACGTTTGAAACCAAGTTCTTTTAAGATAACCCCAGAGAATGTATCTTGGTGATAAATACGAACATCACCAGGCATAAAGCGTACCATAGAAATTTCCTGATTTACTTGATCACCAAGTTTTCCTTGTAGGTCTTTTATGCGCTTGTCATAATCAGCTAGGACTTTTTGACCTTCTTTTTCTTTATTCACTGCTTTTGCATAAAATTTAAAGTTATCTTTCCACTCACCGCGCAGTGTTTCTGAGAAAACAGTAGGAGCAATGCTATTTAGCTGCTCGTACACTTTCTCCTGACGCATTTTGTTACCGATAATTAAGTCGGGTTTTAAAGCAGCGATTGCTTCGAGATTGACTTGGAGTTCGTCACCGACAGGTTTTGTATTTTTCAATTTATCTTTCGTATGTGGATACCATGGGTCACCGGTTGGTGGTTGTGCAGCTCCCACTGGTGTTACACCAAGAGAAAGTAAAGCTTCCGCTCCCTCGTTTGTTAAAACAACAACACGTTTCGGATTTGCAGGAACTTCAGTTTTTCCCATTGCGTGTTCAATTGTAATCGTATCTTGTTTATCTTCTTTTTTAGACTCAGCTTTGTCATTGGTTTTACCACATGCCCCTAAAAGAAGTGAGAACGATAGTATAAGTGCAAATAATGCAAATGATTTTTGTTTGATGAAATTCATTATGTATCCCCCTTGTATTTATTGAGAATCTTTTTCAATAACAAGGTTGATATTAAAGTGTTCTGAATAGATTGTCAATAGTAATTGAAAATAATTATTATTATCATTGACAAGGTGAATTCAGCTACAATACACTAAAAATGTATTAGTATGCATTAAAGGAGAAACGCTGCATGTTATTAAAAACAAATCAAGCAAAATGGATTGGGCTATTTGTTGGAATCGTTGCAGTTATTACTTGTATTTGGGGGAGTATTATTTTGGGATATACAAATACAAGTTCGAAACTAGCACTGGATGCTTTTTTCCATTTTAATGGTTCAAATGAACATATTATTATTCAAAACGTACGTCTTCCTCGTGCGCTTATCGCAGCTAGTGTTGGTGTTAGTTTAGCTATCGCTGGTTGCCTTATGCAAACTTTAACCAAAAATCCGCTTGCTGCTCCAGACTTTATCGGATTAAACTCAGGTGCTTCTTTTTTTATTGTGGTAGCGACCGTTGTTTTTTCCGTGACATCTTTATCAGCGTTTACGTGGATTGCCTTTTTAGGAGCGGCAGTTGCCGCGGCATTCGTATTTGCTTCTAGTTCTTTAGGAAAAGAAGGAGCAACTCCGCTTAAGTTAACATTAGCCGGGGTAGCAATCAGTGCTTTATTTTCTTCTTTAACACAAGGATTGCTTGTGTTAAATGAAAGTGCACTAGAAGAAGTTTTATTTTGGCTTGCTGGTTCTGTACAAGGTAGGAAGTTAGAAGTATTGCAATCTGTATTTCCATATTTATTAGTTGGATGGCTTGCTGCTCTTCTAATGGCTGGGAAAGTGAATACACTCATGATGGGAGAAGATGTAGCGAAAGGATTGGGACAACGAACGGTACTCATGAAATCGTTAGTATTCTTGATTATTGTACTACTATCAGGTGGCTCCGTTGCAGTTGCAGGTCCAATTGGATTTGTTGGGATTATTATACCTCATTTCGCAAGAGCACTTGTTGGTGTAGACCATCGTTGGATCGTGCCCTATAGTGGGCTATTAGGCGCAATATTATTGTTACTTGCAGATATTGCTGCAAGATATATTATTATGCCGCAAGAAGTTCCAGTTGGAGTCATGACAGCATTTATTGGGGCACCATTCTTTATTTATATTGCACGTAAGAGAGGGCTTAGCAAATGAAGAAGTATATTCCGTTTCGTGTAGGAAAAGACGGCCTCTCGTTTTTAATGTATAAACGAGCTTGTCTCGTCTTATTGGGTTTATTAGTTGTTTTAATTGGGCTATTCTTTGCAAGCGCTGGTATGGGAGAGATGAAAGTAGCTCCATATGATGTATGGCAAGCAATTACCGGAAATGGCGATGCGATGTCAAATATGGTTGTAAACCAATTTCGGATGCCACGTATTTTAATTGCAATTCTCGTAGGGATAGCTCTTGCTGTAGCGGGCTGTATTTTACAGGGCCTCGTTCGAAATCCCCTTGCTTCTCCTGATATTATTGGAATTACGGGTGGTGCAAGTGTAGCAGTTGTACTATTCCTTGCTTTATTTAGTGATAAAAATAATGCATTAACAGTAAGTATTCAGTATATGCCGCTGGCGGCCTTTATTGGAGCGACCGTTGTTGCGTTTTTTGTATATTTATTTGCATGGAGAAATAATGGATTATCAGCGATTAGCCTTGTTTTAATTGGCGTTGGATTTTGGGCGTTAACGAAAGCAGCGACAACTTTATTTATGCTGTTAGCCCCTATATATCAAACGAGTCAAGCAAATATTTGGATTACTGGTACTGTTTACGGATCTTCATGGGAAAATGTTGCGATATTAGCACCTTGGGTTCTTATTTTAACAGCGGTAGCATTTGTAGCTGCCAGACATTTAAATGTACAAGAACTTGGTGATGATATTGCTACCGGACTTGGAATCCCCTTAACCAAATCACGTTTTTTCCTGCTACTCCTTAGTACGGCGTTAATTGGAGGAGCAGTTGCTTTTGCGGGTGGAATTGGATTTGTTGGTTTAATGGCGCCGCATATTTCAAGAAGATTAGTTGGTTCTTTATACGGTGCATTACTTCCAGTAGCAGCTGTTGTCGGGGCGATTTTAGTACTTGCTGCAGATTTAATTGGACGCACAGTCTTTGCTCCGCTTGAAGTTCCAGCAGGTGTATTTACATCAGCAATCGGTGCTCCGTATTTTATTTATTTACTTTATAAAAGTCGAAATTCATAAAGGTAAAGAAAAAATACATAGATGATTTACTATCTATTAAAAAACGGAGTAAAGGAAGAGAAACATGCAAAAAGCATTAGAGACTAAATCGTTAACATTGTCTTATGGTGAAACAATTATTATTGATGAATTAGATTTAGAAATTCCAAAAGGAAAAATTTCGATTTTTATAGGTTCAAATGGCTGTGGGAAATCTACTTTATTACGTTCCCTTGCCCGTTTATTAAAACCTACATCCGGGGATATTTTATTAGGGGATCAAGTTATTCAAAATATGCAAACGAAGCAAATTGCCCGCCAGCTTGCGATTTTACCACAAGGTCCACAAGCACCAGAAGGAGTAACTGTTCTTCAGCTTGTTAAACAAGGGCGTTATCCATACCAAACATGGCTAAAGCAATGGTCGGAGCAGGATGAAGAAATGGTGTGGAAAGCACTAGCTGCAACGGGAATGACCGAATTTGCAGAACGAGATGTTTACGCCCTTTCTGGTGGACAACGTCAGCGTGCATGGATTGCAATGACGCTTGCACAGGATACAGATATCATTTTATTAGATGAGCCAACAACATATTTAGATATGACACATCAAATTGAAGTGCTTGATTTATTATTTGAGTTAAATGAGAATGAGCAACGGACAATCGTAATGGTGCTGCATGATTTAAATTTAGCTTGTCGTTATGCAGATCATATTGTAGCAATTCGTGATAAACAAATTTATGCACAAGGCAAACCAGAAGATATTATTAATGATAAGCTTGTACGTGATGTTTTTCGTATGAATTGTGAAATTATAAGAGATCCGTTATTTGGTACACCGCTTTGTATCCCGCAAGGAAAGGGAAGACGCATACTCCCGCAAGCGGTTAATTAAAAGAGAAAAAACATAAAGTGAAACTTCCCTCAGTGGGAGGGCTTCATCACCCACCGAGGGTTAGTTGAACCAATCGGGCTTTTATGGGCAGTTATCCCCCCGCCTATCTTCTTCGATTTTCTTTCAATCTTGAGGTGGGGGGCTTACTGCCCGTTAATGCGGGATAAGAAAGGGCGATGAATCATCATCGCCTTTTTACTTTGTACATGAAAATAATAAAAACAAAGGGATACGCAGTCTACGTTCATATTCTTCTTCACTTTGAAAATGCTGAGCTTCTGGTGTTGCTTCGCGTAAACTATTAATTGTAAAACCAGCTTTTTGTAAGGAGAGAAAGTATTGCTCAATTGTACGATGATATTTAACAACTTGCTCATTAATCCATGGCTCGACGCGTTTGCCAGTTTTAAAATAATCATCAACAAGCCAGCTAGTTCGTTTTCCACTTAGTTGTAAGCTTTCAAATGCGGAAGTAATAATCGGGTGTTGAACACTAAAGGCGAAAGTGCCTCCAGTTTTTAACGTTTGAAAAATCTGTCTGAAAGTATCATCAATATGTTCAATATAGTGAAAGACAAGTCTAGATGTAACGATATCAAAAGTAGAATTGGGATATGTATAGTCTTTGAGGTTTAGAAGATGGACAACTCCATTTGTATTCTTTAATTGTTTTTGAGCTTCTTCGTACATACGATGAGAGCCTTCGATTCCGGTATAAGATTGGCAGCCTTTTTGTAGTAACTCTAGTCCCAATTGTGCATCACCGCAGCCAAGGTCAAGTATACTTTTATCTTTTATATGACCAAGTAACTGTAAGAGAGCAGGTTTTTCAATTGTGTCGTTTGGGTTATCGGTTCGATGTCTACGTTTCATATATTGTTCAAAAAATAAGTTCTCATTGTAAACGTCAGATTCTGTATATGACATTCAATCATCTCCTTGAAAACATTTTTTCTATTCTAGAAAAATCCAAATAATAATAATAGATTTCTTTAATTATATAGGATATAATCGTTAGTTGTAAGCGTTTACTTTTAGCTATTTTCCTATAATAATTTTTTGAAACGTGTTAAGCTATTAAAGGGAGTATTGTCTATATTATGATAATGCTTTCTTTATATGAATGATAGGGAGGTTTCACGATGTCTAGCAAAACACTTGACAAATTTTTAGTAGAAAACCTAGATGATTTGAAATCAAAGGGACTTTATAATGTTATTGATCCGCTTGAAAGTTCTAATGGACCAGTTATTACAATTGGCGGAAAAGAATATATTAATTTATCTTCAAACAACTACCTTGGTTTAGCAACGGATGAGCGTTTAAAAGAAGCAGCAATTGGCGCAATTCATAAATATGGCGTTGGTGCAGGTGCTGTTCGTACAATTAACGGTACGCTTGATTTACACGTGAAATTAGAAGAAACAATTGCAAAGTTTAAACACACAGAAGCAGCAATCGCATATCAATCTGGTTTCAATTGTAATATGGCAGCGATTTCAGCTGTTATGGATAAAAATGACGCAATTCTTTCTGATGAATTAAATCATGCATCTATTATTGATGGTAGCCGTTTATCAAGAGCAAAAATTATTGTATATAAACATTCCGATATGGAAGATTTACGTAAAAAAGCAATCGAAGCAAAAGAATCTGGCTTATACAATAAATTAATGGTTATTACAGACGGTGTATTCTCAATGGATGGCGATGTAGCAAAACTACCAGAAATCGTTGAAATTGCAGAAGAACTAGATTTAATGACTTATGTTGACGATGCACACGGTTCTGGCGTACTTGGAAAAGGTGCTGGTACGGTTAAACATTTTGGACTATCTGATAAAGTAGATTTCCAAATCGGTACATTATCTAAAGCAATTGGTGTAATTGGTGGATATGTTGCTGGTAAGAAAAACTTAATCGATTGGTTAAAAGTGCGTTCACGTCCGTTCTTATTCTCAACAGCGTTAACACCAGCTGATGCAGCAGCGTGTATGAGATCAATTGAAATTTTAATGGAAAGCACAGAGCTACATGACCGTTTATGGGAAAATGGTCGTTATTTAAAACAAGGCTTAAAAGAGCTTGGTTTTAACATTGGGGAAAGTGAAACACCAATCACACCTTGTATTATTGGTGATGAAGTATTAACACAACAATTTAGTAAACGTCTAAATGAAGAGGGCGTATATGCAAAATCAATTGTGTTCCCAACTGTAGCAAAAGGAACAGGCCGTGTTCGTAATATGCC
This sequence comes from Bacillus sp. GB_SG_008, assembly GCF_052038115.1. NCBI lineage: Bacteria > Bacillati > Bacillota > Bacilli > Caryophanales > Bacillaceae > Bacillus > Bacillus sp. GB_SG_008. The sequence continues at coordinate 65,066 of NZ_JBPZSK010000008.1, read as the reverse complement.
AACAGCAGCACATACGAAAGAAATGCTTGATGAAGCAATTCGTACGTATGAAAAAGTTGGGAAAGAAATGGGAATTATTTAACACATTCGCATCTATGAAAGCTTGCAAATGAGGAGTGGGGAAAATGGAAAAAATTCTAGTAACCGGTTCTTTAGGTCAAATTGGTTCTGAACTTGTAACGAAACTTCGTGATGTATATGGTGCATCAAACGTTATCGCAACAGATATTCGTGAAACAGATAGTGAAGTTGTAAAGTCTGGTCCATTTGAAATACTAGATGTAACAGATGGCCAAAAATTACATGAGATTGCAAAGCGTAATGAAGTTGATACAATCATTCATTTAGCAGCACTGCTTTCAGCAACAGCAGAAAAAAATCCATTATTTGCTTGGAATTTAAATATGGGCGGTCTTGTAAATGCGTTAGAAGCAGCTCGTGAATTAAACTGTAAGTTCTTCACACCAAGCTCAATCGGCGCATTTGGTCCGACAACACCGAAAGATAATACACCACAAGACACTATCCAGCGTCCAACTACGATGTATGGAGTAAACAAAGTGGCTGGAGAGCTTTTATGTGATTATTACTATCAAAAATTTGGTGTAGATACGCGCGGCGTACGCTTCCCTGGTTTAATTTCTTACGTTGCTCCTCCTGGAGGAGGAACAACTGACTATGCAGTTGAAATTTATTATGAAGCAATTAAAAAGGGTACGTACACTTCTTATATTGCAGAAGGAACATACATGGATATGATGTATATGCCAGATGCACTGCAAGCGATTATTTCTTTAATGGAAGCAGATCCAAGTAAGCTAAAACATCGCAATGCATTTAACATTACAGCAATGAGCTTCGAGCCAGAACAAATTGCAGCATCTATTCGTAAGCACATCCCAACATTCACGATGGATTACGCAGTTGATCCAGCTCGTCAAAAGATTGCAGATAGCTGGCCAAACTCAATTGATGCAACAGCAGCGAAAGAAGAGTGGGGCTTTAAAGCAGACTATGATTTAGACAAAATGACAGCTGATATGCTTGCGAAATTAAAAAAAAAATTAGAAGCTGAGTTAGTACTTGGCTAATTGAAAGAAAGCCGATTCAATATATTGAATCGGCTTTTTTGTCTGCGTGTCCAGGTAGGTTGAGGGCTACTTGCTGGTGGAAGTTCAATTTAGGTAAGAAACAAGTCGCTTAGTAGCGATTAAAGGCGTTATCCCGCTCTGATGGGAGTCTCACTTTATCTAGACTTTTGTTCATGCGTGTCTATATTTTCCGCTTCTGGGTATTGGTATTCCGTTTCTTCGTATTGTTTTTCATATTCGTAGCTAAATGCTTTATGTGTTTTTTGATCCTCATCCCAAGGTGTCGATTTTCCTAACTTTCTGTTAGTCGGAGAACCGTAAGGACCTTCAGGAAGTTCCTCAGGAATGACATATTGATGTCGAGCTTCAGCAGCTGTAACATCCGTATATTGCTTATCTTTTTTGGGGGACAAATGAAACACCCTTTCAAATATAGTTGATAGTAGACTTCTTTCTTAATATACCCAAAAAGTTTTCTATGGATTTTGAATTCCTTTTATCGGCGAAAATTAAAATATATCGGTGGTTCGACATGGAATAAAGACTGGACGATAAAAAACGAATAAAAAACAGGAGCTGCACCCAGCTCCTGTTTTTTATTCAATCGTCTTCAGTAATAACTTTTTCAATAATGGTTTAATCTTCAAGCGTAAATCTTCAGCATGGTTCGCCACTAAGAAGTGGTGGTTATAAATATTTTTCATTAACTGATAGGTCGCTTCTTTTGCTTCGCCTTCTTCGATAAAGATTCCGATGACTTCTATGCCGCTTTTACGAGCAAGTTTTACAGCTTCGTGTGTATCTAAAATACCATCTTGTTGATAGTCTAATGCAGACGGTTCGCCATCTGTAAAGACGAGTAGGAATTTATGTTTTTCCGGACGTTTTGCAAGTTTTTCCGACACGATACGAATAATGTATCCATCACGGTTATCTTCTTCTTCACGAAGTTGCATGACTTCCGGACCAATGCTTGGAAGCGTTGAGTTTTGATATGTTACGACTTCATGAATGACGTTTGGTTTGTTTTCGGGTGTGGCGCTAGAAGCATCTTCCCAAAATCCGCTAATGGCGTGTGGAATTTTTAACGATTTTAAAGCCTCATGGAAAAGAACAACGCTTTTTTTCGTTTCTTCCATTTTGTTATACATCGACCCAGAGCAGTCGACTAACAGGTGAAACACAACGTCAAGTTCTTGTGATTCTTGTCCTTTTTTATAAAACATACGTGGTTGTTTTTCTGTATAAATACGTAAGAACTTTTTACGAAGTCTTCCGTAGTATTTATCAGCATTTGCGTTTGTTTTATTTTCAATTGTTTTTTCAATGATTTTCTTTAGTTCTTTTACATCTTTATTTACGACAGATTTTATAGCTTGATAGTCTTTCTTTTCATCATGGTTTGGTTTGCGAGCTTCTTTAAAAGTATGTGATGCACCGGCGTTATACTTACCGTACACACCTTCATTCTGGCTAGAAGCATGAGACGCTCTCGTATCCTCGGCATCCGCTCCGTCGAAATTCGACTGTGTACTTTTTTGTGAAGTACCTTGCACAGAAGCGAGCGCTTGATCGCTATTATCAGATTCTCGGGCGGTATCACCCATCATGTTCGTTTTTGTGCCGCTTTCTAATTCAAAGCGTAAGAAGTTTTCGTTTTCATTGTTTTTATTTTCACGATGCCACGTTGAAAAACTTTCGTTTATTTTACTTTTATTATCGTCATCGTCAACAATTTGAACATCATCATTTGCTAGTTCATCTACTCGTTCCTCTATCTTGTCAAAAACGACAGAAGTATTGAGCGGTGCAAGTCCAAAGTAGTTATTAATCATATCATTTTCTAATAGTTCTTCTAAACGATAGCGAATTTTTTCTACAACATACATCGTATCTTCTGTAGTACGCGTTTGAAATGTTTCGTGTAAGATTGCTTCAATGTGCTCAAAGTAGTCGTTGTTAAACATTTCGTATTTATCGCTTGTTAATGTTAAGTAACATAAACAAATGAGCATATCAGCATGATAGTTACGAATACGGTTAATTTCGTATTGTGAGCTGAAATAGCTCCGATACATTTCTTTTCGGCGTGCAAATATTGGTTTTGTACCAGGACGCTCTCGTTTAACAATTTCTTCAACTCGTAAATCTTCTAATAGAACAAATAATTGCGTTAAAAAATTTTTAAGTGGTGATTGCTGCAATTCTTTTGCATAGTTACGAATAAGCTGCATATCGGAATGATGTTTGTAGCCGAGAGCTTTTAAATATACTTCACTTTTTAAACCAACGACTTTATCAGTTTCGCTTCGATCATCCCAAAAATGACTGATGACAATTTTATTTTCGATTTCGTCATAATATGCTTTATATCCATATTCTAAATATGCATTTTCTTCTTTTAGAAGGGCATACATTAAATTTTCCATTTGCAGAAACAGAGACGCATCGATTTTTTTGTCACTAAAAATTTGTCTCATGAATTATCCCTCAAAGAAATAACTTTCTGCTAATTCACGCACCGTCATTTGTTCTGTTTCATCGCTTAATTTTGCGATAATGCTTCGTTCAATCGCACGCATCACTGGAATATACACACTTAAATCACATGCATCAATAATACCGCGAATACTTGCAGCTTCTTCACTTACACGGCCATCACGAGCAAGTGGCATCAGGTCACTTGCGAATGCCACAAACTTTTCGATTGTTGCTGTTTCCTTTAATTTCGACTCCGCTAATAAGAGTTCTTTTAATGTTTCACCTTGAATATAAGGAACTTCGATAATAACAAAGCGATTTTTTAATGCTTCATTTAGTTCGCTCGTTCCAACATAGCCTTCGTTAATCGCCGCAATTACACGATATTCATCGCTACCGTACACAACTTCTTGTGTGAATGGATTTGTAATCATTTTACGATAGTCTAGTGCACCGTGAAGAAGAGGAAGTGTTTCTGGTTTTGCCATGTTAATTTCGTCGATATAAAGGAAGTGACCACTTTTCATTGCTTTCATTAATGGGCCATCAACGAAAGTAACTTCAGATGCACCGTCTGTTGTTGTTAATGTGTTGTATCCTAAAATACCTTCTACATCTAAATCAACAGAACAGTTAATGCTATGCATTGGCTTTTGGAATAAATAAGACAGCGTTTCAGCAAGAACGGTTTTCCCGCTTCCAGTAGGCCCTTTTAATAGAACGTTTTTTCCAAGAAGTAATGCAGTAATTGCATCTTCAATAATACTGTTATCTGATGCTTTATACATTTTTGTTCCAATTAAAGTAGCGGCATTGCCAGCTGCATGTTTATTTGTTTCGTGAATATTTTCAAGTTGTTGTTTTAATCCTTCATGTATATGAAATTGCTCTAACATTTATTTCCCACCTAACATTATTTTCATAAAGTAAACAATCCTTCTTATGATAACGCGTTTTTATAGGTGAAGCAAAGAAAAAACATCTTCCAATTTGGAAGATGTTCCCTTATCCCGCATTAACGGGCAGTAAGCCCCCTACCTTAAGATTCAGAGAAAAACAAAGAAGATAGGTGGGGGATAACTGCCCGTAAAAGCCCGATTGGTTCAACTAACCATCAGTGGGGGAAGAACACCCCACTGATGGAAGTTTCACTTTATAAAAGTGGTGAAATAAGACGCATCAGTGATTCAAGCGTTCTTTTTCGAATGCTTCTCTTTTTAAAGACTTCCCAGCGAAGTTCTGTAGAATCCTTAAAATCTTGTTCGAAATCATGTTTAATGTCAAGGACAGTCGGAGAGTCATATAAGATAGCGATTAATTCATAATTCAGTTCAAAGCTACGAATGTCCATATTCGCTGTTCCAATTGTTGCAATTTCATCATCAATTAATACAATTTTCGCATGCATAAATCCATCTTTATAACGATAAATAGAAACACCTGCTTCTAATAATGGCGCAAAGTAAGACTGAGAAGCTTGATCGCTTATGATGCTATCGCTTATGCCAGGATATAAAATACGTACATCAATTCCAGCAAGTGCACTTAAACGTAGTAATGTTAATGTTTCTGGATCTGGAATGAAGTATGGCGTCGCAATCCAAATGGAGCGTTTTGCTGATGTCATGGCCGCTAATAAGGCATTTCGAATCGTTTTGTCACTTGCACTCGGGCCACTTGCGACAATTTGGACAGCACCGTCTGTATCAACAGTCCACATCGGAAAATACTCTTTATTCATGAAAGGTTCCCAAGAGTAGTTATTTAATCCACTACATGCGTATAACCAATCTTCTAGAAAGATAGCTTGTAGTTTATATAGTGCTTTCCCTTCAATTTTTAAATGGCTATCTCGCCAAATTGGAAATTTCTTAGAACGGCCAAGATATTCATCTCCAACATTTAATCCGCCTGTAAATCCAATTTTTCCGTCAATAATAATGATTTTACGATGATTACGATAGTTAACGGTTTCTATTAGCCATGGGGAAAGAGCAGGATCAAATTCTACTACTTCAATTCCTGCGTCCTTCATCGGTTGCAAAAAGGTGCTTCGCAACGTATAACTTCCAAGTCCATCAAATAAAAAACGGACAGTTACACCAGCTTTTGCTTTTTCAATTAAAGCATCACGGAGCTTTGTCCCAATTTCATCAGGTCGATAAATGTAATATTGAATATGAATGTGATGTTTTGCCTCTTGAATAGAGGAAAAAATTTCTGTAAATGTTTCCTCTCCGTTTGTTAATAATTTTGTTGCAGTTTCATTAGCAATGGGCCCTCCGCCAAACTTGTGAACGACAGTAGCCAAATGGGCAGAGCGTTCATCTAGAGATGGTGGTATTTCTTGTTTCAATTGTCTTCCTTCTAAAATTTCACGGAACAACTTTCTTTGCTCTTCAGCACGATGTAAATGTTTATTTCGGCGCCATCTGCTGCGGCCAAATAGTACATAAAAGAATACGCCAATAACAGGAAGAACTGCTAATACCCAAAACCAAGCTAACGTACTTTGGGGGGAGCGATTTTCAATAAAGATGATGAAAGCAATGCCAATAGCTGTAATAAGAAATAGCGATCCAACAAAGGTATTCAATGTTATGGGAGAATTGTTTAGTACTTTTAGTACAAAGACTGTAATTGCACTAACGAATAATAATTGCAGAACACGATTTTTCATTGGTATGAATGTCACCTTTTTCCGATTAATTATATCCTTATTATAAGATATTTTATATTTACTAAACCAACATGAAATATTATAGCTCACGCCTCTTAAGTTTGTCCTGTGTATATTTTAATTATCGAAACTTTTCGCTTTGAAAAGGAGGGAAGTTGATGAATGATGTAAGGCGTCCAATAAAAAAACGATCTCATAAAAACGCATGAGACCGTTTTTTTTATATCAGGATCTGCAGCTTAAATTGATAAAAATTAGTCTTTCTTTATGAAAATATCCGATATAATCGGTCTATGATCTGACGCCAAAGTGTCGAGTGTACGGGAAGATTGAACATTAACGCCAGAAGTTGTTAATATATAGTCGATTTTTCTGTCAGGCTGTTTTGCAGGGAAGGTATAGCTAGTGCCATCACGCTCTTCGTTCCAAGAATCTTGATATGATTTAAGCAAAGGTTGTAACTCTGGGGCTGTCGGTACTGCATTCATATCACCAAATAAGATTTTTTCCCTATGGCTTTCGGACATAATATTTAACATATCGTGAACTTGCATGCTCCGTACAGTTGGATCTGTCCGGTAATCCAAGTGAGTAGCGTATACATTTAATTTTATTCCTTTTACATTAATCAGCGTTTCGGCAAATCCAGGAGACAATTCGGGTTTTGGGTTAGGTACTTGTGTAGAAAGTCTAGTTATTTCACGATTTTCAGCTTTAAGAATGGGATATTTACTTAAAATCGCCACACCGAACTGACGGTTAGGCTGCCCTGCTTGTAATGGTGAAAGATTATAAATAGGGGCAAAGAAATAGTGCATATTAAGTGATTGCGCAATCTTTTCTATTTCATTGTCAAAATTGCTGCGATCTCCCCAATGTACATCCACTTCCTGTAGACCAATAATATCTGCTCCTGAATCCTTTATAACATTGGTAATAGATTCAATGTCATATTGATTGTAGAAGTTGTTACCATAATGGATGTTGTAACTCATGACACGTAAGTGTACGCCTTTTTCCTTTTGTTCATCGCTGTCTGCGAATGAGAGCGACTGGAAGCATGAAAAAACTAACAAAAATGCAGTAATCATCATACAGACTTTTTTCAACATCATTTTTCCCCCTGAAGTTAGATATTATCTACCATTTCACTGTGAATTTTAAGAGAAAATACAATATTCCGTCTATAGTTTTTTTATAACTTAATAAAACATTTACATTTCATTATTCAGTGGGGGATGAAGAACCCCTCCACTGATGGAAGTTTTATTTAGTTTAAGGTTGTTGCAGAAGGGGTAGAAACTGTTGAACAAGAAACGTTACTACAATCAATGGGATGTGACTATGTACAAGGATTTTATTATGCGAAACCGTTAACAGTATCAGAATTAAAAAATGAATTTTAACCGAAAAACACTAGCTCCCTGAAGAGCTAGTGTTTTTGAAATTAACTAATTTTTGTATCAAGTGTTTCTGTATTCTTTTCAGTAGTATTTTTCATGATAAATGGATAAAGAACTAATCCGATTACGAATAATCCTATTCCTAGTAAGAACGTTTTTATATCAGCTGTCCCTGTTTTGATAACCCAAATTGAATATATAAGAGCAAGTACTGTAATTACTCCGTCAACTTTGCGAGAGCCTTGCATGATGTCATATGTTTCGCCAGTAATAACGAGTTTTAATTGATACAATGTTGAGACAAGGTACGGAATTAAATAGGCAAGTGTAGCGACAACAATTGCAAAGTTATACGCCTCTGATACTGAACCAGAAATAGTAGAGAATAAGAATATTTGTGTCATGATATTTGTTAATAATAATGAGTTCGTTGGGCTTCCTTTTTTATTTGTTTTTCCAAAGAAAGCTGGGAATAATCCGCTTTTTGCTGCTTGATAAGGAACCTCTGCACTTACAACAATCCAGCCGACTGTAGAGCCGAATAGAGAGACAAGTGCTAGGAATGCCATAATATATGCACCTTTATTACCGATAGCCATACTTAATGCGTCAACCAATGGTTTTTGTGATCCTTTTAGCGCCTCTTGTGGAAGAGCACCCATTGTTAACAATGTAATTGATACATAAATAAGAAGCGCAATTACTAATCCGAAAATCGTTGCTTTTTTTACATCGCGCTGTGATTTTGCACGGTTTGAAAGCATAACGGCTGACTCAATACCAATAAACGCCCAAAGTGTTGAGATGGCAGCAGCATTGACTTGTCCGCCTAATGGGATAGACTTTCCAGCTTCATTCATAAACGTTTGCCCATCACCGAAATTCGCTGCATTAAAGATGAATAATGTAATGATAATAAACATCGTAAATCCAATAATTTTTGCAACAGTTGCAAGTAAGTTCATATTACCAGCACGATCAATATTTTGAGAAAGAATATATTGAATGCCCCATAGCATGATACTACATACAGCAAATGTTAAGGCTTTTCCTAGTTCTAATGAGAAACCATTTGTCGTGAACAAAATTTGTTTACTTTGCATAACTGGGAAAAACGTAGATAAATATCCTGCAAATGAAATAATAACAGAAGCTGTTGCTGCCCAGTTTGCCGCCCAGTAACCCCACGCCATGCTATAACCAGCAACTTTACCAGCTTTTGGTGAAGTGAACATTGCTTGCGCATAGCTTTGCGGACCTGCTTTTAAATTTGGTTTTCGCATTGCTAAGTTTCCAAACACGAGTGCAATCATAAATACACCAAGCCCGGTAATTGTCCATGCAAGGGTGGACCCCATTGGTCCTGATACTTGTGCTAAATTTGCCGGAAGCATAAACACGCCGCCACCAACCATATTTCCAACAACGAATGCTGTTAAAATCCATAAACCCCATTTTTTTGTGTCCATGATCGTCTAACTCCTTTTGATGATAGTTTTTTTTGTTTTATGATTTATTGTACCTAGTGTTTTTTGGAAATAAAAAAGAGCCATGTAGATAAAAAATACCTACATGGCTCTTTGCCTAACGTAGGTACAACGGGAATAACCCTTGTACCTACGCGTGAATTTTTCCGCTAGGTTTCAAGGGTTTACGTATGATGATGATGTTTTTGTGCAAATGTAACTACAGTTGTATTTGTAAGCATAGTTCTTTGCTCCCTTTCTCCTCTGATTTTGAAGTAAGTATACTACATGTTTTTTAGAAAGGGAAGAGAAAAATACAAACTTTTTTATAAAAATTCATCCTGGTGATTAAATATTTATAGCGATGAAAGTATGTTTTTGTATTTATATCTCTTTTTACAGGGAATATTAAGGCTGTTACTGAGCGTTCGTAATATTTTTTGATGAACATGGAGGAAAGTAAATGAAAAATAGGAAGTCGGCTAGATCTCTTGTTTTGGGGATAATATTTGTAGGTGTTGTCCTTTTTAACTTTTCAAAACCAACATACGCTTATATTCCTTCTGAAGATCAAATTGTAAAGAGCAAACCAAATCATTATGGAACTGAGGAAAATCAACCGGCATACGATATTTGGGGACAAACGATTTCGCAAAAAAAGGCGAATGAGTTGTTGAAGACGAATGAAGGCAAAACGTTATTATCACCACAAAACGGAGCAGTGAAAATTGACAATAATTTATTAAAAGTGGGGAGAGAGTCTTTTTATGAAGAAACATTTGGAAATGAAGTGTTTCTTACAGACATAATGGGTATTTTAAATGGAGCGTTAACTTTAGAAAATATTAAAAAAGCAATTTACGACTTGCATGGAAAAGGGACAACAAATTTACGTGTTGAACTGGCGAAAACTGTGAAACTAGGAGATAAAACGTTTGAAAAAGGAACAAAGATTGATACTGGTTTAGATGTTGCAAGTGGTTCTAATGAAGTGTTAGGGATGCCTATTATTAAGTCTGAAGGAAGAGAGAAGATAGGAGTAAGCTGTGCTGCATGCCATGCAACGGTAACTAGGGATACAAAAAAAGTTATTGAAGGTGCTGTAAATAATGATTTTAATGGCGGTCTCATTTTAGCACTAGGGACAAATTCAGCAGCTTATTTTTCTCGTGCAGAAATTCAGTCATTACAAGACTATATAAAAGATTTAGGGCGAACAGTAGTAACTTCTGATGGAAAAAAAGCTCCACTTCCTAATCCAGAGATGATAGAGGAGACTGTAGATCGTACTTTATTAAAATGGCCAAGAGGAAATTTTGATGCGAGTAGTGATTTGGTGAATAATCCAACACAAATTCCAGATTCTTTTACATTTGGAGATCATCCTTATGGGTGGAATGGGTTTGCGCAAGCTGGTCCGTTTAAAGGACTAAGTGTAATTAATAGTGCTGTAAATATTCAAGGTTCAGATTTAACGACATTAGCGCATGCTAGTCCATTCCTTTTCAAAATCGACAAGGAAGTTTATTTAGGAACAATGTTACAAAATGCAGCGAATCTAAAATATCGATATGATCCTAAAAGTGGAAAGAAACCATCTGAGTTTTTTGCTTCAGTAGACCCTACTCCAGAAGTTCCAGGAGTAAATGAGTTAATTACGCTTCCGACGTTTCCAAGACCGTCTTTAATCTCTCCTAATGGTTTATTATCAAGTTCTCCTGGCTATCGGGTTATGGAGCAAAATAATGGAATGTCTGCGTTACAAAATACATTTGTTTCCCCTAAACCACCATTATCTGTTGATAATAAGACGATGAAAAAAGGGAAGACCGTATTTGCACGTGCAGGCTGTATTACTTGTCATGCGGGACAAACCTACACAAATAATCGAATTATTCCAGTTAATGAAATTAAGACCGAGCCATCAAGAGCAAAATCATTTGAAGCAATAGGTAAAAACTTAGCAGAGCCTATTATGTATTCACCGGATACATCTGTACCTATACCAAAAGGAGCAAAATTGTTAAAAGTTCCAGCCTATACATTAGATAAAGAAAAGATTAACTTAGCATATATGTTAAATGGTTCACCTGGTGGTTACAAAGTTCCAAGCTTGTTAGGGCTTTATTGGGGAGCGCCGTATTTACATGATGGAGGCGTTGCGGTTGGCCAAAATGTGGAGAGTGAGCTAGGTATGACAGGAACGGTATCAAAAGGAATTGAGCCTAATCCGTTTAACAGCTTACGAGCATTAATTGACCAAAACTTGAGAAGAAAAGTAATCGAAGCAAACAAAAATTCAAAAGATTTACAAGACGCACATATTACGGGAGAAGGACACGAATATTGGGTAGATTCTTCTACAGGTTTCTCAAAACAAGAGCAAGATGCGTTAATCAACTATTTACTCACATTAGAATGATTTAGAAGTATACTGTAGCGAACAAGCACTGGAAGATAAATAATCTATTTTTTATCCCGCTATTCGCGGGCAGGAAGATCCCAAACCTTAAGATTTAGAGAGAAGCATTGTTCAGCTCTAGCGGCTAGAATCTCCGGTCGTTTCGCCCCCTCGGGGGCGAGGCAAAAAGCGCCTCTCTGTCGGGTGCTCCAACGTCCTGCGATTCTGAGCGAGCCGCTTCCGCTTTTCTTAAGAAGATAGGTGGGAGATGAAGAAACCCCCACTCATGGAAGTTTCATCTTATCATTAGGGATTCACTCTTATCCATTTATAATCACTCCACCGTTTACATGAAGAATTTGTCCTGTCATATAGGAGGAGTCGTCCGACGCTAAATAAACATAGGCAGGTGCCAGTTCAAAAGGTTGTGCAGTACGCTTCATTGGTGTAATGCTTCCCAATGTTGCATAAATTTCTGGCGGAGCGCTTGAAGGGATAAGAGGGGTCCATACAGGCCCTGGAGCAACGCCATTGACCCGAATTCCTTGATTAATGACTGATAATGCTAACGAGCGGGTAAATGCAACGACAGCTCCCTTGGAAGCGGCATAATCAATCGCGGGATCAAGTCCGTTGTACGCGGCGAGTGAAGCCGTATTGATAATAGAGCTTCCATTTTTTAAATAGGGCATGGCTGCTTGTGTTAAATAAAAATATGAAAAAATGTTTGTTTTAAAAGTACGTTCGAGCTGCTCTGCTGAAATGTCGCTGATACTTGCTTGTGTATGTGCTTCTCCCGCATTATTGACTAGGATTTCAAGATGGCCAAATGCTTCCATTGTCTTTTTAACGACATAATGACAAAACCCGGCATCCCCAATATCACCTGCGATTGTCAGGCATTGTCTGCCCAATTGGTTCACTCTGTCTTTTGTTTCGGATGCATCCCCATGCTCATTTAAATAAACAATTACAATATTCGCCCCTTCTTTTGCGAAAGCAAGGGAGACAGCCCGGCCGATCCCGCTGTCTCCCCCAGTAATGATGGCGACTTTGTTCAATAGTTTGTTGCTTCCAGAATAATTAGGGTTTTCGGAGATAGGTCTTGGAATCATCAAAGATTCAATACCCGGCTGCTGAGGTTGGTACTGCGGGGGGAATTCGATTGGAACTGTATCGCACTGTTCTATAAATCCAAAATGCTCATACATAATAAGCCAGCCCCTTCGGTTATATGTGATTTAGCATATTCTTAAAAAGAGTATAGGTGCATGCCCTGTGTCCTGGCTTTTAATTTTTTCGACCCATTCCCTGTCTGTGTAAACACGAAGTTGGACATCATTAGGCACTTCCGTTGTGGACAGCAGCTTCCCGCAGTTGTAGAGCATCTTTACCAATGAAGTAACTTTCTCCGATTACCCGACAACTTGCATTAACCTACCACTTTAGCTCAATAAGAAAAACGAAATTATTTTATTCATTTGATATTTTCATGATAAATATTATTTAGAAATTACTGTAAATAAAAGGGCGATGTGATAATCTTATAAAGAGGTTTTTTTAAGGAGTGGGAGCTTGCCGTATGTCGTACATATTTTAAGTGTTTTTATGATTTTTGTAGGAGGAATCAGTTTATATCGCTCTCTTAAATATAAAGGGTATGGAGCGTATTTTAAAGTAAAAAAATTGAAAATTCCATTATGGATTATTACGTTAGGGGTTTCACTATTTGTTATGAGCATGGGTATTTATGCGCTAATATTAGAGGGAACATGGTAGTAATATAAAGATGGAATATACGATTGTATAAGCTTTAATCTAAGTGAATTATAATAAAGTGAAACTTCCATCAGTTGGGGGGCTTCATTTCTCAACTATCTTTTTTTGCTTTTCCCTGAATCTTGAGGTGGGGTGGCTTACTGTCTGTTAATACGGGATAAATTTGTTAACTTAATATAGTCATATGTTCTCTATTAATAGGGTTGAAAAGGAGTAGAATATTCTACTCCTTATATTTTTACAATTGTTCATGTATTGGTGTATAACATACATTTGAGCGAGGATTGCGAGCACTTTGTTACATTTCATAGCAGTGATTTTAAGGTTCATAACGAATTAGTAGAGAGGATAGAAAAAGGAGGGGTTATATGGAGTTAGCAGTTGAACAAGTATTTACAAAAGAAATTTTACAAGAAGGGGCAAATCGTTTTGGTGTAACTGTTATGGAAGAACCGCTTGGAGATTTTGAAAATTATATCTTTCGTGCAGAGGGAAAAGGAAGTACACCGTATGTTTTGCGTTTGACACATTCATCTCATCGTACATATAAGCAAATTGAAGCGGAACTAGATTTCCTAGCATACCTTGGGGAAAACGGTGCAAAAGTAGCGGCACCGCATCGGTCACAGAACGATATATTTGTAGAAAGCTTACAAGCGACAGATGGAACATTTTTTTATGTTTCTCTTTTTGATTATGCAAAAGGAGAGAGGGCGAAAGATAACGATCTCGATATTTGGAATGATACGCTCTTTTATGCATGGGGGAAAGCAATTGGTCAGTTACATAGACTTACAATGCATTATCCCAAAACAGAGAATCGTGTTACGTGGATGGATGATGAAATTACAATTATTGATATGTTAAAGGAAAATCATGAGCTGCAGCAAATCGCTTATGAAATTATAGAAGAAATTAAGAATTTACCTTCTACAAATTGTACATTTGGATTAATTCATGGAGATATTCATCATGGAAATTTCCACTATGAAAATGAAGAGCTAACAATTTTTGATTTTGATGATGCAACGTATAATTATTTTGTACATGACCTTGCAATGGTTTTGTATTATTCTGTCTTACAAAAAGATTGGCCGGAAGATAAGAAGACGATTTTTGCACGTCATCAGTTGCAAGTATTACGAGAAGGATATGAGACAGAGCATCAGCTTGACGATTCCTCATATAGTGCTCTGCCACTTTTCATGCGCCTTCGAGATGTTGCTTTATATGGAACAATCATGAAAAAGTTTAACGGTAAGAAAATGCCAGAGCATTTTCAAACATTAACAAGGGCTATTCATCAGAGAATTCTTGCAAGAAAAGCAATTATTGAATGTTAAGAAAAAAAGCTGACCTAAAGCACTCTTTAGTGGAGTCATGGTCAGTTTTTTTTAGGCTAGTTTGGGTATAGAGATTATATTAGATAATTGCCGTTCTGTTTTTTACTAAATAAATATATTATGTGTTTTTATGCGAAAATGTGTTTATTTTCTCAAAATAATATTGAATTGCATAAGGTGTATATTTTATACCTTTTGTATATCCTGAAAATTCCAATTTAAATGAAGGAGGATTTGTGGAAACTTTTGTGAACTGGTATTGATAGAAAAGATAAACAAGAAGAGGTTTCGTAAAAAGATAAAAGTGAAAGAAGCAAAGAGAGCAATCTCTTTGCTTCTTTTTCGTGTCTAAAAGATTACTAGTTATTTTTTTAGGTGTTTTCGAATATAAAAAACTGTATAGGCTTTTTTGAGTTGTAAAGGAGGGGAGTAGATTGATTGTCTTTCGCGATGTCAATAAATATTACGGCAGCTTTCAGGTTTTAAAAAATATTAATTTGCAAATTGAAAAAGGGGAAGTCGTCGTGGTCGTTGGTCCATCGGGATCAGGAAAAAGCACGTTGCTGCGCTGCATGAATCAACTAGAGATGATTACGAATGGTGAATTGTTTGTGAATGGTGTAAACGTGCATGAGATAAAGAAAGATATAAATCAACTAAGACGAAGCATCGGCATGGTATTTCAACATTTTTATTTATATCCCCATAAAACGGTGCTTCAAAATATTACACTTGCCCCGATAAAAGTACTCAAAAAGCCGAAAGAAGAAGCAGAAAAAATTGCTATGTTTTACTTAGAAAAAGTGGGGATTATTGATAAAGTAAATGCCTATCCGCACCAACTATCAGGCGGACAGCAACAGCGCGTTGCCATTGCAAGGGGGCTAGCAATGAGGCCGGAGATCATGCTGTTTGATGAACCAACTTCTGCACTTGATCCCGAAATGATTGGCGAGGTACTCGACGTTATGAAAACATTAGCAAAAGAAGGAATGACGATGGTTGTTGTTACACATGAGATGGGGTTTGCTCGTGAGGTAGCTGATCGTATTTTATTTATGGACAAGGGTCAAATTGTGGAAGAAGCAGCACCTGTTGATTTCTTTGCAAATCCAAAGCAAGAACGAGCACGGTTATTTTTAAGTCGTGTGCTTAATCATTAAGGGAGGAATTCGATGATTAAAATGAAAAAGTGGTTTACACTTATCGCTTTTGCGTGTTTATTTACATTGATTGTAGCTGGGTGCGGAAATAAGAAAGAGGAAACGAAAGAAACTGTAAAAAATGAGAAAGAAACTGTTATTGATCAAATTAAAGAACGCGGAAAATTAGTTGTCGGTGTGAAGTATGATACGAATCTATTTGGATTAAAGAATCCGTCAACGGGCAAGGTAGAAGGATTTGATATTGATGTTGCGAAAGCACTTGCTAAAAAAATTCTAGGCGATGAGAATAAGTTAGAATTAAAAGAAGTTACTTCTAAAACGCGTATCCCGATGTTGAAAAACGGCGATATTGACGCAATTATTGCGACAATGACAATTACCGAGGAACGCAAAAAAGAAGTTGATTTCTCAGATGTGTATTTTAAAGCAGGACAATCTTTACTTGTGAAAAAGGGAAGTAAAATTAAGGATATAGCTGACGTGAAAAAAGGTGTAAAAGTGTTAGCTGTAAAAGGCTCTACTTCTACGAACAATATTCGTGCAAAAGCACCGGAAGCGACTGTACTTGAATTTGAAAACTATAGCGAAGCATTTACGGCATTGAAGGCAGGGCAAGGCGATGTTTTAACAACAGATAATGCCATTTTATATGGTATGGAAAAGCAAGATGCAAACTATGAAGTTGTTGGAAAAATCTTCACCGACGAACCATATGGTATTGCAGTGAGAAAAGGAGAAACAGAGCTTACGAAAGTAATTAATGAGCTATTAAAAGAGATGAAAGCAAATGGAGAGTACGATAAGTTGTATGAAAAGTGGATTGGGAAAAAGCCTGAGTAAAACTACAAAATATATGATAACAAGAGGATGAGAAATAATCATCCTCTTGTTATAAAGAAAGAGGGGGAGAGTTTGTGCCCGATTTTTCTATTCTCTCAAATAATCTAGATTTGTATTTAGAGGGATTCCGATATACATTGATGTCTAGTATTGTTGCATTAATTGGTAGTTTTATTCTTGGCATCATAATCGCAGTGATGCGAATTGCACCAATTCGGGTTCTAAATTGGATGGGTACAACATATGTAGAGTTTATTCGGAATATCCCTTTAGTTCTAATTGCATTTGCTTTTTATTTTGCTTTTCCGGTAATTGGCGTTACATTAAGTGGCTTTGTTGCTGGTACAACTGCACTTACTATATATACAGCGGCTTTTATTACAGAGGCAATTCGTGCAGGAATTTTATCAGTTCCGAAAGGGCAGATGGAAGCAGCGCGTTCTTCTGGTTTAACGTACGTGCAAGCGATGTATTATATCATTTTACCGCAAGCAGTAAAAATTGTGATTCCGCCACTAGGTAATCAATTCCTAAATTTAGTGAAAAACTCTTCTATACTAGGTATTATCGCTGGGGCGGATTTAATGTACCAAGGTGATTTAATCTCTACAAGAACATTTGTCACATTTGATGTATATATATTTGTTGGTATGTTTTATTTACTGTTAACTGTTCCGCTTAGCATGGGTGTTCGATACTTGGAGAAACACTTGGCGAAAGGAGCTGTGTAAATGGATTTTCGGGGTGCCTATACAGGAGATCATGTTATTTTTTTACTAAAAGGACTACTTATTACGTTAGAAATCGCTCTTATAGCAATCTTCCTTAGTTTTATAATTGGTAGTGTAATCGGTACGTTACGATATGCGAAAATACCGGTTGTATCAGCATTACTTGCCTGTATTGTTGAAACCATTCGTAATTTACCGCTGTTATTAATTATTTTCTTTACATATTTTGCGCTCCCAGAAGCTGGCTTGAAATTAGAGATTACAACAGCAGCCATTGTGGCTTTGACGATATTTGAAGCAGCGATGATATCAGAAATTGTTCGCAGTGGTTTATTATCAATTGAGAAGGGACAAATTGAAGCAGCGCGCGCTTCTGGACTATCGTATGTACAAACGCTTCAGCATATTATTTTACCGCAAGCACTGCGACGTATGGTGCCGCCGATTGTCAGTCAATTTATATCCCTTTTAAAAGATACATCGTTGGCAGTCGTAATTTCATTGCCAGAATTAATGCATAATGCTCAAATTATTAATGGTCAAAATGTAAACTATATGATTCCAACTTTTATTCTCGCCGCATGTATGTATTTCATTGTAAATTATAGCTTGTCTCTTTTTTCAAGACGTTTAGAGAGCAGATAAAGTGAAACTTCCATCAGTAGGGGGCTTCATCTCCCACTGATGGTTAGTTGAACCAATCGGGCATTAACGGGCAGTTATCCCCACCTATCTTCTTCGCTTTTCTCCCAATCTTGAGGTGGGGATCTTACTGCCCGTTAATGCGGGATAACTCTTGCATATTATTTTATGCAAGAGTTATTTTTTTAGAAAAGTTTTAATTTTATATAGAAATTGTAAACGCTTTATTGTATATTTTATATTATCAGAAATTTTAAAATACAGAGTGCGTTTAGGGGAGGAAGAAGATGAAGCAAACAACGAATGAGCAATTACAGCGTACAATGAAAAGTAGACATTTATTTATGATTGCACTCGGAGGAGTAATCGGGACAGGTTTCTTTCTCGGATCAGGATATACAATTAATCAAGCAGGACCAGGAGGAGCAATTCTTTCTTACCTAGTCGGTGGGCTTATTATGTATTTAACGATGCTTTGCCTTGGTGAACTAACAGTTGCAATGCCTGTTTCTGGATCGTTTCAAAAGTATGCAACGAAATTTATCGGACCTGGAACAGGATTTATGATTGGCTGGCTGTATTGGTTAGGCTGGGCTGTAACTGTTGGTTTAGAGTTAACGTCAATTGGTTTAATGATGAAAAGATGGTTTCCAGATGTTAATACTTGGGTATGGTGCCTTGTGTTCGGTAGTCTTTTATTCATTACAAATGCAGTATCAGCAAAAAGCTATGCAGAATTAGAATTTTGGTTTTCAAGTATTAAAGTAGTTACCATTATTGGATTTATTCTTCTTGGTGGAAGTGCAATACTTGGGTTTTTACCATACGACGGAAAAGAAGCGGCGCCGCTTTTTTCTAACTTTGTACAAGATGGTGGATTATTTCCAAATGGACTTGGAGCTGTGTTACTAACAATGATTACTGTAAACTTCTCTTTCCAAGGAACAGAGTTAATTGGAATTGCAGCAGGTGAAAGTAAGGAACCGGAAAAAACGATTCCGCGTGCAATTCGTAATACAGTATGGCGCATTATGTTATTCTTCATTTTAACAATGACGATTTTAGTAGGACTGATTCCTTGGAAAGAAGCGGGAGTTATTGAAAGCCCGTTTGTTGTTGTATTTGATAAAATCGGTATTCCATATGCAGCGGATATTATGAACTTTGTTATTATTACTGCTCTATTATCTGTAGCAAACTCTGGGTTATATGCAGCAACACGTATTTTATGGTCGCTATCAAATGAAGGTATGGCACCAACTTCCTTTAAGAAGTTAAATAAAAGAGGTGTTCCTATTACTGCATTAGTTGTGACGATAGCTGTTGCAGCACTATCTTTATTAACAAGTGTATTCGCAGAAAGTACAGTATACATGTATTTACTATCTGTTGCAGGTTTATCAGCGGTAGCGAGTTGGATTATTATCGCATTTTCACAAATTCGATTTAGACAACAATATTTGAAGAATGGTGGCAAGCTGGAAGAATTAAAATATAAGACACCATTATATCCGATTGTTCCAATTGCAGCGCTTATTTTAAATAGCATTGTTGTGATTAGTTTAGCTTTTATCCCAGAACAGCGCATGGCATTATATTGCGGCATTCCATTTATCATTTTTTGCTACGTGTATTATTATATAAATAAGAAACGACAGCAAACGGTGCAAGTAGAAATGGGGAATGCATATGAAACTAACAGTCAAGCCCAATGAAATAACAACTGACCTTCCGTATGGTGAATTACAAATTGGAAAAGAAAATGGGTATACACCATTAGAACTTCTAATTGCTTCGATTGCAGGATGCAGTTCGATTGTGTTTCGAACGATTTTAGAAAAAAAACGTATTACATATAATGAGTTCACAATTGAAGCTGAAATTGTAAGAAGTGAAGTTTTGTCAAAACCAGTGGAGAGTATTCATTTGCACTATAAAATAAAGGCGGAGGGAATCGCGCAAGAGCAGTTAGAAAAGGCGTTAGAGCTTGCTGTGAAGAATTGTACGATTGTTCAATCCGTGAAGGATAGTATCCAAGTTATTGAAACAATTGAATTGATTTTATAAAAAAGTGAAAACTACCATTGCTATGTTTTGTATACATAGTAATGGTAGTTTTTGTTTTTGTAAAATTATCCCTCATAGTTTTATACTCTAATTTTTCTTGATTTTTGTTATGAGTTTGGTTATAAAATTGTGGGCGTTTTCATTCCGCTATTTGCGGCAAGTAAGCTCCTCTCGCCTGAAGATTCTAAGAAAACAAAGAACATAGGTGGAAGATAAAAATGTTTGACATTATTAATTGCACAGTTTAATATTTAAAGATGTTAAATATTTTAGGGGTTAAATAAGAGGTGGAACATATGCAAAATGATATAACTCATATTGATAAAATTCAGGCTCTTACATTTTCTATTGGAAAGAAAATGCAAACGGAGTTATTAGAGCAATTGCAATCATCTGGACTAACACCACCGCAATTTTATATTTTAAAAATCTTAAATCATTACGGTACAGCAAGAGCGACAGAATTAGCGAAGAAAATGTATGTGAAGCCAAGTGCAATCACAGTGATGATCGATCGTTTAATCGATCACGAATTAGTTTTACGCTATCATGATAAAAATGATCGCCGCGTTGTCGTAATTGAGTTAACGGCGAAGGGGAAAGATGTATTAGAAGAGGCAATGACTGCTCGGAATCAACATATTGCAAAATACTTTTCACAATTAGAAGTACAAGAGAGAGAAGACTTACTTCGTTTGTTTGAAAAACTAGAAGCAATTATTTGCCAAACATCAGAGAAGAGAGAGAAAAAATAAAGAGAGTCGAGGAGATTATATGGAACAACAAGAAAATCAAAATAGAACATTGTTGTTAATTGGTTTAGTTATCGCAATGTTATTTGCTGCATTAGACGGAACAATCGTCGGTACAGCAATGCCGCGTATTGTTGGTGAACTTGGCGGATTAAGTTTAATGACGTGGTTAACAACAGCATATATGTTATCATCAACAACGGTTGTACCAATTGCTGGTAAGCTGGCAGATTTGTTAGGTCGCCGCAATGTATATTTGACAGGATTAATTATCTTCATGGTTGGTTCTGCGCTTTGTGGTATGGCAAATGGTATGACAGAATTAATTATCTTCCGTGGTATTCAAGGGCTAGGCGGCGGTATTATGATGCCAATGGCCATGATTATCATTGGGGATATGTTTACAGGGAAAGAACGTGCGAAATGGCAAGGGATTTTTGGAGCACTTTATGGTCTTGCTTCTGTCATTGGTCCACAAATTGGTGGTTGGATTGTTGATTCAATGAGCTGGAGATGGGTGTTCTACATTAACTTACCAGTTGGGATTATAGCGACAATCTTTATCGCAATGGGCTTAAAAGGACAGAAACAAACTGGCCCAATTCAAATTGACATCGCGGGTATTTTTACTATGATTCTCGGTGTTGTGAGCTTATTATTAGCATTAACATTTGGCGGGAAAGACTATGCTTGGGGTTCTTGGCAAATTATTGGGTTATTTGCGCTTGCAGTTATTGGTCTCATAAGCTTTGTCATTGTCGAAACAAAAGCGAAAGAACCGATTTTACCTATCCATTTCTTTAAAAATCGTACATTTACACTATTAAATACAATTGGTTTCTTTATGAGTGTTGGAATGTTTGGAGCCATTACGTTTGTACCATTCTTTATGCAAGGAATTGTAGGTGTAAGTGCTGCTGAATCGGGAACAATTATGACACCAATGATGATCACGATGATCATTACAAGTATTATTGGTGGTCAGCTTGTATTAAAGGTGGGAGTAAAGCCACAAATTATCACTGGAATGCTCATTATGGCCGGTGGATTCGGGCTTTTAACTACAATGGATATGCATACAAGTAAGCTCGTCGCATCGTCATATATGATGGTTATTGGTTTAGGAATGGGTCTTGTAATGCCAACCTTAACATTAGCATTACAAGAAAGCTTCCCGAAAAAAGATCTTGGAGTTGTGACTTCATCAAGTCAATTCTTCCGTCAAATCGGTGGTACATTTGGGATTACTATTTTAGGTTCTATTATGAATAACACATCCGGTACAGTATTAACAGATAAGTTAGTACCTGTGCTAAATACGTTCCCACCACAAGCAGGGGAAATAGCGGCGAAGTTTAAAGACATGATTCACACAAATCCACAAGGGCTATATTCAATGTTATTTAGTCCAGAATCATTGAAGCAAATGCCAGAAGCAATCGCAAATAGCATTGTACCTGTCTTGAAGACATCATTATTAGATTCTCTTCATCATGTATTTATGACTGGATTAGTATTTATTGTAGTCGGTGCCGTATTTACACTTTTCTTGAAGAAAATTAAGCTTTCTGGTCGTAAAAAGGGAACAGAAGAACAAAAGAATGAAACAGAAGAACAAAAGAATGAAACAGAAGAGAAAGATGCAAGTGTATCTTATTCATAATAAGGAAGAGCATCGCCTATAATGGCGATGCTCTTTGTATTTTTACATAGATTTAATCGCGTCTTTTTACTTATAAACAATTGACGGATTTTACTGAATAAGTTATATTATTTGTGTAAACGGTTACATATGATAGAGAGGGAAAAGAATGAGTACGATAAAAGACGTCGCTAAACTAGCAGAGGTATCCGTTGCTACTGTTTCTAGAGTATTAAATAAGAATGGCTATGTGCATGAAGATACGCTCAAAAAAGTAAATCGGGCAATTGAGTTATTAGATTATAAGCCAAGTACGGTGGCACGTTCTCTATCTAATAAGAGTTCTCGTCTAATCGGATTAGTTGTCCCAAACATCGTAAATCCATTCTTTCCAGAGATAGCCCGGGCAGTAGAAGACATAGCTCATAAACAAGGATATACGGTTGTGCTATGTAATTCTGATGAAAGTTTAGAAAAAGAAAAACAATACATTGATGTGCTTATACAAAATAATGTCGATGGCTTTATTGTCGCAACAAGTCCGCAAAATAGTAGTAATTACATGAATCTACAAGTGCCGGTTATAGCGATTGACCGCGTGTTTCATGAACGTATTCCAACAGTATATGCCGATAACTATGCTGGAAGTAAACAAGCGACAGAGCTTTTATTAGCAAAAGGATGTCAAGCGATTGCGCATATTCGTGGACCGCGAAATCTCAGTACTGCAAATGAGCGTTTTCAAGGATTTATCGATACTGTCACGAAACAAAATGTTTCTTACGTTATTGCAGAAAGTGAATTTCATCCTATGAAAAGTGAATATGTTGCTTCTGAACTGCTGGAGAAGCATCCGTATATTGATGGTATTGTAGCAGGAAATGATTTGATTGCACTAGGTACAGTAAAGGCAGCATTGCAAAAGGGAATATCTATTCCAAATGAATTACAAATTATCGGATTTGATGGAATTTCTTTAGCTGAAATGATGTATCCAGCTATCACAACCGTCGCACAGCCTATTTATGAGATGGGTAAAATTGCAACGCAGTTATTAATTGAGAAAATAGAAGGGCGTCAATTAAAGGAAGAGCATCATCGTTTAGCAATTACAATTATAGAGCGAAATACAACGAAGTAAGGAGAGAAAAAGATTGGCGAATATTGCGGTAATCGGCAGTATTTCCGTGGATTTAGTTGCCATTTCAAAAAAACGCCCCAAAGCTGGGGAAACAGTAATTGGGGAAGCATTTCATACTGTTCCAGGTGGAAAGGGTGCAAACCAAGCTGTAGCTGCAGCACGTTTAGGCGCAAATGTTGCGATGGTTGGAGCGATTGGAAATGATAATTACGGAAAGCTTGTTCGAAAAAATTTAGAAAATGAATGTATTTTTATTGGTTGTGTGGAAACGATTACAAATGAAACAACAGGAATTGCCCATATTGTATTGGCTGAAGAAGATAATAGTATCATTGTTGTACAAGGTGCAAATCGTCTTGTAAGTGAACAACTTGTAAATCATGCAAAAGATCTTCTTATGAAAGCGGATATGGTTGTTTTGCAGTTAGAAATCCCACTCGAAACAGTAAAGTATGTACTAAAAATTTGTGAAGAACATCAAATTCCAGTAATTTTAAATCCAGCTCCAGCACAAATACTGCCAGAGGAATTGTTACAAAAAGCAACGTATATTACACCAAATGAGCATGAATGCCGAATTATTCTAGATGATTTCACGTCACCAATTGAATTGTTACTTGAAAAATATCCTAATAAATTGTTGATGACAGAAGGCGGAAACGGTGTTCGATTTCATAATGGAACAGAGATTGTTCATGTACCAAGTATTTCTGTTGAAGTTGTCGATACGACAGGAGCTGGAGATACATTTAGCGGTGCATTAGCAGTTGCAATTGCAGAAGGAGAAGAATTGCAAAAAGCGATTCATTTTGCAAACATTGCAGCGGGACTCTCTGTAACAAAATTAGGAGCTCAAGGTGGAATGCCATCACGAGATAAAGTACGAGAAGTGCAGATGATTCTTGGATG
This sequence comes from Bacillus sp. GB_SG_008, assembly GCF_052038115.1. Classification (NCBI taxonomy): domain Bacteria; kingdom Bacillati; phylum Bacillota; class Bacilli; order Caryophanales; family Bacillaceae; genus Bacillus; species Bacillus sp. GB_SG_008. The sequence continues at coordinate 40,532 of NZ_JBPZSK010000008.1, read as the reverse complement.
GTGAAGTATTTATTAGTGTTGTTATGGCAACATTAAATTTAACGTATATTGAACTGTCGAATACATTTAAAATTATGACTTTTAGCGTAATTTTAACTTAGAGGTATTGACTTATCAGTAGGTTCTATTTTAGCATTACTACATACACTTATTGTTGGTATGAAATCGTTTTTTGCAATAGGAGTGGGATTGCTTGCTGTTCTTATAATGGGAATTATAAACGGTGTCATCGTTGAGAAAGGGGAAGTAGCAACTTTTATCAATAATGATGTTGTTTAGGGGCTTTATACTCGTTTGTATGGACAGACGTCTGATCATTAGTCTAGTTATTGCTTTGATATTTCAGTATGAGATATAACGAAGATAACTGCTGTTGCTATACTGTACTTGATTCTAAAGAAAAACAACGTATTGGTAGGTATGAAGAAGCAGAGATGTGGCGTTACATAAATAGTAGTTGATGTACAAAATGATTCAGAAAATCTCGTTCAAAAAAGCGTATATGTAACCGGTATCATCTTTACAGATTCCAAAGTAGTTGCGTCAGCGGTAAGTGTGGAAAAAGAAAAAAGCGAAGAAAAAAAGTAAAAAAATTATTTTGATTGAATTAGGCGTTATTAAGCAAAAATAAACATATACTTGAATCCAGAAAGGAAGAAAAAACATGAAATTTTTTATTGATACAGCAAACATTGATGAAATTAAAGAGGCAAATGCTCTTGGCGTATTAGCAGGTGTAACAACGAATCCATCTCTTGTTGCAAAAGAAGGCGTAGATTTTCATGAACGCATTCGTGAAATTTGCAGTGTTGTAGAAGGCCCTGTAAGTGCAGAAGTTATTAGCTTAGAAGCAGATAAAATGATTGAAGAAGGAAAAGAATTAGCGAAAATTGCACCTAACGTTGTTGTAAAAGTACCGATGACAACAGAAGGTTTAAAAGCAGTGAAGGCTTTTTCTGATCTAGGTATTCGCACAAATGTAACATTAGTGTTCTCAGCTGTACAAGCATTACTTGCTGCACGTGCTGGTGCAACATATGTATCACCATTTTTAGGTCGCTTAGATGATATTGGTCACAATGGTATGGATCTAATTCGTCAAATCGCAGATATTTTTGTAATTCATGACATTAAAACAGAAATTATTGCAGCATCTGTTCGCCACTCTGTACACGTAACAGACGCAGCATTAAATGGTGCACACATTGCAACAATTCCAGCAAATGTTATTGCTTCATTAGTGAAACATCCATTAACAGATCAAGGAATTGAAAAGTTTTTAGCTGATTGGGAAAAAACACAAGGAAAATAATTTTCTATGGAACGGTTCAACTTTCAAGTTGAACCGTTTTTTTATCCCGAATGAATGGGTAGTAAGCCCCCCACGGAAGGAAGTCTTGTTTTATTGAATTTTCTGTAAATTTGTAGAAAAAATGAATATTTCCTGGGGAATTGCCGGAATATGGCTGATACTTGCACATTTTTTCTGCAAATTGATTGTATCAATATGCTTTTGAAAATAAAAAACAATGATGGAATCTACCCCATCATTGTTTTTTTAAATCTTCCTCTTATATAAATCATCGAAGCAAATGTAAGCAAGAAAGCTGTTCCAATTACAAAACTTACGCTCGGTGATGCTCCGATTGCTCCAACCGTAAATGATCCGCCAACGACACCGAGTGAGAAGAACGCATAGAATAATCCGAATGCTTTTCCGCGATTATCTTCTGTTGTATTTTCAACAAGTAAAGTATTAATAGAAGGAAAGAGAATTGCAAATCCAATTCCGTAAATGATCATGACAATAAAGAGCATGCCTTTTGTTGCAAATATACCAAGTAACGATAATGCAAATGCCATAACTGCAATACCAATGACCATCATTTTTTGACGGTTAAAGTAATCGTATATACGGTTTGTTGGCAGTAAGAAGAAGAGGATTGCGGTGATTCCAAAGACACTAAGCATCATTCCTGTTAAGGATGATTTAAGTCCTAAAGCTTCTATTTTCATAGGTAACATATATGTGACAATTCCTTGTGAGAACATTAACGTAAAGGCACCGATGTATGCTTGTAATAACGGTTCAGATTTTAATAATCCAAGCATCTCTTCTTTGTTTAATATTTGCGTTCGTAATGTATTTGTTCTTGTTATATGATTTGGCAACAAGAAGAGCGAGACGATTGTACCAAGTACCATTAAGATAGAAATTGTAATGAAGACCCAGTGTATACCCGCGGTTGCTTTCATAATCCCACTGAAAGCAGGACCCACGATAGCTGCTGTTCCAACAGCTGCACCAGATAAAGCCATTGCTTTCCCTTGCTTTGTTGCTTCTGTTTGTTTTGATAAGAAAGTAAAGGCAGCTGGTATTAAGAAGCCGTCACTAAATCCGTGTAGAAAACGAACGATAATAAGTTGTTCACCGTTTTGGACGACGGTATACAATAAAACTATGAGACTCGTAATTGCCATACTAATAGAAAGAACTTTTTTGGCTCCATATTTATCAACAGACGCACCTGCAATAATATTGCCGATCATATTTGCAAATGAGTACATTCCAACGACAAGGCCGATAATAAGAGGGGTTCCTCCAAGACTTTGTGCGTATGTACTCATAATTGGTAATTGTGAAAATGTATCTAAGAATGCAATGATAACAATAAAATAAATAAAGTATTTCAACCTGTTCACCTCTCTTTTGCTATTATGGCATAATGCTATTTTTCTCTGCAATGAAATTAATTTGTTATGTATGGAAAATTGTACACTTTAAATAAAAATTAATGAAAATAGTAACGATTTTATTTTCTTAATATTTACACTATTTTATCAATCTTTTTGCACGAGATTAACATTTCCTCACTATAATTAAACTGAATCATAACAATATATATATGTATTAATCTATCTTTTGTTTATATTTTTATATCTCATTTCAAAGATATAAAATCATCAAAAGATAGGATATCCGTATAATAGATTTACCAAATAACATCAGAAGTTCTACTTCATGAGGATATAAATATAAAATGGGAGGATTTTGTATGAAAAAGAAAGTATTAGCATTAGCAGCTATGGTTGCTTTAGCTGCACCAGTTCAAAGTGTAGTGTTTGCACAAACAAATAATAGTGAAAGCCCTGCACCAATTTTAAGATGGTCAGCTGAGGATAAGCATAATGAGGGGGTTAGCACTCATTTGTGGATTGTAAATCGTGCAATTGACATCATGTCTCGTGATACAACGATTGTGAAACCAAATGAAACTGCTTTATTAAATGAGTGGCGTACTGATTTAGAAAATGGTATTTATTCTGCTGATTACGAGAATCCTTATTATGATAATAGTACATATGCTTCTCATTTTTATGATCCGGATACTGGACAAACATACATTCCTTTTGCGAAACAGGCAAAAGAAACAGGTACAAAATATTTTAAGCTTGCTGGTGAGGCATACCAAAAACAAGATATGGCACAGGCATTCTTCTATTTGGGATTATCGCTTCATTATTTAGGCGATATAAATCAGCCGATGCATGCAGCAAACTTTACGAATCTTTCTTATCCCATGGGCTTCCATTCTAAATACGAAAATTTTGTGGATACAATAAAAAATAATTATATAGTTTCAGATAGTAGTGGATATTGGAATTGGAAAGGGATAAATCCAGAAGATTGGCTTCAAGGAGCAGCGGTAGAGGCTAAACAGGATTATCCTGGTATTGTGAATGATACGACAAAAGATTGGTTTGTAAAAGCAGCTGTATCTCAAGAATATGCAGATAAATGGCGGATGGAAGTGACACCGGTAACAGGAAAGCGCTTAATGGAAGCACAGCGCGTTACAGCCGGTTATATTCATTTGTGGTTTGATACGTATGTAAATCGCTAATGACTTATAGAAAGACCAAATACTTACTATTTAAGTATTTGGTCTTTTTTCATACTAACCTAGACACAGTTATAGCTAAAGGAAGGTGCTTTATAATTGTTTAGTTAATAAATAGTAAAAGATAACAACAATGTTGAATTAAATTTTGTAATGCCTGATGTTGTCGATTGTTTTCTGCATGTCCACTTACAACCGTTAATACATTTTCATGTAATGAAGTGATAACATTTTGATGTTCTTTCTCTTTTTGATGTAATTGCTGTTCTAACTCTTGTACTTGATTCTGTTTTTGTAAACATAATATTTTCCCCAAGCTTCTATGATTTGCTATTTCCTTTGTTAATAGATAGTAAGATTTTGCTTATAGAAGTTTCACTTTATCGGCAGTAAGACTCCCACCTCAAGATTATGAGAAATCAAAGAAAATAGGTGAGAGATAACAACGGCCCGTAAAATCCCAATTGGTGAGGGCTTTCCATCAGTAGGGATGAAGAACAAACTCACTGATGAAAGTTACACTTTATATTAAAATTTCAGCATGATTTTTAAATATATACATATGAAATTTAAAAAATATTTAACTGTATTTATTATATTTTTTGATATCTGTTATTTTTATCCATAAAAAATAAACTGTATTTAATGAGTTTGTAAACAAACTGTAAAACAAATAATGTATAACTATAATATGAAGGGAGTCGGATTATGAACTATTTTAAGCGTATCAGTAGCGTTGTATTAGCTGGATTCATTTGTTTTTCTAGTACAGTTGCTGTAAAAGCTGAGTCAAACGACGATAAACTAAACAACATGCAGCAGCAATTGCAGCAGAATGACAATACTATTCAGCAAAAAGAACAAGAGAAGCAAGCTGTAATGAAAGAAATTGAAGGTATTGAAAAAGAATTAAAAGACTTAAATGATACTATTTCTAAAAATAAAACAGAGCAAGACCAAATTCAGCATAAAATTGATGAGACAAATAAACAAATTGAACAAAAAAAGAAAGAGATTATTGCGTTAGAAGATAAAGTACTTATGCGTAAAGATATTATGAAAAAACGTATGGTCTCTGTTCAAGAGAGTTCAAATGTGAGTTTAGTAGTAGAGGTAATTGTAGACTCAAAAAATATTGCAGATCTCTTAGAACGTATGAATGCGGTTTCTACAATTATGGATGCAGATAAAGAGATTCTTCGTTTACAAGAACAAGATCTTCGTCAAATCGAAGATGATAAAAAAGCGATTGATGAAAAAGAAAAATCTTTAGAAGTAGACAAACAAAAATTAGCAAAAGCACAGAATGAGTTACAAGAGAATTTAAAGAAACGTCAAGAAAGCTTACAGTCTGTGCAAGCAAAATATAATGAAGTTTCAAGTCAACTTACGCTTGCTGCACAAGAAAAATCAAAGATTGAAGCAGATATGAAGAGCGTACAAGATACAATTGCTCGTGAGCAAGCGGCAGCAAAAGCAGCAGCAGAAGCACGCGAAAAAGAAGCTGCAGCGGAAAAAGCATCTGCAGCAGAAGAAGCAAAGGCAAGAGGAACAGCATCAGCATCAGGATCAGGATCTACATCAAATAACGGCCCTAGCAAAGGCGGAAATGAGATGTATGTAGAAGCTACGGCTTACACAAATGATCCAAGTGAAAATGGGAAGCAGCCTGGTGAGCATGTATATACGAAATGGGGAGAATATGATTTAACTGCAAATCCAAATATGAAAGTAATTGCAGTTGATCCATCGGTTATTCCATTGGGCTCACACGTATGGGTTGAAGGATATGGAAATGCGATTGCTGCTGATACTGGTAGTGCTATTAAAGGACATAAAATCGATGTTTTCATGCCAGATAAAGCATCCTCTAAATCTTGGGGTAGAAAACAAATTCGTGTTGTAGTTTTAGACTAAAGTAAAACCTACTTTGTAATAAGCAAAGTAGGTTTTTTTATTATTAAATGTTAAGTTGAGTTTACATTTTGTAAAGTTTAGCATACAATAATGACAAGAGGTGGTAAAATTGACCATTTACAATCGGGTAAAAGAGCTGCGAGCTCGTTTTAATTTTACACAAAGCATATTGGCCGAGAAAGTAGGTGTAACGAGGCAAACCATTGCTGCCATTGAAAAAGGGGATTATGTGCCATCATTATTATTAGCGCTCATGATTTGTGATGTGTTTGGTTTACAAATGGAAGAAGTATTTGTATTACAAAAGGAGGAAGAAGAAAATGAATAGAATTGGTCTTTCTTATGTAATAAATATATTCATTCTTGCTATAACTAGTTGGGGATTTATTGAATATTTTCATGCTATTACGGATCTTGCAAACATCATCCGTACTGAAAAACAAACGTGGACTGTTGCGATGAATATAACGCCAATTATATTGATATTGATTATAGCGATAGGAGTATTCATTGGTTACAAGGTACAAAAAAAGAAATATAAGAAATTATCATTTTGGACATTTCCGTTATTATTTCCAAGTGAAGATGAGAGAGAGGAAATATTGACTGCGAAGGCGTGTCGAACTACACTTCTTTCATCATGGTTTATTATGCCTTTTGCAGCTGCCTCGTTAATTGCTTATCCACTATTCAATCGAAACATCCCAGAATACCCGCTGTATGTATTATTTGTCATTTTATTAATTCAAATGACAGTATTTCATATTTCTTTATATCGTAATAAGGTTGTGTGAAAGATGTGCAAAATCGCACATCTTTTTTTGCATTGGGAAGTGTCGTTCAAATCTTGCGTATGTTCTTGTATATCTAGCATTCTTATTTTATCATTTTATATAAGGGGAATTTTGTGAGAGAAAGGAATTGTGGCATGAATAAAAAAAAGATTTACAGTATACTAGCACTTCTTTTATTTATTGTAGGTGGCGTTTTAATTGCAAAACCTTTTTATGACGGTTATAAAGCTGGAAAAATGCAAGACGAAAACCTACAAACTGTTAAGAAAATGAAGTACGAAAAACAAGAAACAAAATTCGTTGATGCTTCTAACATAAAACAACCAGATTTAGCGGATGTGGCAAATGCTTCATTGGATAAGAAGCAAGTTATTGGGCGCATTGTTGTTCCAAGTATTAGATTAGAGCTACCAATTCTAAGTTCTTCAACAGAGAAAAATTTATTATCAGGTGCAGCAACGGTAAAAGAGAAACAAGAGATGGGAAAAGGGAATTACGCATTAGCAGGACATAATATGTCAAAAAAAGGTGTATTATTTAGCGATATTTCGAAATTGAAAAAGAACGATAAAGTATATTTATATGATAGTGAAAATGAGTATGAGTATGCGGTACAACAGATAACAGAAGTAACGCCGGATAAATGGGAAGTTGTTGAAGATCACGGGAAAAATGAAGTAACCCTTATTACGTGTTCATCTGTGCTTGATAATTCGAAACGATATGTAGTGTCTGGGGATTTCGTACAGATGAAAAAAATAAATAGTTAAAAAGAAAGTCCACCTTCAACGAAAGTGGACTTTCTTTTTAACTAATAATTGGGAAGTAAAAGAATATTAAAGTGTATATTACAAAATTCATTTATATTTGTATAATAAATGTATTATATATAGATTTAGGGAGGATGCAGTATGATTAAAAAAGGAAAGTCATTTATCTTAGCAGCAGGTATTGCAGTATTAGTAGCACCGATTTCAGCTTATGCACATCCAGGGAATACAGATGCCAATGGTGGACATACGTGTCGTACAAACTGTGAGAAGTGGGGATTACAATATGGAGAATATCACTACCATAATAAGAAGGAACCATCTTCTAATAGCGGTACAACACAACAAGCACCTAGCCAAGATAATAGTGCTATAGAAGCACAAAAGCAAGCTGAGGCAAATCGTAAGGCTGAAGAAGAAAAACAGCGTGTGGCAGAAGAACAACGAAAAGCTGAAGAACAACGAAAAGCCGAAGAAGCAAAGCAGAAAGCGGAGATGGAAAAGGGACAAGTTGAAGGGAAAACAGCTGGAGAAAAAGATTTTCAAGAAGGGAAGAATAATGTAGCAGAGCATTTGAATGGAAAATCAGACTCCTATAAGCAAGCATTTACTGAGGCTTACACAGCGACATGGTCATTATTAGAACAAAAAAAGGTGCAATTTGAAAAAGGGAAAGAGCAAGGATTAGCTCAAGAAACAATGGACGATAGTCACGTTTCCTCAGAATTTAAAGCAAACTTTGCGGAAGGCTTTCAGGTAGGGAATAAAGAGAGAACCGAAAAAATTAAGAAAGAGCAATTTGAGTTAGGCGAGAAGGCTGGAAAAGAGTTAGCAGAAAAAAAGCCTATAAATATGGATAAAGCAGACTATGTGAAAGCATATGAAGAAGGGTATGAAAAAGGTTATAAATCTGTGAAAGAGAAGGTAGAAAAAGAAGGGTACACAACTGCATTTGAAAGCTATGATTTAAAAGTTCCAACGAAGTATAAAAAGAATGAATTGTTAAAGAAATGGTTTGAAGAAGGATTTAAATCGAATAAGAAGGCAGCCGAAATTCGTGAAGCAGGATATGAAAAAGGCGCAAGTTGGACTTCATTCTTCTATAAGCTCTTTGTACCAAGTGATTACAAAGAATATAAAGAGTTATATAAGCAAGCGATAGAAAAAGGAGAAAATGAATAAAAAAAGATGAGGGATTGCACCCTCATCTTTTTTATTCCATCATTTTTACTAATTTCTTTGAAAGTAATAGCAATATACATCCTAAGAAAATAGCGGTAGCTCCAATAACAGCAAATACTTCTGAATAACCTAATGAAGTTGTAAAGTTTGCTAACTGTCCACCTAAAATATTAGCGACACCTGTACTTGCGAACCAAACACCCATTAATAAAGATGCGAGTTTGACAGGAGCGAGTGCACTTACCATTGATAGCCCGACTGGGGATAAGAACAATTCACCTAACGTATGGAATAAGTAAGTAAAGACAATAAAGAGTAGATTTGCTTTTTCGGTAATGTCTTGTTCATTACTTCCTGTTTTTAATGTAGCGACAAGAAGAATCATATAACCAATTCCAAGTAAAATCATTCCGAGACCCATTTTTGTTGGAATTTTCAAATCACCGCGTTTTGTAGAAGCAAGCTTTGTCCAAAGTACTGAAACAACTGGTGCTAATAAAATAATAAATAGTGGGTTTACAGATTGAAACCAAGATGTTGGAATTTCCCAACCGAATATAGTGCGATCTACAAAGCTATTTGTATATAACGTTAAAGAACTACCAGCCTGTTCAAATCCAGCCCAGAAGAAAACAACGAAACAAGTTATTATGATAATAACAGCTGTATGCTGTTTTTCTTTTTTTGTTAATGGTGTATTTCCAGCTGTTTTGTTGCCAGTTCCTGTTTGTAAAGCTGCTGTAGGTTTTTTACCAATGTCACCAAGATAACGATTGGATAATGTTGTAAATAAAATTTGTCCGATAACCATCCCGATGGAGGCAGCTAAAAATCCATATTGGTAACCATAATGAATAACGCCATCTACTGTTGTTTTAAACAAATCTTCTGATAAGTATCCGCAAACGAGTGGAGCAAGGAATGAACCAACGTTAATTCCCATATAAAAAATCGTAAAGGCACCATCACGACGTGAATCATTTTCTGGATATAACTCTCCAACAAGAGTGGAAATGTTTGGTTTAAAGAAACCGTTCCCGATAATAATGAGCGCTAACCCGAGGTATAGCCCTAAGTGACTTTGCAGTGCAAATAATGTAAGGTTACCAAGTGCAATTGTTATACCACCGATTGTAATAGCTAATCGTCTACCAAGATAACGATCTGTTAAGAATCCACCAATTAACGGGGTGAAATAACAAGCGCCTGTATAAAAACCGTAAATAGTAAGTGCCCAGCTTTTACTAAAACCAAGACCACCGTTTATTAAGGCCGTTGTTAAATATAATGTTAATAATCCTCGTAATCCGTAATAACTAAATCTTTCCCACATTTCTGTGAAGAAGAGTAAGTATAAACCTGGAGGATGCTTCTTTTTTTGCTGTTGTTTCTCATCAAGGTGTATGGCAGCTTCCATATATAATTCCTCCTGACATGAATAAAAATAAAATTAATAGTTTTCTCTAATTAATAGTTTTACATATTTAATAGTTTATATTGTTAACTATTAAAAGTCAATAAAGGTAGAGTTTCCGTAAGAAATTGGAAATGGAATTTGTATAAGTATGTTTAGTGAAACGAATACAATAAAAGTAAAAGAAAAAAGATGATTCCAAATAACACTTTAGTTAATTTGGAATCATCTTCTTTGGTTAAATTATTCATGTCATATATTACACGATCGCCGATATTGTAACGGTTTATTATATCTATTCATTCATAAACTTCTGAATGAATAGATAGTCATCAAATTGAACTGACGGGCAGTAACAACCTTGATTCGTTTAATTAATAATCAGTGTAGGGTGAAGAAAACCACTGCTAATCAAAGTTTTACTTTATCCTATCTTTGAAGGAGATTTAAGCAGTTTATCTGTTTTATGAAATCCTTTCATATAATAAACAGCAACTAAAGCGATAATCCAAATCGGTCCAACGATTAATGCGATACGTGTATCAGTAGAATATGCCATAACTCCTAATACTAAAACAAGGAAAGCGAGTGTAATATAAGAGCTAAGTGGATACAGTGGCAATTTGTACGTTAATTTATTTTGTGCTTCCTGTGATAATCCTTTACGGAAGCGTAGCTGCGCAACTAAAATGACGCCCCAAGTCCAAATTGCTCCGAATGTTGAAATACTAGTTAGCCACGTAAATACTTTCGCAGGAACAAGGTAGTTTAAAGCAACGCCTATTAATAATACGAAAGCTGTTGCTAAAATTCCTTTACTTGGAATGCCATTTTTATTTAAATGACCAAACTTCTCTGGTGCCTGTTTTTGCTGTGCTAATGTAAATAGCATACGGCCTGTACTAAAGAGACCACCATTACAAGAAGAAAGGGCAGCTGTTAATACAACAAAGTTAATAATCCCTGCTGCTTTCGCAATGCCAATTTGTTCAAATGTTAGTACAAATGGACTTCCGTTGTCGCCAAACTCATTCCATGGGTAAATCGCCATCATAACGAATAGAGCCCCTACATAGAAAATTAAAATGCGCCAAAAAACGTTATCGATTGCTTTAGATAATGTTTTTTTCGGATTTTCTGCTTCTCCAGCTGTTACACCGATTAACTCCACTCCTAAGTAAGCAAATAGTACCATTTGTAGAGAAAGAAGAAGACCAGAGAAACCATTCGGGAACCAACCACCGTGAGACCAAAGATTTGAAATTCCAGTCGCTACGCCGCCATTTCCAAAACCAAATAGAATAATACCAGTACCGATTACAATCATACAGATAATTGTGACAATTTTAACTAGAGCAAACCAAAATTCAAGTTCTCCATACACTTTAACAGATAAAAAGTTTAATGCACTCATTAATACGAGAGCAATCAGCGCCCAAATCCAACGTGGAATGTCAGGGAACCAATATTCCATATAAATACCTGCGGCTGTAATTTCAGCCATACAAGTAACAACCCATAAAAACCAATAATTCCAGCCTGTTATATAACCTGCTAATGGGCCTAAATAGTCATGTGCATATTTACTAAACGAACCGGCAACAGGTTGTTCAATTGCCATTTCTCCAAGCGCACGCATAATGAAAAAGATAGCAAGGCCTGCAATGATATAACCAAATAAAATGGATGGTCCTGCTAGTTTAATAGCAGAAGCTGATCCTAAAAATAACCCAACTCCAATAGCAGATCCAAGAGACATAAGTGTAATATGTCGTTGTTTTAATCCGCGATTTAAAGTTTCTGCTTTGTCTGTGTGCTTCATAGTAAGCCCCCTTTATTATAAGAAAAAATATTGTATTCGCTTACAAAATGTCTAACTATTTAAAATTATAAAACATTTATCGCTGTTATGCTACAAAAAAAGACAATGTTTTCTGTACTATATCTATAGAACGTTAAATTTAATTTTAAAATTCGAACTATTAGTAAGTATATTGACGCTCTTTTTTAGTAATTGATAAGATTAAGTATTATATTTTTTCGCGCAATAAAAGCCTCATTATTATTGCTGTTAGAAGAAGTTAATTTGAGAAGGTAGTTATAATCATAATTTTATTAAGTAGGAAGGATAGCTAATATGTTTCAATTAAAGAAATACAATACTTCTGTAAAGCAGGAGGTTTTAGCTGGTATTACGACGTTTTTCACATTTGCGTACATTCTTGTCATCAATCCGAAGATTTTGTCTGATGCAGGAGTGCCGTTCGATCAAGCCTTTACGGCAACAATTATTGCGACAATTGTTGGAACATTATGCATGGCATTTTTAGCAAATTACCCAATCGTGATTGCACCGGCAATGGGAATGAATGCCTACTTCGCGTACTCTGTTGTTCAAAACGCAGAAGGCATTACATACGTTATTGCATTTTCAGCTGTATTTTTGACAGGTATTATTTTTCTTTTACTTTCATTTACATCATTTCGTCAAAAACTAATTGAGGCGATTCCGGATAGTTTAAAGCATGCGATTGCAGCAGGAATCGGTTTGTTCATTGCATTTATAGGGCTTCGTTTATCTGGTATTATCGTAGATCATCCTACAAACTTAGTTACCATTGGAAATTTTCATTCTCCCTCTGTTGTGCTAACGTTAATTGGTTTAGTGTTAGCTGCAGTATTAATGGCATTAAACGTAAGTGGTGCACTGTTCATTAGTATGATTGTAACGGGAGTAATTGCCTTTTTTACAGGACAATTGGAGTTTAGCGATAAACTTGTAGCAGTTCCGCATTTACCAGAAGGAATGATTACATTTAACCCGATTCACGCTGTGACGGATGTAATTGAATACGGATTATATGGTATTGTTTTTTCATTTTTGCTTGTATTGTTATTTGATACAACAGGAGCATTGCTTGGGTTAATTAAGCAGACTGGTTTAAAGACAGATAATGCAGAAGGGCGTTTTGGAAAAGCATTTATTGCAGATGCAATTGGAGGAACAGTAGGAGCAATGTTTGGAACAAGTCCAACAGCTGCTACAATCGAATCTTCTGCTGGTATTGCAGCAGGAGGGAAGACAGGATTAACAGGTATAGTCGTTGTTGGATTAACAATTATTACAGCTTTCTTTAGTCCTGTAATTGCATCATTATCAAGTGTAGCGGCAATTACAGCACCTTCTCTTATTATTGTTGGTAGCCTAATGGCGCAAAATGTTCGGGAAGTAAATTGGAATGACTTTGAAGATGCGCTTCCAGCATTCTTTATTTTCGTTGGTATTCCGCTCACATCAAGTATTGCGAACGGTATAGCACTTGGCTTCTTAATTTATCCGATTTTAAAAATTGTAAAAGGAAAAGGAAAGGAAGTACATCCGTTTCTTTATTTCTTTGCAATATTATTTGGTTGTCATTTGTTTTTATAATAAGTTAAAAAAAGAGCTTCTCGTAGGAGACGCTCTTTTTTGTACATAGTAAAATAGATTATAAGATTTTGTACATTAATTTGTGTAATCCAATTGGAGGAATATCGAATACTTCACCATATTCTTGAAATCCTAATCGTATATAATAATTTGCAACAGTGATTCGGGCATTACACCATAGAAGCTGTGCACGGCGCTCTGTTAATATTGCTTCAGCACTGTGAATTAGAGTGCTTCCAGCATGCTGTTTGCGGAAATTTTGTCTTGTGGCCATTCCTCTTAAGCGATAATGAATGCCTTCTCCTAAAGAAGGATGTGTTTCATAAGAAAAGGAAGCAATACTAATAAGCATATTGTTCATAAATGCTCCGAGGTGAAAGGTATTTTCTTCATTATCAGAAGTATATTTACAGTCTTCTAAACTTTGATTAGGCCGTAAAATTTCGTGGCGAAGTGCATATGTTTGCGAGCAATCAATTCGCTTTATTTCGACCATACACATACCTCTCTTCTTATGTCATATTAACGGACAGGAACAGCTCTTATTTATCGGTTTTATCCCGCATTAACGCTCCGCCTCAAGATTCAGAGAAAATCGAAGAAGATAGGTGGGGGATGAAGCCTCATCCACTGATGGAAGTTTCCCTTTATTTTCATAGAATAGTAATTGCTTGTTTCCCCATTTGTTCCCATGCTTTTTCAAATTGAGCACGCGGAATACCTTTACGCGGTTTGTTTGCCAATGGATCATTTACATATACAAAATTTTGATCATAACCAACAATAACAGCGCTATGTTCATAATATGTAATCTTTACTTCTCCAGAATCTGTGTTCCAAGTTTCAAAGCTTCCCTCATCTAGCGGCTGAAAAGTTGTATTGACAATAACCCATACCGGTGAACCAGCACTAAGCACTTTATATATATCTTCTATCTCTCTTCCTGTTAAATCAATTGTTTTATCTGGAACATATTTTTGTGCTAATTGAAAAATCGGCTGATGGTATACACCGTAACCTGGTTTAGACTTTGTATAAATATTTCCTACAAATCCTTCATGAGGATTTCCTCGCAAACCGTTCGCCTCAAACGGTACACGTTCAATTTCATCCGCAAGCTTCATTTTGTCAACTTGAATTCCTTTATATTGCAGTAACATTGCTAAACTTGTTACTTCACAACCTCTTTCTAATTCAGGAAGTTGCTTTATAAATGGCACATTTTCAATCATCGCTTGATCCTTCATTTCATATGAAAAGTCTAAGCGGAGTTCCTCAGTTTTTTGTAAAATTTTATTTTTCCCTGTTTCAATTACTCCCATAACATCCTTACTGCATGCCGCACTAACAATAACTCCAATTCCTAAAACACATATGTATTTGACCATCCTAAACATATATCTAACTCCATTACATAATTATTTTCTTACATTTTCCAAAATAATACTCTCTTTATTGTACCGTTGTTTTCACTAGTTTACTAGAATGATTCTACGAATTGTTATTTTAGTATACCGTCATAAAATTCGTATTTTTTAAAATAAAAAGATTTTTTTGATATACAATTTCAGAATATTTTGTTAGAATAAAACATGCTTAACTTAGTGAACCTTCTTCATTAAGGATAAGCGAATTAACTAGGGGATTTAATTGTAATTCTACTAAAAAATATGAGGTGAGGGGTATATGATACAAAAAGAGACTCAGCAAAATGAACTAAAACGTACGATGCAAAGTAGACACCTCTTTATGATTGCTTTAGGAGGAGTTATCGGAACAGGGTTATTTATGGGATCAGGACAAATTGTTCACAACGCTGGACCTGGCGGAGCTATTCTTGCCTATTTAGTTGGCGGATTTGTTATGTATTTAACTATGCTTTGTCTCGGAGAGCTAACAGTTGCGATGCCTGAAGCTGGCTCTTTCCAAAGCTACGCTAGCCGATTTATTTCACCTGGTTTTGGATTTGTCGTAGGATGGATGTATTGGCTAAACTGGGCTGTTACCGTTGGAGTTGAACTAACGACTGTCAGCATTTTAATGAAACGTTGGTTCCCAGATGTTTCATCTTGGATATGGTGTGTTGTATTCGCTGCCGTGCTCTTTATTGTAAACGCTTCATCTGCACGTGCATACGCAGAAGCTGAATTTTGGTTTGCGAGTATTAAGGTAATAACGATTATTGTATTTATTATACTCGGCGGTGCCGTCATGTTTGGTCTATTAGACTTTAACGGTAAACCGGCGCCAATGTTACATAACTTCACAGAAAATGGCGGATTATTTCCAAACGGACTTCCAGCTGTTCTTCTTACAATGATTACCGTTAACTTTGCGTTCCAAGGAACAGAGTTAATCGGTATTGCCTCAGCTGAAAGTAAGCAACCGGAAAAAACAGTACCACGTGCTATAAAAAATACAATTTGGCGTACGCTTTTCTTTTTCGTCCTTTCAATTTCTGTGGTCGTTGGATTACTACCGTGGCAAGAAGCAAATCTTGTAGAAAGTCCTTTCGTACTCGTTTTTGACACAGTTGGAATTCCGTATGCAGCAGACATTATGAACTTTGTTATTATTACAGCTGTATTATCGGTAGCAAATTCTGGTTTATATGCAAACTCTCGTATGCTTTGGGCGATGTCAAAACAAGGAATGGCAAGTCCTGCCTTTTCAAAATTAACGAAAAAAGGTGTACCGCTCAATGCATTAATTTTCAGCCTTATATTTGCTAGCCTTTCTCTTTTAACAAGTGTATTCGCTGCTGATACAGTCTTTTTAGTATTAACATCTATTGCAGCGATGGCAGCTGTCGTTGTTTGGATGTCCATTGCTGCATCTCAATTTTTCTTTAGAAGAGAATTTATAAAAAATGGTGGGGATATACGAGAATTAAAATACCGCGCTCCACTTTATCCACTCGTTCCTATTTTGGCGTTCTCTTTAAACTTTATTACATTTATAAGCTTAGCGTTTATTCCAGATCAACGTATTGCTTTATATTGTGGAATCCCATTCATGATTATTTGTTACATTTTTTATCGTGTAAAATTTAAAAAAATTGTCACATTTGAACAACAAAAAAATGTTTCATGAGTAATAAAATAAATATATGAAATATTCGGCTATTTCAACTTATTATGAGATAGCTTTTTTCTATTTTTTGGATATTCTGGTATAACTTTATTTATCTTAAAATTTTTAAAATCGAGATATGGCGTCAAAAATAGTTTACAATATTAGCAAGTTACAAAAGTTTTTCATCGTAAAAACTGTGTATTTGTGTCTATTTTTTAACAATATCTTAAAAACTATTGCCATCTATAAATTAATAGGTTTATATTGTTTTATTGGCATAGTTTCAATCCAAGGAGAAAGGAGATTTTCAATCGTGCAACTGAAAAAAAAGTTTTGGAAGTTGGCTTCACTTCTTCCACTATCACTACTCTTGTTCCTCGGTGGATGCGACAAAATCGCTGTATTAAATCCACAAGGACCTGTTGCAAAAACACAGTATGATTTAATTGTTTGGTCAATGATACTGATGTCTGTAATTATTCTAGTCGTATTCGTCTTGTTTACAGTTATTTTAATTCGTTACCGTGAAAAACCAGATAATATGGACTATGAGCCACCTGATATACATGGTAATACTCTTTTAGAAATTATCTGGACTATTTTCCCTGTTATCATCGTGATTGCATTATCAATTCCGACGGTAAAAGCAACATATGCATCGGAAAAGCCTCCAGCACAATCAAAAGATATAAAACCTGTTGAAATTTACGTTACATCTGCAAACTGGAAATGGTTATTCAGTTATCCTGAGGAAGGAATTGAAACCGTTAACTATTTAAATGTACCAGCAGGTGTACCAATTCAATTTAAATTAACTTCTGTCGGTCCAATGAATGCTTTCTGGATTCCAGAACTTGGTGGTATGAAGTATACAATGGATAATATGGTCATGGATTTATACCTACAAGCTGATAAACCAGGTTCTTATACTGGACGTAGTGCGAACTTCTCTGGTGAAGGATTTACTGACATGGAGTTTGAACTTGAAGCTAAAACAAAAGAAGACTACAACAAGTGGGTAACAGAAGTACAAGAAACTGCCCCTAAATTATCAGAAAACAAGTATAAAGAAATTATTGAACCAGGTGTAGTAGGGCGTATGACGTTCTCTAGCAATCATTTAAAATATGTAGATCCAAAATCACTTGAATATTGTGATTACAACTACTACAAAAACAAAAAGTAATAACGACTATTCCAACAGATTGGAGTGAATACAGTGAAGCTTGATGAATTTTTTGTCACAGGCGATCCGATTATCTACGGAGCGGACGTATCTATTGTTCTTGTGACATTAGGAATCCTTTTCGTACTAACAAAGTACAAAAAATGGAGATGGCTTTGGGATGAGTGGTTAACTTCTGTTGACCATAAGAAAATTGGGACTATGTATATTCTTTCAGCGATTTTAATGCTGTTCCGTGGTGGTATGGACGGCTTAATGATCCGTGCCCAATTAACGTTTCCTGACACAACTTATTTAAATGCTGAACACTATAACGGAATCTTTACAACGCACGGCACTGTAATGATTCTCTTCATGGCAATGCCATTTGTTATGGGATTAA
Organism: Bacillus sp. GB_SG_008; assembly: GCF_052038115.1. Classification (NCBI taxonomy): domain Bacteria; kingdom Bacillati; phylum Bacillota; class Bacilli; order Caryophanales; family Bacillaceae; genus Bacillus; species Bacillus sp. GB_SG_008. Next base: position 22,480 of record NZ_JBPZSK010000008.1, on the reverse strand, counting down.
TGAACATTGTTGTACCTCTTCAAATTGGGGCGCGTGATGTTGCATATCCTTTCTTAAACTCATTAAGTTTTTGGTTATTCTTTGTAGGTGCTATGTTATTTAACATCTCCTTCGTTGTCGGTGGTTCTCCAGACGCTGGATGGACATCGTACTTCCCAATGGCTGGTAAAGAGTTTAGCCAAGGCGTAGGAAACAACTATTATTCAATTGCATTGCAGATTGCGGGTCTCGGTACGCTGATGACAGGGATTAACTTCCTTGTTACGATCTTGAAAATGCGTGCACCAGGCATGAAGTTAATGAAAATGCCAATGTTTACATGGTCTATTTTAATCACATGTGTAATCATTATCTTTGCTTTCCCAGTATTAACAGTTGCTCTTGCATTAATGACATTTGACCGTCTATTTGATGCTCACTTCTTTACGATGGCGAGCGGTGGTATGCCAATGCTTTGGGCGAACTTATTCTGGGTATGGGGTCACCCTGAAGTATATATCGTTATTTTACCGGCATTCGGTATTTTCTCTGAAATCATAAGTACATTCTCGCGTAAACGTCTATTCGGATATAGCGCGATGGTTTACTCAATGATTGCTATCTCAGTTTTAAGTGGTCTTGTATGGCTCCATCACTTCTTTACAATGGGCGCAGGACCATCGGTTAACTCATTCTTCTCGATTTCAACAATGGCGATTTCGATTCCAACCGGTGTTAAAATCTTTAACTGGTTGTTTACAATGTATAAAGGTCGTATTCGTTTTACAGTTCCAATGCTTTGGTCATTGGCGTTTATTCCAAACTTCGTAATCGGTGGAGTTACGGGTGTTATGCTTGCGATGGCAGCAGCTGACTATCAGTACCATAACAGCTACTTCCTAGTTGCTCACTTCCACTACGTATTAATTGCAGGTACAGTATTTGCGATGCTTGCTGGATTTACATTCTGGTATCCAAAAATCACAGGTCATATGCTAAATGAACGCCTTGGTAAATGGACATTCTGGATCTTTATGAGCGGATTTAACATCTGTTTCTTCCCAATGTACTTCCTAGGTTTAGACGGTATGACACGTCGTATGTACACATACTCTGCAAACCTTGGATGGGGTGGATTAAACATGATCGCATCTGTTGGTGCGGTAATGATGGGTATCGGCTTTATCTTATTATGCTACAACGTAGTTTACAGCATTCGTCATGGCGAGCGTGATTTAACTGGAGATCCTTGGGATGGCCGTACACTTGAATGGGCAACACAGTCTCCTGTACAACATTACAACTTTGCAGTAGTACCAGAAATTAAGCAGAGCGATATATTCTGGGAAATGAAGAAAAACGGTGAGTCTATTACACCAAAACCTGAAGACTTGAAACCAATTCATATGCCAAGCAATTCAGGTGTTCCAATTATTATGTCTTGTTTTATTGGTCTTGCAGGTTTTGCATTAGTATTTAGCTGGTTCGGGTTAGCAATTGTCGGTGGTATTGGTATGTTAGCTTGTATGATCTGGCGCTCGTTTGATTACGATAACGGATATTACATTAGCGTAGATGAAATTAAAAAGACAGAACATGTTGCATGAGAGGTGAAACGAAATGGCGGCTTTAGATAAAAGCTTACCTCTAGAATATCAAACTGAACAAAGCAGATTGAATATTTTAGGGTTTTGGATTTTCCTTGGGGCTGAAATCGTGCTATTTGCAACGCTTTTCGCCTCTTACCTAGTATTAGCTGGTAGTACCGCAGGTGGTCCAACACCAGCACAACTTTTCGAAGTAAAGCCTGTTATGATTGAAACACTTTTACTTTTAACAAGTAGTTTCACATGCGGGATCGCAATTCATGAAATGCGTAAAGAAAACAAAAATGGTATGCTCCTATGGTTTATCATTACATTACTGTTAGGCGCTGGCTTCCTTTACATGGAGATTGAAGAATTTGCACTGTACGCAAGCCACGGTGCTACACTACAAACAAGTGGTTTCTTATCTGCGTTCTTCGTTCTTCTTGGAACGCATGGTGCCCACGTAACAGGTGGTATCATTTGGGCAACTTGTGTTATTGTCCAAATTTTAAAACGAGGACTGACACCAGTTACAGCTCGTAAAGTATTTATTATCAGCTTATACTGGCATTTCCTTGATGTTGTTTGGATCTTCATTTACACACTAGTTTACTTGAACGGGATGGTGGCGTAATAATGGGACAAAACAATACACAAGCAAATCAACACGCTCATAGCGGATTTCCATGGTCACACGTTTTCGGATTTATTTTATCACTTGCATTAACGTTCCTTGCTTTATATGTAGCGTTATATACAAGTTTGCCATTTGCAACAATCTTAACGAGCATTCTTATAATGGCAGTGGCACAAGCCGCGTTACAATTAGTTATGTTTATGCACATGACAGAAGGAGAAGGCACAATACAAACACTCACAATCGTATTCCACTTCTTCATCGCTGCAGTAACGGTTGTTGGTACGGTTTGGATTTTCTTCTCTATGTAACACGTATTTTCAAAAGTCTGTTGGGGCAATGCCTCAGCAGGCTTTTTTATATATCTTAAATACTTATATACATATAATGGTTTAGCACTGCGTCTTCTACTCCCCTTACATAATGTACTCATTATTCAAAATCATTAATATCTCATGGTATTACGAAACTATAGCATGGAGATCCCCCCAATAATGAAATTTTTACCTTATTCTTTATAGAAGAAATTAATTTATTAAACCTTAATTGCGCAGTAAGTTCGCAATATTCCTTAAGTTATATGTATGGTAAAATATTACTATCATATGTAGCTAAGGAAGTGTTAAGACATGTCAATATCAACTTTAGCTCTTTTATTACTTGGGGAAGTACTTATCGCAATTATACTGATTGGCCTCAGCATTGAAATTTGGAGTTATGGATGGAAAAAAACAAACGGAGTAAAGTATTCTTGCATTTTACTTTCTCTTATTATTGGAACCAGTAGCATATTGGGGCTTTGTATAGCACCAGCCTATTTTTTCATACAACTTACAGATAAGGTAAAATTTTAACTATATGGCTATTGATTATTAGTTGAACCAATCGGGCTTTTACGGGCAGTAAGATCCCCCACCTAACTTCTTCGATTTTCTCTGAATCTTGAGATAGGGGTCTTACTATCCGTTAATGCGGGATAAAAAAGCTATCAAATCCGATAGCTTTTTTATTTTTTTTAAATCAATAACATTTAATAGTGATAATTATCAGAATAATGTTTGTTTTGTTGGCTGTACGCGCTATAATAACAGGTAATTTAGTGGAGAAAGGATGATTGTATATGGATATTATACAAGAAGCATCTATTTCGAAAGAGCAGCTTATTCAATGGAGAAGACATTTTCATATGTATCCTGAGCTTTCTTATCATGAAGAAAAAACATCTCAAACGGTTTACGACATACTACAAACATTTCCTCATCTAGAGGTTTCACGTCCAACGCAGTATAGTGTGATGGCAAAATTGGTCGGTAAACAGCCAGGAAAAACAATTGCGCTTCGTGCTGATATGGACGCACTACCTATTGACGAAGAGAATGAGTTTGATTTTGTTTCTAGATATCAAGGAGTTATGCACGCGTGTGGACATGATGGACATATTGCGATGTTACTTGGAACAGCATACACACTTTCACAAAAACGGGATCAAATTCAAGGTGAAATTCGTTTTTTGTTTCAACATGCTGAGGAGAACTTTCCGGGCGGTGCACAGGAAATGGTTGACGCTGGTGTTATGGAAGGGGTCGATTATATTATTGGTGCACACCTTTGGGCACCACTGGAAGTTGGGAAAATTGGTGTTGTATATGGTCCAGCAATGGCTGCTCCTGATGCGTTTTCGATTACGATTGTGGGAAAAGGCGGGCATGCTGGTATTCCGCATGAAACGGTTGATAGTATTGCAATTGGCACACAAGTTGTTTCTCAATTACAACAAATTGTCTCCAGGCTTACTAATCCGTTAGATTCATTAGTGTTATCTGTAACACAATTTCATGCAGGGACAACTCATAATGTAATTCCTGACAGTGCGACAATTGGAGGAACAGTAAGAAGTTTACGAGATGAGCTTCGGAAGCAAACAGCAGAGCGAATTGAGAGAATTGTAAAATGTATTACAGAGGCATACGGGGCATCTTATACATTTACATATGAATATGGATATCGCCCAGTTGTAAATGAAGAGAATGTAACAAGGCATGTAGAAAATACGGCATTGCAACTTTTAGGAAGGGAACAAGTTGTTCATTTACAGCCGACGATGGCTGGAGAAGACTTTTCCGCGTTCTTACAAAAAGCCCCAGGTACATTTTTCTTTATTGGAGCTGGAAATCAAGAGAAGAGAATTATATATCCACATCATCATCCGCTTTTTACAATTGACGAGGATGCCTTGCCAGTCGGTGTAGAAATATTTGTTTCGTCTGTTTTGAATTTCATGAGAAATAGGGAATAAGATAGTGTTTTACTCGAGTTATCCTGTTACAAAAGGATAGCTCTTTTTGTATATATTTGTTTGAAGTGGAGAAATATAACTACAACATTTTGAAAAAAGAAAGTTAGATGATAAAGATGATTCAGTTAGATGCTAACTTATCGAAAATTACCAATGCAATTCGAGAAAAGTTAGATTCGCCTAATGACTTAACTGTGCGTGAATTTTCTCTTTCAGGAACAAACGATCGATGTGCAGTTATATTTTTATGCGGACTAAGCAATAAAGACATGATTTATCGTTTTGTTATTCGTCCATTGCAGTATGAAGACATTCCTAAACAAGCTCCAATTATGCAAACATTAATCGATCAATTTTTATCAGTTGGAGAAGTGAGTATCGCAAAGACATTTCCGGATGTTATGAATGCACTATTAGCAGGCGATACAATTGTGCTACTGGATGGTATTCCTTCTGCAATAATTGTAAATTTTCGTGAATGGGAGAAACGAAGTCTCGATTCACCTTCTGCGGAGACAATCATTCGAGGGCCTAATTTAGGATTTATTGAAGATGTGAATGTAAACAAAATGTTAATTCGGCGTCACATACGTGACCCACAATTACGTTTTCATTCCTATATTATGGGGAAACGTTCACAGAAGGAAGTAACACTAGCTTACATTGAAGATATTATTAATCCTTATATTGTAAAAGAATTAAACCGGAGACTGCAGTCTATTGAAACAGATATTATTTTTGAAACAGGAACGATTGAACAACTCATACAAGATAATAGTTTGTCTCCTTTCCCTCAATTTTTAAATACAGAAAGACCAGATAACGTCGCAGCTTCACTTGCAAAAGGGAAAGCAGCTATTTTAGTAGATGGTTCTCCGTTTGCACTTATTGCTCCAATGGTGATGATTGACATATTTCAATCACCGGAAGACCACTATGAACGTTGGATGATTGGAACGTTGTTAAGAGGACTTCGAATGTTAGCGGGCACGATTGCGATTTTATTACCGGCTATGTATGTAGCTCTTGTCTCTTATCATCAAGGGCTTATCCCCTCTACTCTTGCATATTCAATTGCTGGAGCAAGAGAAGGTGTTCCGTTTCCAGCATATATTGAAGCGCTCATAATGGCTTTTACAATGGAGCTGATTCGTGAAGCTGGAATTCGTCTTCCGAAGCCAATGGGGCCAACGATTGGTATTGTAGGAGGCCTTGTTATTGGGGAAGCTGCTGTAAGTGCCGGTATTGTAAATCCATTTCTTGTCATTATTATTGCAGTCACGGCCGTAGCTACATTTTCACTACCAGTATATAGTATTACAATTACCTTTCGTATTTTATTGTTTGCGTTTATGTTGGCCGCCACAGTCTTTGGCTTGTATGGAATTATTTTAGGATTAATTGCCTTAGCAATTCATATCGTAAATTTAACGAGTGTTGGAGTACCATATTCTGCACCGATTGCACCTGCTTTTTATAAAGATTGGAAAGAAGATGTTGTACGTTTGCCTAAAGCAATGTTGAAAGAAAGACCGGAGTACTTACAACCAAAGGATAAAACGCTGCGTTCAAAGGAGAGGGGATGAAGTGAAGTCGTTTGAGTATGGAGATGAAGAAGTTGGTACTCGTGAACTCACGTTTGCTATATCTTCTACTATTATTGGTACAGGTGCACTTGCCATGCCGCGTGTTATGGCGACTCATGCGCTTTTTGCGGATGGATGGATTCTTTTATTCCTAAGTGGGTTAATATGTACTTGTTTTGCGTGGCTTATCATGAAGGTTGCCATTTTATTTCCGAAACAAAATTTTGTTCAATATACGAGCGTGTATTTAACGAAGCCGATTACTTATCTTGTCTGTTTTATTTTAATACTAACATTTGCAGGAATTACGGCTTATGAAGCGCGAACAATTTCTATTATTTCTCAAACTTATTTATTTAGTGATACACCTGTTCAGCTTTTGTCTTTTTTTTATTTGCTCGTTGTTATTTATGGCGTTTGTGGATCTAGGGCAGGATTAATAAGACTTAGTGTTCTATTTTTACCCATTGTTTTTATTGCTATTATTTTGTTATCGCTGCTAAATGTTAATTTAATGGAATTTGAAAGTTTATCCCCATTTTTTCAAACTAAAATGAGTAAATATATGGGTGGAATCAGGGAATCTGCCTTTACGTTTATTGGATTTGAAGTAGGTTTTTTCTATGCTGCTATACTAAAGTCAACTAAAAATGCCCCTATGGCAGCGGCAAAAGGGGTTATGATTACTGTTTTATCCTATCTGTTAATTTATATTACTTGTATAAGTGTATTTACTTATTTAACAACTAGCACTTTAACATATCCAACGATTGAACTTGGAAAGGAGATTGAAATCGGGGGAGGTTTTCTAGAGAGATTTGATGCAATCTTTTTTATAACATGGATTATTACCGTTTTTAATACAACTGCATTGTATTATGATGTCGCTATTTTTTTATTTTGTGCAATGTTTCCTGCAATAAAAAAGCATACGTTTATTTTTATTAGTGCGCCTATCATTTATGTTGTAAATAATATTCCAGGTAATTTGGATGTGATAAGTAAGTATGGTACATATTTAGCTTGGGTTGACATGTCTGTTATGTTTGTTGTTCCTCTTCTCATTTTTATTTTCTATAAAATAAAAGGAGGGGGGAATAAAAATGAACCTTCTTCTTAAAATAATGAGTTGTCTGTTTTTGATTTTACTTATAAGTGGCTGCTCTGAACGGCAGGAAATTGAAGAAAGAGGTTTTGTTGTTGGTGTTGCATTAGACAAGGCAACGAATAAGGGAGAAAAAAGCGAAACGACAACTTCCAGTCATTCCCCCCTTATAAAAGGAACGTATCAAATTGTGTTGCCTAGTTCTTTAACGCAGCAGGGAAGTAAGCCGTCAAGTGGAAGAAATTACATTAATATTAATGCAACGGCTGATAGTGTATTTGCTCAAATTCGGATTATCTCTAAGAAAATAAGTCGGTCCTTATTCTTTCCCCATATAGAAGCGCTTATTTTTTCTGAGGACTTATTGAAAAAACCTTTCGTTTTAGAAGATACATTAGATGTATTTTTTCGTGATCATGAGATGCGAAGGAATATTCGGATCTTTATTTCAAAAGGACGAGCGGAGGAAATTTTAAAGCAGAGTGCAAAACCAGAAAATTTACCCTCTAAATACGTAAGTATGATATCAAATCATGCGCAGAAAAATGCCCAAATGTTAGAAGCAACTCGAATTGGTGAGTTGCAAGAAAAAATGTCTGCTGATCGAAGTTTTGTTCTTCCTGTCTTAGGGCTAACTCGACAGGGAATTAAAATGGAAGGAGCAGCTGTATTTCGTGGAAAAGATACTAAATTTGTAGGTAGTCTGAATGGGATGGAAACACTAGGATTAAATTATATTGTTGGAAAAAAAGTAGGGGGCTTTTTTAAAATAAAAAAAGGAAATCAGCTTATTGTATTTGAAATTCGTGAGATGCGTAGAAAAATCCACACATTCTTAACAAATCCTAAAAAGCCTAAATTTGTAATTGATGTATATTTAGACGGAACATTAGCAGAAGTGTATTTAAGGAAAGATAATAAGGCGATGAGTTCTGAAGAAATTAGTAAATACCTTGCCAGTGAAATTGAAAAACAGATACAAAAAACAATTAAGGTTGTCCAAAAAAATTTAAAAGTAGATGCACTTGGATTAGGAGAATATTATAAGCGTCAAAATTATAAGCAATGGATAAAAATTAAAAAAAATTGGGATCAAGGCCAAAATTATTTTAGTACGAGTAACATTATTGTTCGTGTGCATCCAAGTATTGAACATACAGGATCTGTTTTACCAGTAAGAAGGTGAGTAAAGGAGCGGCATAATGTTTACAACTTTAGGGATTATATGTACGATTTTAATGGCAATCCTCCCCTATACTGCTTATTTCATTCATAAAAAAATAGAAGAATACGGTGCACAGCCTTGGCAAAAACAAATACAGCAAAAAAAGAAACCCGAATAATACGTTGGGTTTCTTTTTTATCCCGCTATTCGCGGGCAGTGAGACCCCCACTGTGGAAGTTGTACTTTATCGGAAAATTGGCAAGAAAACCCCATCTTCAAAACGCGCAGGGTATAGCCCAGTATAAGGTGGGGATGAATTGCCATTACATTTGTAAAAAATTTTGGGTATCAATACGAATGTATGTTCTTTTTTGCGTTTTGTAGTATCATTAGGGAAAGAAGGAGGTGAAAATGATGACAAAAGAAAAAGAATATGCAACCTATCAAATTTGGATTAAGAAAGGTCACAAATTGCACGCCTACTTCATGGAAATGTGTCAAAATGCAAAAAATCTCTACAATACAACAAACTTCTATATTCGCCAAGTGTATACGGCCTTACATACTGAAAAGCCATTACAGCCGCTTCAACAAGAAGTTCTTCATGCATTACAAGCACATATTGAAATTATGAATGAAAATCAACTTCATGCGTATCAAAAACGCGTGCAAAAACAGAAAGAAAAACCTGTTAAAGAACAAAAAGAAATGAAATGTAACTTGTTTACATTCCCGACAAAAGAGAAATCGTTTCTATCCTATAACTTTCTAGATTGTTTGTTTAAAACAATGAAACAACAAGATTATATGAACTTGCCAGCGCAAACGAATCAAGCGGTTATGAAAAAACTCTATCAAAACTGGAAATCATTCTTCGCTTCCATCAAGGCATACCAAAAACATCCTTCCACTTTTACTGGTAGACCTCGCATTCCCAAATATATTAGATCATCTATGAGAGAAATTATATTCACAAATCAAGTATGTAAACTTCAAGATAAATACATTCGTTTTCCAAAAACAAGCATAAAATTAAATATTGGTAAATTGTTTGAGCGGATTGGCAATCTCAAAGAGGTACGTGTTTCTCCTGCTTACGGGAAGTTTAAAGTTGAAATTGTGACAGAACAGTCCGAACCAGCACCTGAGGGTGTTGAAAACAACCGTTATATGAGTATTGACTTAGGGATCAATAACATTGCAACTATCATAACGAATACAGGGGCTACTCCTGTGTTAGTAAAGGGCAATGTTATTAGAAGTATGAATCAATACTACAACAAACAAACGGCTCATTTACTCGGGATTCTTCGTCATGGAAAAGAACCAAAAGAAGGACCACACACATCCAAGCGTTTAGATAGGCTTCATGAGAAACGGTTTCTTAAAATAAAAGATCTCTTTCACAAAATGAGTTACCATATTGTCAATTTCGCAGTTCAACATGAGATTTCTATGATTGTGATTGGGAAAAATACATCATGGAAACAAAACAGTGATATGGGGAAACGACAGAATCAATCGTTCTGCCATATCCCGCATAACCTACTCATTGAAATGATCACCTATAAGGCAAAACGAAAAGGTATTGTTGTACGAGTTGTAGAAGAATCGTATACAAGTAAAGCATCCTTTCTAGACAATGATGTAATCCCAACTTACGGTGAGGAAGACATCCCTGTATTCAGTGGGAAACGGATCAAACGTGGCTTGTATCGTACGAAAGAGAACATCCTATTAAATGCAGATGTGAATGGTTCCTATAACATTTTAAAAAAAGCAGTTCCAAAGGCGTTTGCCGATGGAATAGAGGGGTTGTGCCATCAGGCAGCTGTGTCAACTCCACTCGTGTTAAGCATCTTTTGAGGTGATACACGAGAAACCCCCACTTCAAGATCCGAAGGAGATAAGTGGCGGGAGTTTTCATATAAGTCCTAACCAATGTACCAATTGTGCCGTAAGGAATGTAACAACAATGGCAATTACAGTAGGGATGGCAAATGAAAGAAATGTCCATTTTGCACTTTTTGTTTCTTTATATATATTAACTAGTGTTGTTCCGCATGGGAAATGAAGAAGGGAGAACAACATCATGTTTAATGCAGTTAGCCAAGTCCAACCGTGATCAAGAAACAGTTGTTTAATTTGTGTTAAATTGTCTAACTCTGTTAATGAACCTGTTGATAAATAAGCCATTAATAAAATTGGAACAACAATTTCGTTTGCAGGTAAGCCGAGAATAAATGCTGCTAAAATGTATCCGTCAAGGCCAAGTAATTTTGCAAACGGATCTAAAAAATTTACGATATACATAAGAAGACTTGTGTCTCCAATAAATACATTTGCTAATACCCATGTTAATACTGCAGCGGGTGCTGCAACGATAACGGCACGTTTCAGAACGTATATTGATTTATCAAGCGTTGCACGTACGATTGTATCCCAAATTTTTGGCTTTCTATAAGGTGGTAATTCTAACGTATAGTGAGTTGGAACACCTTTTAAAGCTGTTTTTGAGAGTGCCCATGATACGGTTAAAGTTACGATAATGCCAATTACAACCATGCCAACAACAACTCCGGCTGTTACAAGGGTTTGCATACCACCTGTATATCCAGCGGCCATAAATAAAGATGCTAATAAAATAAGCGTTGGCCATCGACCGTTACAAGGAACAAAGTTATTTGTTAAGATTGCGAGCATACGTTCACGAGGTGATTCAATAATACGTGTTGACATAATTGCAGCTGCGTTACATCCAAATCCCATTGCCATTGTTAAAGATTGCTTTCCATGTGCCCCGGCACGTTTAAAGAGACGATCCATGTTAAAAGCAACGCGCGGTAAGTAACCGTAGTTTTCTAATAAAGCAAACATTGGGAAGAAAATAGCCATCGGTGGCAACATAACACTAATAACAGCTCCTGTTCCGCGGAATAAACCGAGAATAAGGATGCCATGTAACCATTCCGGGGCATGCATCGCTTGGAACCAAGCAGTTAAATAACCTTCTGCCCATCCAAAAAATTCAGCGATCATATCAGAAGGAACGTTAGCTCCGGCAATTGTAAGATAAAAAATAACAGATAAAATAGCGAGCATAATAGGGAAACCGAATATAGGAGAAGTAAAGATTCTATCAAGCTTCTCTGAGCGATATAATTTATTTTTATCTGTGTATTGAACCGAATTCTTACAAATATTAGCTGAAGCACGGTAGATATCAACGACAATTTCATCGCGAATGTCTTCTTTTACAAGCGTTTGCGCACGCTGCACGATATAGTCTAATGGAAGAGCGTTACTGGTTGAATGAGATTCCATTGATTACAACCTCCCTTACAAGTGGTTCTTCATGATGTTTTTGAAGAGATTCTAAGAAATTCTTATCTCCATCTAGAATGCGCAGTGCAATCCAACGTGCAGGATAGGAATCTCCAAAAACTTTATATATTTGTGGTTCGAGTTCTTGAATCATCTGTTCTATTTTTTCGTTATAAGTAATTTGAAAAGGAGTAGAAATTAATTTTCTATTAGCTACTTTTTCAATTATATTTAACAACTGACCGAGTCCAATTTTGTTACGTGCAGAAATTTTTACAACAGGAACTCCAAGCGATTTTGCTAATTTTTTCTCATCGATTATAATTCCTTTCTTTTCTGCTTCGTCAATCAAGTTAATACAAATGACAACTTCTTTTGTCATTTCCATAACTTGCAAGGCTAAGTTCAAGTTTCGTTCCATTGCAGTAGCATCTACAACAACAACTGTTACATCTGGTTTTTCAAAGATAATGTAATCACGTGCAACTTCTTCATCGGCAGAGTTTGAGTATAAGGAATATGTTCCTGGTAAATCGATTACGGTGTAGAGGCTTCCGTTATGTTCATATTCGCCTTCAGCTTTTAATACCGTTTTCCCTGTCCAGTTTCCAGTATGTTGTTTCAATCCAGTTAATGTATTAAATAATGTACTTTTTCCGGTGTTCGGATTTCCTGCTAATGCAATACGATGCTTATTCATTTCGGATCATCTCCTATCAATGTCCCTGTTATTCGTGAACTTTCTTCATTTCGAAGGGCGATTGTCGTGTTACTTACTTGATATGCAATGGGATCGCCAAGCGGACTTTTCTGTAACACTTTAATCGTTGCACCAGGAATAAATCCTAAATCAAGCAGGCGGCGTTTCATGGTTCCTTCTAATTGAACCTTTTCAATTTGTACAAGTTGACCTGTTTTAAAAGTAGAGAGTGGTTGGGTTTTAACCGATACCATAAGAGTTACCTCGCTTCTATTTTTTTAGTACGAGTTCAAAATGTTTCCTTAGGGAAACATTTTGTTAATAACATACTAGGTTATATTGAGCGTTGTTGTCAATTACTACTTTAAAAATATTCAGGTATTTTTTGAATGGTTCCTATAACATCTTAAAAAAAGTAGTTCCAAAGGCGTTTGCCGATGGAATAGAGGGGTTGTGCCATCAGGCAGCTGTGTCAACTCCACTCGTGTTAAGCATCTCTTGAAGGTGATACACGAGAAACCCTCACTTCAAGATCCAAAGGAGATAAGTGGCGGGAGTTTTCATATGGCTAACTTGCATGTTATTTCATGTTTTGTTGTGGATGTTGGTGTTTTAACAAGGGGAAGTAAAGCTTTTGGAAAAAACATCTTAACAAAAGCGTAAAAGCGAGGATAAGAATTTACAATCAATTTACATTCTTAAAATTAAATTTACAATACGTTCTGTTTCTTAAGGTTTTTTACTTGTTTTATGTTAAAAACAATGAATATATAAGGATTTTTCTATGAATCCCCTGTCTTTACTTAAAATTAAAAAACGCTTAACACTGACATAATATTATTATCCTACAATGAATTTGTACTACGAGATATGCACATAATAATGTAGAAATGAAAAGTGATAATCAAATGGGGGTACAAGACATGGTTATGAAAAAAGGCTTTAAATTTTCGTTAGCGGCATTAGTGGTTGCTGGTGCTTTAGTAGGTTGTGGGAAAGCAGACACTACAAAGACAGAAACTGCTAAAGGTGGTAACGAAGCGAAGCAAGAATTATCCGGTACAATTACAGCAGCTGGTTCTACGGCGCTTCAACCACTTGCAGAAGAAGCTGCTAAAGAATTTATGGGAGAAAATTCAAAAGTATCAATTACGGTTCAAGGTGGCGGTAGTGGAACTGGAATTAACCAAGTAGCTTCTGGCGCTGTTCAAGTTGGTAACTCTGATGTTCCTGCTGCAGATAAAATAAAAGAAGCAGATAAAGCAAAAGAATTAGTTGATAACAAAGTTGCAGGTATCGGATTTGCGTTAGTTGTAAATAAAGATGTAAATGTTGATAACTTAACATTAAAACAAGTACAAGATATTTTCTCTGGTAAAGTTACAAACTGGAAAGAAGTTGGCGGAAAAGACGAAAAGATTAATGTAATTAATCGTCCAGCGGCTTCTGGTACACGTGCTACATTTGAAAAAACAGTTATGAAAGACGCAAAAATTAACGATGCTACAGGTACAACACAAGATTCAAACGGTGCAGTAGAGCAAGCGATTAACTCTACACCAGGATCTGTTAGTTATTTAGCTAACTCTTACATGGTTGGTGACAAAAAAGGTACTTTAAAAACAATGAAAATTGATGGTGTAGAACCAACAACTGAAAATATTTCTTCTGGTAAATATCCGTTTTGGTCTTATGAATACATGATTACAAAAGGTGAAGCAAAAGACGCAACAAAAGGTTACATTGATTATGTAAAAGGTAAAGACTTCGAGAAGAAAGTAGAAGAAATGGGTTACATCCCAATGTCTAAATTAAAGCAATAATATAAAACGGGCTGGCTATTTAGCCAGTCTTGTTCATTTCAATATAGGAAGTAAGGTTGTGGTCTTGTGATGAAGGGGAAAAAACAAATTAACTACGTAAAAAGTGAATATATTGGAAGAACACTTGTGACGCTTTGTGGTTTATTAATTGTTGCTGTTACATTAGCTATTATCGCATTCATTTGTGCAAAAGGAATTCAATCATTTACGCAAAGCAATATCTCAATTTCAGAAATATTCACATCAACAAAATGGGCTCCGAATGATGGAAGTTTTGGAGCTGTTATTTTCATAGTTGGATCTACTGCTGTATCTCTCGGTGCAGTAATTATTAGTGCGCCGATTGCAATTGCACTAGCAGTGTTTATGAATTTAATTTCACCAAAGTTTGGAAACAAAGTACTAAAGCCGGTTTTAGAATTATTAGTAGGGATTCCGTCTGTTGTATATGGTTTACTAGGGGTTACCATTTTAATTCCGCTTTTACGTGATTCTTTTGGTGGTGTAGGATTTAGTTTAATTGCAGGTATTGTTGTATTAAGTATTATGATTTTGCCAACGATTGCAAGTATTGCTTCCGATGCAATTCGTGCAGTTCCTTTTGAATATTTAGAAGCCTCTTATGGTTTAGGATCGACGAAATGGCAAGCGATTAGCCGCGTCATTGTTCCGGCGGCGAAAAAGGGGATTTTAACAGGGGTTGTTCTTGGAATAGCTCGTGCTTTTGGTGAAGCATTAGCAGTTCAGATGGTAATTGGTAATACAATAAAATTACCAGAAGGACTATATAGCCCAACTTCAACTTTAACAGGTATTTTGACAATGGATATGACAAATACGTTAAATGGGACAGCTTGGAATAATGCGCTATGGACATTAGCGATGATATTACTTCTTATTTCCTTCTTATTTATCTTAGTAATTCGAGCGATTGGCCAAAGAGGTGAAAGATAACGATGAATGCTAGAACAGTTAATAGTATATGGACAGGGATTTTATATGCGGTTGCAGTGCTTGTAGTCGCTTTACTCGGTTTTCTTGTATACGAAATCTTACGACAAGGTTGGGGATTTTGGGATCCAAATTTTTTATTTGGAGAACCAAGTAATACAACAGCAGGAGGAGGGATTGGTCCTCAATTATTTAATTCCTTCTATATGCTTGTTATTACATTAATTATCTCAATTCCTTTAGGTCTTGGTGCGGGAATTTATCTTGCGGAATATGCAAAGCAAGGTCGATTTTTAAATTTTGTTCGTCTATGTATCGAAACAATGGCATCTTTACCTTCTATTGTAGTTGGTTTATTTGGATTACTTGTGTTTGTTACGATGGCAGGTTGGGGTTATACTGCTATGGGCGGGGCGTTAGCTTTAACGATTTTAAATTTACCAAGTTTAACGCGCGTTTGTGAAAATGCAATTACAGAAATTCCATCTAATGTGAAAGAAGCAAGTCTTGGATTAGGTGCAACAAAGTGGCAAACAATTGTTAGAATTATTCTTCCATCTGCATTACCACAAATTATTACCGGTGTTATTTTAGCGGCTGGACGTATTTTTGGTGAAGCGGCAGCACTAATTTATACAGCTGGATTAACGTCACCAATTTTAAATGCAGCAGCAGATCTTTCAAGTCCTGCTAATCCGTTGAACCCATTTCGACCAGCAGAAACATTAGCAGTGCATATTTGGAAGTTAAATTCTGAGGGAATTGTTCCTGATGCGAAGTTAATTGCAGCAAAATCAGCAGCAGTATTAATTATTATGGTATTACTATTTAATATTCTTGCTCGCTTTATAGCATCTGTACTGCATAAACGCTTTACTGGTACGAAAAAATCCCGTAAAAGTAATAAAGTAAAAGCAGCATAACTTCTTGTATCCCATATAGAATAAAGAGGGTGTCCTAAAAGTCCGATAAAATCGACCTTTTGAGGATGCTCTTTTTTGTTTATACACAATGAAGAGATAGAGAGTGAAAAAAAGTGTCCGATCTATCTTTTTTATAAAAAACGTTTTCAAATCAAACCCCCAACATATTAGACATATATAATGTGTTGGGGACTGTCTTATTATATAAATATGTTCCATTTTGGAGAACTAAAGATTTCTTAATTGAATTGATCAAAAAAAATTGATTTAACTGTTGTATTGAACAAAAAGTCTCGCGTATAATAAAAATATCAAAAAAAATTGATGAACGAGGTTGGATGATATGAATAAACAATTTGAACAATATGAGAAGAAATTTAAAGCCCTTGCAGATCAAAAAAGATTAGAAATTATGTATGAACTTTGTCAAAGGGGAAGAACTTGTGTATGTGATTTAACAGAAGTATTTGGGATGACACAATCTAAATTATCTTATCACTTGAAAATTTTATTAGATGCAAATTTAATAATCAAAGAAACGCAAGGTACTTGGAGTTACTACGATTTAAATGATACTGAAGTAAATAATCTATTATCAGAAGAACTTTGTTGTATATTTAGAAAAACAGGAAAAGGAACTTGTTGTTAATTTTTTTAAACTATACATCAATTTTTTTTGATTAATATTATGTAAAATCAAAGGAGGAATTTATGATGAAATACGTACATGTTGGGATTAATGTTACAAATCTAGAAAAATCTATTGAATTCTATGAAAAAGTATTTGGAGTAAAACCAGTTAAAGTAAAGAATGATTATGCAAAATTCTTATTGGAAATTCCAGGATTAAATTTCACCTTAAATGTAATAGATAATGTGAATGGAAATCAAGTTAATCACTTTGGATTCCAATTAGAAAATGAAGAAGAAATAAAGGGCCATAAGGACCGTTTAGAAAAAGAAGGTTTTTTCGCACGAGACGAGATAAATACAACATGTTGCTATGCCGTACAAGATAAATTTTGGATAACTGACCCAGACGGTAACGAATGGGAATTCTTCTATACAAGGGCGGACAGCGACGTTCATAAGATAGAATCTACATCTTGCTGTTAATCTGAAAGGAGAACTTTATGAAGCGACTATCATTTTTAGATCGATACTTAACCATTTGGATTTTTCTTGCTATGGCTATAGGAATCGGTATAGGAATACTATTTCCACAAATCACAAGTAACTTAAATAAATTACAAGTGGGTACAACATCTATTCCACTTGCAATAGGTTTAATTTTGATGATGTATCCTCCTTTAGCGAAGGTTCGTTATGAAGAGATGGGAAGAGTTTTTAAAGATGGAAAAGTATTAGTTTTATCACTTGTTCAAAACTGGATCGTTGGTCCTGTTCTGATGTTTGCTTTAGCGGTAATATTTTTACCAGATAAGCCAGAATATATGGTGGGCTTAATTATGATTGGTTTAGCCCGTTGTATCGCTATGGTCATTGTTTGGAATGACCTAGCAAAAGGTGATATAGAGTATGCGGCAGGATTAGTTGCTTTTAACTCTGTTTTTCAAATGTTATTTTTCTCAGTGTATGCGTATGTATTTGTAACAGTAATTCCAGAATGGTTGGGAATTGAAGGTGCTATTGTAGATATTACAATGGGGGAGGTTGCAAAATCGGTATTTATTTACTTAGGAATTCCATTCATCAGTGGGATATTAACGCGCTTAATCTTTGTAAAAACAAAAGGACGTATTTGGTATGAAAAAGTATTCATTCCAAAGATTAGCCCGATTACATTAATCGCATTATTATTTACAATCATTGTGATGTTCTCATTAAAAGGAGAAGTCATTGTGAGTGTACCGCTTGATGTTGTACGTATTGCGATTCCGTTACTTATTTATTTTGTATTAATGTTTTTTGTTTCTTTCTTTATGGGCAAAAAAATTGGGGCAAGTTACGGAGTAACAACTACATTAGCATTTACAGCTGGAAGTAACAACTTTGAATTAGCAATTGCCGTAGCTGTAGGTGTATTTGGAATCCAGTCCGGCGCAGCATTTGCAGCAGTTATCGGGCCTTTAGTCGAAGTTCCCGTTATGATTGCTCTTGTAAATGTAGCACTGTGGTTTCAACGTAAATACTTTCAAACACAACCCAAATAACTATTCATAAAAAAGGTGGAATTCATATGGAAAGCAAAAAAACAATTTACTTCTTATGTACAGGAAACTCTTGCCGTAGTCAGATGGCTGAAGCTTGGGGTAAAAAATATTTAGGTGACAAATGGACTGTACTCTCTGCTGGTATTGAGGCACATGGAGTAAATCCTAATGCAGTTAAAGCGATGAAAGAAGTAGGAATCGATATTACTGACCAAACATCTGATGTCATTGATCCAGAAATTTTAGATAAAGCTGACTTTGTAGTAACTCTTTGTGGTCATGCGAATGATGTGTGTCCAACTACACCTTCATATGTAAAACGAGTTCATTGGGGATTTGACGATCCAGCAGGAAAAGAATGGTCTGAGTTTCAACGAGTGCGTAATGAAATTGGAGAGCGCATTCAACAATTTGCAGCAAAAGGAGAATAATTCTTTCAATAAGAGGTACCGTCAACACTTTGAGCATCTGCTCTAGTTTGTTGACAGTATCTCTCTCTTTTCTTAAAACAGTTTAAGCACTTGTAATAAAGTTGTATCCAGAAGTCTGAATGTGGCTGTTGTATTTTATCCCGTATTAACGGGTAGTAAGACCCCCACCTCAAGATTGAGAGAAGTGAAGAAGATAGGTGGGGGATAACTGCCCATAAAAGACCAATTGGTTCAATTAACTATCAGTGGGGGATGAAGAAAACCCCTACTGATGGAAGTTTCACTTTATGAGTTTGGAATATCCGTATAAGAATCATGTTGTTTTTTGCGATGCTTCCTGCTACCAATTCGATCTAGTAATTCGTACATAACAGGTACAACAACCAGCGTTAGTAATGTAGAAACTAATAAACCGCCAATTACTACAACAGCTAAGCTTTTGGATACCATGCTTCCAGCTTGTGTATCACCGAATAGTAGAGGAAGCATTGCGAAGATTGTTGTAATAGCTGTCATGATAATTGGGCGTAATCTTATTGAGCCAGCTTCTAATAGTGCTTCTCTTGTTGGCATTCCTTTTTCGCGATTTTGTTGTACACGTTCTATTAATACAATTGCATTTGTCACAACGATTCCGATTAGCATTAAGGCACCGATAAGAGAGTTTAAATCGACAGGTGTTCGTGAAATAATTAAACCTAAAATACCGCCAACAGCAGCTAATGGAAGAGAGAATAAAATTGCAAACGGCGCACGTGCTTGCCCGAAAGTAATAACCATAATTAAGTAAACGACACCAATTGCAATTCCCATAATTTTAAATAAATCAGTGAAACTTTCTTGCATCGATTCTGTTGCTCCGGCAATGTTAACTTTCGCTCCATCAGGTAATTTTAAATTTGTAATAGCTGTATTTACATCTTTACTTACTTTACTTAAATCGTCATCTTTTGCTTCTGCTGTAACTTGAATTGTTTCTTTTCCTTCCTTATGGAATATTTCTGTTTGTATTTGTTTTTCAGAAATGGTTGCAACATCTTTTAATGCAATCAAACCAGTAACTGGAGACAAAATATTTGAGTCTAAAATCGCATCTTTATTATGGATGTCTGGTTTTTGATGTTCTAGTACAATAGTTGTTTTTTCATTATCGAGTGAAATTTGGCCAATTGGTGATTTTTTCATTAAAAATGCGACTTGTTGTGCGATGACTTCAGGAGTTAATCCCGCTTTCTCTGCTTTTGTTTGATCGACGTTGATGACCCATTCTTTTTTCTCTTCTTCCACATTTGTTTTTACTTTTGAAAGACTATCTAAGCCTTTTAATTTTGTGGTAACAAGATCGGCAGTTTTCTTTAAATCTTCACTATTGTTGGCCGTAACGTTAAATTGTAAAGTATTCCCGCCACCGAAGTTTGAAAAACTCACTTTTATATAATCAAATGTTGCGGGTTGAAATTGATTCTGCTCTTTTTTTAGTTTGTTAATGTATGCGTCAAGGTCAATTCCTTTTTTAAATCCTACATATATACTTGCAAGATTGTTTTTCGTCGTTTGTCCCCACTGCGCATCTTCTGAAGCAGATCCCATTCGTAATGTAACGTCTTGTACCTGTGTATCTGCAAGTAATTTCTTTTCTAATTCGAAAGCTTGTTGTTTCCCTTTTTCTAAATCGTAATTAGCAGGGAATGTCATATTGATAGAAAGCATTGTGTTATCGTCAGATTTAATATTCGCTTTTGGAAGTACAATGTAAGCTACAATTGAACCGACAAACAATAAGGAAGAAGTAAGTAAAATGATAAATTTATGTGATAACGACCATTTTAAAATGGCTGTATAACGTCTCGTTTCTTTTCGCTCTTCGTGTCTTGTTTTCTTTAACAGTAGAAAGGCCATGAGCGGAACAACTGTTAAGGCCACTACTAGAGAGGAAAGAATTGAATATACAACTGCCAACACCATAGGCAACATAAATTCACCGATTCCGCCTGATACAAAGCCAATTGGTAAAAAAACAGCGACGGTCGTTAAAGTGGAAGACGTAATTGCGATTGCAACTTCTTTCGTAGCATCAATAATAACGTCTTTTGAGAAAGAATCTTTTTGTAAACGACGGAAAATGTTTTCGATTACAACGATGCTATCATCGACAAGGCGTCCGACAGCAACTGCTAATCCACCTAATGTTAAAATATTTAAAGTGATATGAGATTGATCAAGTAAAAAGAGTGTGAGAAGTATAGATAAAGGGATACTGACAATAGCGATTAAAGTAGTACGAATGTTACGTAAGAAAATTAAAATGATGAATGTAGCAGCGATAGCACCGAGAACAACTTCTTTAGCCATGCTTGTAACAGCATTTTCGACTTGTTCGTGCGTTGACATAAGTGTTTTTATAGTGAAAGTGTCTTTATATTGCTTGCTCATATTATGAACTTTTTTCTCGATTTCTTTTCCAATTGTAACTGCATTTTTGCTCGGTTCCTTCATAACGACTAATACGGCACCATCTTCTCCATTAATATGAGAAATTGCATCATGATGTTGTTTTAGCTCAATTTTTGCAATATCACTTAGTTTTACTTCTGGTGTGAGTGTAATGTTTTTTATGTCTTCAATATTTTTTATTTCTCCAATTACACGAAGTAGATGATTTTCATTATTTATAGATATTTGTCCAGCGGGTATAGAAACTTCTTTTCCTTGAAGGGCAGATACAATTTGTGATGTTATGATGTTTTTATCTTTCATTTTAATGGGATCTAATATAATAGATAATTCAGCTGTTGATTTCCCATAAAACATAACATTGGAAACACCATCGATATTTTCAAGTTGCGGGATAATTTCTTTTTCAATTTGTTTTTCATCGGCTTGTGTAAAACCGTTTTTCTTTTGAACTGTAATTTGTGCGAGTGGAATCATAGAAGTGTTTAGTTGGCTGACAACAGGTTTCATTGCGTCTTTTGGAAGTGGTATTCCGTTTGTGAGTTTTTCAACTTCACGTGTTGCATCTTTCATGTTTGCTTCTGAGGTGTACGTAATATCAATCCGTGATAATCCTTCGCTTGTTGACGATGTAATGGTATCGACGTGTGAAAGGTTTCGAAATTGTTTCTCGAGAGGTTCTGTTACTTCTTTTGTCATTGTTTCAGCATCTAGCCCCTCGGATAAGGTGGTGATTGTTATTACTGGATTATCGATACTTGGTAAAAACTCCATCGGTAACTTAGAGCCGGAATAAATACCTAATACAGAGATGAGAAAAACCATGATGATAATAGCGGCCCTATTTTTTAATGAAAACTTCGTCAATCTTTCCATAAATAAATTCCTCCATAATAGGGTTTGATGGTTTACTGTTTTACTATATAACAAATGACAGGGAAGTAGAGTTAAAAATATGTAAAAAATTTCTAAAAAAAATCTTAAGTAAGGGATTCACTTTGTGGTGAGTTAACAAGTTATAGGTATACAAAAAACTTTATATATTTTTTAAAAAAGTACTTGCGCTTTAAAAATACAGATGATATATTAATAAACGTCGCTGCTGCACTACAGCAGAAAGCGAAAAAGAAAAATAAAAAAATGTTGACATCGAATAACTGAGATGTTAACATAGGGAAGTCGCTAATCAAGCGGCGGACAAGTTCTTTGAAAACTGAACGAAACAAACAACGTGAAACGTCAATTTTTATTTATGATGCTAGACAAACACTTTATTGGAGAGTTTGATCCTGGCTCAGGATGAACGCTGGCGGCGTGCCTAATACATGCAAGTCGAGCGAACC
>NZ_JBPZSK010000007.1:0-218420 GCF_052038115.1 Bacillus sp. GB_SG_008 | reverse complement strand
TGGTGGAGCGCTTAGAAGTGAGAATGCCGGTATGAGTAGCGAAAGACGGGTGAGAATCCCGTCCACCGAATGCCTAAGGTTTCCTGAGGAAGGCTCGTCCGCTCAGGGTTAGTCAGGACCTAAGCCGAGGCCGACAGGCGTAGGCGATGGACAACAGGTTGATATTCCTGTACCACCTCTTTATCGTTTGAGCAATGGAGGGACGCAGAAGGATAGAAGAAGCGTGCGATTGGTTGTGCACGTCCAAGCAGTTAGGCTGGTAAGTAGGCAAATCCGCTTACCGCAAAGGCTGAGCTGTGATGGGGAAGCTCCTTATGGAGCGAAGTCTTTGATTCCCCGCTGCCAAGAAAAGCTTCTAGCGAGATAAAAGGTGCCTGTACCGCAAACCGACACAGGTAGGCGAGGAGAGAATCCTAAGGTGTGCGAGAGAACTCTGGTTAAGGAACTCGGCAAAATGACCCCGTAACTTCGGGAGAAGGGGTGCTTTCTTAACGGAAAGCCGCAGTGAATAGGCCCAAGCGACTGTTTAGCAAAAACACAGGTCTCTGCGAAGCCGTAAGGCGAAGTATAGGGGCTGACACCTGCCCGGTGCTGGAAGGTTAAGGAGAGGGGTTAGCGCAAGCGAAGCTCTGAACTGAAGCCCCAGTAAACGGCGGCCGTAACTATAACGGTCCTAAGGTAGCGAAATTCCTTGTCGGGTAAGTTCCGACCCGCACGAAAGGTGTAACGATTTGGGCACTGTCTCAACCAGAGACTCGGTGAAATTATAGTACCTGTGAAGATGCAGGTTACCCGCGACAGGACGGAAAGACCCCGTGGAGCTTTACTGTAGCCTGATATTGAATTTTGGTACAGCTTGTACAGGATAGGCGGGAGCCTTTGAAGCCGGAGCGCTAGCTTCGGTGGAGGCGCTGGTGGGATACCGCCCTGGCTGTATTGAAATTCTAACCTACGGGTCTTATCGACCCGGGAGACAGTGTCAGGTGGGCAGTTTGACTGGGGCGGTCGCCTCCTAAAAAGTAACGGAGGCGCCCAAAGGTTCCCTCAGAATGGTTGGAAATCATTCGTAGAGTGCAAAGGCATAAGGGAGCTTGACTGCGAGACCTACAAGTCGAGCAGGGACGAAAGTCGGGCTTAGTGATCCGGTGGTTCCGCATGGAAGGGCCATCGCTCAACGGATAAAAGCTACCCCGGGGATAACAGGCTTATCTCCCCCAAGAGTCCACATCGACGGGGAGGTTTGGCACCTCGATGTCGGCTCATCGCATCCTGGGGCTGTAGTCGGTCCCAAGGGTTGGGCTGTTCGCCCATTAAAGCGGTACGCGAGCTGGGTTCAGAACGTCGTGAGACAGTTCGGTCCCTATCCGTCGTGGGCGTAGGAAATTTGAGAGGAGCTGTCCTTAGTACGAGAGGACCGGGATGGACGCACCGCTGGTGTACCAGTTGTTCTGCCAAGGGCATAGCTGGGTAGCTATGTGCGGAAGGGATAAGTGCTGAAAGCATCTAAGCATGAAGCCCCCCTCAAGATGAGATTTCCCATAGCGTTAAGCTAGTAAGATCCCTGAAAGATGATCAGGTTGATAGGTTCGAGGTGGAAGCATGGTGACATGTGGAGCTGACGAATACTAATAGATCGAGGACTTAACCATATAATATGAAGCAAATGTTATCTAGTTTTGAAGGAATATACCTTCATAAGTCTGGTAATGATGGCAGAGAGGTCACACCCGTTCCCATACCGAACACGGAAGTTAAGCTCTCTAGCGCCGATGGTAGTTGGGACTTTGTCCCTGTGAGAGTAGGACGTTGCCAGGCAAAAACCTAAGTCGTTTTGACTTAGGTTTTTTTGTGTTTAAAAAAGTAACACTCTGATGCTTTCACTACGCTCTCATTCTTCTCTAATTGTTTCATTTAAAAGGCCTTAAAAATAATTTTACTCATTTCCCGTACCTCACTGTATGATTGTTTCCGTTATAACGAGGAAGTAGCTTTAAAAACATACAAAAAACCCCGAATCATGGACTTTTTTAAGTGTTCACGATTCGGGGTACAGTTTACTAGTTACTTAGTTTTTAATTTTTTACGTTCTGCCTCAATTTCGGAGCGCAATTCAGCTTCAAGATAACGATCTATTTTTCCATTTCCTTCATGTACAATGCTATTTAATGTATCTTCTGTCTTCTCTTCCACAATTACAATGACTCCTGTTTTTCCAGGTTTAATAGATTTTAATGTGTTTTCAAAAACAGAATATGCATGTGTAATCTCTTTTTTATCTTTAAATATACCAATCGTTGATCCAATTAGTCCACCTAACAATACACCGAAAGGTCCGCCTAGAATCCCAACAAACATCCCGATTAAACCGCCTTTATTGGTTTTATCAGCGCCCGTTACATCTAAGAAATCTTCAATTGATAATTCACCATCTATTTTTCGTTTAATAACTGCAATTTGCTCCACTTTTAGTTGATGCTCTAAATGAAATTTTTTAATAACAGAGAATGCTTTGTAGGATTGCGTATCTTCTTGAAAGGTAAGTACAGCAACTTGTTTTTCCATATTCAAAACCTGCCTTTTTCTTTAAGTATCACTGCATTTTGTATGTATGTCAAGGGAATTATGCCTGAATAATACTTGTTATTGGACATATATTTCGTTTTATAAAGCATATTTATACGGTTTTCTGGAATAAACACGAACGTTACATTTAATATTATTAAAAACATTCGATTATTTGTTGACATGTTTGAATAACACCTGTTAATATAACGGTAGAAGCAATATTATATCGCACCTCATATAATCGCGGGGATATGGCCTGCAAGTCTCTACCTAACGACCGTTAATCGTTGGACTATGAGGGAAAGTCACTCGGTATTTTTCTATTCACATGGGATACGCATGCCTGAGTAGAGCACTTTCTCTCATAGTAAAAGAGGAATGTTCTATATCAGGCTTTTTTTATTTGAATCGGGGGGATTCTAATATGAAACCACTAGTTGGAGTCATTATGGGAAGCACGTCAGACTGGGAAACAATGAAATATGCTTGTGAAATATTAGAAGAGTTAAATATTCCGTATGAGAAGAAAGTCGTATCCGCTCATCGGACTCCAGATTATATGTTTCAATATGCAGAAACAGCTCGTGAACGTGGAATAAAAGTTATTATCGCTGGGGCAGGCGGGGCCGCTCACTTACCAGGAATGGTTGCTGCAAAAACGAATATTCCTGTCATCGGTGTTCCTGTTCAATCGAAAGCGTTAAATGGTTTAGATTCATTACTATCTATTGTCCAAATGCCAGGAGGTGTTCCAGTTGCGACTGTCGCAATTGGAAAAGCTGGAGCTACAAATGCAGGTTTACTTGCCACGCAAATGCTAGGATCGTTTCATGATGATATACACGATGCATTAGAACTGAGACGAGAAGCAATTGAAAAAAATGTGCGAGAAGGTAGTGAACTGCAGTGATAAAAACGATTTTACCTGGACAAATGATTGGTATTATTGGCGGGGGACAACTTGGCAGAATGATGGCGATTGCAGCAAAAGAAATGGGATATAAAATTGCAGTATTAGATCCAGCAAAGTCTTCGCCGTGTGCACAAGTTGCCGACATTGAAATTGTGGCACCGTATAATGATTTAAAAGCAATTCATCACTTAGCAGAAATAAGTGATGTTGTAACATATGAATTTGAGAATATTGATTATAACTGCTTACAATGGCTTGAAAAGAATGCTTATTTACCACAGGGCAGTGAGTTATTATATACAACACAAAATCGTTATACAGAAAAAAATGCAATCACGAAAGCCGGTTTACCAGTAGCACCATACAGACTCGTTCAGAAGCAGAAAGAGCTTTTAGAAGCAATTGCTGAATTTTCATTCCCTTGTGTGTTAAAGACAACAACAGGGGGATACGATGGAAAAGGGCAAGTTGTACTAAAAAGTGAAGCTGATGTTGCGAGAGCGATGGAACTTGTAAATCAGGCTGAATGTATTTTAGAGAAGTGGGTTTCATTTGAAAAAGAAATTTCCGTTATTGTTACACGTAGTGTAAACGGTGAAACGAAAGTATTTCCAGTAGCCGAAAACATTCACGTGAATAACATTTTACATGAATCAATCGTACCAGCTCGTATTACAGAAGAACTATCACAAAAAGGAATTCAGTATGCAGAGAGATTAGCGGATGAACTAAAGCTAGTGGGAACACTAGCAGTAGAGATGTTTGCTACAGCAAATGGTGAGATTTATATTAATGAGTTAGCACCAAGGCCGCACAATTCTGGACACTATACAATTGATGCATGTGAAACGAGTCAATTCGGACAGCATATTCGAGCAATCTGTAATTTACCTCTTGGAGAAACAATTTTGTTAAAACCAGTTGTCATGGTAAACATTTTAGGCGAACATATAGAAGGGGTCCTAAAGCAAGTGAATAGATTAACCGGGTGTTACTTGCATTTATATGGTAAAGAAGAAGCAAAGCCGCAGCGTAAAATGGGGCACGTTAATATTTTAAATGATAAGATTGATGTTGCTTTAGAAAAAGCGCGGACATTGCATATTTGGGACCATCAAGAACAACTGTTGGAGGGAAAAAGATGATTAGTCGTTATACACGCCCTGAGATGGGTGCGATTTGGACGGAAGAAAACAAATTTAAAGCGTGGTTAGAAGTTGAGATCTTAGCTTGTG
Source organism: Bacillus sp. GB_SG_008 (assembly GCF_052038115.1). NCBI lineage: Bacteria > Bacillati > Bacillota > Bacilli > Caryophanales > Bacillaceae > Bacillus > Bacillus sp. GB_SG_008. The sequence continues at coordinate 213,707 of NZ_JBPZSK010000007.1, read as the reverse complement.
AAGCTTGGGCTGAACTTGGAGATATTCCAAAAGAAGATGTGAAAAAACTTCGTGAGAATGCATCTTTTGATATTGAACGTATTTATGAAATTGAACAAGAAACACGTCATGATGTTGTAGCATTTACTCGTGCGGTATCTGAAACACCAGCATTAGGTGAAGAACGTAAATGGGTACACTACGGTTTAACATCTACAGACGTAGTAGATACAGCGTTATCTTACATCTTAAAACAAGCTAATGAGATTTTATTAAAAGACTTAGAGAACTTCATTAGTATCTTAGCTAATAAAGCAAAAGAACATAAATACACAATTATGATGGGAAGAACACATGGTGTTCATGCAGAACCAACAACATTTGGTTTAAAGCTTGGCCTTTGGTATGAAGAAATGAAACGTAACTTAGAGCGCTTTAAGCAAGCAGCTGATACAGTTCGCGTTGGTAAACTTTCTGGTGCCGTTGGTACATTCGCGAACATCAATCCATTCGTTGAAAAATATGTTTGTGAAAATTTAGGATTAGAAGCAGCACCAATTTCTACACAAACGCTGCAACGTGATCGTCATGCACATTACATGTCAACACTTGCACTAATTGCAACATCTATCGAAAAAATGGCAGTCGAAATTCGCGGTTTACAAAAAAGTGAAACACGTGAAGTAGAAGAGGCCTTTGCGAAAGGACAAAAAGGTTCGTCTGCAATGCCACATAAACGTAATCCGATTGGGTCTGAAAATATGACTGGCTTGGCTCGTGTTATCCGTGGTTACATGATGACTGCTTACGAAAACGTTCCATTATGGCATGAGCGTGATATTTCTCACTCTTCTGCAGAACGCGTTATCTTACCAGATGCAACAATCGCATTAAACTACATGTTAAATCGTTTCGGTAATATCGTGAAAAACTTAACGGTATTCCCAGAAAACATGAAGCGTAACATGCAAAGAACATATGGTTTAATTTACTCTCAGCGTGTAATGCTTACGCTAATCGACAAAGGTATGGTACGTGAAGAAGCTTATGATATCGTACAGCCTAAAGCGATGGAAGCTTGGGAAACACAAGTACAATTTAAGGAGCTTGTAGAAGCTGATGAGCGCATTACAAGCAAATTAACACAAGAAGAAATCAATGAATGTTTCAACTATGAACATCACTTACAACACGTTGATACAATTTTTGAACGTCTTGGCTTAAACTGATAATTTTATATGGCACAGAATAGGATCATTCTGTGCCATTCTTTTTAATTATACTATTCACATTTTTCAAACTACAGGGGGCTTGCGAAGTGCAAAAGCTAGAATTGCTGTATGAAGGAAAAGCAAAAAGAATTTATCGTACAGAAACAGCAGATATGGTTTGGGTAGAGTACAAAGATAGTGCTACTGCTTTCAATGGGGAAAAGAAAGCGACGATTTCTGGAAAAGGTCGTCTGAACAATGAGATTACAACTCTTTTATTCAGAAAGTTACAAGAAGTGGGAATCAAATCACACTTTGTTGAGAAAGTATCGGAAACAGAACAAATCGTAAAAAGAGTGAGCATCATTCCATTAGAAGTTGTCACAAGAAATGTAATTGCAGGCAGTCTTTCAAAACGATTAGGAATGGAAGAAGGAACTGCACTTACAACACCGATTGTGGAATTTTACTACAAAGATGATGATTTAGGAGATCCGCTTGTAACAGAAGATCATATTCGTGTGTTAAACGTTGCAACGCCAGAGCAAGTGAGCACATTACGAGAAAAAGCTCTACAGATCAATCAAGTATTGATTGAGCATTTCGCAAACTGTCGTGTAAGATTAATAGATTTTAAACTAGAGTTTGGGGTAACAGAAGAGGGAGAAATTTTATTAGCGGATGAAATTTCACCTGATACATGCCGTTTATGGGATGAAACGAGCAACGAAAAATTTGATAAAGATGTATTCCGCCGCGATCTTGGTAATTTAACAGATGCTTATGAAGAACTTTTAAAACGATTAGGGGGAGCTTCACATGTATAAAGTAAAAGTATATGTCACGTTAAGAGAAAGTGTATTAGATCCACAAGGAACAGCGGTAAAAGGAGCGCTTCATAGTCTTTCATTTACAGAAGTACAAGATGTTCGTATCGGTAAATATATGGAGTTAACAATTGATAAATCAGTTACAGATATTGATGCAATGGTAAAAGAAATGTGCGAGAAATTATTAACGAACGTAGTGATTGAAGATTATCGCTATGAAGTTGAGGAGGTTGTCGCGCAGTGAAATTTGCCGTAATCGTTTTCCCAGGTTCGAACTGTGATGTGGATATGTTTCATGCAATTAAAGATGAGCTTGGCCAAGATGTAGACTACGTTTGGCATGATACAGAAAACTTAGATGAGTACGATGGAATTTTACTACCAGGCGGTTTCTCTTACGGAGATTATCTTCGCTGCGGAGCTATTTCTCGCTTTGCAAACGCAATGAAAGGCGTACAAAAAGCAGCTGAAGCAGGAAAGCCAATTTTAGGTGTATGTAATGGTTTTCAAATTTTAGTAGAGTCTGGATTGCTACCAGGTGCATTAATTCGCAATAAAAACTTAAAATTTATGTGTCGTACTGTTCAGCTACGTGTTGAAAATAATACAACAATGTTCACGTCGCAATATGAGAAAGACGAAGTTATCGATATTCCGATTGCTCATGGTGAAGGAAACTACTACTGTGATGAAGCAACATTGAAACAGTTAGAAGAAAATAATCAAATTGTGTTCCGTTATGTAGAGAATCCAAACGGAAGCGTTTCAGATATTGCAGGGATTGTAAATGAGCAAGGGAATGTACTTGGCATGATGCCGCACCCAGAGCGTGCTGTTGACGAATTGCTTGGAGGAGCAGATGGTCTAAAAGTATTTCAATCTATTTTGAAACATTGGAGGGAAACATATGTCGTTACTGCTTGAGCCAAATCCAACTCAAATTAAAGAAAAACGCATTTATGCAGAAATGGGATTAACCGACGAAGAGTTTGCAATGGTTGAAAAGATTTTAGGCCGTCTTCCAAACTATACAGAAACAGGATTATTCTCTGTTATGTGGTCAGAGCATTGTAGTTATAAAAACTCAAAGCCAGTTCTTCGTAAGTTCCCAACGACTGGTGAACGTGTATTACAAGGTCCTGGTGAAGGTGCTGGTATCGTAGATATCGGTGACAATCAAGCGGTAGTATTTAAAATGGAAAGTCATAACCATCCATCTGCAATTGAGCCGTATCAAGGTGCTGCAACAGGAGTAGGCGGTATTATACGTGATGTGTTTTCTATGGGAGCACGTCCAATTGCTATGTTAAATTCACTTCGCTTCGGTGAGTTACAATCACCGCGCGTGAAATATTTATTTGAAGAAGTTGTAGCAGGTATTGCAGGATACGGTAACTGCATTGGAATTCCAACTGTTGGCGGAGAAGTACAGTTTGATCCATGCTATGAAGGAAATCCACTTGTAAATGCAATGTGTGTTGGTTTAATTAACCATGAAGATATTAAAAAAGGCCAAGCGCACGGTGCTGGTAATACAGTAATGTATGTTGGTGCAGCAACAGGCCGGGACGGTATTCACGGTGCAACGTTTGCGTCAGAAGAACTATCTGAGGATTCCGATGCAAAGCGCCCAGCAGTGCAAGTAGGCGACCCGTTTATGGAGAAGCTTTTAATTGAAGCATGCTTAGAGCTTATCAAATCTGATGCACTTGTCGGTATTCAAGATATGGGAGCAGCAGGCTTAACATCATCTTCTGCAGAGATGGCAAGTAAAGCAGGTATGGGTATTGAAATGTACTTAGATGATGTACCACAACGTGAAACAGGTATGACGCCATATGAGATGATGCTTTCTGAATCACAAGAGCGTATGTTAATCGTCGTGAAAAAAGGTAGAGAGCAAGAGATTGTAGAGTTATTTGAAAAATACGGTCTTGCGGCAGTGACAATGGGAAAAGTAACTGAAGATAAAATGCTTCGTTTATTCCATAAAGGAGAAATGGTTGCGGAAGTGCCAGCTGATGCCTTAGCAGAAGAAGCACCTGTTTATCATAAGCCTTCAAAAGAAGCAGCGTATTTTGCAGAGTTCCAACAAATGAAGATGGAAACACCAAAAGTGGAGAATTATAAAGAAACATTATTATCTCTATTACAACAACCAACGATTGCAAGTAAAGAGTGGGTATATGATCAATATGATTATCAAGTACGCACAAGCACAGTTGTTACACCAGGATCTGATGCAGCGGTTGTTCGTGTACGCGGAACAAATAAAGCATTAGCAATGACAACAGATTGTAACTCTCGCTACATTTACTTAGACCCAGAAATGGGCGGGAAAATTGCTGTAGCAGAAGCAGCTCGTAATATTGTATGTTCTGGCGGTGAGCCGCTTGCAATTACAGATTGCTTAAACTTTGGTAATCCAGAAAAGCCAGAAATTTTCTGGCAAATTGAGAAGTCAGTAGATGGTATGAGCGAAGCATGCCGCACGTTAAGTACACCTGTTATTGGCGGAAACGTATCAATGTACAACGAACGCAGCGGTGAAGCGGTATACCCAACACCAACTGTTGGTATGGTTGGTCTTGTACATGACGTAAAGCATGTAACAACGCAAGAGTTTAAGCAAGCTGGCGATCTTGTTTATGTAATCGGTGAAACGAAAGCTGAGTTTGGTGGTAGTGAGCTACAAAAAATGTTACATGGTAAAATCTTCGGTCAAGCACCAAGCATCGATTTAGAAGTAGAAGAAAAACGCCAAAAGCAATTACTAGCAGCTATTCAAAAAGGTCTTGTACAATCAGCGCATGACGTTGCAGAAGGCGGATTAGCAGTTGCTTTCGCAGAAAGTGCAATGGGTGCAAACGGATTAGGTGCAGATGTGAAATTAGCTGGAGAAGCAACAGCAATGTTATTTGCAGAATCACAATCTCGCTTTGTTGTTACAGTAAAACGTGAGCAAAAAGAAGCGTTTGAAAGTATGATAGATGCACTTTATGTTGGGGAAGTAACAAGTGCAAATCAATTAACAATTCGTAATGAAGAAAACGAAGTATTGCTTACAGCAGATGTTGATGAAATGAGAACGGCTTGGAAAGGGGCTATTCCATGCTTAATGAAATAAAGGGGCTAAATGAAGAATGTGGCGTTTTCGGAATTTGGGGGCATGAAAATGCAGCTCAAGTTACGTATTATGGACTGCATAGCTTGCAGCACCGTGGCCAAGAAGGCGCTGGCATTGTTGTAAATAATGGGGAGAAAATCATTGGTCATAAAGGTCTTGGTTTAATATCAGAAGTGTTTTCACGCGGCGAGTTAGAAGGCTTAAACGGACAATCAGCGATTGGGCATGTTCGTTATGCGACAGCAGGCGGCGCTGAAGTTGCAAATGTTCAACCACTGTTATTTCGCTTCTCAGACCATAGTATGGCATTAGCTCATAACGGTAATTTAATTAACGCAAAAATGCTTCGTCGTGAATTAGAAGCAGAAGGAAGCATCTTTCAAACAAGTTCGGATACAGAAGTATTGCTTCATTTAATTAAGCGTAATACAAAAGGTACATTAATTGAAAGTGTAAAAGATGCACTAAACAAAGTAAAAGGTGCTTTTGCATATTTATTATTAACAGGAAACGAAATGATTGTTGCATTAGATCCAAATGGATTTAGGCCCCTTTCGATTGGAAAGATGGGAGATGCTTACGTTGTAGCATCTGAAACATGTGCATTTGATGTTGTGGGCGCAACGTACATTCGTGATGTAGAGCCTGGGGAAATCATTGTTATTAATGATGAAGGAATACACGCAGATCGCTATACAAATGATGTAGAGCATGCAATTTGTAGTATGGAGTATATTTATTTCGCTCGCCCTGATTCAAACATTGCTGGCGTTAACGTTCATGCGGCACGTAAAAATATGGGAAAATTGTTAGCAAAGGAAGCTCCAGTTGAAGCAGATGTTGTAACAGGTGTACCAGATTCTAGTATTTCGGCAGCAATCGGTTACGCGGAAGCGACAGGAATTCCTTATGAATTAGGGTTAATTAAGAATCGTTACGTTGGACGTACCTTTATTCAACCTTCACAAGAATTACGTGAGCAAGGTGTAAAAATGAAGCTTTCAGCAGTACGTGGTGTTGTTGAAGGGAAACGTGTTGTTATGATTGACGATTCTATTGTGCGCGGTACAACAAGCAAGCGAATTGTTCGTATGCTTCGCGAGGCTGGGGCAACAGAAGTGCATGTAAGAATTGCTTCGCCGCCGCTTAAGTATCCATGCTTCTATGGAATTGACATTCAAACAAGAAAAGAATTAATCGCAGCAAATCATTCAATAGAAGAAATTCGTCAAATCATTGGAGCAGACTCTTTAACGTTTTTAAGTGAAGAGGGCTTAGTCGATGCAATTGGCCGCCCATATGAAGGGAAATATGGCGGTTTATGTATGGCTTACTTTAATGGAGATTATCCAACGGCTCTTTATGATTACGAGCAAGAGCTTTTAGAAAGTATGAAATAAAGTAGAGTAATAAGAAAGTATAGCAGCTTCTACTATACGCTGTGTAGAAGCTTGCTTTTTCTTGAAGCTTTATCATTATAGTTTTACTGTTCGGTAGACGGGAGAAATTCTTTCAGTATAAAAAGACGAGGTGTATAGAAACGATGGCGAATGCATATAAGCAAGCAGGAGTAGATATTGAAGCTGGATATGAAGCGGTATCTCGCATGAAAAAACACGTGCAAACAACGATGAGAAAAGAAGTGCTAGGTGGCCTAGGCGGTTTTGGAGGAATGTTTGATCTTTCAAAATTTGCATTAGAAGAGCCAGTATTAGTATCTGGAACAGATGGTGTAGGAACAAAATTAATGCTCGCTTTCATGATGGACAAGCATGACACAATCGGCATCGATGCAGTTGCAATGTGTGTGAACGATATTGTTGTTCAAGGGGCAGAGCCGCTCTTTTTCCTAGATTATATTGCTTGTGGTAAAGCAGAACCTAGTAAAATTGAAAACATCGTCAAAGGAATTGCAGAAGGATGCCGTCAGGCTGGTTGTTCACTAATCGGCGGGGAAACAGCTGAAATGCCAGGTATGTATTCTGAAGAAGAGTACGATTTAGCTGGTTTTACAGTTGGTATTGTTGATAAAAAGAAAATTGTTACGGGACAATCTATTGAAGCGAATCAAGTATTAATCGGACTTGCTTCTAGTGGAATTCATAGTAATGGTTACTCTCTTGTACGTAAGGTGCTATTAGAAGATGGACAGCTTTCACTTGATCGTACGTATGGTCGTTTAGAACTCCCACTTGGTGAAGAATTATTAACACCAACGAAAATTTATGTCAAACCTATTTTAGAACTATTGAAGAAATATAACGTAAGCGGTATGGCTCACATTACTGGTGGCGGATTTATTGAAAATATTCCACGTATGTTGCCAGACGGTATTGGAGCACAAATTGAACTTGGTTCTTGGACAATTCATCCAATCTTTGATTTACTGCAAGAAGTTGGTCAATTAAATAGAGAAGAAATGTTCAATATTTTTAACATGGGTATTGGTATGGTAGTAGCGGTCAAAGAAGAAGATGCAGAAGGTGCTATCAAACTTTTAGAAGAACAAGGGGAAACAGCTCGTATCATCGGACGTACTGTACAAGGTTCAGGGGTTACATTTAATGGAGGAGTAGTATCATGAACCGAATAGCAATTTTTGCTTCAGGAAGTGGTTCTAACTTTCAAGCACTTGTGGATGCAGTAGAAGACGGAAGATTAGATGCACAGCTTAGTTTACTTGTATGTGATCAGCCTAGTGCACGTGTTGTTGAGCGTGCAAATGATCATCATGTTCCTTGCTTTGCCTTTTCAGCGAAAGATTATGAATCAAAGGAAGCATTTGAACAAGAAATATTAAAGAAATTGCAAGAATCCGAGATTGATTGGATTATTTTAGCAGGATATATGCGTTTAATTGGTCCAACGTTACTAGCTGCTTACGGAGGCAGAATTGTTAACATTCATCCGTCGTTATTGCCAAGTTTTCCTGGAAAAGATGCAGTTGGGCAAGCGATTGAAGCTGGTGTGAAAGTAACAGGAGTAACAATCCATTACGTGGATGCAGGAATGGATACAGGACCAATTATCGCACAGGAAGCGGTAGCAGTTTCTGAAGATGATACACGAGAAAGTTTACAAAAGAAAATTCAACTTGTCGAACATAGATTGTACGTGGATACGGTGAAATCTTTATTACATTCTAAAGTGAAGTCATAAGAGCAGCATTTTAATACAACTAGGGGTGAAGAATAAATGAAAAAGCGTGCATTAGTAAGTGTTTCAAATAAAGCTGGAGTTGTAGAGTTCGTAAAAGGATTACTTGAGCAAGGTATTGAGGTTATTTCAACAGGTGGAACAAAAAAATTACTAGAAGAAAACGGCTTACAAGTCATTGGAATTTCTGAAGTAACAGGTTTTCCAGAAATTATGGACGGACGTGTGAAAACATTACACCCAAACATTCATGGCGGATTGCTTGCAGTACGTGATAATGAAACACATATGTCTCAAATGAATGAGCTTGGCATTCAGCCAATTGACTTTGTTGTTGTAAACTTATATCCATTTAAAGAAACGATTGCAAAGCCAGATGTGACATTTATTGATGCAATTGAAAATATTGATATCGGCGGACCAACAATGATTCGATCTGCTGCAAAAAACCATGAGTTTGTAACAGTTATTGTTGATCCAACAGACTACGATGTTGTATTAGGGGAACTAAAGGGAAGCGGAGAAGTTTCAAAAGAAACAAAACGTAAATTAGCAGCAAAAGTATTCCGTCATACAGCGGCATATGATGCATTAATTTCAAACTATTTAACAGAACAAACAGGAGAAGAAAGCCCTGAAACGTTAACTGTTACGTTTGAGAAAAAACAAGATTTACGTTACGGCGAAAACCCGCATCAAAAAGCAACATTCTATAAAGCGCCATTTGCAGCAGTTTCTTCTGTTGCTTATGCAGAGCAATTACATGGGAAAGAGCTGTCTTACAATAACATTAACGATGCAGATGCAGCTCTTAGTATCGTAAAAGAATTTACAGAGCCAGCAGTTGTAGCGGTAAAACATATGAATCCATGCGGCGTTGGTGTTGGTGCTGATATCCATGAAGCGTATACACGTGCATATGAGGCTGATCCAGTATCAATCTTCGGCGGTATCATTGCAGCAAACCGCGAAATTGATAAAGCTACAGCAGAAAAGCTACATGAAGTTTTCTTAGAAATCATTATCGCACCGTCTTTCTCAAAAGAAGCGTTAGAAGTATTACAAAGTAAGAAAAATTTACGTCTTTTAACAATAGATATTGCAAAAGCAGAAACAGCAAGTAAAAAGCTAACTTCTATCCAAGGTGGTTTACTTGTACAAGAAGAAGATACGTTGTCATTAGATGATGCAACAGTTACAATTCCAACAAAACGTGAGCCAACAGAGCAAGAGTGGAACGATCTGAAATTAGCATGGAAAGTTGTGAAACATGTTAAATCGAATGCGATTGTTCTAGCAAAAGATGAAATGACAATTGGTGTTGGTGCAGGTCAAATGAATCGCGTTGGTGCAGCGAAAATTGCGATGAATCAAGCTGGCGAAAAAGCAAAAGGCAGCGCACTTGCTTCCGATGCATTTTTCCCAATGCCAGATACAGTAGAAGAAGCGGCTAAAGCAGGTATTACAGCAATCATTCAGCCAGGCGGATCTATTCGTGACGAAGATTCAATTAAAAAAGCAGACGAGTACGGCATTGCAATGGTGTTCACTGGAGTACGTCATTTCAAACATTAATTTAGAAACAAAATAGGAGCAGAGAAGCTCCTATTTTGTACTTATCCCGCTTTAACGGGCAGTAAGTCCCCACGCCTCAAGATGAAGAGAAAATCGAGGAAGATAGGTGGGGAATAACTGTCCGTAAAAGCCCGATTGGTTCAACTAACCATCAGTGGGAATGAAATAAGCCCCCCGCTGATGGAAGTTTCACTTTATCTGAATAATGGAGGATGAAATATGAACATTTTAGTAATTGGCCGTGGTGGACGTGAGCATGCATTAGCATGGAAATTTGCACAATCAGAGCAAGTAGAGACTGTATATGTAGCGCCAGGAAATGAAGGAATGAAAGATGTAGCAACGCCCGTAGCTATCGACGAAAATGATTTTGATGCGCTTATTGCTTTTGCAAAAGAAAGTAACATTGGTTTAACGTTTGTTGGCCCGGAAATTCCACTTATGAACGGTATTGTTGATCGCTTTGAAGAGGAAGGGCTTCGCGTTTTTGGTCCGAACAAAGCAGCAGCTGTTATTGAAGGTAGTAAAGCTTTTACGAAAGAGCTTATGAAAAAGTATGATATTCCAACGGCGGCATATGAAACATTTACAGAGTATGAAGCAGCTGTACAATACATTGAAAAAGTTGGCGCACCAATTGTTATTAAAGCAGATGGCCTAGCAGCTGGTAAAGGCGTAACAGTTGCCATGACATTAGAAGAAGCACTGCAGGCTGTAAAAGAAATGCTGCAAGATGTAAAGTTTGGAGAAGCAAGCAAAAAGGTTGTCATTGAAGAATTTTTAGACGGCCAAGAATTTTCACTTATGGCATTTGTAAACGGAGCAACTGTATATCCAATGGTAATTGCACAAGATCATAAACGTGCTTTTGATGGTGATAAAGGACCAAATACAGGCGGAATGGGTGCTTATTCTCCGGTACCACAAATTCCGCAATCAGCAGTAGAACAAGCGATTGAAACTGTTCTACATCCAACAGCTCAAGCAATGATACAAGAAGGACGTTCTTTTACAGGTATTTTATATGCAGGGCTTATTTTAACAAGTGAAGGGCCGAAAGTAATTGAATTCAATGCTCGCTTTGGTGATCCAGAAACAGAAGTAATCTTACCTCGGTTAGAAAGCGATTTAGTTGATGTATGTAATCATGTATTAGATGGAACAGAATTTACTTTAGAGTGGTCTGAAGAAGCAGTAATTGGTGTTGTATTAGCTTCTAAGGGATATCCAGAAGCTTACGAAAAAGGTGCTGTAATTCGAGGACTAGAAACATTGGAAGATGTTATCGTATTTCATGCCGGAACAGATGTTAAAGATGGAGAATTTGTAACTAACGGCGGCCGTGTGTTGTTTGTTGCTTGTAAAGGAAAAGACTTACAAGAGGCAAAGAATAAGGTGTATGGAGAAATCACGAAAATTGAGAGTGATGGTTTATTTTATCGAAGTGATATAGGGTACCGCGCAATTGCGAAAGTGGATTGCTAGAGGGGGGTTCCCCCCTTTTAAATACTGGCTCTGTTAAACGATAATGTTGATAATCGAGCGAGTTTTTTGCCGCGCACTTCTTAAAACGACGAAATAAGGATCCAAAGTGAAAGTACATTTCGCTTTGGATCCTTTATTTTATCCCGCTATGCGCGGGCAGTAAGACCCCCACTGATGGATTATATAATCACGAAAATTTACCAAGCGATTGCATTCAATTAATCTGAATATTACTTTTTATTGTTTGTTATTTTTTTATAAAGTAATATATAGATGTCATTAAATATTTCTAATAAATAGCAGGGGGAATAATTATGAAAAAGATGTTTAAATCATTGACATTTGTCATGATGATAGGATTATTAATGAGTGTATTGGCAGGATGCTCGAATCCCGATGATACTGTACAAGAATTTTTGACAGCTATAAAAAAAGGAAATTATGAAAAAGCAAGTACTTTTGTTTATAAAGGTGATAAGGGCTACGATTTTAGCAAACTAAATAAAACGGAAGACGGCATTGAGGGGAAGGCAGTACTCGATGCAATCGTAAAGAACTATAAATTTGAAGAACCAGAACAAGTATCTAAGAAAGATGATAAGGCAAAGGTTAAAGTAAAAATTACTTCTGTTGATATGGCTGTTGCAACTACAAAGACAATCGGAGAGATCATGCCTATGGCTTTTGCAAGTGCGTTTAGTGAAGACAAAGAACAATCTGATAAGGCAATGGAGCAAATGATGACGACAACTCTTGTTAAGAACTTGTCTGATAAAGATGCGACAATGACGACTCGTGTAGTTACGCTGAACTTAAAGAAAGACAAAGATGGTAACTATAAAATTGTTTCTGATGAAAATTTAGAGGAAGCATTGTTTGCAAATTCAAAATCAATAGATAAAATGTTTGGTACTAAATAATTGTGATGCATAAAATAACAAACAGCCTCCTAATTACTAGGAGGCTGTTTTATAGGTGTTGGGATTTGCACCATGCCCATCAACTTAATAATATCAATTACTCCTAGGTGTAAAAAATGCCATCCATTCTGCATATGTATGGTGACCCTTGTATTATAATTATGTATGTGATGAAACTTATATCTAAAAAGGGGTGCCTCTAATATGTACAAACTCAAAACAACAGAAACCGACAATAGTGTAATTGAGTTTATTGAAAGTGTTGAAAGTCCAAAAAAACGAGAAAGCGCATATCAATTATTAGATATATTTACTGAAACAACGGGCTATACAGCAAAGATGTGGGGACCGAGCATTATCGGATTTGGAACATATCATTATAAATATGCATCTGGTCATGAAGGAGATGCCCCATTAGTAGGCTTTTCCCCACGAAAAGCTAAAATTAGTTTATATTTTGCAACTGGTGACCCTGGGCGAGAAGAACTATTAAAAAACTTTGGAAAATACACGTCTGGAAAATCATGTGTATATATTAATAAAGTAGCAGACATTGATATTAATGTTCTAAAAGCACTAATCAAACAATCTGTAAGTTTTTTGAAAGAGACGTATCCAAATGATTAATGAAATTTTATGCGGATTTTTAAATAGTTCATATTCATTCTTTAGAAAACAGAAAAAAATCTAGTTGAATTAATTCTTACTTAAGCTTAGCTTGATGGCGATGCGACGATGCCCTTAAAAAAAGAAAACGAGCCCTACTTGTTAAAAAGTTAGGACTCGTTTTCTTTTTTTAATTTTCCCTTTTGCTTTGCCATTTCGCGAAGTAAATATTCAATATGAGCATTCACGCTTCGGAATTCGTCGTTTGCCCATTTTTCAATAACTGCGTACAGTTCGGGATCGATTCGTAATGGAAAGCTTTTCTTTTTAGCCATAATTACCGACAACCTCTAATATAGACTTCCTGTATTAATGACCGGCTGTGCTCCTTTATCTGAAACAATGGCAACTAATAAGTTATTAACCATATTTGCTTTTCGCTCGTCATCTAACTCAAGTATACCTTCTTCATCTAGTTTTTGAATAGAATCTTTCGCCATTTGTACGGCACCTTCTACAATTTCTTTTCTTGCGGCTAATACTGCTTTTGCTTGTTGACGTTGAAGCATTGCGTGTGCAATTTCTGTTGCATAAGCTAAGTGCGTTAAACGAGTTTCGAGTACTTCTACCCCTGCAATTTCTAAACGGGCTTCTAATTCTCGTTTTAACTCTTCAGAAATTTCTTCTGAGTTTCCGCGTAGTGTAATGTTGTTTTCATCTTGGAAATTATCATATGGATATTTCGTTGCCACATGACGAATTGCTGTTTCACTTTGAATTTCTACGAATGCATCATAATGTTCAACACCAAAGATTGCTTTTGCAGAATCGACGACTTTGTATACAACAACAGCTGCGATTTCAATTGGGTTTCCATCTACATCATTTACTTTTAATTTCTTACTATTAAAGTTCTCTACACGAAGAGAAACAGTTTGACGAAGTGCAAATGGAACTGTTAAAAATAATCCATTTTCACGAATTGTTCCTAAATAGTTACCGAAAAATGTAATCACTTTTGCTTGGTTTGGCTGGACGATGCCAATGCCACTTGCAAGGATTGCTGCTAATAAAAACGAGATAACGGCAATAGCGAATAATTCATTAATAAGGCTGAATACACCGATACCAATTAAAACTAGAATGACAACTATTCCTAAAAAACCATTTACATGAAATACTTGTTTTTCCTTCATATTTTCGCCTCCCTTGATATAAAAATGATATCACTTTTATATCAGAGTTGACAATAGGATTATATCCTAATTTTTTCAAAAAAATAAAAAAATCACCAAAAACGAACATTAGTTCTTGTTTGTGGTAAAATAAAAGAAACTTAGCCGCCCACTGCAGCAGCTAAGTTTCTTTTAGAGCATCTTGCATAGTGACAAATGATTCAAAGCGGTTTGGACATAAGAGCCTTTTCAAGTGCAGACTCAATTTCCTTATCAGAAGCATCATAACTTCCAGAGCTTGTTTTTTCTTCGTCATGAGAAGTATGATGTGCTTCTTGTTTATTAGATTGTCCATTCTTCATAAGATCCATGCCAGGCATTTTTAAATCCGGGATATTCATAAATTTACCGAGTTTACATGCTGCCACAATAGGACAGAAACGAACGATTCCTTCTGCAATTCTCATTGCTCCGACCCAAAGCATAATTTTGGACCAAATACACCATGGTCTTCTTGCAAGCTTTGCTGTATTGCAGCTAAGCAGAACGAGACCAATGGTAATACGAATAAAGGCATTCATTGTGCCGATGTTTTGCTTGAACAAGACATTCACTTCCTCTTCATCAGCTTTAAAATAGATATATCTATTTCAAGAGTTATTGTTCCTTTCATGCTTTCTCTATATACAATCCAACATTTGACGTAGAAAAAGATGTTGTGTGGAATGTGTGTCAGCACATTATTTTTTGTTATAATGAAAGAATGTGTAAAGGCGATTAGATAAAAAGAAAGGGTGTTTTCATGTACGATATTTCACAGTGGAAACATGTATTTAAGCTTGACCCGAATAAGGAGTTAAGCGACGAACATTTAGAGCTTATTTGTGAGTCAGGAACGGACGCTGTTATTGTAGGTGGAAGTGACGGAATTACAATTGATAATGTATTACACATGCTAGTAAGCATTCGTAGATATGCGGTTCCTTGTGTATTAGAGGTTTCAACGATGGATTCTGTTACACCAGGTTTCGATTTTTATTACATCCCGAGCGTATTAAATAGCCGAAAGATCGAATGGATAACGGGCCTTCACCATGCGGCATTGAAAGAGTTTGGGGATATTATGAACTGGGATGAAATTTTTATGCAGGGATACTGTGTATTAAATCCAGAAGCGAAAGTGGCAAAGTTAACAGAAGCAAACTGTGAGTTATCAGAAGACGATGTGATTGCATATGCACGTATGGCTGACAAACTTCTTCATTTACCAATTTTCTATTTAGAATACAGCGGCACATATGGAGATGTGGAACTCGTAAGAAAAGTGAAAGCTGAGCTGCAAAATGCAACATTATATTACGGCGGCGGAATTGCAAGTGCAGACCAAGCGAAGAAAATGGCACAGTATGCGGATACAGTTGTCGTTGGAAATTTAATTTATGAAGATATAAAGAAAGCTTTAGCAACAGTAAAAGCTGTAAAAGGAGAGTAGGTGACCGAATACATGAGTATAACAGAAAAATTATTAACAGGATTAAATCCGCAGCAGCAAAAAGCTGTACAAACAACGGCGGGACCGCTGTTACTTATGGCAGGTGCAGGTAGTGGTAAGACGCGTGTGTTAACACACCGAATTGCTTATTTACTTGGTGAAAAAGGTGTTGCACCGTGGAATGTATTAGCGATTACGTTTACAAATAAAGCTGCACGTGAAATGCGTGAGCGTATTGACAAGCTTGTTGGTCCAGAAGCAGAGGATATTTGGATTTCAACATTCCACTCCATGTGTGTTCGTATTTTACGACGCGATATTGATCGCATCGGCATTAATCGTAATTTTACGATTTTAGATGCAAGCGACCAATTAACAGTTGTGAAAAAAATTATGAAAGAGCGCAATATTGATCCAAAGAAGTTTGAACCTCGTTCTGTTCTTGCGACAATTAGTAATGCGAAAAATGAATTGTTATCTCCAGAAAAATATGCGAAGAAAATCTCAATTGCAGATCCATACGAAAAGATGACAAGCGATGTGTATACAGAGTATCAAAAGCGTCTTCTCAAAAATAATGCGCTTGATTTTGATGATTTAATTATGACGACTATTCAATTATTTGAGCGTATACCCGAAGTACTGGAGTTTTATCAACGTAAATTCCAATATATTCACGTTGATGAGTATCAAGATACGAACCGTGCTCAGTACATTCTCGTTAATAAATTGGCTACGCGTTTTAAAAACCTTTGCGTAGTCGGTGACTCAGATCAATCAATTTATCGTTGGCGCGGGGCAGATATTGCTAATATCTTGTCGTTTGAAAAAGATTATGAAAATGCACAGGTTATTTTACTGGAGCAAAACTATCGTTCGACGCAAAGTATTTTAAACGCAGCGAATGCTGTTATTGAAAATAATATGAACCGTAAACCGAAGAAGTTATGGACGGATAATCAAGTAGGGAGTAAAATTTCGTATTACCGTGCTGCAACTGAAAAGGATGAGGCTTACTTTGTCGCGAAAAAGATTCGTGATGAAGTGCAAATAGGCAATCGAAAGTACACAGACTTTGCGGTACTGTATCGTACAAATGCTCAGTCTCGTATGGTCGAGGAGATTTTTCTGAAGTCCAATATTCCATATAAAATTGTCGGTGGCATTAAGTTCTACGATCGTAAAGAAATTAAAGATATATTGGCATACTTACGTTTAATTGCGAATCCTGATGATGAAATTAGTTTCGCCCGTATTATTAATGTACCAAAACGCGGTGTTGGAGCAACATCAATTGATAAAATTATTAATTATGGCGTGCAAAATGGTCTTTCGCTGACGGCTGTGTTAGATGAAATTGAACACGTTGGACTAAGTGCAAAAATTACGAAGACAGTAGCCGAATTTGCAAAGCAGCTTCATAATTGGGTGAACATGCAAGAGTATTTATCAGTAACAGAGCTTGTTGAGGAAGTGTTAGAGAAAACAGGTTACCGTGATGCACTGAAGAATGAACGTACATTAGAATCAGAAGGACGCTTAGAAAACTTAGAAGAATTCTTATCTGTTACACAAACGTTTGAATCTCAAAGCGAAGATAAGAGCCTTGTTGCTTTCTTAACTGATTTAGCGCTTGTTGCTGATATTGACCGTGTAGATGAAGATCCAACGGCTGGTGAAGAAGTGATTTTAATGACAATGCACTCTGCAAAAGGATTAGAATTCCCTGTCGTCTTCATTTTAGGACTAGAGGAAGGAATTTTCCCGCATACGCGCTCTTTAATGGAAGAAGATGAAATGCAAGAAGAACGCCGCTTAGCATACGTTGGTATTACACGTGCAGAAGAAGAACTGTACGTAACGAATGCTCAAATGCGAACGATATTTGGTAGAACAAGTATGAATAAAGAGTCACGTTTCATCTCTGAGATTCCTGAGGGTCTCATTGAAACGCTTCATGAAGTGAAACCAAAGCGTGAAAGTTTTAGTACAAAGTCAAAACCTACGACTACAACGACAACTCGTTCACGCTCAGCCTTTGTTCGTCCTGCCGCGAAAACAACAGGCGGTGAGCAAATTGGCTGGTCAGTTGGTGATAAAGCGTCACATCAAAAATGGGGCATTGGTACGGTTGTGAGTGTAAAAGGGGATGGAGATGCAAAAGAATTAGACATTGCGTTTCCAAGTCCAATTGGTATTAAACGATTATTGGCTAAATTTGCACCAGTTACGAAAGTGTAAGAAAGGAATGAGGTTATGCCGAAAGAAGCAGCACAAAAGCGCATTGAAGAGCTGCGTGACATTTTAAATAAGTTTAATTATGAATATCATGTGCTAGATAATCCATCTGTATCTGATGCAGAGTATGATCGTCATATGCAAGAACTTATAAAATTAGAAACAGAGCATCCAGAATTATTTACAGAAGATTCTCCGTCTGTTCGCGTTGGCGGAGAGGTTCTTGATATTTTTGAGAAAGTAACGCATAAATCACCGATGTTAAGTTTAGGAAATGCTTTTAATGAAGGAGATTTACGTGATTTTGATCGCAAGGTACGTCAAGGAATTGACGGACAAAATGTAAGATACGTGTGTGAATTAAAAATTGACGGACTTGCCGTTTCCCTTCATTATGAAAAAGGGCGCTTCATTCAAGGGGCAACTCGTGGTGATGGTATAACGGGTGAGGATATTACACAAAATTTAAAAACAATTAAAGCAATTCCTCTGCGTTTAACAGAAGAAGTGACGCTAGAAGCGCGCGGTGAAGCGTACATGCCAAAACGTTCATTTGTTAAGTTAAATGAAGAAAAAGAACAGAACGGAGAAGCTGTCTTTGCGAATCCACGTAATGCAGCAGCGGGTTCATTGCGTCAGCTTGATCCAAAAATTGCAGCAAAGCGTAATTTATCTTTATTTGTATATGGACTTACTGATTTAGAAGGAAAGACAATTACATCGCATAGTGAATCGTTAAACCTGTTAGGGGAGCTGGGTTTTAAAACAAACCCTAATCGCCAAGTTTGCGAAACAATCGATGAGGTCATTCATTATGTACAAGATTGGCAAGAAAAACGTCCACATCTTGATTATGAAATTGATGGTATCGTTATTAAAGTAGACGATGTGTCACTTCAAGAAAGCTTAGGAACAACAGCAAAAAGTCCAAGATGGGCAATTGCATATAAATTCCCGGCGGAAGAAGTTGTTACGAAGCTGACGGGCATTGAACTAAGTGTTGGGCGTACAGGTGTGGTAACCCCAACTGCTGAATTAGAACCAGTTCGCGTTGCAGGAACGATTGTCCGTAGGGCTTCTTTACACAACGAAGATTTAATTCGTGAAAAAGATATTCGCATTGGCGACTATGTTGTTGTAAAGAAAGCTGGAGACATTATTCCTGAAGTTGTAAATGTGATTGTAGACCGCCGCACAGGTGAAGAAGAAGAGTTTCATATGCCAACGCATTGCCCAGCATGTGAGAGTGAACTTGTTCGTTTAGAAGAAGAGGTTGCGCTTCGTTGTATTAATCCAGCATGCCCAGCACAAATTCGGGAAGGATTAATTCACTTCGTATCACGTAATGCGATGAATATCGATGGGTTAGGTGAACGTGTAATTACCCAGTTATTTGACGCAAATTATATTCGTACGTTTGCAGATTTGTATACATTAACGAAAGAACAGCTATTACAACTAGAACGTTTTGGAGAAAAATCTGCTTCAAATCTAGTACAAGCAATTGAAACGTCAAAAGACAATTCATTAGAGCGATTACTGTTCGGCCTTGGTATTCGCCACGTTGGAGCCAAAGCTGCTCGCACATTAGCGGAACATTATGAAACGATGGATCACATAGTGAAAGCTACAGAAGAAGAGCTGACGACCATTAATGAGATTGGTGAAAAAATGGCGCAATCTATCGTTACGTATTTTGATAATGAAGATGTACAAGAGTTATTACAACAATTTAAGTCATATGGCGTAAATATGACTTATAAAGGGATAAAACGAACAGATTTAGAAAACATTGAATCTTATTTTGCAGGGAAAATAGTTGTTTTAACTGGTAAACTAGAAGTGATGGGACGCAGTGAAGCGAAAAAGAAAATTGAAGAACTTGGCGGGAAAGTCACAGGTAGTGTGAGCAAAAGTACAGATTTAGTCATTGCAGGAGAAGCCGCTGGCTCTAAGCTAGCACAAGCACAAAAACATAACGTTGAGATTTGGGATGAAGCGAGGTTCTTACAAGAGCTCAATAATTAAGAGGTGCAAAGTTACCATGAAAAAAGTTATATTAGCAGTGTTAAGCCTTGGGTTACTTCTCAGTGGATGTAGCACTGATTTGAAAAAAGAAGATAAAGTTGTAGAAAAATCCGGGGATTCGAAAGATAAAGCGATTCTTCCGAAATACTCTATTTCAGATGATTATTATAAAACAGCAGTTCCGTTTAAATCAGGTTCAGCACATGGGTTAGCTGTACAAGGATTAAATAGCCGTTTAGATGTTGATGAATTTGAAACAGGATTAATGCGCATTGCGAAAGAATCATATGATACGAAAGATTATTTCTATCAGGAAGGAAAGTATTTAGATAAAGATACGATACAAGCGCTATTGGGCAGGAAACGTACACCAGAGCAACAAGCTAATTTAGAAAAAGTATCGAAGAAGAAGCTGCCAAATGGATTGAATCCGGAGTTACCGGCAGGAGAATCGGAAACATTACAAGCAAAAAATGAAAAGAGTCCAATTTATTTAGCGCAAATTTTAGAACAAGATTATTTAAAAACAAAAAGTAACAACGAAGCAGAGTTAAGCGGAGTTGTAATTGGTCTTGCGATGAATTCTGTTAATTATTATACAGAAGAACATGGTTATCCGCGTGAAAATAAAATCTCTGACGAAGAATTGCTAAAACAGGGTAAGGAAATGGCCCAAGAAATTTTACCGATTTTGAAACAGAAAGATGAATTGAAAAATGTCCCAATTACATTTGCGATTTATCGACAAGAATCTAAATCTTCACTTGTACCAGGATCATATTTATCATATACAACAGTTGATAAAGGCAGTGACAAAGTAGAAGATTGGAAAGCAATAGATGAAAAATATTATTTGTTCCCTTCGAATGAAGCAGACACGAATTATCGTGACGATGCAACAATTGTAAAGAACTTTAATGCTAAACTAGCGACTTATTTTGACGGAAACTATACTGCGGTTGTTGGCAGAGGATTCTATAAAGATGGTCAATTAAAAGAAATGAAGCTTGAGATTCCAGTTCAGTTTAATGGAAAAGCGGAAATCATTGGATTTACACAATTTGTAGCTGGGGCTGTTATGGAGTATTTTCCTAACTATGTTAAAGTGCAAGTAACGATTAAGTCGGTAGAACGCCCAGAAGCAATTATTATTCGTGACGTAAAGCAAGATAAACCGTTTGTCCAAATTTTAGATTAAGAGAAAGTCGTTCCTTATTATAGGAACGGCTTTTTTTATTGCATTATTTGCGAGCATTTAGCCCGCTATTCGCAGGCAGTAAGCCCCCCACCTCAAGAGTGAGAGAAGCGAAGAAGATAGGTGGGAGCTAAACTGCCCGTAAAAGCCTGAGTGGTTCAAATAATAATCAGTGGGGAATAAAGCCCCCCCCACTGATTAAAGTTTCACTTTATATTAGAAATTTTGTTATAATTTTTAATGTTGTTAATAAAAAAGGGGATCGAGGGAAAGGACAGATGGAAGATTTAAGTTTGCAAGTCATTATACTACTTATTGCTTTTGGATTTTTAGCAGCATTTATCGACTCTGTGGTTGGAGGAGGAGGTTTAATTTCGCTTCCAGCACTTATGTTTATTGGGTTGCCGCCGGCTTCGGCTATCGCTACAAATAAATTAGCAGCAACAATGGGATCATTTACGAGTACGCTTTATTTTATTCGTTCTAAAAAAGTAGATTTTCGCATTGTAGGAAAACTAATTCCGTTCACAATTGTTGGGGCAGTTGCAGGGGCATTTGTTGTAAAGTACATCCCACCGGATGTTTTGCGACCTCTTGTGTTAGTTATGCTTGTGTTAATTGCGATTTATATTATTCTAAAAAAAGATTGGGGTAGTGTAGCTACCCATAAGAAAATGACGAAAGGAAAAACATTTTTATTTTATTTCGTTATTTTAATGCTTGGATTTTATGACGGTTTTTTTGGACCGGGCACAGGTTCATTTTTAATTTTTGCATTTTTATTAATTGGGATGGATTTTATCGGTGCAGCGGCATCTGGTCGAGTGTTAAATTTTGTTAGCAATATTGTATCATTGATTACATTTTTATTTTTAGGTGCAATTCAGTTTAAATATGGTTTAATTATGGGTTTATCAATGATTGCAGGGGCATATCTCGGTTCAAGATTTGCTGTTCGAAAGGGCGTAGGATATATACGAATTTTATTTTTGACAGTAACGATTTTGTTAATTGGGAAAAACTTTTGGGAATACGTTCATATTTTATAACATGATGCATATGCATCATGTTGTTTTTTTATTTATTATATTTAAAAAATTAAATAATTTTTTAAATATAAGTCTAAGAATATTTGAACAAATCGAAATTATCGTGTAGAATAATGTTGTATTATGTAAACGCTTTTTTCTAAGGGGAGGCTAAAATAATGGTAGTAGCATACAAACATGAGCCATTTACAGATTTTACAGTAGAGGCAAATAAAGTAGCATTTGAAGAAGGTTTAAAGAAAGTAGAATCTTATCTTGGACAAGACTATCCATTAATTATTGGGGGAGAAAAGGTCACTACAGACGATAAAATCGTTTCTGTGAATCCTGCAAATAAAGAAGAAGTCGTTGGCCGCGTTTCAAAAGCAAGTCGTGAATTAGCAGAAAAAGCAATGCAAGTAGCGGATGAAACATTCCAAACTTGGAGAAAAACGAAACCAGAAATGCGCGCAGATATTTTATTCCGTGCAGCTGCAATCGTTCGCCGCAGAAAACATGAGTTTTCCGCAATTCTTGTGAAAGAAGCAGGTAAACCGTGGAATGAGGCAGATGCTGATACAGCAGAAGCAATCGACTTCATGGAGTATTATGGTCGTCAAATGTTGAAATTAAAAGACGGCATTCCAGTAGAAAGCCGTGCAATTGAATATAACCGTTTCTCTTACATTCCATTAGGAGTAGGTGTTATCATTTCTCCTTGGAACTTCCCATTTGCAATCATGGCAGGTATGACAACAGCTGCATTAGTGTCTGGTAACACTGTATTATTAAAACCAGCTAGTACAACACCTGTAGTAGCTGCGAAGTTTATGGAAGTATTAGAAGAAGCTGGCTTACCAGCAGGCGTAGTAAACTTCATTCCTGGTAGCGGATCTGAAGTTGGAGATTACTTAGTTGATCATCCTCGTACACGCTTCATCAGCTTCACTGGATCACGCGATGTTGGTATTCGTATTTACGAACGCGCAGCAAAAGTAAATCCAGGACAAATTTGGTTAAAACGTGTTATCGCTGAAATGGGCGGTAAAGATACAATCGTTGTTGATAAAGAAGCAGATCTTGAATTAGCAGCAAAATCTATCGTTGCATCTGCATTTGGTTTCTCAGGACAAAAATGTTCTGCATGTTCTCGTGCGGTAATCCATGAAGATGTATACGATCACGTATTAAACCGTGCAATTGAATTAACAAATGAATTAACAGTAGGAAACCCAGCTGAACAAGGCATAAACATGGGACCAGTTAACGACCAAGCTGCATTCGATAAAGTAATGAGCTATGTTGCTATTGGTAAAGAAGAAGGTAAACTTGTAGCGGGTGGCGAAGGTGATGATTCTAAAGGTTGGTTCATTAAGCCAACAATCATTGCTGACGTTGCAGAAGATGCTCGTCTAATGAAAGAAGAAATCTTCGGACCAGTTGTAGCATTCTGCAAAGCAAAAGACTTTGATCATGCACTTGCAATTGCGAACAATACAGAATACGGTTTAACAGGAGCAGTTGTTTCTAACAACCGTGAACATATTGAAAAAGCACGTGAAGACTTCCATGTTGGTAACTTATACTTCAACCGTGGATGTACTGGTGCAATCGTAGGTTACCAACCATTCGGTGGCTTTAACATGTCTGGTACAGACTCTAAAGCTGGTGGACCTGACTATATAGCATTACACATGCAAGCAAAAACTACTTCTGAAACTCTATAAGAAGTATAGGAAAGACCTTCTCGAAAATCGAGAAGGTCTTTTTGCGTATTAAATAGAATGATTTTGAAGAAGTGGACATTTTTCTTGTATTTTTGCCATAAATAAATCGGGGTCTTTTGGTAATGATATGAGCGCTATATCATAATTGCTATAAGTAATTTCTAATCGCTTAAACGTCCAGGCGGGAGCGGAAAGTAAGTTGTATGTATATCTGATGTTAGTTATTTCGTGAAGTGGAATCATAATTTTGACAAAGCCAAATACAGCAACGAGATGTGTATTCGTAATCTCGTGATAAGAATGAAATAATGCCCATAGAAGCATAAGTACAATAGGTAAAAAGATAATACCTATTATAATAGAACCTACATCAGCTTTTTCCATAAAAAAGAGAATAAAAGGTATTGGACATAATGCAATAATGAGTAGAGAAGGCAGTGGATTTCGTTGAATTGAAAATTTCATGAACTTCCCCCTTTTTATGATTTTACCTTATTTTGGATCAATTTCGTTTAATTCGACCAAAATACATAAAATTCCTAGAAAATTGTATTCATTCGTCATATTTCTCTGTATAAATTTTATAAATTTCCTGTATAATACAATTTGAAGGAAAATCTATGATTAGACAAGAAGACACCGCTTTCAGTTTGCTCGCTGAAGGCGGTGTTTCTTTTTTTATACATCTTGATAGGAATATAGAGTTACTGATGGAAGCGTAAGAGAAATGAAACGATATAAAGAAAATCAAAAGGATTTTTCGCGCTGTAAAAACTCTTCGGTGCTGATTATCTCAGCATACACTTCGTTTAAGGAAGCTAGAATTGTATTGTGAATATATGCAGCTGGAATGGAAACGTTTTTAAAGATTAAGTCTTTCGTTGCACACGCGTCATGTATTACTGTACATGTAAAGCCAAAATCAAAGGCAGCTCGTACTGTAGCATCAATGCACATATGTGTCATCATGCCGCATATAACAACGTGTTCGATTTGTAAATCCTGTAATTCTTGTAATAATGAAGTTTCTCGAAAACTATTTGGATAATGCTTCAATATGACTGTTTCTTGCTGCAAAGGACGAACATTCTTATGGATGTGTACACCTTCTGTATTTGGAAGAAAAAATGTTGCATTTTCGCGAGTGGAAACATGTTGGATATGAAAAATAGGCTGATTTGTTTCACGGAAATATTGAAGTATGCGTTTTGCATATTCACTTGCTTCGCTAGCATTTCGCAGTTCCATCTTTCCGTTTGGAAAATAATCATTTTGGATGTCGACGAGTAAAAGAGCAGTTTTCATTTCAGTTACAGCCTCCAGTTTCGATTTTGTATTCGTTTAATTATTCCATTAGCTTAGTGAGTTTTCCTTTTTGAAAAATGTGAGATAAAGAAATTTACATGAAATTAAAATTGAAAAGTTTAAGTAGAAAAGACCAGGAATTTTCCTGGTCTTTTCTATACAGTTATTCAATTGTCACACGTTTTAAAGACGTTTCCGCAGGTTGTTTCTGCTCTTGTATATAGGAAGTTAACTCTTCATGAAACATGTTCAGCACCTCGTTTGCTCGCTGATGGAGCGGGGCAGGTAATCTGTTTATAACGTATCCTCCAATTTCTAGCTTCGTCCGAATCATTTTCCGCAATAAATCCTCATGCATGAACGGCACCTCCAAATCGAATGTTGAGTACATCACCTTCAAATTTTGCTCCTTGAATGGACAAATGTGTTAATGTTTTTGGCAATGTAATGTTTCGTTTTACGGAACCAGCACGAATAATAAGTTCATCGCCTTTTTGATTTAAAGAGAGTTCACTTTTATCTGAGAATGGGATGGAAAGAACAAAGATATATTCATCACCATTTTTTGTGACATATTGCGTCCGTCCGTTGAATTTCACGGCAGTTGGATCAGAATCATTTTTAAATAAAGCATCGCCAACACGCTCTAACATAGGTAAACCAACTACTTCCTGTTCAAACATTGGTGCTTCATAAATAGGAAGCGGCTGAAAACTATCTTGAATCAATGCTTTATATTTCTTTTGTGTATCTTTCCAGGCCTGAAAATAAGAGTCTGTGACAGTGTCAGGAATGACGCGATTAATCATGATGGCATCGACATTGTAGTCATATAAGTTTAAATACGTAAAGCTTCGCTGAGCTTCTTTAATAACCATTTTTTCCGGATTTACAACAACACGAATACTTGTTATTTCTCGGTTGGATAAAATATCTCTCATTTCACCGAGCTGTTCGAGAGTATGTGTTAATTCGTCCATGGCATCATCGGTAGGAAGGGGGAATCTAAGAAGCGGCTGTGCGACAGGACGTACAACTTTTAATACTTTACGTTTAATTGGAAAGAGTTTTTCCATCCACCAGCCGAGCATATCAGGGAAACTTAGCATAGCTAATGTTTCACCGGTTGGGGCACAATCAATAATGATGACATCATATGTTTTTTGTTTATAGTAATCTAATACACGTAGTAAGCTAATTAAATCTTCCATACCTGGGAACATAGTAAGTTCCTCTGTAGTAATATCGTCAGCTGCTTTTGATGTAAATAGCAATGTAATATATTTTTGCAGTTTACCCCAGCCTTTTTCCATTTCGTAGATTGTATTAATTTCTTGTGCCCATAGATTTTCACGGATTTCTTGTGGCTCTGAGGACAGTTTCATACCAAATGAATCTCCTAAACTATGAGCAGGGTCAGTACTCATGACTAACGTTTTTAAACCTTGTTTTGCACTTTGCATTGCTGTTGCTGCTGAAATACTTGTTTTCCCTACGCCGCCTTTACCTGTGTATAAAATAATTCTCATCATTCATATCCCCTTTGTTTCGGTAGTCGAATATTACGAGGGTCGAAATATATCTTTGAATAAAAACCCGCAGAGGGGTCTATTCAATCGGAATGTTTTTGATCTTAGGTGAAGTAAGCTTTTCTTCTGTTTTTTGTTGTGATGTAGCAATGTGATTCATTATTTTTTGGAAGATTTGTAGTAAAAATGCTTTTTCTTCTTCTGATAGTGCTTCCGTTACAAGGTTAAAATAATGAGCAGCATTTTGTTTTACTTCTTCTACAAGTTGTATGCCAGCTTCTGTTAAACGAATCAATACAATACGACGATCACTTTCATTGCGGTAGCGCTCAATATACCCTTTTTTTACGAGACGATTGACTACACCTGTCGTTGTACTCATTGGAATATCGAGAAGTTCCGTAATTTTACTCATCGTAATGTCTGTATTTCGCTCCATCCATAGCAGACAGAATACTTCTGTTTTTGAAAGTGATAAATCAATGCTTACCCATTCTTCTGGATAGAAAAGCTTCTTGGCGTTATTGAGCAGTAAATCTAAAAAATGTTCGTATTGCAGCAATTATTTCCACTCCCGTATATTTCGAGGTTCGTAATATTTATTTTCATTCTATGTTTAACTTCAATAAATGTCAAATGATTATTTTTAACTTTTCAGGCTATATCCATTTTTTTCTTTATAAAGAATTATATGTATGCTAGAGTAATACAAAAGATAGGGTATTTTACATGAGATTTCATAGTATGAATGATGGTATACCCATCTAATAATAGATTAAGTAATGATAAGGGGGAGAAGAACAATGAAAAGGAGAAACACACAGGCTTTCACATTTTTAGCATGGACTTCTTTTGTTTGTGCGCTTTCTGGAATGCTCATAGGGATTTACACATTAGATGAACCACTCAGTGTAAAAGGATACTACTTAATAGGTACATTATTTCTAACAATGTCATGTTTTGTACTGCAAAAAACAATTCGTGATAATGAAGAAGATAATGAACACATTCCGAAAAAAGAACCGATTGAGAAATAATAAAGTGAAACTTCCATGAGTGGAGAGTTTTTTCATCCCCCACTGATGGGAATCCCACCCAATTGGGATTTTTCGGGCAGTTTAGCTCCCGCCGAACTTTGGGGCACAGCTATTATTGCCTGTTAATACGGGGTAAAATGACATGGAAGGCAAAAGCCTTTCTTTTTTTATGCAAAAATGCTGTAAGTCCCATGTGTTCACTTGCTTGAACTACTGAAAATTTGGTATCATCAATAGTATTGTAGATTGTACGATATATTATGGAGGTGGCCTAGCCGTGTCAAGAATTTCCGTTGAGAATGTAAAGCACGTTGCACATTTAGCGCGTCTTGCAATTACAGATCAAGAAGCAGAAAAATTTCAAAAACAACTCGATGCAATTGTTACATTTGCTGAGCAGTTAAATGAATTAGATACAACAAACGTAAAACCAACAACACACGTACTAGATATGAAGAATATTATGCGTGAAGATGTACCTGAAAAAGGTTTACCAGTTGAAGAAGTATTAAAAAATGCACCGGATCACAAAGAGAATCAAATCCGTGTTCCAGCAGTATTAGAATAGAGGAGGGGAATTTCGATGTCATTATTTGATCATTCTGTATCAGAGTTACATAAGAAATTACAAAGCAAAGAAATTTCCGTTACGGATTTAGTAGATGAATCTTACAAACGTATTGCGGATGTTGAAAATAATGTACAAGCGTTTCTTACATTAGATGAAGAAAATGCACGTGCAAAAGCGAAAGAATTGGATGCGAAATTAGGCGCTGAAGATAATGGGTTACTATTTGGTATGCCAATCGGTGTGAAAGATAACATCGTAACAAAAGGTCTTCGCACAACGTGTGCGAGTAAAATCTTAGCAAACTTTGACCCAATTTACGATGCAACAGTTGTGCAAAAGCTAAACGCTGCTGACACAATTACAATCGGTAAATTAAACATGGACGAGTTTGCGATGGGATCTTCTAACGAGAACTCTGGATTCTACGCTACAAAAAACCCTTGGAACTTAGATTACGTACCAGGCGGATCTAGCGGTGGTTCAGCAGCGGCTGTAGCTGCAGGCGAAGTATTATTCTCTTTAGGATCTGATACAGGTGGATCTATCCGTCAACCAGCTGCATATTGCGGTGTTGTTGGTTTAAAACCAACATATGGTCGTGTATCTCGCTTCGGTTTAGTTGCGTTTGCATCTTCACTTGACCAAATTGGACCGATTACACGTACAGTAGAAGACAATGCATACTTACTGCAAGCTATTTCAGGTGTTGACCGTATGGATACAACTTCTGCAAACATTGAAGTTGGCAATTACTTAGCTGGTTTAACAGGCGACGTAAAAGGTTTACGCATCGCTGTGCCAAAAGAATACTTAGGTGAAGGCGTTGGCGAAGAGGCTCGTGAGTCAGTATTAGCTGCTTTAAAAGTGTTAGAAGGTATGGGCGCGACTTGGGAAGAAGTATCGCTTCCACACTCTAAATATGCACTAGCAACATACTACTTAATTTCTTCTTCTGAAGCGTCTGCTAACCTTTCACGTTTTGATGGCGTACGTTACGGCGTTCGTTCTGATAATGTGAATAACTTAATGGACCTGTATAAGAATACACGTAGCGAAGGCTTTGGTGACGAAGTAAAACGTCGTATTATGCTTGGTACATTCGCACTTAGCTCGGGTTACTATGATGCATATTACAAAAAAGCACAACAAGTACGTACATTAATTAAAAATGACTTTGAAAATGTATTTGCAAACTATGATGTTATTATCGGACCAACAACGCCAACTCCAGCGTTTAAAGTAGGCGAAAAAATCGATGATCCAATGACAATGTATGCAAACGACATTTTAACAATTCCAGTAAACTTAGCAGGTGTTCCAGCAATTTCTGTTCCATGTGGATTCGGCGCAAACAACATGCCACTTGGACTGCAAATTATTGGTAAACACTTCGATGAAGCAACAATTTATCGCGTTGCACATGCGTTCGAGCAAGCAACAGATTATCATACAAAAAAAGCAAGTCTGTAAGGAGGCGAGCATAGATGAATTTTGAAACAATTATCGGTTTAGAGGTTCACGTTGAGTTAAAAACAAATTCGAAAATTTTCTCTGCGAGTCCAACAGAATTCGGAGCGGATCCAAATACACAAACAAGTGTAATTGACTTAGGATATCCTGGGGTGCTTCCAACTCTAAATAAAGAAGCAGTTAACTTTGCAATGAAAGCTGCAATGGCATTAAACTGTGAAATCGCAACAGAAACAAAATTTGACCGTAAAAACTATTTCTATCCAGATAACCCGAAAGCGTACCAAATCTCTCAATATGATAAACCAATTGGGGAAAATGGTTGGATTGAAATCGAAGTAGACGGCAAAAAGAAACGCATCGGTATTACACGTCTTCATTTAGAAGAAGATGCAGGGAAATCAACACATACAAGCGAAGGTTATTCATTAGTAGACTACAACCGCCAAGGTATGCCGTTAATCGAAATCGTATCTGAGCCAGATATGCGTACACCAGAAGAAGCGTATGCTTACTTAGAAAAGCTAAAATCAATCATTCAATATACAGGCGTATCTGATTGTAAGATGGAAGAGGGTTCTCTTCGCTGTGATGCGAACATTTCTCTTCGTCCAGTTGGACAAGAAAAATTCGGTACAAAAGCAGAACTGAAAAACTTAAACTCTTTCACTTACGTACAAAAAGGTCTTGAGTTTGAACAGACACGTCAAGAAAAAGAACTATTATCTGGTGGGATCATCCAACAAGAAACACGTCGTTATGATGAAGCAACGAAGAAAACAATCTTAATGCGTGTGAAAGAAGGATCTGACGATTACCGTTACTTCCCAGAGCCAGATTTAGTTGAACTTTACATCGATGATGAGTGGAAAGAACGCGTGCGTGCTTCTATTCCTGAACTTCCAGATGCTCGTAAAGTACGTTATGTTGAAGAGCTTGGCTTACCAGCTTATGATGCACACGTATTAACATTAACGAAAGAGATGTCTGATTTCTTCGAAGCAACAGTTGCAGATGGTGCAGACGCGAAATTAACATCAAACTGGTTAATGGGTGAAGTACTAGCATACTTAAACAAACAACAAAAAGAATTACAAGATGTAGCACTAACACCAGCTGGTTTATCTAAAATGATTCAATTAATTGAAAAAGGTACAATTTCGTCTAAAATTGCGAAAAAAGTATTTAACGAGTTAATTGAAAAAGGTGGAGACCCAGAAGAAATCGTAAAAGCAAAAGGTCTTGTTCAAATTTCTGACGAAGGAGCACTTCGTAAGGTCGTAACAGAAATTCTTGATAATAACGAACAGTCTATTGAAGACTTCAAAAACGGTAAAGACCGTGCAATTGGTTTCTTAGTTGGTCAAATTATGAAAGCAACAAAAGGACAAGCAAATCCGCCGCTTGTTAATAAAATCTTACTTGAAGAGATTAACAAGCGATAAGCACGAGAAGTGGAGGCGTTTCGCTTAGGATGAGAAACCGCGAAGCCGCTGAAGCGAGAATGCAACAACGAAGATTAAACAGAAAAACACCCAAATATGGGTGTTTTTCTGAGTTAATCAAACGTTTGTTTAAATGATATTTTGTTTAAACAAACGTTTGATTAACTGACAAATATAAGAAAAATCCCTTCAGTTAAGTATGGTATGATAGTTGCAAAAAGGTTGTAATAATGATAAATCTAAATCTAGAGAGAATTTTTTCATAATATGGTATGAAATAAATGTTAATTTAGTGTTAACAATGAAATTATATTGCTTTGTTAGGTTGAAGGAAATACATGTAGAATTGAGAGGAGGGTACGCATAGGAGTGCTAAGCAAATGCTTGGCGGCTATTCCTTTCCCTTTTTGATGAATGAGGGTTTTCCTGTGCTAATGTTATATGAAACGTGCAAGAATTATTTATAATCCAACTTCTGGTCGCGAGTTATTTAAGAAGAGCTTGCCAGAAGTACTACAAAAATTAGAGAAAGCAGGGTATGAAGCATCATGTCATGCGACGACAGGCCCTGGAGATGCGACTGTGGCAGCGAGGCAAGCGGCAGAGCGTAAGTTTGATGTTGTTATTGCAGCAGGCGGCGATGGTACGTTAAATGAAGTTGTGAATGGGTTAGTTGGAAATGAGCATCTTCCGAAGTTTGGGATTATCCCAGTTGGAACGACAAATGACTTTGCTCGAGCGATTGGTGTACCTCGCTCAATCGAAGAAGCTGCTGATATCATTTGTGCTGGTCAAACGGTACCTCTTGATCTTGGAAGAGCAAATGATACATATTTTATTAATATTGCTGGCGGTGGCCGCATTACAGAATTAACATATGAAGTGCCAAGTAAATTAAAAACAGTACTTGGGCAACTTGCATATTATTTAAAGGGTATTGAAATGTTACCATCTTTGCATCCGACATATGTAGAAATTGAGTATGATGGAAAGATGCTGCAAGAAGAAATTACAATGTTTTTAATTACGAACACACGATCTGTCGGCGGCTTTGAAAAAGTAGCGCCGTACGCATCTATTAATGATGGTTTGTTTGATTTGTTAATATTAAAAAAGGGTTCTATTGCAGACCTAATTAAGGCAGCAACACAAGCGCAGCGTGGTGAGCATATAAATAATCCGAAAGTATTATATACACAGGCAAATCGAATTAAAGTACATTCTCCAGAAAAGTTAATGATTAATTTAGACGGTGAGTACGGCGGCGATGCACCGATGGAGTTTGAAAATATATATCACTGTTTAGAATTATTTGTTCCAGAGCAAAAAGAAACTACCTTGTAAAAGGTAGTTTTTTTGCAAAGAATGTAAATTGGTATTTTGTTGTATCTTTATTGTATCTTTACAATTCCTTCATAGTTTGTATATATTCCCTTGTTACAATGACGGGGAGTAACAAAGGAGATGTAGGAGGATATGGGGGAAATGAAAGCAATCTTATTTGATAAGGATGGTACACTAATGGATTTTCATTCCATTTGGATAAAAGTTGCAGAGGAAGTTGTTGCAGAGCTAATCCGAACATATAAACTACCCACAACGTTACAAACAACGTTGCTGAAAGAGATTGGTGTAGAAGAAATGTTTGTGAATCCGCATAGTGTATTGGCCGCAGGAACAAGCATGGATTTAGCATATATTTTTTGTCAGCATGTTCCATCTATTTCTGCAACTGAAATGCGAGAATGGATAAGTGAAAAGTTATTCGCCTTTATGTATAAGCAGCGTTCACATATGAAAATGACAGCAGATTTACCAAAGTTACTAACAAAATTAAGAGAACAAGGGTATATTCTCGGTATTGTAACAGCAGACGATTATGAACCTACGCAATTATTTCTACAGCAATATCAACTACAATCGTTTTTTGAGTTTATTGTAACGTCAGATACATTTCCAGCACAAAAACCAAATAAGCAAATTGTAGACGCATTTTGTGACCGGTTTCAACTGCATCCTTCTGAAGTTGTTATTGTAGGTGATACACCAACAGATATGCATTTAGCTCAAAATAGCGGAGCAGGTTATGCGATTGGTGTTCTTTCAGGAACAGGTGATAAAGGAACGTTAGAGCCATTAGCTGACATATTGTTGCCATCTGTAGGAGAGTTGATTTCTGATTCTGGTAAGTTAGTATGGAATGAAACGGAAAAATTCATTGAAAATAGATAAAAATCTTTTAGATAAGTCCCTAAAGACTCGTTTTGAGTCTTTAGGGACTTATTTTTTATGCCGAAACCTATGGAAATATAGGAGTACAGTGTGTTTGAAAATTGGCACACATTTTGCAATATAAAAAGCAAATCATTAAAAGAGGTGGAATATACAATGAAAACAA
This sequence comes from Bacillus sp. GB_SG_008, assembly GCF_052038115.1. Classification (NCBI taxonomy): domain Bacteria; kingdom Bacillati; phylum Bacillota; class Bacilli; order Caryophanales; family Bacillaceae; genus Bacillus; species Bacillus sp. GB_SG_008. The sequence continues at coordinate 180,180 of NZ_JBPZSK010000007.1, read as the reverse complement.
ATTTTGCTAAGGTTAATCAAAATATTCCGGGTTCAAAAGCAGCTTCATTATTTGAACGCCGCCAAAATATCGTACCAAGAGGAGTAAGTAATGGAATTCAAACATTTGTACAATCGGCTCATGGGGCGCTTGTTACAGATGTGGATGGAAATCAATTTATCGACTTTGCTGGGGCAATTGGTACAATCAACGTCGGACATTGTCACCCGACTGTTACAGAGGCTCTTCATAAGCAAATCGATCAATATATCCATACAGGTTTTAACGTAATGATGTATGAATCGTATATTGAATTGGCAGAAAAACTAGCTGCGTTAGCGCCAGGTGCTTTCGATAAACAAGTATTGTTTTTAAACAGCGGAGCTGAAGCTGTTGAAAATGCAGTGAAAATTGCTCGTAAGTATACGAAACGAACAGGGATTATTGCATTTACAAAAGGGTTCCACGGCCGTACATTAATGACGATGACAATGACAAGTAAAGTAAAGCCGTATAAGCATGGATTTGGTCCGTTTGCACCAGAGGTTTATAAAGCTCCGTTCCCTTACGAATATCGTCGTCCAGCTGGATTAACAGAAGAACAATATGAAGATTTTATCATTGAAGAGTTTAAAAACTTTTTAATCACAGAGGTTGCACCAGAAAGTATTGCAGCTGTTGTGATGGAGCCTGTACAAGGAGAAGGCGGCTTTATCGTTCCAGGTAAAAAGTTTGTGAAAGAAGTACATCGTTTATGTGCTGAACATGGCATTTTGTTTGTTGCTGATGAAATTCAAACAGGATTTGGCCGTACGGGTAAATATTTTGCTATTGACCATTACGATGTAGTACCAGATTTAATTACTGTATCTAAATCGCTAGGAGCGGGTGTACCAATCAGTGGTGTAATTGGCCGAAAAGAAGTAATGAATGAGGCTGCACCTGGTGAATTAGGCGGAACGTATGCTGGAAGTCCATTGGGATGTAGTGCTGCATTAGCTGTTCTTGAAGTAATGGAGAAAGAAAATTTAAATGAACGTGCTGTGCATATTGGAAAAGAAGTAATGGATCGTTTTAACCAAATGGCTGAAAAATATGAATGCATTGGTGATGTTCGCGGGTTAGGAGCAATGTGTGCCTTCGAATTAGTGAAAGATAAAGTAACGAAAGAGCCAGATAAAACGTTAGCTGCAAATCTTACTGCAGAAACAAATAAGAGAGGTTTATTGCTATTAACGGCAGGCGCATATGGAAATGTCGTTCGCGTTTTAATGCCGCTTGTTATTACAGATGAGCAACTTGAAGAAGGGCTTAACATTCTTGAAGAATCGCTTCAAGCTTGTTATGGAAAAGTAGATAAAGCACACGTATAAGCTAAAAGCGTATTGAGTTTCCTGTAAAATATTCATTTTAAAAACTTGTTTGCAACTGTTCCGGTTCTCCCTGTTATATAATAATGACAAAGTATTATATATAAATTGGACGTGTTTGAATATCATTTATTCTCTAAGATGAACCGTCAATCTGTGATATTTCAAATGCTCTTTATCATAGCAGGGTTATAAAACTTTGAAAATATTTAAACTTCAGGGAGTGACTGGAATGGTGGCGGAAAAGGAACGAGTATTTATGGATTTAAAAGATGTATTTGAACATGCATTTGATGAGATTTTTGTAACAGATGAGAAAGGTATTGTTGTTCGTGTCAACAGCATGTGCGAAAGACATTACCAGTTACCGGCGGAGAAATTGGTTGGTAAGAGTGTAAAAGAGTTACAAAAGGAAGGGATTTTTTATCCGTCTGCAACACTTGAAGTCATCGAAAAAGAGAAGCCAATTGAATTAGTGCAGACGACAAAGTCAGGAGAATATTTACATGTTCGAACACGGCCAGTTTTCGATGATCACGGTAATTTAAGAAGGGTCATTAGCTACTCACGTGATTTAACAGAGCTCTATCAATTGCGAAAAAAGGTAGAGGCAATGACGGATCAATTAAAAACGTATAAAAAAGAATTACGAGAAACATATGAGCATGAAGGGCTTATTTTTAAAAGTGCAGCTATGCAGAGGATAGTTGAAACGATAAAAAAAGTATCTGTAGTAGATAGCACGGTTCTTGTTTTAGGAGAAACAGGGGTTGGAAAAAGTAGATTAGTACGCCATTTACATGAATTGAGCCATCGTAAAAATGAAATGTTTTATGAAATCAATTGCGCCGCTTTGCCAACAAATTTAATTGAATCTGAACTGTTTGGATATGCAAGTGGTTCTTTTACAGGTGCGCATCGTGAAGGGAAAAAAGGCATTTTAGAACTGGCTCATAAAGGGACACTCTTTTTAGATGAAATTGGAGAAATGCCTCTTGAAATTCAAGCGAAACTTTTACAAGTATTACAGGAAAAAACATTCCGCCCAGTAGGAGGCAGAGAATTAAAGAAAGTAGATGTGCGCATTGTAGCCGCAACGAATAGAAATTTGAAAGAAATGGTGAAACAGGGGACGTTTCGCAAGGATTTATATTACCGCCTTAATGTGATTCCGATTTATATCCCTCCTTTACGTGAGAGACAAGAAGATATTTTACCACTAGTCTATTATTACCTGCAGCATTTTAATGAGAAGTATGGGCGTAATGTGAAGCTATCTCCGCATGTACTACAAGCATTTTTAGAATATCCTTGGGAAGGAAATAACCGAGAAATAGAAAATGTGATGGAACGTGTTGTTATTACTGCAGATGAGCTTGTTACATTGGAAGACTTACCATTATCTATGCAAAATTCTACAATCGAACAATCCGGAAAAAGTTTGTATGAAATGTTAGAGGAAGTAGAGCGCAATATTATTTTGAAAGCGTATAAAGCACATCAATCAAGCTATAAAGTAGCAGAGACTTTAAAAATTAGTCAGTCTGCAGCAACTAGAAAAATCAAAAAGTTTATTGGAGAAGAGCTTCTCGTTGGAGGAGAAGAAGGAATTTAAAAAAGTACCATTGCATTTGGTACAGTAAATATAAAGGAGGATGAAAAGGTTGGATAAAAAAACAATGGCTATTAATTTAGATAAGAAAGCAATGTATATTAATGGGGAATTTGTTCATTTGCATGAACAAATTGAAATTAACAATCCGGCTACACAAGAAGTATTTGCTACTGTTCCAAAAGGTGGAGTAACTGAAGCGAAGCAAGCGGTAGATGCTGCACATGAAGCGTTTAAGACTTGGTCAAAGTTAACGGCAGCTGAGCGTGCGAACAAATTGAAAAAGTGGTTCACGTTAATTGATGATCATAAAGAAGAAATTGCAGCTATTATGACAAAGGAACAAGGAAAACCATTCGCAGAAGCGCTTGGTGAAGTAAACTATGCGAATAGCTTTGTAGAATGGTATGCAGAAGAAGGGAAGCGTGTATATGGAGACATGATTCCTGCTTCTCATCCGAATAAACGTATCCTTGTATCGAAACAGCCTGTTGGTGTAATTGCAGCAATTACGCCATGGAACTTTCCAGCAGCGATGATTACAAGAAAAGTGGCACCTGCATTAGCAGCAGGATGTACGGCGGTCGTAAAACCAGCAAGCCAAACACCATTAACAGCATTAAAATTAGCTGAACTTGCACATGAAGCAGAAATTCCAAAAGGTGTCATAAATATCGTAACAGGAAGTGCGAAAGCAATTGCTGATACGTGGATGAATGATGGACGCGTAAGAAAAGTATCCTTTACTGGGTCAACAGAAATTGGAAAAGAATTGATGCGCGGTGCAGCTGAAACAGTGAAAAAAGTTTCATTAGAATTAGGTGGTCATGCACCGTTTATTGTAATGAATGATGCAGATTTAGATAAAGCTGTAGAAGCAGTAATCGGCTCGAAATTCCGTAATGCTGGTCAAACGTGCATTTGTACGAATAGAGTGTTTGTTCAAGAAGATGTGTATGAAAACTTCGTAGAGAAATTCCAAGCAGCTGTAGGAGAACTAAAAGTAGGGGACGGTTTTGCAGCAGGTACAACTGTTGGACCACTTATTGATCAGTCAGCTGTTGAAAAAGTACAAGAACATATAGAAGATGCGATTCAAAAGGGTGGAAAGGTACTGAATGGTGGACAAAAGATTGCAGAATTAAATGGCCATTTTGTTCAACCAACTGTAATTGGCGAAGCACATGATGATATGTTATGTATGACAGAAGAAACATTTGGACCGGTTGCCCCTGTTGCGAAATTTAAAACAGCTGAAGAGGTAATTGAGCGTGCAAATAACACACCATACGGCTTAGCGGCATATGTATTTACAACAAATATTAGCCAAGCATTTCAAATTAGCGAAGCATTAGAATACGGAATTATTGGTTTAAATGACGGTCTTCCATCTGTTGCACAAGCTCCATTCGGTGGATTTAAAGAAAGTGGTATCGGCCGTGAAGGTGGTTACTTTGGAATTGAAGAGTACTTAGAAATTAAATATATTTCATTAGGCCTATAAAGTGAAAATACCATCAGTGGGGAGATTCATCCCCACTGATGGTTAGTTGAACCAATCCGGCTCTTACTGCCCAAAAGTAGCGGGATAAAAAAGACTCACATCAACGAAAACGTTGATGTGAGTCTTTTTATTATATTTATTAAAACGCCCAGTTTCCTTTACGGAAGATTGGTTCATGTGTACCATCTGCTGTAATACCGTCGATATCTAGTTCAGCAGAACCGATCATAAAGTCTACGTGTGTAATACTAGAGTTTGCACCATTATCTTCTAGCTCTTCTTTTGACATCGTTTTACCACCGTCTAAGTTAAAGGCATAGGCATTACCGATTGCTAAATGGCAAGATGCATTTTCATCAAATAATGTATTGTAGAACAAAATATTTGTATTAGAAATAGGTGAGTCGTGCGGTACTAATGCAACTTCTCCTAAGAAGTGAGAACCTTCATCTGTCTCAACTAAATGTTTTAATGTTTCTTCGCCAACTTCAGCTTTGAAGTCTACGATGCGGCCATTTTCAAATGTAAGCGTAAAGTTATCGATAACATTTCCTGCATAAACTAATGGTTTTTTACTTGTTACATAGCCGTTTACGCCTGTTTTTAATGGCATTGTAAATACTTCTTCTGTTGGAATGTTTGCCATAAATGGTACATCCTTTTCGTTAGTGCTGCCAGCACCGACCCATAAATGCTTTTCAGGAAGTTCGATTGTTAAATCTGTTCCTGGTCCTTTATAGTATAGTGCTTTATAGTGTTTGTCGTTTAAATAGTGTACCTTCGTATGTAAGTTACTATTATGTTCGTTCCAAGCTTGAACAGGATTTTCTAAATCAGCACGAGTTGCTTGGAAAATTGCATCCCATAATTTTGCTACTTGTTCTTCTTCAGGTACATCAGGGAACACTTTTGCTGCCCATTCTGTCGTTGGAACAGAGATAACGCACCAGCTTACTTTATCAGTCATCATATATTCGCGAACTGTTTTCATTGCTTCTCCAGCTGCTCTATTTGCGCTAGCGATGCGCTTTGGATCTACACCTTTTAATAAATCAGGGTTTTCTGCGTAAATGGATAAAAATGCTGCACCTTCTTTTGCTAGTTCTTCACGTGCATGTGCTTTCCAAGCAGGGAATTCAGAAAACGCTTCTTCTGGTGCTAAATCGAACTTTAAGCGTGTTAAATTTTCATCAACCCAATCGACATACACATGCTTTGCACCTGATTCATAAGCTTTCTTTGTAACAAGACGAACAAATGGAGCTGATTCAATTGGTGCACCAATATTTAATGTTTGTCCTGGTTGAATATTTACTCCGACATTTACTGCTAGAGCAGCATACTTTTCTAACGTTTGTTCAAATGACATATATATTCTCCTTTGCGTAAATAGTTCTTATGTACATAATACATGAAGATTCTGAAAATATAAATAGAACCCGATTGGAATCGAGTTCTATTTTCTTATTTAATTGCCAGCCCAAACTGTTCTACAGTTGTTGAGTTATGAATACGGACACGTTTTATACGTAACAATTCATCTGGCTCGCCTTTTTCAATAAATTGACCAGGTTTTGTTGTTGTCGCAAATTGATAATATTTTTTTGTTTCAGCAACAACATGGTCATTTACATGGCCAAATGGATAAGCAATAGCGATAACGGGTTTGCCAGTAATCTTTTCGAGTTTTTCCTTCGAACCCTTTAGCTCTTCTTCATAGTTTGTAACTTTCGGCAAATCGGCATGTGTTGCTGTATGAGATTGAATAGAAAAAATGCCGGAATCAATCATTTCTTTTATATCTGCTGTAGACATTGAGCCTTCTGTATCGATGGAATTGACAATTACATATTCTGTCGCGGTTGGCTTGAACTTATCATCTTTAAGCTTTTGTAAAATATGAAGGGCATTCATATTATTTTTCATACCATCATCAAATGTAACAAAAATTGGTTTGTTGACTTTGTTAATGTCACCCCAGTGTTCAAAGGTTAACAATGTATAGCCGTTGTCTTTCAAATATTGCATTTGTGCTTCAAAGTTGGCAGGAGATACAAACAGATCTTTCAGACCATTGCCTTCTTTATAATCATCAATCGCATGGTACATTAGAAGCGGTACGTGTTGCTGGAATACAATTGCCGATGTTGTAAGTGGAATGGTTTTCCCATCTTCTTTTATACCGTGTGCCTCAATTTGATATTCGCCGCGCTTTCCTTCAAATTCTTTTAAATCAAACGGTAAAGAAAAATGGTTCTCTTTTTCTTTAGAAGAAAATGTTTTTGCACTCTCTTTTCCGTCAGCAGTGCGCCAAATTTTATATTGTACTTCTGTAATTGGCGCTTTTACATCTTTCGTGTATACAACTGTATTTTTTGATTCGTATGTAATCGGATTCCATGAAATAGTTCCTTGTGGCTGCACTTTCTCTTCTGTTTTCTTATCTGTTTGCTGCTCAGCAGCGTGTACTTCTTTTTTGGGATCTAGTTGAGTTACATGACTACAACCAGAGATGAACAGAGTAGAGAGTAGTATGGTAGAAATGTATTTTTTCATATTATAAGCATCCTTTAGTCAAATTGTATAAGAAGAGGCTGCTTTGTTAATAAAACAGCCTTAAAATATGTAAATCCATTTTAATTTTTCCACATATAAGTCGCTGCTATGCACAGCAAAACATAATCTGCGCTTGCTTTCTTCCTTTGTTTTCACTCCTGCATGTGGCGGGAAAAGACCTTAACAGCTTCTAGGCATGGCCAGATGTCCTCGCCCACCTAAAAAGAAAAGGGGGGTATGTCGGTTTTCCAATTTGCATTTATATAACTAATTGCGCTCTCTTACCAATGCTGTAAATTGCGCCATTGATGTGTTAGGTCCGACAAAATGGCGTTTAATTAAATATTGTTCGTTCGGTAAACCTTTTGTCATATGATTGCCATGATCTGTTGTTACTGCAAACTCGTAATATTTTTTTGTTTCTGCAACAGCTTGATCGTTATAAGAGCCTACTGGATACGCGAGAGCAATTATTTTCTGACCAGTAAGACTTTCAATTTTCTCTTTTGAAACGCGTAATTCTTCATCGTAATTGTTTGAATAAGCCATCATCGCATGAGTAGATGTGTGCGATTGTATAGAGAAAATACCGGAATCTACCATCTGTTTAATCTCATCTTTTGAAAGACGATTTGGTGCATCAATATCATTGGCAACGATAAACTCTGTCGCTGCTGGCTGGAATTTGTCATCTTTTAAACTTTGTAAAATATGAAGGGCATTCATATTATTTTTTCGTCCGTCATCTAACGTTATAAAGATAGGTTTATTGACTCGATTTATATCGTTCCAACGTTCAAATGTCAGCATTGTATACCCGTTATCTTTTAAATATTTCATATGTGATTCGAACTGTGCTGGCGGTACATACAAACCTAACTCGCCGTCACCTGGTCCAGAGTATTTTTCAATTGCATGATACATTAGAATTGGTACAGATTGTTGAAAGGTAATTGTAGATTTAGCAAGAGGTACTTGTGTGCCATCTTCTTTTAATCCTGTTGTTTCAATTTGATATTCCCCGCGTTTCAAATTGAAAGCCTTTAAGTGGAATGGGAAAGCAAAATTACGTTCTTTTTCCTTTGATGAAAATGTTTGTTTGCTTTCAGGGCCATCAGCAGTGCGCCAAACGTGGTATTGTACTTCTGTAAACGCATCTTTTAAATGGTTCATATAGAGCACAGTGCTTTTTGCATCAGGTGCAAAAGGCTCCCATGTTATATTCCCTTGTGTTAAGGGAACATCAACTGTTTTCGCTTCAACTTTTTTCGGTTCCACTTGTTTCTCAGCAGCTGCATCTTTTTTCTGTTTATCACTAGTTACACTAGTGTTGCAACCTGTGAGAATGGTAGAAGAAAGTAAAGCCATTAGTGCGTATTTTTTCATTATATCCATCCTTCTATTGTGTATTATACCCTTGTTAATCATATCACTCTCATATATAGAGGGAAATATCATTTTTGGTTAATTAAGGCAAAAATACTATATTTTATTAGCCTATGAGCAATATGTAAAATTTTTGTGAAGAAAACAAAAAGCAGCTCCCTATTTTAAATAGGGAGCTGCCTGCATAGTTAAATGAATAACCCTGCAATTGTTGCAGATAAAATAGAAGCTAGCGTCGAAGCACAAAGGAGCTTCCATCCAAAGCGTGATACAATGCGCCCTTGTTTTTCAGATAGGGCACGAATTGTACCGACAATTGCGCCGATTTGACTAATGCTTGCAAAGCTGATTAAGAATACTGTAACAATCCCAACTGTACGCGGGGATAATGTAGTCATGATTTTCTTTAAATCTAGAATAGCAACGAATTCGTTTAATGCAATTTTTGTCCCCATAATACCACCGGCAGAAATAACATCGTGTGCTGGAATTCCCATTAAGAATGCAAACGGTGAAAGAATGTAACCGAAAATTTGTTGTAGTGTAATTTTATGACCAAGTGCGCCTGATGCATAAGAAATCACGAAGTTTACAACTTCCATTACACCGATAAAAGCAATCATTAATGCCGCAACAATTCCGGCTACTTTTAAACCGTCTAATGCACCGTTAATCAACGCGTCGATTAAGCTACTGCCAAAAAGATTTTTATCGAACTTTTGCAGCTTTTCATCTTCTTGCGCCGTATCAACTGGTGTTAATAGTGAACAAACGATTAGACTAGAGAATAAGTTCAGCGGCAGGGCCACTAATACGTATTTTGTATCTAACATCATTACATAAGATGCTGTGACAGAAGCAGATACCGAACTCATTGCTGAACAGCAAATGATAAACATACGATTTGCATTAAAATGTTGCAGATCATTTTTAATAACAAGTAACGCTTCACTTGATCCAAAGAAGACAGAGTTCACAGCGTGGAACGATTCCACACGCGGCAAGCCTGTAATTTTCGAAATTGCACCGCCAGCAACGCGCACGATGAAAGGTAAAACACCAAGATAACTAAAAACAGAAAGTAGTGCGGAGAAAAAGATGATAATTAATAATACATTGAAGAAAAAGACAAAATCTTTATGAATTCCGTTAAATAAAAAGTCTACACCTGTAGTACCAAGTTGAATCAATTTATTAAAGACTTTACCAATCCAAACAATAATTTGCTGACCAATTTTTGTTCCAAATACAAACCAACCAATTAAAATTTGGAAAGCAAGCATAATAATAATAGCGCGGAAATTAACTTTTGCTCTGTTGTTGGAAAAAGCAAAACAAATTCCCAATACGGCAAGAATGCCGATGATACTCATCACATATTGCACAAAATTTGCTCCTTTCAGATGTTGTTACTTTGTAATAAATAGAGAAGTTAATCTCGAGGTTTTAAGTTATACGTATGATGTCTGACCTTTAAAATGAAAATAAAAAAAGACCCATACAGATCCACTTCCTTCTATGCGAGAAAGCTAATCAATATGAGTCCTTATATACACAAAAAAGCTAATATTCATTAGTTTTCCCCATAGTCCAGCAATTTCAGGTTGCCGGGTAGAGACTCTCGATCCATATCATCAAGTATATATGAGGTAACACCATCCGTATTGAATTAGTAGTAGCGTAACATTAATCGACAAAAATCGTCAATAGCTTTTTTTCTTCCAATGGCTAAAGGACAGGGGAGTATGGTAAAATGTAACGCAGTGTGATGAAAAAAGAGAGGTCGGAAAATGAGTAATAAAATGACGCCACCAGTTGAAAAAAACGAGTTTATAGATGTAGTGTTTGAAGATTTAACACATGACGGTGCCGGTGTTGCGAAAGTAGATGGCTATCCTATTTTCGTGAAAAACGGATTACCAGGTGAAGAAGCACAAATTAAAATTATTAAAGTGAAAAAGAACTTTGCTTTTGGTCGTTTAATGAAGCTTCATAAAGAAAGTCCATATCGCAAAGAGGCAGAATGTCCAGTATATAACCAGTGCGGCGGTTGTCAGCTTCAGCACTTAACATATGAAGGACAGCTGCAAGCAAAAGAAAAACAAGTGCGTGACGTTATGCAGCGCATCGGTGGACTGCATGATGTACCTGTTCACCCTGTTCTTGGCATGGAACATCCATGGGTATATCGAAACAAAGCACAAGTGCCAATTGGAGAACGTGAAGGCGGACTTGTCGCTGGTTTTTACCGCCAAGGAACGCATGACATCATTAATATGGAAACATGCTTAATTCAAGCAGAAGAAAACGATACATTAATTCAAGAAGTAAAACGCATTTGTGAGAAGCACGGCATAACAGCGTACAACGAAGAACGTCATAAAGGAACACTTCGTCATGTAATGGCTCGCTACGGACAAGTAACAGGCGAAATCATGCTTGTGTTTATTACACGCACCGCAGAGCTTCCAAACAAAAATGCAATTATTGAAGAAATTACAGCGAAGTTTCCAAATGTAAAATCTATCGTCCAAAACGTAAACAACAAACGCACGAACATCATTTTTGGCGACACAACAACAGTCCTATACGGATCAGAATATATTTATGATTTCATCGGCGATATTAAATTTGCTATTTCAGCACGTTCATTCTATCAAGTAAACCCAACGCAAACGAAAGTACTGTACGACAAAGCGCTGGAGTATGCAAAATTAGATGGAAACGAAACCGTTATCGATGCGTATTGCGGCATTGGAACAATTTCCTTATTCCTAGCGCAAAAAGCGAAAAAAGTATACGGCGTTGAAATCGTACCAGAAGCAATCGAAGACGCAAACCGAAACGCAGAACTAAACAACATGACAAACGTTGAATTTGGCGTAGGAGAAGCAGAAGTAGTCATTCCGAGCTGGTACAAACAAGGTATCATCGCTGACACAATCGTAGTCGACCCACCGCGTAAAGGCTGTGATGAAGCACTACTAAATACAATCATCGACATGAAGCCAAAGCGTGTTGTATACGTATCCTGTAATCCGGCAACACTTGCTCGTGATTTGAAGATTCTTGAAGAGGGCGGATATAAGACGCAGGAAGTTCAGCCTGTGGATATGTTCCCGCATACTACACATGTGGAGTGTGTGGCCTGGTTGGAGTTGGTATAATAGAAAAGCAGTTGATATAGAAAAAATCTATACCATCTGCTTTTTTGTTTATAAAAATACCATTCAGGACCGATTTTAGTTAAAATAAATATTGCCGATTTTCACAAATTATAAATGTACAAATGTACTTGTGTTTGATAATAAGTTATGAAGCATGATATAAGTGTAACATTTGGTTTTATATTTTTTGATCAAGAGTTTGAAGTTGTATTCATAGTGAGAGGATTTGAGTTTGAAATGATAGATAATTTTTGGCGTGATTTACCACGACCATTTTTTGTACTTGCACCAATGGAAGATGTGACAGATGTTGTTTTTCGTCACGTAGTAAGTGAAGCCGGTCGACCGGATGTATTTTTCACAGAGTTTACAAACTCGGATAGCTATTGTCATCCAGAGGGTATGAAAAGTGTGCGTGGCCGTTTAATTTTTACAGAAGATGAACAGCCAATGGTGGCACATATTTGGGGGGATAATCCCGAATATTTCCGTCAAATGAGTATTGGCATGGCAGAGCTAGGATTTAAAGGCATCGATATTAATATGGGCTGCCCTGTACCGAATGTGGCATCGAGAGGGAAAGGTAGTGGCCTTATTCTGCGTCCAGACGTTGCGGCAGAACTTATTCAAGCAGCAAAAGCGGGCGGACTGCCTGTCAGCGTGAAAACACGACTTGGCTTTAAGGAGTTAAATGAGTGGGAGGAGTGGTTAACGCATATTTTAAAACAGGATGTTGCGAACCTTTCTATTCATTTACGTACAAGAGAAGAAATGAGCCAAGTAGATGCGCATTGGGAGCTAATTCCGGAAATCAAAAAATTACGTGACCGTATTGCACCAAATACGCTACTAACAATCAATGGAGACATTCCTGACCGTCAAATCGGGCTGCAGCTTGCTGAAAAATATGGTATTGATGGCGTTATGATCGGGCGAGGTATTTTTAAAAATCCTTTTGCTTTTGAAAAAGAGCCAAAAGAGCATACCAGTAAAGAACACCTTGATCTTTTAAGACTACAGCTTGATCTTCAAGATCAATATGCGGAAGTACTACCCCGTTCAATCACAGGGCTTCATCGCTTTTTCAAAATTTATGTAAAAGGATTCCATGGAGCTGCTGAATTAAGAAATCAATTGATGAGCACGAAATCAACAGATGAAGTGCGTGCATTGCTTGATAAATTTGAAAAGAGTGTTGATGAGGCAGGGGACAGTGAAATGATGTAACTCTCAAAAGTTAGAGGGAAATGAATTACATCAACTTATGTGTATTTATTTTGTTCAGTTTCGAGTTCCTTTGCAGCCGGCAACTTTTGTTTTGGTAAGGTCTGTTTTCTGAAAGAAGAAGGTCTTAAGAATTTAATAAACCTACCAGCATTCTTGTATTGCCACATACACTCTGGACATGTGGAGTGTGTGGCTTGGTTGAGTTCAAAATAAGCGTAGAGCTGGAAAAGAACAGTGTATTTGAGAAATCAAAGCACTGTTTTTTCTTTTAGTTAATGTTATGAGGGAAATCTTTTTATAAGCATGCAAAAAACACGTAAGAGATCTATAGATACAATGATGGAGAAAAGTTCGGGTAAGACTATAAAACCTATCTTTAAAATGTTAAAGTATTAATTTAGCGGACATTAACTAAAAGGTTATATTAAACATGATAGTTTAAAGCATGTTAGAGGATAAACTTTAACAGCCGTATAAATAATCAACATTTTAGGAGGACTAACAATGGCAATGAGCAATAATGATATATTAAAAAGAGTAAGATATGCTATGGATATAAAAGATATAGATATGGTAGAGATATTTAAACTTGGTGGCATTGAAGTAACGAAAGAAGAAGTAGTTGATATGCTTACAAAAGTAAAGAAAAGTCCCCAGCATGAAGCTGAAAGTGCTGATGTAGTCGAAGATGATTACGTATTAACATGCGATATGGTGATGTTAGAGTCATTTTTAAATGGATTTATTACTTTAAAAAGAGGAAAGCAAGATCCGAAACCAGGGCAACCAGCTGGACAAGCGATGCCTTTACAGAGTAATGAGAATGCCAATAACCTTCTTCTAAAGAAAATGAAAATAGCACTTTCATTAACGAGTGAAGATGTGCTTGATATATTAGACAGCGTAGGAGTTAAGGTGACAAAAGGAGAGTTAGGCGCTCTATTAAGAAAGAAAGGTCATAAGAATTACAAAGAGTGCGGCGATAGATACGCAAGGAATTTCGTAAAGGGATTAGCTGTAAAGTATAGAGGATAAGGAATAAGCGTTGTAACATTTATGTTGAAACAGTAAATGATATAATAGATAGAGTAGGACGTTTGTAGCCTACTCTTTTTTATTTGTAAAAATAACATGAACGAATACTTTAGGTGATGAAATGATACATACATATTTAGGTAAGACAATTAATTTTCATATAACTTATAAGAAGAAAAAATCTGTACGTCTTTATGTAGATTCTTACGGAAATGTTGAAGTACAAGCTCCGAAAGGAACGCCTGTTGAATACTTAGTCCAATTGTTAGAGGAGAAATGGGATTGGATTCAGAAAACACGTAAGGAAATGCAGGAGCGAGTGCTTGGCCCACAGGAAAAGGCTTATGATCAAGGAGAGGGCTTTCTATATTTAGGAAACACGTATCCGATACAGATTTCTCAAGATGCAAGCATTGAGCAAGATAACGCAGTGTTTGAGGGAGATAAGCTACATATTTATGTGAAAGAGCTTAAGAATGAGAAAATACAACAAGCTTTAAAGCGATTTTACTATAAGCAGTGTAAGGCGTTAGTGGAGAAGAGTATTAAATCATATCAAAGTAACTTTAAAACAAAACCGCGCTCCATTCGTATTTCAGATAGTAATCGTACATGGGGAACTTGTGATTCAAATCTACAGTTAACATTTAATTGGAAGCTGGCAATGGCACCACAGAGGGTGATTGACTATGTAGTCGTTCACGAAATGTGCCATATGGTCCATCTAAATCATGATCGCTCTTTTTGGCGCCTTGTTGGGAAGATAATGCCTGATTATAAGGAACTGGAAAACTGGTTGGCATTATCAGGCTGGAAAATGACTGTTTAGCAGTGACATCGTTGGAGCGATTACTATTGCACTACAGTTTTAGTTTATAATTGCTTCTTCTCTTATAACTGAACTCACAAACATCCCATTGTAGTGCCATATACACTCCGCGCATGTGGAGTGCGTGGCGCAACTTATTTTAAAAACTAAATAATATAAAGAAGGCAACGTCCCTTTATTGGTACGTTGCCTTTACACTTCTTTTAACGGATTTGCAAAATTGTAGTGTATTTCAATACTACCATCAATTCGATATTCAATTTTATTTTCTTCAATTCCTGTGTGTAAGCGCTTTATTTCCCTTTACTATTTCTTATCATATTATTAATAGGGATATTACATCAGTCATCTAAACTTATAAGAGTAATAGATTTTATAAGGAGATGAGTAGAAATGAAGAGGAAAAAATTTATATTAGCAACAATGGCAGCCCTTATGGTGTATTCAGGAGCTAGCCAAGTTTCAGCACAATCAGCCTCAGCCACTGAGAATCCGTCCTGGTCAGGCAACTCAAAGAGTTTTGGTCCTAAAGGGTTCGACCTGCAGGCACACCGAGGCGGACTTGGGCTAACCGTTGAGTCAACGATTGCCTCGTTTTCCCATGCCCTCGAAGTCGGTGTGAGCACACTTGAGCTTGACGTGCAGATCACCAAAGACCATCAAGCTGTTATTTCGCACGACCGAAAGATTTCGGGTTCCAAGTGCATGGACACGAGTCCTGCATTCGTTGGTGACCCTGAGTACCCCTACGTCGGTAAGTACATAAAAGATCTAACCCTTGCCCAAGTACGAACGCTGGATTGTGGCTCAAAGACGTTGCCGCAATTCCCAGGTCAGCACCCGAGCCCTGGTGCTCAAATACCACTGCTAACCGAGATTTTTGACCTTATCAAGCTCTATAACGCCAACGATGTGTGGATGAATATCGAGACGAAGGTGGAGGCCGGTGCACCTGAGCAAACTGCTCCACGTGAAGAATTCGTACAGATTGTTGCCAAAGAAGTTCGCGAAGCCGGTATGCTCAACCGAGTGTCGATTCAAAGCTTCGACTGGGGAGCGCTCAAACGAATGCACGAGGTTGAGCCTCGTTTACCTCTCGTTGCACTGACCAACGGTCCAGAGTTCCTGCAGCCTGGTCAGCCGGGTTCCTCTCCATGGTTAGGTGGAATTGATATCGACGACTTTGGCGGAGACCCCGTTGCGGCTGCCCACTCGTTAGGAATAGACGCCATCTCTCCAGTGCACGGTTTCCCGCAGAACGGCAAAGTTACTGATGAGAATTACGTGCCCTATGTGACGAAAAGCATGGTTCAGGAAGCGCACAAGTACGGAATGAAGGTCATTCCCTGGACGGTTGATGACCAGCCTACTATGCAAAAGCTTATCAATGATGGCGTCGACGGAATGATCACTGACTACCCGGACCGCCTGCGTGTGGTCATGGAACAGAATAGTCTGAAACTACCCAAGAGCTACTCTGCTCACAAGAAGTGAGTACTTATAAAGTAGTGCTAATACTTTTGAAGAAAAAATTATACAATATACTTACATCTTCAACTACTTTAGATTATGGCTGTCAATATTTATCTATTAATCTCTCGAATTTTTAAAAAATCGTAATAACGATTTTCCACCCATACCAGGGATGAAATGGCTATTCTTATATTATTAAAGTTTCATTGTGATGCACCTATCCTTTATTTCAAACTTAGATAGGTGCTTTTGCCATTCTAGAAAGCATTAAGATATACATTTCTAAGATTTAAGGTAAATGTGAAACGAAAGGTAAAATGAGAAGCAAAAGATGAGGTATTGACCACGTGCTATTTACAGATTTAGTAAAACTCACCAACAACCCATGTATTGCTACATACACTCTGGACATGTGGAGTGCGTGGCTTGGCTCATAAGGAAAAATTAATAAGAGATGCAGTAGTGGCCAACAGGTCCTATCGAGATATCGATAGGACTTTATTTTTATTTAGGATTAACTACGATGAACTGTATCATAAGTAAATGAGGTTTTTTAAGATTTTTCTACCTTTTATATTTAAGTTTCATTGAGTTTTAAAAATATTTTGTAAAAGTTAAACTAGAATTTAAAAAAGGTAGAGAAAGTATTTACCGAAGATGATTTCTCTATCTTACCTTCTAACCGATACTCTTGTGGATAACATTCAAGTTGGAAAAGTATGTCAATTCGAAAAGAAACCATTACACAAACCTAAATAACTCCATTTTTTATTGGTATAAACAGCAACGATATTTCCTGTTTATTAATGGATAAAACTAAAAAGTATTTCCAAAATAACATCTCTACTGGAAGATCTAGTTAAAAAGATGTCCCCTTTCTTTTAATCATTCTGCTTAAATTTCTGTTATTTAATGGAATTCCCCTACTTCTTTTATCCTTATATTCATGTTGGGAATTAATCCTAATCTATCATTTTTATTCGATTTTACATATATTTTACGAAAAGTTCGAATTCTATATACAATTAGAGACTAAACTTTTCAATGAACGCAAAAGGAGGATAAATATGAGAGAATTTGACAATAATCGTAGAACATTCTTAAAAAGCGCTGGAAAGGGAATGGGAATTGCTCTTGGTGCGACTATTGTGAGTTCGTTGCCTATTGGAATGGCGTCCGCAGAAGAGAACAACAAATCTAACAACCTACGATATCCCTTTACATTAGGAATTGCTTCTGGCGACCCGCTACCAGATGGGGTTGTCTTATGGACGAGACTTGCGCCGGATCCATTAAATGGGGGCGGCATGGATAACCATCCATACCCAGTCCATTGGGAAGTCTCACTTGATCCCGATTTTAAAAAAGTCGTCAAAAGAGGAACCGAACTTTCCAAGCCTCAACTTGGCCACTCTGTCCATGTAGAAGTTGATGGCTTGAAACCTTCCACATGGTATTATTACCGATTTACAGTACGCGCTGAAGTCAGTCCAACAGGCAGAACAAAGACGGCACCGGCCAATAATAGCGAGGTTGATCAGCTCAACTTTGCCTTTGTTTCCTGTCAAAACTGGCCTACCGGCTATTACACAGCCTATCAGCACCTGGCCCAGGATGACTTGGATTTGGTCGTCCATCTTGGAGATTATATTTACGAAGGAAATATTAATTCAACGGTTCGTCCATTGAATTATTCTGCTCCTGAAATCTATACGATTGATGACTATCGTAATCGTTATGCTCTGTACAAAATGGATAGCGATTTACAGGCTGCCCATGCTAATTTCCCATGGATCGTGACATTTGATGACCATGAAGTGGATAATAACTATGCGGGGGATATTCCGCAGGATCCAAACAAACAACCAACTGAAGAGTTCTTGAAACGGAGGGCTGCTGCTTACCAAGCTTATTACGAACATATGCCGCTTCGCCGTACATCGTTTCCGCAAGGTAGTGATATCCAAATGTATCGCCGTTTGTCATTTGGTAATTTAGTAGAATTTAATGTTTTAGATACTAGGCAGTACCGAGATGATCAGGCAAATGGAGATGGATGGAAACCACCAACCCCTGAATCTGAGGATCCAAGCCGTACCCTTTTAGGTGAGGAACAGGAACAATGGTTATTAGATGGATTGGCTGTATCACAGGTCAAATGGAAAGTACTCGCTCAACAAGTCTTTTTCGCTCACCGCGATGGGGATTTTGATCCTGACGAAGAGAGTGTAAGTATGGATGCCTGGGATGGATATCCTGCCGCGCGCCAACGTATTGTGGATTTTATAGCTGAAAACGATATTAAGAATGCCGTTGTCCTCACCGGGGATGTTCATACCAGCTGGGCAAATGAAATCAAGGTAGACTTCCATGACCCTGATTCAAAAAATGTGGGGGTTGAGTTTGTTGGAACTTCTATTACTTCCAATGGAGACGGTTCTGATGTAAACGGCAATACAGCTCAGTATCTGAAGGAAAATCCGCATATTAAATTCTTTAATAACTATCGTGGCTATGTGCGCTGTAAAGTGACACAAGACATTTGGCAAACAGATTATCAGGTCGTTAAATATGTAACAAGACCAGGTGCCTCAATCAACACACGTGCCTCTTTCGTTGTGGAAGATGGAGTACCTAGTTTGAAGCAATTAGTATCGAATCCGGTGTAGGGTTGAAAATCTAATTTACTTTTGATAATTGAATCTATGACTTTCGAAAGAGAGTGATTGACTGGAAATTGATCTAGTATCAATGAAGGTGGTACCACGGAGACAAAGCTCTTCCGTCCTTTTTCGGGGATGGAAGGGCTTTGTTTTTTATCACGTAAAGGAATTGCTTGTTTTTTTACACTAGGGATATATGTTTCTAATTGCTTAAAATATTTTACTAAGTCACTTTGAAATAATTTATTTGTCTTTTTTGTATAATTTCACTATAAATTATTTGTAAAGCGTTAATACAAATTGAAACTATTTTTTCTTGTTCCTGTTTAAAAAGTGGATTAGAAAGTGCACTTTTATTTTTTTCCATAATATAGACTCAATACATTTAAAGTAATTTTAGCAATAATTAATCTACATAAAGTAAATTTCAAAGCGTAATTATAGTCAGTAGCTGTTTTTATTACAAATGAAGTAGATTTTTGTCAAAAAATTACTTTTGAATTTTATTGTTATTTAATGGAAAAATGTTATTCTATTTGAGTGGATAGGATTGAAGAAATGGGGAGAGAGCGCAATGGAAAAGAATAAAAGAATGCCTTTTGTAATCGTAGCCATGGCGTTAGGACTTTTTATGTCATCTTTGGATAACACCATTGTTTCTGCGAGTATTAGTCAGGTCATTAAGGATATTGGTGGATTTGATAAAATGAGCTGGGTTTTTACGGCTTATATGCTTGCGGCAACAAGTACGATGCTTGTGTTTGGGAAAATGAGCGATTTATTTGGAAGAAAATTGTTTTATTTACTCGGGATTAGTTTATTTCTAATTGGCTCGGCATTATGCGGAACTGCTCAAAATATAGATCAGTTGATTGCGTATCGTGTTATTCAAGGGATAGGTTCAGGAGCTATTTTTCCGATTTCATTCACAATCATTTATTCAATTTCTACAGATCCTAAACAAGCAGCAAAAATGTCTGGTGTGTTTGCTGGGATATTTGGTATATCCTCAGTTCTTGGACCACAAATAGGAACTTGGATTTCTGAAGCCTCTTGGTTAGGGTGGAGATGGTGCTTTTATGTAAATGTTCCTTTTGGCATTTTATCGATTATTACTTTATTGTTTTCTTTAAAAGAATCTAAATCAGAACATAAACCAAAAGTTGATTATCTTGGAACGGTTTTATTAATTGCTTCAACTGTTCTCCTTCTTCTCGGTTTAGAATGGGGCGGGAAGGATTATGCTTGGGATTCCGCTCAAATTATTGGAATGTTTAGTGCAGCTGCGATATCAATTGTGTTGTTCATATTAGTGGAAAGAAAGGCTAGTGAACCAATTTTACCTCTTTCCATATTTAAAAATAAAATGGTGCTAGGTACAAGTATTGTTGTATTTTGTCAGGGAGCAATCATGTTCTCTGCGATTACTTATCTTCCCATTCTTTCAGTAGCTATTATTGGGAATGAAAATTCAAATGGTGTATTAACACCGATGATGTTTCCGATTATGATTGGTGCGATTTTAGGAGGTTTCCTTTGTACGAAAGTTCCTTTCCGTACTATCATGGTCATTTCGATGGCGGTTGGAATATTTGAGGCTTATATGCTTAGTAACATTACACATGATACTGCGAAATTGACAGTAACCCTTGTTATGATCACAATGGGATTGATTGTTCTGGGGCCGCTTATGAGTGTCGCGCAAAATGCTGTAGCCCAATCCGTCGATATGAAATACATGGGGATTGCTTCATCAGTTGTTGGGTTCTGGAGAAGTATTGGTGGTGTGATGGGGGCTGCAATTACAGCAACCATTGTGAACAATGATTTAAAAGAAAAGATGATAGGTTTTGCGTCATCTTCTCAAATGCCGGCTAATCAAATTGAAAAATTAGCAAAACCAGAAATCTTGATGCAAAATCATACACAGCTTCCTCCTCAGCTAGTAGAATTCATGAGAGGAGCATTAGAAAACGCGTTGCACCATGGCTTTATATTGGCAATGATAGCTGGTATCATCGGATTGCTTGTTTCCTTATTTGTAGGTGGAGCTCGTTATAAGGTTGAGCAAAAGGACAATAAGGAAAAAGCTGGAGCAGGGGAATTTGTTAGAGGTTAATAAATAAATCAAAAGTGCCTCCTTTACAAAGGGGGGCGCTTTTAATTTTGGCGAACACTTCATCTGATAATAATTATGGAAGAAGACGGGGGACGAAGGTCGTGTACAATTTAACGAAACGCTAACTGTAAAAGAAGGATTTCGTAAAATCAAATGACTTAAGTGGTTAGAGAAGTAAACACCGCTCGGAAGATTTTATTCTGAGCGGTGTTTATGTTATGAATATAAATAAATGGAAAGGAGATGAGTGACATGAGCAGATTAATTGAGAAAGCGATGCAGTTTGCTGCTATTAAGCATGAAGGCCAAATGCGCAAAGGCACGAACATTCCGTACATTATACATCCATTTGGAGTAGCGCTCATTTTACAGAAAGCAAAGCAGCGTGATGAAGTGATTGCCGCAGGATTATTGCATGATACTTTAGAAGATACAAATACAACCGAGGCTGAGTTGTACGAGCATTTTGGCGAAGAAGTGTTGAAGCTGGTTCAGGCGGCTTCAGAACCAGATAAATCATTGTCATGGGAAGAACGAAAGAATCATACTATTCTATCTCTTCCACACCGTTCGAATGAAGAGATTACTTTAATCATCGCAGATAAATTACATAACTTACGGTCCATTCAAGAGGACGGAGAAAGAGAAGACGATCAAGTATGGTCGCGTTTTAAGCGTGGAAAACGTGACCAATCATGGTATTACATGAGTATTTTGCATGCTTTGAAAGAAAAAAAGCGGGACATTCCAATTATTCGGGTGTTCGAAAAAGAAACACAAAATTTATTTATTGGAAAAGAAACACTTACGTTGGATGACATCGATGTATTATTCAGTTGTGCGTATGGCATTTATGAGTCACAAAAAGCGAAATTGTATGAAAGAGGTGTATTAAAATTTGCGAAGGAAGTTTCTACTTCTAGTGAGGCGATTTATCATAGTGGAAATATTGAAATGATCACCCCGTTAGCAAATAATCTGCAAGAAAGAGGGGTTTCTTTTGAGTTCAATTCAGATGGTCCCTTTATTCTATTAGCGTATTTAACTGAGCTAAGACATCGAATGGGGTGGTCTGATGAATTATTTTATCAGTATTACTTAAGAAACTGTTCGAAATTATAGAGAGGGCGAGTATACACTTAAAAGTGGAAGGAGAAAATTATCAAGTTCTCCCTACCATTTTCTAAGAAGGATGTTTCATTGAAAAAAGGTGACACACTACAGATAGTAGTACCTCACCTTTTTCTTTCTTTCCATAATAAATCCAATAATATCAGGAAGTAATAGCTACCTACCTACTTCCAAAACCGCACCCAATACTCCCCACCACGAAACTCCATCTCATACCCACGATAACCTTCCGCCAGCAACTTTTTTTGCCCAGCAATATCACTCATTAGGAGTTTTTCTATATTCGTCCATTCTTTTGTTCTCTCACTCTGTAACTCTTTTACAAACACATACCGTAATCGATCACTATATTTTTCTTTCAGCGCAGCGATCTCCATCCCTTGCGCAAATTTGTCTTTTAAACTAGGAATATTAAACGGTGCAACGGTGCAGCAAACATACTCATATTTGTGATCTACCTGTTTTAATTGCTCCATAATGACTTTCGCTAATATTTTTTGCAGTCCGTTTCCCTGATAAGTTGGATGAACGTTTGAGACTTCTTGATAGATGACACGTTCTAATTCTTCACCTTGTAAGCCAATATCAAAGCCTAAATGTTCTTCATCAATCGGTGGAACTAAGAGTGCACGGAATGCAATGAGTTGTTCATCTATGAATGCACCGATCATGAATCCATTTCCTGTTAATATATTTTGAAATTCTTCTAATGTAAGAGGCTGCAAGTTTTGTTTGTTTTCTAGTGCTTCAATTACATCATCTTGTACGGATAAAATTTGCTCGATGTGATGCAAAGATAATGGTGCAACTTTGAATGATTGCTCGTTTTGTTTTAACGTTCCTTCATACAGAATGTTCATGCTTGGGTCTCCTTTAGCAAATAATATCTTGAAAAACAGTTAACTCATTGAGTATATCTTCATTGACATCAACGCCTAACCCAGGCTTTTCTGTTAGGCGAATAAAAGGGACATCATAGGAGAGATTCCCAATATCTTTTGTGAATTTTAATGGCCCGGTCAGTTCAACACTTGTAATGATTTTTTTAGAAAAAGCGACATGGAATCCTGCGGAAGAGGCAACGGATGATTCGACCATTGAACCAATTTGACATTCGATTCCAGCCATTTCTGCTTGATGGGCTAGTTTGACGGCTGGATAGATTCCACCGCATTTCATTAATTTAATGTTCACTTTATCGGCAGCTTGCTTTTGAATAATTTGGCGCATTTCACGTGGGCCTTTTAATCCCTCGTCAATCATAAGAGAAAGGTCTGTTTTTGAGCGAATATAAGCCATTGCGTCGATATCATCGGCTATAACAGGCTGTTCAATCCAATCAATGTCCAAATGCTTAAGTGAACGTAATGCGGTTAACGTCGTCGCACTGTTTTTCCAGCCTTGGTTCACATCAACGCGAATTGCGACATCGTTTCCGACTCGTTCACGTACAGCTTCAATTCTTTCAACATCTTTTTTAACATCTGTTCCGACTTTCATTTTAAAAGATTGGTAACCTTTATTTATCATGGAAGCAGCTTCTTCCGCCATGTTTTCTGGGGAGTCGATGCTTAAAACATGGGTAATTGGAAATTCTTCATGATAGCGTCCGCCAATTAATTGATACACAGGCTGTCCGAGTTTTTTCCCCATTACATCAAAGCAAGCGATATCAATCGCAGCTTTAGCAGTAGGTACCCCGTAAATAGTTCGATTCATGATGTCATGTATTTTCTCGATATTCATTGGATTTTTACCTAGCAAGGCAGGAGCTAATGTATGTTTTAAAATATGAAAAGTGCTCTCCCATGTTTCACATGTAACATGCTCGTCAGCTACGCCTTCTCCGTAACCAATAATGCCTTCATCAGTTTCGAGTTTTACAATAATGGAAGGCATATCAGGATAAGTACCATAGCTTACGATAAATGGATTGCGAAGCGGTAAACGAATTGCATAAAGATGAATTGCTGTGATTTTCATTGAAAAGACCCCTTTCTGTTTACAATGTTCTTTTTTATTTGATATAGTTGTCGTTAAATAGTCGTTAAATGGTGATAAGGAGTTTGAACAAATGATGATAAAGATTGCGGTTATTGGTACACAAGAGTCTATTCAGAACCTTGTGGCTGTTGCCCACCAAGTCGAAGATATAGAGATTGAACCTTATGTTTATTCTCATCCGAAAGAATCTTCAGAAATTATCCGGCATTTAAAGCCGTGTGATGTGATCTTCTTCTCCGGTGTTATACCTTATTATATTTCAAAAGAAATGCGAGAACAATTACGAATTCCAAGTATTTATTTGCAGCAAAACGAAATGGCGCTTGCGTCTTCTTTACTTTTCATTTTACATCATAAAAACATTCAACCGGAACGAATTTCAATTGATTTAGTGAATTCTTCTTTCGTTACAAATGTTTTCAGTGATATCGGGATTACGGGGGTTCCCAAAGTTATGGATTATCAAGATATGTTACCGAATATGTTTGAAATAAAAGAGATTGTGGATTTTCATTATTCTCGGTATCAATCAGGATTAGTTGATTTAGCACTAACGAGTGTTCATGCTGTTTATGACCAACTTATCGAACTTGGTGTACCTTCACAGCGAATGCTTGATCCGACAAAAGCTCTTATACAAGGATTAAAAGATGCAAAAGCAAAAGCACAGTTAGCAAAGAGTTATGCAGCGACTGTTGCAGCTTGTGTGATAGCATTTTCAGCATCACACCATATACCAACGGAGCATCTCGATATGTTTGCTCGTGAAATTCACGGTTCATTTCGTCAAGTAGATGAAACCTCATACATTTTGTATACGACGCGTGGTGATATTGAGGCACTTATAAAAAGAAGTTCCCTCCAAAACTTTTTAAGCAATTCGAAAGATCCTATAGCGCTCGGATTTGGTTACGGGAGAACAGTAAAAGAAGCGGAACAAAACGCTAAAATTGCTCAAAACTTTGCGACAAACAATCAAATGGAAAGCTGTTGTTATATATTAACGGATGAAAAAGAACTGTTCGGTCCTTTTCCAAAAGAAAAGAAAATGCAGAGCCTTAAAAATGATGATCAAGAACTACTAAAGATAGCGAAGGAAACAAAGCTTAGTCCGGCAAATTTATCGAAAATCATTCAATTTAGTCAGTCTCGTTCATCACTTCAATTTACGGCAGCTGATCTTTCGGAGTATTTACAAGTAACAAGACGCACAACAGAGCGTATTTTGAAGAAATTGGTCGATCAAGGATATGCAAATATTTGTGGTGAGGAGATGCCCTATCAACAAGGACGCCCTCGTGCCCTTTATGAATTAAAGCTTCCTATTTATTCTATTCATACTACGTCTCTGATGTAGTTTCTTAGTGCCATTCTTTCTGTCTTGGAAAGTTTAGTGATATTAAAACTGGTTATCGCATAAAGAGTGGAGAGGGTGGATACAGTAAAATTCAGTTCAGCATATGGTGAAAAGGGAAAGTTCATTCATCATACCGAGAGAGCAATCACTTGACATTTAAATGAATATTCAATATGTTTTTGAAAAACATGAATGTTATAAATGAAAAATAAAAAGTTGTTTTGTATCGAATGAATGTCATTTCAAAACAGCCTTAAGAGAATTGTTTTGCGTATAGAAGGGAGAGCATCAAGTTGAAAAGAGAAGATTTGCAGAATCGTTTAAATAAAATTTTTCAATATTTACATGAGCATCCTGAAGTGAGTTGGCATGAACATAATACGACTACTTATATTACAAAATTTTTAGAGGCAGAAGGAATTTCTTATAAAACATTTGATGATTGTCCTGGAGTAATTGCAGAAATGGGAAGCGGGAAACCAGTTGTCGCCATTCGAGCTGATATGGATGCATTGTGGCAAGAGGTAGATGGGGAGTTCAAAGCAAATCATTCATGTGGTCATGATGGTCATATGACAATTGTGATGGGGCTTATTTTACAGTTGAAAAATGAGGAGTGGCCAACGGGGACGGTTCGCTTTATTTTTCAGCCCGCAGAAGAAAAAGGAGGCGGGGCTCTGAAGATGGTGGAGAAAGGTGTTGTGGATGATGTTGATTTCTTATTTGGTATTCACTTACGACCAATAGAGGAATTACCATTGAAGCAAGCGGCACCATCCATTCGCCATGGAGCGGCTGATTTTTTAGAAGCTCATATATATGGAACTGACGCTCATGGTGCGCGGCCGCATCAAGGTGTAAACGCAATTGATGTGATTTCGATGATTAATATTGGATTGAAAAATATATGGCTTTCACCACAACATTCCTATTCCGTTAAAATGACGAGATGCCAAGCAGGCGGTGAAAGTTTAAATATCATTCCAGGGAACGGTCACTTTGCGTTAGATGTAAGGGCAGAAAGTAATCCGCTGTTAGAAGAGTTAAAGAAAAAGATAGAACAAGTTATTCAATCAGCTGAATCGATGGGTGTAAAGATTTCTTACGAATGGGTTGATTTCGCACCTGGAGCACAAGTATCAGCTGAGGCGGAGCAGTTCCTTCGTAAGGGAATTCTCCAAACGTATGGCGAAGGTGGCTGCACCGCACCACTTCCTACAGCAGGAAGTGATGATTTTCATTATTATACGGTCAAAAAGCCACACTTAAAAGCTGCTATGCTAGGATTAGGTGCAAATCTAAAGCCAGGATTACATCATCCTCACATGACGTTTGATCACGCTTGTATAGTAGATGGCGTGCAAATATTGAAGCAAACGGTATTGGAAGTATTGAAATAAGATTGTTTCTATTTGAAATTTGAGGTTTCCAGTCTTTAAATTCAAATACGAAAGCTACCCTGAAAAGGTCAAAATTGATTGTCCTTTTAGGGTAGCTTTTTCATATGGTACAGGTTCAAAACTTTTGGATATGATAAAATTGGATTATATGTCATTGAAAAATTTTCTGAAGCAAATAAAAAATGCTAACAAATTATGAAGGTCCTTCAATTCTTACCAATATCTTTGCATACTAGAATGTATGGATGAGATGACGAAGCGTGACGAGTAGACCGCTGACTTTATCGGGGGTCTTTTTATAATGGAATTTATAATCTGTTAATTAGGAGTGAATCCATGAACGAACAATATTATGACGCAGTATTAAACATAAAAACAGTAGGAGAGCAAAAGGGGTTCTACGAGTCTTTGCATTATCATCGTTATGAACCAACACCATATCTTGCACTAGAACAATTATTTAATAAGTATGAACTGAAAAGTAGTGATCGAGTTGTTGATTTTGGATGCGGAAAAGGACGATTGAATTTTTATATCCACTATTTCTATCATGTATCTGTAGTAGGGATAGAAATGAACGAGACTTTCTATCAAGAAGCAATGGACAATAGAGATAGTTATTTGAAGAAGGCTAAAAAAAGTAAAGATAAAATTCATTTTCATTGTTGCTTGGCACAAGAGTACGAGATTGATCCACTTGATAATAAGTTTTACTTTTTTAATCCGTTTTCGGTGCAAGTGTTTATGAATGTGATAAACAACATACTACTTTCAGTGGAAGAAGTAGAACGGGAAGTAGAACTAGTTTTATATTATCCATCAGAAGATTATATTTATTTTTTAGATAACCAAACTTCTTTTGAATTGAAAGAGGAAGTTATATTGCCAGGATTGTATGAACGAAATTCGAATGAGAGGTTTTTGATATATCGATTAGCATATTAGAAAGTGATATTAAATGGATAAAGTGAAACTTCTATCAGTGGGGGATGAAAAAAAACCACTGATGGAAGTTTCACTTATATAGGAAAATGTTGACTCCCCTCCTTAACAAGCTATAATAAAAAATAGATGTTCGTTTCGAACAAAATATGATCCAAAAAGAACAATTTATAACATAGGTTGAATAAAATACTATCAATCTATTATTTTTACGGCTTTTAGAAAACGCTTACATTTAGTGTGGAGGGAGAAACCATGTCTAAGTTCACGAAGTATTTTTTAATGGAATCTAGTGATGTAATACCGTATGTGATGGAGAAGTTATCGATGTTCGAGGACGCACAGCGTTTGCAGTGTAAGGAAATTGGGGATGGCAATTTAAATTATGTGTTCCGTGTTTGGGATGAAGAGAAGGGAACTTCTGTTATTGTGAAGCAAGCAGGAGATACGGCGCGTATTTCTGATGAGTTTAAATTATCTACGAATCGTATTCGCATTGAGTCAGATGTGCTCCAGCTAGAGGGGAAGCTGGCACCAAAGCTCGTGCCGAATGTGTATTTGTATGATGATGTAATGAATTGCTGTGTGATGGAAGATTTGTCAGATCATACGATTCTTCGTACTGCGCTTATGAATCATCAAATCTTTCCAAAGCTTGCAGATGATTTAACGACCTTTATGGTCAACACATTGCTATTAACATCAGATGTGGTAATGAATCATAAAGAGAAAAAGGAGTTAGTGAAGAACTATATAAATCCGGAGTTATGTGAGATTACAGAAGATCTTGTGTACTCTGAGCCGTTTACAGATCATAACAAAAGAAATGAGCTGTTTTCTTTAAATGAAGGCTGGATTCGAGAGCATATATATAGTGATGACGCACTTCGCATGGAAGTGGCGAAGCTGAAGTTTTCGTTTATGACAAATGCACAAGCTTTGCTGCATGGAGATTTGCATACTGGTTCTGTATTTGTAAGAAAAGATTCTACAAAGGTGATTGATCCGGAATTCGCGTTTTATGGACCGATGGGATATGACATCGGGAATGTTGTGGCAAACTTAATATTTGCATGGGCAAATGCGGATGCGACAATGGTTTCTGGGATAGAAAAAGATGCTTATATGGACTGGTTGGAGTCTACGATTACGGATGTAATTGATCTGTTTTCAGTAAAATTCTTAGAAACTTGGAATGCACATGTTACAGACATTATGGCAAAAGAAGAAGGATTTAGTCGTTGGTATTTACAGTCTGTGCTAGAAGATACAGCGGCTATTACTGGTCTTGAATTAATTCGCCGCATTGTTGGTTTAGCAAAAGTAAAGGATATCATATCTATTGCAGATGAAGAAGCTCGTACTAGAGCAGAACGCATTTGTTTGCAAGCTGCGAAGTTGTTTATTTTACAGGCAAGTACGCACAAAACAGGCAATGATTTTTTACAAACGTTAAAAACACAAGCACTGTCACTTAACACAAAATAAGGAGAGAAGATTATGTCTGAGCAATTAATACCGATTCAATGGAAAGATGAAGCTTTAGTTTTATTAGACCAAACTTTATTACCAAATGAGGTTGTCTATGAATCTTTTACAACAGCAGAGAGCGTATGGGATGCGATTCAAGTGATGAAGGTACGCGGTGCACCAGCGATTGGTGTTTCAGCAGCTTACGGTGTGTATTTAGGAGTAAAAGAAGTACCGGAAAATTCAATAGAGCTGTTTATAAATGAAGTTGAAAAAGTATGTGCTTATTTAGCGACTTCAAGACCGACAGCTGTAAATTTATTTTGGGCGCTTGAGAGAATAGAGAACGTCGCAAAAGAAAATGTTCATTTATCTATTAAAGATTTGAAAAATAGATTGTTAGAAGAAGCAAAGATGATTCATAAGGAAGACGAGGAAATTAACCGTCAAATTGGTGAACATGCGCTTACGTTATTTCAAGATGGTATGGGTGTGTTAACGCATTGTAATGCAGGTGCTTTGGCGACAACAAAATACGGAACTGCAACAGCACCGATGTATTTAGCGAAGGAAAAAGGTTGGGATTTAAAAATTTATTCTGATGAGACGCGTCCGAGATTACAAGGGTCTACACTAACAGCGTTAGAGCTGCAGCGAGCTGGCATCGATGTAACAGTCATCACCGATAATATGGCAGCGATGGTAATGTCACAAGGGAAAATTGATGCAGTAATTGTCGGATGTGACCGCGTGGCAGCAAACGGTGATGTAGCGAATAAGATTGGAACGTTAGGAGTTTCTATTTTAGCAAAGTATTATAACATTCCATTTTATGTAGCAGCGCCGACACCAACAATTGATTTGAAAACACCAACAGGGAAAGAGATTCCGATTGAGGAACGCGATGCTTCTGAAGTTATTAACCGCTTTGGACAATATTCAGCACCGCAAGATAGCAAGGTGTATAACCCGGCATTTGATGTAACGTCGCATGAGAATATTACAGCAATCATTACAGAGAAGGGCATTGTACGTCCACCGTTTGCGGAAAACTTAAAAAAGTTATTTCAGCAATAATAAACTTTGCATATTAGACATATAAGAAAATAAATAAAAGAGGATCGATTATCATGTCTAATTCACCAGCAGATAGAAGAAATAAAATTATTGAGATGCTTGAGAAGACGGAATACGCAGATGTTTCGTATTTAAGTGATGTCTTTCAAGTGTCATTAATGACGATACGAAGGGATTTAGAGAGGCTAGAAAAGGATGGTAAGGTTATCCGGGTCTACGGCGGTGTAAAGCTGAAAACGAAGCGTGTATATGAAGCTTCCATGGAAGAGCGGTTAAACAGTAATAAGCGAGAAAAGATGGCTATTGCGAAAGAAGCCGCAAAGCTCATTGAAGATGGTGATGTAATAGCTTTTGATGCAAGTACAACTGCGCTTGAGGTAAGTAAGTTCATTAAAGACCGTAAAAGCCTTACAGTTGTAACAAATAACTTGAGCATTGCAATAGAGCTGGCAGATGCGCCTCATATTGTAGTGATTTTGCTTGGCGGCTTTTTACGAGGAAAATCATTGTCTATCATGGGGGCATCCTTACAGCAATATCTTCAATCAATTTATATTGATAAAGTTTTTATTTCAAGTAAAGGGCTAAGCTTCCATGAAGGTTTAACAGATACGGCAATAGATGAAGGGGAAGCGAAGCAGGCGATGCTGAATAAGGCAAGTGAAATCATCGTTCTAGTGGATCATACGAAGCTTGGAAAGGTTGCTTTCTTTGAAGTCTGTGATAAACAGTGCATTACAAAAATTATTACAGATGAACTCGTACCACTTACACCGATGCAGCAAGAATGTATTACAAGCTATGAAAAATATGGAATACCGGTTATTATAGCAAACTAGCCATAACAAGTGTCCCGTTGAGGAGGATGTATATGTTACTACAAAAAGAGAGAGAAGAAATTGTAGAGTATGGAAAGAAATTAATCACAAGCGGACTAACAAAGGGGACAGGCGGTAATATTAGTATTTTTAATCGTGAACAAGGCCTAGTTGCGATGAGTCCAAGCGGATTAGAGTATTTTGAGACAACGCCTGAAGATGTGGTTGTACTGAATTTAAATGGAGATGTTATTGATGGAACAAGAAGACCATCTAGTGAACTTGATATGCATCTCATTTATTATCAAAAAAGAGACGACTTGAATGCTCTTGTACACACACATTCTCCTTATGCAAAGACAATTGCATCATTAGGTTGGGAGCTTCCAGCTGTTTCTTATTTAGTAGCTTTTGCAGGTCCAAATGTGCGCTGTGCACCGTATGCAACATTTGGTACGAAAGAATTAGCAGAAGCAGCTTATGAAGGAATGATAGATCGCCGCGCTGTTTTACTTGCGAATCATGGACTAATTGCAGGGGGGCATAATATTAAAATGGCGTTTACAGTCGCAGAAGAGATAGAATTTTGTGCGCAAATTTATTATCAAACGAAATGTATTGGAGAACCGAAACTATTGCCAGAGGAAGAATTAGCTGTATTAGCGAAGAAGTTTGAGACGTACGGTCAAAAATGAATAACATTCAAAATAAAAGATTAGGGATGAGTTTCCCTAATCTTTTATTTCTATAGAATACAATTTGAACATATATCTGTATTGTTAACTCCCAAAGATGTGGTGAGTGTGGTAAAGTTTATACGAATGGAAGATAAAGTGATTAATAAAGTGAAACTTCCATCAGTGGGATCTTACTACTTGCAAATAGCGGGATAAAATGGAGTAATTTCACTTACTTCGCTTATATAAGAAAGGAATGAACATATTGTATTTAACAATAAAAGAAGCAGCTGAATTTTTAAATATGCCAGAATCGTATATTGAAAGCTTAATCCAACAAAAACGCATTCGTGCTGTCCATGATGGAGAACAGTACTTGCTGAATAAAGAGCAATTTAATACACACCTAGAACAAATGGAGAAATATACAAAGTTAGTAGAAGAAATATTAAACGAACCAATTCCTGAAGATTTCGATGTGAAAGATGAGGACTAGAAATAGGATACTTAGAAAATATGAATCAATTATTAAAACTAAAATACATGATTTTAGTCATAGAAGAAAAAAGGTTTTATTAAATGGGATTCAGAAAGATTATCCTGCTTTAGGTAAACTTATGTATGAAGAGAATGAAAAAGCTATTTGAAAATAGCGGAAGAAAACAAGGGGGAGAAAGAGGACTGTTTCTAATTGTGGATGCAACAAATTAGATAAGAGTCTTTCTTTTTATTTTTAAAATAGGATTGTAGGATATTTTTTTATCGATATAATAAAACATTGGAAACATTTTTTATTCTCGATTATATAAACATGCAAAGGAGTTTAAGGTGAATCCAAATCCTATATTGCTTGAAGAAGAAATGAAAAGTGCCAAGTTATTTTTGTGGGTGTTTAATTTTGCTTTTATTATTACTTAGCATACATTTTGTAAAGAAAGAAATTCTACATGTTGTGAAATATGTATATTTAATAGGATATG
Organism: Bacillus sp. GB_SG_008; assembly: GCF_052038115.1. Classification (NCBI taxonomy): domain Bacteria; kingdom Bacillati; phylum Bacillota; class Bacilli; order Caryophanales; family Bacillaceae; genus Bacillus; species Bacillus sp. GB_SG_008. The sequence goes on along the minus strand of NZ_JBPZSK010000007.1, from coordinate 147,404 downwards.
CATTTCGATACATTTTCTGTAACGTGTGAATGTATTTGAGAGATGCTGAATTGGGAAGCTTATATTTTATTAATGAGTTTTCACTCTTATGTTGAGGGAATCAATAAAGTATTTAAGAAAACAATATTTGTTTAATGAATAACAATCTATGTTAGGAAGAATAGTTTCATAAATTTGTTTTTTTCTTATAAAATAACAAGTAGTATATAAAATTGATGCTATGTATAAAGGAGTTTTAGCGTGGACAAAGCTGATATGCTCATACAAGAGGAAATTAAAGCATTAAAGCTTTTTTTAAGTTTGTTTTATATTATTTTTTTCTCTTATGATATCATATATTATTTTATTTATCCGGCAATGAAAATAGATGATCGGCCAATCGGTTTTCCAGAAGGTGGATTAGGGTTTGGAGTGCATATTTTCATGTTTCTGTTATTGCCGATTGGAATTTACTTAATAAAAAAGAAAAATCCATATGCTGTAAAGTATATCATATTTTTGGGATATACATTTATTGATTTACTTAATAGTATAATGATTTATCTAGGGGACTCACAAAAATTTGCAAGTGGGAATGCGGTAGAGCAGTTTCTCGTTCTGTTTTCGCCCCTTTTTGTGAATAAACGATATTTTTGGTTAGTCTCGCTCGGTATGATTGGGAAATATGCCCTTTTAGGGATTCTCTTACACATATCAACGGTTATTATTCCAATCGTATTATGTGCGATTCTCGGAATCATATCCTTTATTTTGTTAACACGTTTCAAATCGTATGTACGTACCATTACACAAATATTTGAAGAAGCGCAGCAAGCTGAAAAACTAGCAGTCGTTGGAAAAATGGCGGCTACGATTGCACATGAAATCCGTAATCCATTAACAGCATTAAAAGGATTTACACAATTGCAGAGAGAAAAACATCCTGAAGATGCTGCGTATTATAACATTATGGTGCAAGAAATTGAGCGTATGAATACGATTGTTAGTGAATTAATGGTTCTTGGAAAGCCGAAAAAGAGAGAATATAAATTACATAATATAAAAGATATTTTATCTTATGTGATTTATATTGTAGAACAGCCGACTTTGCAATATGGCATTACCATTTCGACAATGATTGATAAAGCATTACCGTCTATACAATGTGATGAGAAACAAATGAAACAAGTATTTCTTAACCTTATTAAAAATGCGATAGAGTCTATGCCAAATGGCGGTAATATTATTGTGGAAGCAAATGTAGTTCATGATAATCAAATTGTAGTGAGTGTTACTGATGAAGGATGCGGAATCGATCAAGAAAAAATAGATCAAATAGGTGAGGCCTTCTATACGACAAAAGAAAATGGAACAGGCTTAGGATTAATGGTTACATACAAAATTATTGAAGAACATCAAGGTGAGATTGTATTTGAAAGCAAACTTGGTATCGGAACAAAGGTAAAAGTTATGCTGCCAGCAGTAGAGGTAAAATAAAGTGAAACTTCCATCAGCGGGGGTCTTACTGCCCGTTAATGCGGGATAAATATATGTATAAAAAAAACTCTTCTTTCAAACGGTGAAAGAAGAGTTTTTTTATACATAACTATGAGTAAATGAAGTGTAAAAGTATTGTTAAAGAGAGGACAATCTGTTTTAGTTAGAAAATATTTCATTTATGAATAGAGGAAAATGTCGATAAATGACGAAATATTATGTTAGTTATGATAACTGTGTAGCTGCATATTTAAATGAATAACATACACTTCTTAGAGTACGTACGGCTAGTGTTGTAAGATATGTGAAAATTAATAATATGTTCCAATTTTAAAAATGAAGAGAAACAAGCTATGAAATGGTTTATATCATTATTTTATTCGATTTTTATATTATATGATTTTCTGTATAATTATATTTTCCCAGTCTATGTTATAAAAAGTGGCACAAAACATATGGGTTTTATGGGACTGTGGTTTTATATTATTATGCTCTTGTTATTACCTGTGATGTATTATCTTCATAAAGAAAATAAAGAATTTTTAATCAAATGCATTTGTTTTGGCACTTATATTTCACTTACGATAATAGATGATGAAGGAGGTGTAAATATGAAAATTCGCAAGTTAGAAAAAGTAAAAACGACAGGATGTTGGTGGTGCAACTGGCCATGGTAGGAATAAAAATGTAAATAAAAAAGGTGAATACTATGAAACTAATGTATGAATCGATAGTAACATTACATGATATAGAAATCCGTAAAGATTAAAAAAGCTACATTGTTGAAGATGCAGTGACGGGTGAATTTTATGAAATACCTCCGATCTGTATTGATGTAATTACTATGATTCAAGATGAAGCAAACTATTCCTAACTTGCAAAAACCGATGTCGAATTTATATTTTTGGGATGCGGTGCTTATTATGCTGCAAACTGTAGTCATGTTTAGCCTTCTCTTATATTCTTGGAGAAATAAATATAGAAATGAATAATGAGAGATGAAGAGGAACTATTACGAGTTTCTCTTTTTTGATCCTGCATTAACTGACAGTAAGCACCCCACTGAAGGAAGTTTAGATGGGTATTCACCTATCCTTCCCTGTTTGCATATTGTAGCTTATGTAGTGAAACTGCTTACAAGGGAGTGAAAGGCAGTGACAGGAAATATAAAAAATTATTATGCTGGCGGTAATACAGCAAGGGGATTTTACAGTTTATTTGAAGAGAACTTAACGGGATTAGACCGGTTGTTTATTTTAAAAGGTGGACCTGGAACAGGAAAGTCTTCGCTTATGAAGCTGATTGGTCGTGAGTGGGTGAAGAAAGGGTATGATATTGAATTTTTACATTGTTCGTCTGACAATAATTCGATTGATGGTGTGATTATTCCATCATTACAAGTTGGAATTGTTGATGGAACAGCGCCGCATGTTATTGAACCGAAAGCGCCAGGCGTTGTAGAAGAGTATGTAAACTTAGGTGTAGCTTGGGATTCTACTCAACTTGGGGCGCATAAAGATGAGATTATGCGTTATACATCAGAAGCGAGCAATGCGTTTCAATCAGCTTATGCGCGTTTTAAGACGGCGCTAGAGATTCATGATGAGTGGGAGAAGTTTTATATTGACCATATTGATTTTGAAAAAGCAAATGAGCTGACAGAACAGCTCATACAGCAATTTTTTAGTGATAAAACGTGTACGAAACAAGCAAATGTGAAGCATCGTTTTTTAGGAGCCGCAACGCCAAAAGGAGCAGTTGATTTTGTTCCAAATTTAACGGAAGATGTACCGAAGCGTTATTTTATAAAAGGGCGTCCTGGTTCTGGGAAATCGACGATGTTAAAAAAATTAGCAGCGGCAGCTGAAGAGAAGGGCTTCGATGTTGAGATATATCATTGCGGCTTTGATCCAAATAGCCTTGATATGGTTATTGTAAGAGAGCTTGGCTTTGCAATTTTTGATAGTACAGCACCTCATGAATATTTTCCAACCCGTGAGAGTGATGAAATCATTGATATGTATGAGCTCATTATTGCACCGGGAACAGATGAGAAATATGCAGTAGAAATTCAAGATGTATCAAGGCGCTATAGAGAAAAAATGAATGAAGCGATGTCCTATTTAGCGAAAGCAAAAACTGTACGTGACAAATTAGAGAAAATTTATATTACAGCGATGGATTTTGACAAAGTGGATTCGTTTAAAGATGAAATTCAAGCTGAGTTTGAACGGATTGCAGAGAAAATAGCACAAGAGCAAAAATAACCCCTTGGTTTCCAAGGGGTTATTTTTTTGAGATCTTATCCTGCTTAACGAGGAAATGACATGTAATAGTGTCTTTTAGGAGTGGTGATTGAAGGTATAGTTGAGAAATAGAGAATCCTCTTCATTGACATTTTATCTTAAAGAAAGACACGACATACACAGAAAATTTGTATATGTATGTTATCGCAGATGCCATACTAAAGGCAGGTGTTTTGGATTCGGTGTCGAATTTCCGAGGAAATGATAGAAAAATGAGAGTGATAAATATGAGAGAAAAAATTCAATTAGAGCTACAACGAATTGAAAGAGAAAACGACGTAAAGATTCTCTTCGCTGTTGAATCCGGAAGCAGGGCTTGGGGCTTTCCATCAAAAGATAGTGACTATGATGTCCGTTTTGTATACGTACATCGAATGGACTGGTACTTATCAATTGAGCAAAAGCGGGATGTTATTGAGTATCCAATCAGCGATGCCCTTGATATAAGTGGCTGGGAACTCCGTAAAGCATTACAGTTATTTTCTAAATCGAATCCAGCTTTGTTAGAGTGGATTCTTTCGCCAATTGTATACGTTAAGAAATCAAATCTTCCGGAGCGTTTGCAGGAAATGAGCAATCATTTTGATCTAAAAGCAACGATCTATCATTATTTACATATGGCATCTAAAAACTATCGTACGTTTTTGCAAGGTGAAGAAGTAAAGCTAAAGAAATACTTTTATGTATTACGTCCGATACTAGCTTGCAGATGGTTAGAAGAGAAAGGAACATTGCCGCCTGTTGAGTTTGAAAGATTAGTGAATGGATTAGCCTTGGATGCAGATCTTTTGAAAGAAATTGAGGAATTGCTTGAGAAGAAAAAAGCAGGTATCGAGCTGGATGTAGGACCAAGAATTGCGACATTGAATGAATTTTTAGAAGGACAGATTATGTATTACGAGGAGTATGTGAAGAGTTTAGAAAAGAAGACAGCTATAGATATTGAGCAGTTGAATGTCCTGTTTCGGGATATGCTACATCAAAGCTGGAAAGAGCACCGATAATATTGGTGCTCTTCCTTGGTAAAGGCTGTACATTAACAGTACTACATATCTTCAATTCTCTTTAACGCCTTATCAGCCGGCCCCTCAATCACATCTCCCTGAATCGAAAACCGCGAACCATGACAAGGGCAATCCCACGTGCAATCACCGCTATTCCATTCCACTTCGCAGCCTAAATGTGTACAAGTTGTATCGACAATGTGAAGTTTGCCGTCATCGTCTTTATAAGCGCCAGCACGTTTTCCGTTTACCCTTACGACAGCACCTTCTCCATTTACGAGGTCTTCGGGTTTACGAAGCGCAAATTCTAGTTTTCCTTCAATTAAATGTTTTGCTACGTCGAGGTTTTGAGTGACGAACGTTTTTATATCTGGATTCGTATGGAAGCGTGATGGTGCGTACAGTTCTTTATATGGACTATCGATTTTCATAATGGATGCTTTTAGTAATAAAGCTGCCGCAGTTCCATTTGTCATGCCCCATTTACGGTACCCTGTTGCGACGAAAATGTTAGGGTTATTTTCATTGATGTGTCCGATATAAGGAACTTTATCAAGTGTAATCAAATCTTGTGTTGCCCATCTGTATGGAATTTCTTCTATGCCAAAGGTTTCTTCGCCAAATGTTTGCAGTGCTTCGTAATGTTTCATCATGTTAATGCCTTGTCCTGTTTTGTGGCTTTCACCACCAATTAACACCAACTTTTCATCACCCATTGTGGTGTAGCGAAGGGAACGCTTCGGATTATCAATACTTATATACATTCCTCCTGGATATTCTTGTTTTGTTTTTACACCGAGGACATAAGAGCGCTCTGCATACATTCTTGCAAAGAAAAAGCTGTTCGCATCATAAAACGGAAAGTGCGAACAAGAAACGACATAACCACAGGTGATTCGATGTCCGTCTCTTGTAATGACTTGCAGATAAGATCCTTTTTCCACATCAACTGCAGTTGTGTTTTCGTATATAACACCGCCGGCTTCAATGAATTGTTCGACAAGCGCTGCTAAATAGCGAAGCGGATGAAACTGTGCTTGATTCTTTATAACAAGTGCCGCTTTGATAGGAATTGGAAGCGGGATACTTTCTATGTATTCGCCAGGGATATTAAGCTTTTTATATGCTTCTAATTCTTTCGTTAACTTGTGTAGATTGTCGGTTGAATTCGTATATAGATAAGCATCTTCTTCTGTGAAATCACATTGGATATTGTGCTGTTGTACGGTATCTTTTATAAATTGCCGCGCTTTATCGTTTGCTTCGTAATATAATCTTGCTTTCTCTTCCCCAAAATTGCTAATTAGTTCATCGTAAATAAGATCGTGCTGGGTTGTAATTTTTGCAGTTGTATGTCCAGTTGTTCCGTTTAAAATATTTCCGGCATCAATTAATGCAACTTTGATTCCTTCTTTTGCAAGTAAGTACGCTGTTGTAATGCCAGTGATACCTGCTCCGACAATGGCAACTTCTGTTTTAATGTTCTCGGTTAGCTTTGGGAAAGTAGGGAAGTTAGTAGAGTCCCGCCAATATGGTTCTGGAAATCTTGGAAGTTGTTCATGTTCCATATGAATGCACCTCTTATTCTAATCAGTTTCTTTTACTTAATTTTTCCAATAACCAAAATTTCATGTGTCAAAAATAAATTATTTTAAAATAATAAATTAACAGGGATTCTGTATATGATTCTTTGTTTTAATTTTCTTGACATAACACAGGACAAATAGGGTTAAGTATAGTATCCTTCACAAAATTAAGTGTTTGGTAACAAAGTGATGAAGAATTGGTATGGAGTGTAAATGTTGGTAAATAAGCATTTTTTCTTTAGTAACATAGGAAGTGATTATGAAAATATAACCAACTTTTATTACTAGGTCATAAAAGTTATTGACAATATAGAAAGTCTACTGATATGATTCATCTAGTGGAAAGGTTGATAAAGAGTAAAAAGAGAAATATTTTTCAATGAATAATAATTGTAAGATTAAGTGAGCATAATTTTCTTTGGGAAAGAAAATTTTATAATAATAGTAATATCAATCTGGAAACGACAATCGATGTATGCAGGGTGCGTAAGCGCGGCATGAAAAGGGGGCAAAAGAATGAAGGATCTTCATACGTTTGGATGGTATGCAGCACGTGTATCACCGCATTTGCCAAAGAAGGCATTTAAACCAGTCCCAACTCGTTTGTTTGGTGGACTAGCCTATTTACTTATTACGATAGCGGGATTTTTGACAATTGGTTTATTAGATTTGAACGTGTGGGCTAATCTTGGAATTGCAATCGTTCTAGGATTATGTTTTGCATCTATGGGATTTCTTGGACATGAAATTTTACATGGTACAGTAGTAAGAAAAGCTTGGCTGCGAGATTTTCTTGGAGCAATTGCGTTTCTGCCACTATCAACTGGACCAAAGTTGTGGAGAAAGTGGCACAATTTGACTCACCATGTGCATACACAGCATGAGGAGCATGATCCAGATGCGTGGCCAACAATGGATAAGTTTAAGAAAAGCAAATTTTTACGATGGGTATATCGTCTTCCATTACATGTTCGTTCTTTCTTTAGCTTTCTATCGTTAACAATTCAATTTACAATGCATTCGTCTCGTATGTTTTTCCTTTTTATCAAGGAATTTAAGCCATCAACTCAAAAATCTGTATGGCTTCAGCTTCTTTTACCATGGACAGTGTGGATTAGTTTATTGTTCATTATGGGTCCTGCAAAATGGTTTTTTGCTTATGTTCTTCCATTATTAATTGCAAACGCTATTGTAATGGGATATATCGCAACAAATCACCGTTTGAATCCGATTGTTCCTGTAAATGATCCACTTGCTAACTGTTTATCAGTAACAGTGCCGCGCTGGGTAGACGTATTACATTTTAATTTCTCATATCATACAGAACATCACTTGTTCCCAGGTATGAGCTCAAAATACTATCCATTAGTAAAAGAGAAAATTAAAGAAATGTGGCCAGAGCGCTATCATGAAATGCCGATGGGGAAAGCATTAGCTACACTTTGGAATACACCGCGTGTGTACCACCAAGGTAGCGAGTTAATTGATCCGCATAAGGCGCATCTATACGGTTCCTTAGGGAATGGATTAGATCCTTCGAATATTGAATTTCGTGAGGAAAATATAGAAGAAGTAAAAGAAGTAAAAAATGTAAAAAACGGCTAAAATATATGTTGTTATTAGAATCAACTATGTTTATATAATAATGATAAAAGCACGAACTCATGAAGAGTTCGTGCTTTTTACATAGGGATTTCTTTTTGTTTAGCGGGTTGTGTGTGATTTATATTTTTCCGTGCTAATCGTTTTTCAAGAAGATGAACGAAGTACGTAAATAAAAGAACGAGCGCTAAGTAATAGATGCTGACGACAATATATGTTTCAAGTTGCTGAAAGTTTGCAGCAGCTTCAGAAAGCCCGGATCCCCATAGCTCAGACATTCCTACATAGGCAACGAGAGAAGAATCTTTTAAGCCGATAATGAACTGATTGCCAAGTGGCGGAATAGATAAACGAAATGCTTGAGGCAAAATAATACGTCGCATTGCTAATGGATATGTCATCCCTAAAGAGCGGGCTGCTTCGAGTTGGCCGCGGTCCACAGACTGAATGGACCCTCTGAAAATTTCAGTAATATAGGCACCGTTATGAATAGCAAGGGCAATAGCGCCGGCCCAAAAAGGTGATAATACAATAACAGATGTAATTCCAAAATAGAGAATCATAATTTGTACAACTAACGGTATACCACGAATAATAGCAATGTATACATGCGCAATTCCATTTAAGAGTTTATTATTAGAAATACGAAAAAAAGCAAATAACAATCCAATTAGGCATCCAAGTAATAAGGAAGTTATTGTTAATTGTAATGTCAGAACAATTGCTTTTAGGAACGTTGGATATGTAGATATGAAAATATCGATCATTAGTATCACCTCTATATGAGTTGATTTTCATTTTACGAATATGATAGCAATGCCCCAATGAAAGGTGCGGGGCACTACTTATGCACAAAAAATCTATTCTGCTTTCTCACCTAGAATGTTACGACCAAACCACTTTTTACTGATTTTTTCATACGTACCATCTTGAATGATTTCATCTAATGCTTTATTTAATTTTTCCATTAATTCTTTATCATCTTTGCGAACAGCAATGGCCATTTCATCAAGAGATAATGGTTTACCAGCATCTTTTATATTTGATTTTCCTTCTTTCATCATACGAAGACCTACCATTTGATCTGTGACAACAGCATCAATTCGTCCTGGTTCTAAATCCATAAGAGCTGTAATGTCGCTATCGTATTCTGTAATTTGATCTGTCTGCTTGGCAACAAGTGTTTTGAATGTACTTGCTTTTACGACACCTACTTTTTTCCCTTTTAAATCTTCAGCGGAGGAGATTGATGTGTTATTTTTTGTAACGAAAATTTGTGCCCCAGAGCGATAATATGGATTCGTAAAACTAACTGCTTTGAGACGATCTTCTGTAATGGCCATACTTCCTAGAATTACATCATATTTTTTTGCTTGCAGACCTTGTATGAGTGTTTCCCAAGGATTTGTTACAGGAACAGCCTTCATATTCATTTTTTTAGCAAGTGCCTCACCAATTTCGACGTCAAAGCCGACAAGCTTGCCATTTTCTTTATAGTTAAACGGCTTATATAAACCACTCATTGCATAGCGAAATTCTTGCTTTCCATCTGCGGATGTAGTGCTACTTTCTTTACTACAGGCACTTAATATTAAAGAAGCACATAATGCAATCGCTGCTATTACTTTAAGCATATGTCGTTTCATAAAGACTCCTCCAATGTTTATATAATGTTTCGTAAAAATTGCTGTGCGCGTTTATTTGACGGAGCGGTGAAAAACTGTTCTGGAGGTGCATCCTCTACGATTTGTCCGTCATCCATAAAAATGATGCGGTCAGCTACATCACGGGCAAATCCCATTTCATGCGTGACGATAATCATCGTCATACCTTCTTTTGCGAGGTCTTTCATAACTTGTAGTACTTCTCCGACGAGTTCAGGATCGAGAGCTGAGGTAGGTTCGTCAAATAGCATAATTTTCGGATTCATTGCGAGTGCTCTTGCAATAGCAACTCGTTGTTTTTGGCCACCTGATAAAAGATCGGGTGTTACATTAGCCTTATCTTGCAATCCGACTTTTCCTAGCAGTTCGTAGGCAATGCTTGTTGCTTTTGTTTTGTCTAACTTCTTGACGTGAATAGGAGCTTCAATGATGTTTTCTAGTGAGGTCATATGAGGAAATAAATTAAAATGTTGAAAAACCATGCCGACATCTTCTCGAACTTTGTTTAGATTTGTACGTTTTGGATGGATTTGTTCACCCTGTATTGAAATTTCTCCATCATCATACAGCTCTAAGAAATTTAAGCAACGCAGTAATGTACTTTTCCCTGAACCGCTTGCACCAATTAAGACGACAACTTCTTTTTCTTGCACGTGTAAATTGACGTTTTTGAGCACGCTTAAAGAACCAAAAGATTTTGTCAGATTTTGAACTTGTATCATGCATCCCCCTCCAATGAAATTCGGGTGTATAAAAATACCTTGTTCTTGGTAATTAGTCATAAATTGTCATATTCCTTTATTTTTCGTTAAAAATTTAAAGGGATTATAACTGGTCGTATATTACACAGTTTCATTGAGAGAAATAAGTATTTGTTTCAAAATTTAATTATTTATTTCAAAAATCGATATATCTATTTATGATAAAAAGTATAGATAACAACATATAGAAGGAAGAGCGATGTATCGTTCTTCATTTTTATTTTTTTGTAAGCGGTGGAATGCTTTGAGGAAAACGAAAGACATTATGATGGTCATATCTTGCTTACAGAAGTGCAATGTTATTGTAATGTAACTCGATAGTGATTGCGCTTTTTGTTGGATAGAATGAAATTAGGCAGGAAGGCCATCAAAAAAGAACAGGTTACTGCTGTAGTTAAAGAAAACGAAAACTATAAAAATATTTTTTTGAAATAAAGTTGAATAGAAAAGTTAAAAGGAGATTAATTGATATGAAAAAAATAGTAGGGCTTGGATTAGCAGCAGCGAATTCAATAGGAGCCAATATAATTGGCTCTCTTTTTTTATAAATTATAGAAAAAATTGTTATAAAAAGTAAAAATATGAACGTTTCCGCAACATTTATCTTTGTCTCTTTCAGAAGAAAATTATAGCAAGATATAATAAAGCTATAATATTAGAAGGAGTGTCTTTCATGAAAAAAGAGAAAAGACAACAACTAATTAAACAATTGGTGAGAGAGAATGAAATAGATACACAAGAAAAATTGGTAGAGTTGTTAGAGCACCGTGATGTATTTGTTACACAAGCAACTATTTCTCGAGATATTCATGAATTAAATTTAGTAAAGGTAGCCTCTTCAAAAGGGCTGGTAATATATAAGATTTTTACAGAAGAGAACCAGCGAGCAGATATACAGCTAAAGAAAAAAATAAGAGAGGTTGTTGTAAAAATCGATTATGTAGAACAACTGATTATTATAAAAACTCTGCCTGGAAATGCCCATGTTATCGGTATTTTATTTGATTCTTTAGACTGGAAAGAAAAAATAGGATGTATATGTGGGAATGATACATGTCTTGTAATTTCTCGATCAAAAGCAGATAGGGAGATTCTAAAAGGTAGATTGAATTTGATTATGTAAATGAGAAGGCTGTTTCTAATGCAAATTAGAACAGTCTTTTTTATTTTTATAAAGTGAAACAGTGAAATTTTAATTAATGGAGCGGTTCTATTGTTATTAATTATGAGTTCTCATCAATCGGGATTTTCCTAATTTAACTTCTTTGTGTTTGCTGAATTTTGAGGTAGAACAATTACTTTCCGCTAATACGAGATAAAAATTTTTAACATAAAATAGGACGCTATTATACATTTAATATACATAATATAAAGCTAGTTATTTAATTATGAGATGAAGTATCTTATAAAAATACGATTAGCTATACTTTTTACAAAATAATTTGTGAAATATTTCACCTAGTATTGTTAGCGTTTTCACAAAGCGATATGTGCATTCTGTTTATTATGTAATTGTAAGACATCAAATGAATTTAAAAGGAGGTACAACAAATGAAGCATCCGATACATGTTACTTCAGAAATTGGAGAATTAGAAACCGTTTTACTAAAACGCCCTGGTAAAGAAATTGAAAATTTAACACCAGAATATTTACAGCAATTATTATTTGACGATATTCCATATTTACCAATTATTCAAAAAGAGCATGACTATTTTGCACAAACACTGCGAAATCGGGGGATTGAGGTCCTTTATCTAGAGAAACTAGCAGCTGAAGCATTAGTTAATAAAGAGCTTCGAGAAGAATTTGTTGATCGTATTTTAAAAGAAGGGCAAGCAGATGTAAATATTGCACACCAAACTTTAAAAGAGTATTTACTTTCCTTTTCAAATGAAGATTTGATTCAAAAAATTATGGGTGGCGTGCGTAAAAGTGAAATTGAAACGAATAAAAAAGCGCATCTTTATGAATTAATGGAAGAGCATTATCCATTTTATTTAGATCCAATGCCAAATTTATATTTTACACGTGATCCAGCAGCGACAATAGGTGAAGGCTTAACAATTAATAGAATGAGAGAGCCAGCACGGAGACGGGAATCTTTATTTATGGAATATATTATTAAATACCATCCGCGCTTTGCAAGTCACAATGTGCCGGTTTGGTTAGATCGTGATTATAAGTTTCCGATTGAAGGTGGCGATGAGCTTATTTTAAATGAGGAAACAATTGCAATTGGAGTATCTGCTAGGTCTTCAGCTAAGGCCATTGAACGCTTAGCAAAAAATTTATTTAGTCGTCAAAATAAAATTAAGAAAGTGCTGGCAATAGAGATTCCAAAATGTCGTGCGTTTATGCATTTAGATACAGTATTTACAATGGTTGATTATGATAAATTTACAATCCATCCAGCCATTCAAGGTCCAAAGGGGAATATGAATATTTATATTTTGGAAAAAGGATCGGATAAAGAGACTCTCAAAATTACATACCGCACATCTTTAACTGAGGCTTTAAAAGAAGCGTTAGGTTTGAGTGAATTGGTTCTTATTCCTTGCGGAGGAGGAGATGTGATTGCTTCTGCTCGTGAACAATGGAACGATGGATCTAATACATTAGCAATTGCACCGGGAGTAGTTGTTACATATGATCGCAACTATGTCTCAAATGCTTTATTACGTGAGCATGGTATAGAGGTTGTTGAAGTATTAAGCTCGGAATTGTCTCGCGGCCGTGGGGGTCCACGTTGTATGAGTATGCCAATTGTTCGAAAAGATATTTAGCATAAATACTGGAGAAAGTAGGGATGAATGATGTTAATGACAAAACCAAACTTAAAAGGAAGAAGCCTTCTTGCAGAAAAAGATTTTACAGAAGAAGAGTTGTTATATCTTCTTGATTTAGCAGCAGACTTAAAAGAGAAAAAGAAACATGGTATCCCACATCATTATTTAGAAGGCAAAAATGTTGCCCTTTTATTTGAAAAAACTTCAACTCGTACACGTTGTGCATTTACGGTAGCATGTACGGATTTAGGTGCAAATCCTGAGTACCTAGGTAAAAATGATATTCAGCTTGGGAAAAAAGAATCTGTTGAAGATACAGCGAGAGTTTTAGGACGTATGTTTGATGGTATTGAATTTCGTGGATTTGCACATGCAACAGTGGAATCTTTAGCAAAAAATTCAGGTGTACCAGTATGGAATGGCTTAACAGATATGTGGCATCCGACACAAACACTTGCAGATTTGTTAACAATAAAAGAGCATATCGGAAAATTAAAAGATATTAAGCTGGTCTATGTTGGAGACGGCCGTAACAATGTAGCGAATAGCTTATTAGTTGGCGGCTCTATTGTAGGAATGGAAGTACATATTTGTACCCCAGAATCATTATTTCCAGCACAGGAAGTCATTGATATCGCTAAAAAATATAGTGATCGGGTAATGGTAACGAGCAACGTGGAAGAAGCTGTTGCAGGTGCAGATGTTATCTATACAGATGTATGGGTATCTATGGGAGAAGAAGATAAATTTGCTGAACGTATTGAACTTCTTAAACCATATCAAGTAAATATGAAAATGATTGAAAAGACCGGGAATGAAAATATGATTTTCTTACATTGTTTACCTGCGTTTCATGACGCGGAAACAATGTATGGAGAGGAAATATATGAAAAATACGGCATAAAAGAAATGGAAGTAAGTGATGAAGTATTCCGTAGTAAGCATTCAAAGGTATTTGATCAAGCGGAAAATAGAATGCACACAATTAAAGCGGTTATGGCAGCTACTTTAGGAGATATGGAATAAAGAAGGGGGAGATTCCTCCTTTTTTATCCCATTATTGATGAGAGCTTTCCATCAGTGGAGGATGAAAAAATCCCCCACTGATGGAAGTTTCAATTTATCTTCCTTTATATACAATCATTCACTACTGTTGTTTATTCCTATCTGATAAAAGAGAGGTGAGTGTAATGGGTGAAGAAAAGAAATTAGGACTGCTTACTTTGACCGCTCTTGTTGTAGGTTCCATGATCGGAGGCGGAGCATTTAACCTAGCAAGTGATATGGCAAAGGGTGCAGGTGCAGGTGCTATTATTATTGGTTGGATTATAACAGGTATCGGAATGGTTTCTCTTGGATTAGCGTTCCAAAACTTAACAGTTAAAAGGCCGGATTTAGATGGAGGAATTTTTAGTTATGCAAAAGCTGGATTCGGTAGCTTTATGGGCTTTAATAGTGCCTGGGGATATTGGTTATCCGCTTGGCTCGGAAATGTGGCTTACGGTACGTTATTATTTGCTTCACTAGGTTACTTTTTTCCAGTTTTTGAAGGTGGGCAAAATGTAGCATCAATTATTGGAGCAAGTATATTGCTTTGGTGTGTTCATATGTTGATTTTACGCGGTGTACAATCAGCAGCACTTGTAAATTTAGTAACAACGATTGCAAAGTTAGTACCTGTCTTTGTATTTATTGTTGTAGGGATATTTGCTTTTCATATTGATATTTTCTTAGATGGATTTTGGGGACAAAGTGCTACTTTTTCCTGGGTGGCTGTAGGAAGTCAAGTTAAGAGTACAATGCTTGTAACTCTTTGGGTATTTATTGGGGTAGAAGGAGCTGTGGTCTTATCGAGTCGTGCAAAAAATCGAAGTGATGTCGGGAAAGCAACTGTTATTGGATTAATAGGGACTCTCATTATTTACATTCTCTTGACACTATTATCCTTAGGGATTATGAAGCAGGCAGATGTTGCAAATTTGAAAAATCCAGCGATGGCATATGTATTTGAAAGTGTTGTTGGGAAATGGGGAGCTATTTTTATTAATTTAGGTTTAATTATTTCTGTATTAGGTGCTTGGTTAGGTTGGACGTTACTAGCATCTGAAATTCCTTATTTGGCTGCTAAAGACGGTGTATTTCCAAAATGGTTTGCGAAGGAAAATAAAAATAAAGCTCCTGTTAATTCATTATGGTTAACAAATGGTCTGATTCAAGTTTTCTTGTTGACATTTGTTGTTTCAGATCAAGCCTATCATTTTGCATTTTCTCTCGCTTCCTCTGCAATTTTAATTCCTTATGCTTTTTCAGCATTCTATCAATTCAAGTATAGTTTGCAGTCTGAAGAGAACGATCGAACAAAAAATATCGTAATTGGTTTAGTTGCGAGTATGTATGCGATTTGGTTAGTTTATGCAGCAGGTTTAGATTATTTATTGCTGACTATGATACTGTATGCACCAGGAATTTTTATCTTTTACAAAGTTCAAAAGCAAACAAGTCCAAAACAAATATTTACTCGTGTCGAGCTTGTCTCCTCGATAGTCATTGGAGCTTTAGCACTGTTTGCAATTTATCAATTGGCTACAGGTAGTATTACTCTTTAAAAACTCTTTTGAAAAGGAATTGGAGGGTTGAAAGATGAAAAGAAAAAAAATCGTTGTTGCATTGGGAGGAAACGCAATACAATCTGGGGATGCTACTGCACAAGCACAAC
This sequence comes from Bacillus sp. GB_SG_008, assembly GCF_052038115.1. Lineage (NCBI taxonomy): Bacteria > Bacillati > Bacillota > Bacilli > Caryophanales > Bacillaceae > Bacillus > Bacillus sp. GB_SG_008. The sequence continues at coordinate 131,502 of NZ_JBPZSK010000007.1, read as the reverse complement.
AGGAAGCTTTGGAAAGAACGGCAGAACAATTAGTTAAAATTATGGAAAATAATGTAGATGTTGTCATTGCACATGGGAATGGCCCGCAAGTGGGTAACATCTTATTGCAGCAAAAAGCAGCGGAAACGGAAAAAACACCTGCAATGCCATTAGATACTTGCGGTGCAATGAGTCAAGGGATGATTGGGTATTGGATGGAAAATGCAATTGAAAAGGCTTTGAAAAAGCGCAATATAGAAAAAGATGTAGTAACGGTTATAACTCGTGTTGTGGTGGATGAAAAGGATGAGGCGTTCAAAAATCCAACAAAACCAATTGGTCCCTTTTATACGGAAGAAGAAGCACGAAAATTAATGGAGACAACAAAAGCTACATTTAAAGAGGATTCTGGGCGTGGATGGCGGCGAGTTGTACCATCACCAAAACCAGTGAGTATTCATGAGCATAAAGTAATCAATGCATTAGTGGAGGACGGGGATATTGTCATTGCTGTTGGAGGAGGCGGAATTCCAGTTATAGATTCGGACGATGGATTAAAAGGAACTGAGGCTGTTATAGATAAAGATTTTGCAGCTCAAAAATTAGCTGAATTAGTAGATGCTGATATTCTTGTTATTTTAACTGCTGTTGATCATGTATATATAAACTTTAATAAACCAAATCAAAAGAAATTAGAGAATGTTACAGTTGACGAACTAGAACAATATATACAAGATAACCAATTTGCAGCAGGCAGCATGCTTCCAAAAATTCAAGCAGCAATTCATTTTGTTAATACAAATCCAAAGCGAAAAACAATTATTACTTCATTAGAAAAAGTATATGAAGCATTAGAAGAGAATGCTGGTACCATCATTTCTAAGTAAGATCTATAAATATTTGTACATAAAAAGAATGAAGTGGCATGCTTCATTCTTTTTATGTACAAATATAGAGGAAGTTCATAAAGTATTCATTCATAAAGGGAAAATTCAGTGTTTTATTATGATAGAATATTTTTTGAAGGCGCTTTCTTTACGTTGCTTTATAATTTATCCCGCTATTCGTGGGAACCCTCACCTCAAGATTCAAAGAGAAGCGAAAAAATAGGTGGACGATGAAGAATCCCCAACTGATAGAAGTTTCACTTTATAGAAAGAGAGAGAACGTTTCATGCAAAGACGAAATATAGTTGAAGACTTAAAGCAATTTGAACTATTTGCTGATCTATCAGATAAGAAATTAAAAAGCCTAGCAGAGCTTGTCTATTGGCGAACCTACAAAAAAGGGCAATTTTTATTTTTAGAAGGTGATTCAAGAGAAAGAATATATCTTATGCTAGATGGATTTGTAAAATTGGAGCGAGTCAATCAAAGCGGAAATTTATTATATGAAGATTACATAAAGCGTTTCTCTATCTTTCCTTGCAGTGGAATGTTTACAGATAAGTCATATAATTATACAGCTATAGCAATGACAGATGTTGATGTGTACTATATCCCCACTTCTATTTTTGAGGACATGGTGAAATCAGATCGAAAACAGCTCATGTATATTGTTCAGGAGTTATCTTCTATATTGAAGGTAAATGAAAGACGTATCCAAAATATCACAATTCCAAATGCGCAAGATCGTGTCATTCAAACATTATGTTATTTAATGAATGATTTAGGAGAACAAGAGGGAGAAGAAATTATAATTTCATGCCCTCTTACAACGATTGAAATTTCTAAAATATCTGGGACATCACGTGAAACGGTTAGTGGGGTGTTAAAGCAACTAAAAAATGATTGTATTGTCACGGTCCTAGATAAAAAAATTACAATACATGATCCCATTTATTTTGAAGAAATCTCTGTGTAAAAACAAAGTAATAGATGATAGGGAAGTACAAGATTAATATTACAATATATAAAAAATGAATTATTATGCTAACTTTCCTTTTCAGATTTTATATTATTAAAGTTCTTTATATATTTATAAAGGGCTTTTTTATGTTATCAAATATAAAAAATTTGTATATTACTGTACTAACAAACGGAATCTCGTGTAGAGGAGTTCGTAAATCACTAGTAAAAGTTTCACTTTGTTCAAGACTAATCATACATATAGGTTAACGATGAGATATTTTTTTAAATCGGATGTTTTAATAAGAATGTAAAAAATTATCGTTACAAATTCTTTATATTTTGTTATGATAGTGTTACGAAAACGTTTGCATTAATTTGTGCAAAAGGAGAGAAGGAATTATGAATAAAACGTGGTGGAAAGAAGCGGTAGCTTATCAAATTTATCCGCGCAGCTTTATGGATTCAAATGGCGATGGTATTGGGGATCTGCAAGGCATTATTTCAAAATTAGATTATTTAAAAGAACTGGGTATTGATGTGATTTGGATTTGTCCAATGTACAAATCGCCAAATGACGATAATGGTTACGACATTAGTGATTATCAAGCTATTATGGATGAATTCGGTACAATGGCTGATTTTGATCAGTTATTAGACGAGGTTCATAAGCGTGGAATGCGGCTCATTATAGATTTAGTTATTAATCATACAAGTGATGAACATCCGTGGTTTATTGAATCGCGTTCTTCTAAAGATAATCCGAAACGTGATTGGTATATTTGGCATGACGGAAAAAATGGGAAAGAGCCAAATAACTGGGAAAGTATTTTTAACGGCTCTGCTTGGGAATATGATGAAGCAACAGATCAATATTATTTACACCTGTTTTCACGTAAGCAACCAGATTTAAACTGGGAAAATGAAGAGGTGCGTGCGGCGTTATATGATACTGTCAATTGGTGGCTTGATAAAGGAATTGACGGCTTCCGTGTTGATGCGATTAGTCATATTAAAAAAGAAGAAGGGTTTAAAGACATGCCAAATCCAAAAGGACTAAAGTATGTACCTTCTTTTGATAAACATATGAATGTTGATGGCATTCAGCCGCTTTTAGAAGAGTTAAAAACGAAAACGTTTTCAAATTATGATATTATGACTGTTGGCGAAGCAAATGGTGTGAAAATTGAAGATGCTGAGCTTTGGGTTGGAGAAGAACAAGGAAAGTTTAATATGGTATTCCAATTTGAGCATTTAAGCTTATGGGATGCAGAAAAGAAAAAAGAGCTTGATGTTGCAGGGCTTAAAAAAGTTTTAACGAAGTGGCAAAAAGGTTTGGAAAATAAAGGATGGAATGCACTGTATATTGAAAATCATGATAAACCTCGTATTGTTTCTACTTGGGGGGATGATAAACAGTATTGGCGCGAAAGTGCAACAGCTTTAGGTGCAATGTATTTCTTTATGCATGGTACGCCGTTTATTTACCAAGGCCAAGAAATTGGAATGACAAATGTCCAGTTCCCACATATTGAAGATTATGATGATGTAGCAATTAAGAATTTATATCGTCAAAAGATTGAAGAGGGTATACCTCACCAAGAAATTATGGAGATTATTTGGGCATCTTGTCGTGATAATTCACGGACACCGATGCAATGGAATAGTGTAGAAAATGCCGGTTTTACAACAAGTACGCCTTGGTTTGGAATGAATCCAAATTATAAAGAAATTAATGTAGAGGTGCAGCAAAAAGATTCAAATTCCATTTTAAATTTCTATAAAAAGATGATTGCATTGAAGAAAGAGCATGAAGTGTTTACTTATGGAACGTACGATTTACTTTTAGAAGATGACCCACAAATTTATGCGTATACACGTACGTTAAATAATAAAAAAGTTATTGTAATTAGCAATTTATCAAAGAGTGAAGCTGTATATGATGAGGCTGCATTCAATCTAGAATGCAAACGTTTGCTCTTAAATAACTACGAAGTAGAAGAACATGATGTAGTTACAACCATAACTTTAAAGCCTTATGAAACAAGGGTGTATTATATTTCTTAATGGAGAAAAGATGCTCATACAGCATCTTTTCTCATAAAAATTTGTATTTTCTATAAAATTGTTATTGTAATATGAAAACGTTTTTATTAAAATTAATTTATGAAAACGATTGCGTAAAAAATGTTTTCGTAAGGGGATAAGCAATTATTATTTATACATGAGGGATTGTAATTTAGAAAAAGGAGGAACAAAGAAATGAAGAAGCTTGCGTCTTTTGATTTTTGGCAAAAGTTTGGGAAAGCTTTGATAGTAGTAGTTGCAGTTATGCCGGCTGCTGGTTTAATGATTTCCATTGGTAAGCTAATCGGTATGTCTGCGGGTGATATAGCTGTAGTACAAACGATTGCTAGAGTTATGGAAGATATCGGTTGGGGAATTATTGGAAACTTAAATATTTTATTCGCTGTAGCAATTGGGGGATCTTGGGCAAAGGATCGTGCAGGCGGTGCATTCGCAGCCTTGATAGCATTCATATTAACAAACCGAATTACAGGAGCAATTTTTGGTGTAAACGCTGTAATGTTAGCGGATTCAAAAGCGAAAGTTTCTTCCTTTTTAGCGGGAAATTTACTTGTTAAAGATTATTTTACTTCTGTTCTTGGTGCACCGGCACTTAACATGGGAGTATTCGTAGGTATTATTTCAGGTTTTTTAGGAGCTACTCTATACAATAAATATTATAACTATAATAAATTACCACAAGCATTAGCGTTCTTTAATGGAAAACGCTTTGTACCATTCGTAGTAATTGTTGGTTCTACAATCACTGCTATTATTTTATCGTTAGTATGGCCGTTCATTCAAAGCGGATTAAATGAATTTGGGCGTTGGATTGCAGCTTCAAAGGATAGCGCGCCAGTTGTGGCACCATTTGTATATGGAACACTAGAACGTTTATTATTACCATTTGGATTGCATCATATGTTAACGATTCCAATGAACTATACAGAGCTTGGCGGCACGTACACAATATTAACAGGTACCAAGGCAGGACAAGTAGTAGCTGGTCAAGACCCATTATGGCTCGCATGGATTACAGACTTAAATAACTTATTAGCTAATGGTGATACGAAAGCATATCATGATTTATTAAATAATGTGGTTCCAGCACGTTTTAAAGTAGGACAAGTTATCGGCTCCACAGCATCGTTAATCGGTATCGCATTTGCGATGTACCGCAACGTAGATAAAGAAAAACGTCATAAATATAAACCAATGTTCTTATCTGCAGCATTAGCTGTATTCTTAACAGGTGTAACAGAGCCAATTGAGTTTATGTTCATGTTCATCGCACCAGTATTATATGTTGTGTATGCAATTACAACAGGTTTGGCATTCGCATTAGCAGATGTAATTCACCTACGTATTCATGCGTTTGGTTTTATTGAGTTATTAACTCGTACACCAATGATTATAAAGGCAGGATTAATAGGAGATCTTATCAACTTTGTTGTTGTATCAGTTATATTCTTTGGCTTAAACTTTACAATCTTCAACTTCTTAATTAAAAAGTTTAACATACCAACACCAGGACGTGCTGGTAACTACATTGATAATGAAGATGGGGCTGAAGAAGTAGCGGCAAATGTAAAAGAAGGTTCATTAGCAACAGCGGTTATTGAGTTATTAGGCGGAAGAGGGAACATTGCGGATGTAGATGCTTGTATGACACGTTTACGTGTAACAGTAAAAGATTTAGATATTGTTGCACCAGAAGCAAAGTGGAAGAAAAACGGGGCACTTGGGTTAATTGTAAAAGATAAAGGGGTACAAGCTGTTTACGGTCCAAAAGCTGACGTATTAAAGTCAGACATTCAAGACATTTTAGGTGCATAACAAATGAAATTATTAACTTTAAATTGTCATTCATGGCAAGAAGAAGAGCAACTTGCAAAGATTCATTATTTAGCAAAAATAATTCAAGAAAATGACTATGACGTTATTGCGCTGCAAGAGGTAAGTCAGTCGATTACAGCAAGAAATGTATGCGGTAACATGAAAGAAGATAATTTTGTACGCTTATTACAAGCGGAGTTAGAAGAGCTAGGAGCCGCAAAATATGATGTTGTATGGGACTTTGCTCATATTGGGTATGAGGTGTATGAAGAAGGCTTGGCAATTTTGACAAAGCATTCCATTACAAAGAGCGATTCGTTTTTCATATCAGACAGTACAGATGCAACATACTGGAAAACACGAAAAATTGTAAGTGCAACAGTTTCCTATAACAATCAGCCGGTGACAATTTATTCTTGTCATCTTGGCTGGTGGCTTGATGAAGAAGAGCCGTTTAAGAAACAAGTAGCTCATTTATTGAGTTATGTAGATAATAATGAGTTGTCGTTCTTAATGGGTGACTTCAACAACAATGCACGCATACAGAATGAGGGGTATGACTATCTCGTGAAAAATGGTCTATACGACACGTATGAATTAGCAGGAAGAAAAGACGAAGGAACAACTGTGCAAGGAAAGATTGCTGGTTGGGATGAGAACAAGAAAGATTTACGCATCGATCTCATTTTAAGTAATCAGCCTGTGCAAGTTGTTTCTTCCCAAGTGATTTTTAATGATGTGAACCGAAATGTAATATCGGATCATTTTGGTGTTGAAGTTCAAATTAATATGTAATAAGAAAGGCAACCGCCGTGTAAAATACGGATTGGTTGCTTTTTTATTACATTTCATACATAATTTCTATTATTGAACATAAAACTAAATTGGTCATTTAGTGTAGATATCGACATGTATTCATTATATAATGACGTATACAGTTTATCCCGCATTAACGGGCAGTAAAGGATGGAGAAGAGCTGGGAAGAAAACTGCCCGTAAACATCAGTGGGGAATGAAGAAAACCCCCACTGATGGAAGTCTCACTTTATTAGAAAAGTATGGATTATTTTCATTTAAAATTCTGTGTAAACAGTGATATAATGGCAAAATGTATGTATGAATTTGGGAAAAAGAAAAAACATATGATTAGGTGATTAAAAATATGAGACAAATATGGCGTATTTATACGACAGACATACGGAATGTGGCAAAACATTGGGCTGCAATTGTTATCATACTGGGGCTTACCATTTTACCATCGCTATACGCGTGGTTTAATATTGAAGCCTCGTGGGATCCTTATGGAAATACGAAAGATGTTCCTATTGCAGTATCTAATGAAGACACTGGTACAACTTTACGCGGGAAAGATATTAATATAGGGAAAGAGGTTGTTGATTCTTTAAAAAAGGACAAAAACCTTGGTTGGAAGTTCGTTGATGAGAAGCAGGCCATAGATGGTGTAAAGCATGGTGATTATTACGCGAGTATTACCATCCCAAAAGATTTCTCCGAAAAAATTGCAACGGTATTAAGTGATAATCCGCAAAAACCAGAGCTTCAATATTATGTGAATGAAAAAGTCAATGCTATTGCACCAAAGATTACGTCATCAGGTGCATCAGGTGTTGTACAGGAAATAGGTAAAAACTTCGTAAAAACAGCAAACGGTGAGATTTTTAAAATTTTTAATGAACTTGGGATTGATTTAGAAACGAATTTGCCAAGTATTGAAAAAGTAACAGAACTTGTTTTTAAATTAGAAGCGCAGTTTCCAGAGATTAACAATTTAGTTGATACAGCATTAACGGATGCTGATACAGCACAAAAACTTGTGAAAACAGCACAAGCAACATTGCCGACGGTTGAGAATGTCATTCGAGATGGACAAGAAATGACGAAGGATTTAGATGCCTTTTTTGCACAGAATACGAAAACGTTAGAAGCTGCACCAGAAGCAATAAAAAACAATCTAACATTTCTAAAACAGTCTGCAGATGGTGCTGTACAAATTACAGAGTTCTTGAAAAATCCAGCAGGGAATTTAGATTTAGCAAATATTAATGAACAAACATTAACCGAATCATCAAAAACTGTAAAAAGCTTTTTAGCATCTACTCGACAAGTATTAGTATCTACACAACAACTGGCAGATGCTCTAAAACAAAATAATGTCAGTGATCCTGAAAAGACAAAACAAGATCTTCAAATCATTAAAAATCAAATTGATTTTAGAAGTAAACAAGTGGATTCAATCATTTCGTTATTACAAACTCTTAATGAAACATTTAATACAACAATCTTCAATGATAATATTGACCGACTGAAAGGTTTAAAAACGGTATTAGATAATACAAGTAAGAAGATTGATAATATGATTAAGGCTATAGATCAAGGGCAACAGCCATCGCAAGATGCGATTAATGCACTAGATCAAGCGGCTAAAGATGGAATTGCTATTATCGACAGTATTTTAGGAACATGGCCTGATTTGGATCAATTAAAACAACCAGGCGTAAATTTAGACCCAGCGAAAAACGGATTGAATTCTTTAAAAGCAAGTTTAACAACTGGGATCCAATTGATAGATGGGATTATTCCTGTATTAAATGATGTAGATAAAATTGCTGGAGATTTAAATAAAACAACAAATATACCAAATACAATTAATCAATTGAACAAAGTAAAAGGCGATTTCCAAAAAGGAATCAACGGGGCAAATTTAGCATTAGATGCAATGAATAAAGGTCAGAAACCTGCAAAGGATGTAGTTGATGGTATAAATGCTGCATCTAAAAGTGCTTCAGCGGCATTAGGTGACATTTTAGGAAAGTATGATTCCGAAATTGTTCCAAGTTTCAACGATGCTATTGAACGTACGAAACAAATGTCAAAAGATACATCAAAAATCTTAAGTGAAGCAAATAAAAGTCTTCCTGATGTGAAAAAAGTATTAGAAGATGCATCGAAAGGTTTAACTCTTGGCAAAGATGAAGTTGAAAAGATAAAAGCTGAACTTCCTGATGCACAGAAGAAAATTACAGACATTGCTAATAAAATTCGCGATTTTAAATCACAAGAAGATTTAAATGACATCATTCGCTTGTTAAAACATGACGTAGAAAAACAAAGTGATTTCTTCGCAAACCCAGTAAACTTAAAAGAGAACAAATTATACCCAATACCGAACTACGGTTCAGCGATGTCGCCGTTTTATACAGTGTTAGCGTTATGGGTAGGGGCATTACTTATGGTTTCATTGTTAACGGTAGAAGTACATGAGGAAGATGCGGAGTATAGAAGTTATCACATTTACTTTGGTCGTTTTTTAACGTTCTTAACGGTTGGCCTTGCACAGGCGTTTATCGTAGCAATGGGCGATATGTTCTTGCTCGGTACTTATGTAGTAGATAAATTCTGGTTTGTTCTATTTAGTATGTTGATTAGTGGGGTATTCGTCTGTATTGTTTACTCGCTCGTTTCTGTATTTGGAAACGTCGGGAAGTCATTTGCGGTCATTTTACTCGTACTACAAGTTGCCGGTTCAGGTGGAACATTCCCAATTCAGATGACGCCGAAATTCTTCCAAGCTCTTTATCCGTTTTTACCGTTTACGTATGCGATTAGCCTGATTCGCGAGACAGTTGGCGGTATGCTGTGGGATATTGTATGGAAAGATCTTCTCGCATTGTGTATATGGGTCGTTGTTATGCTTGTTATGGCGCTGTTCTTGAAAAAGCCAATTAATAAGTCGAGCAGTAAGTTTGTAGAAAATGCAAAAGGAAGTAAGTTAATTCACTAATAGAAAAAGGTTCCTGCCAGTTATGGTGGGAACCTTTTGTTTATTACAAATCTACATATAGACAAGGTACCATATAAAATTTGATAAAGGGGCTATTCATAAAGATATTTAATCTTTATGAATAGCCCCTTAAGTATGGGTTTAATCAAATTTCAACCCTTTTAATGCTTCTGCGAACGCATTATTTAAAGGTTCTTCTTGTTCTTGTTTTTGTTGTTGTTTTAAGTATTTTTGTACAGAGCGTTTATCCATTTTTCCATGAGATTCTTTCTTACGGCGTTCTTGGAATGAAGAAAGCTTTTCACGATAGCCGCATTTACATGCGAAGATTTGACCTTCTCCTTCACCTCGAAGTTCTAGTTTTTTCTTACACTGAGGGCAGCGTGCATTTGTAGTGCGGGATACATTTTTTCGATGGCCGCATTCACGATCTTGGCACACAAGCATTTTGCCTTTTTTGCCGTTTACTTCTAGCATCGGTTTACCGCAGTCTGGGCACGTTTTTGTTGAAATGTTATCGTGCTTATATTTTTTATCGCTCGATTTAATTTCGGAAACAATTTCTTTTGTGTAGTTTTTCATTTCTGAAATGAATACATCTTTTTTCAATTTACCCTTCGCAATTGCCTCAAGTTTTTGCTCCCATTCAGCAGTTAGTGCAGGGGATTTTAATTCTTCTGGCACTAAATCAAGTAACTGACGGCCTTTTGATGTAATGTGAATGTCTTTGCCACGCTTTTCGATTAAGAACGAATTGAATAATTTATCAATAATATCCGCGCGTGTAGCAACAGTACCTAGTCCACCAGTTGATTTTAACGTGTCTGCAAGTTGTTTATTTTGCGTGCCCATGTACTTTGTGGGATTTTCCATTGCTGAAAGTAATGTTGCTTCATTAAAACGTGCAGGTGGCTTTGTTTGACCTGATGTTTGTGCAATTAGTTTTACGTTTAATGTATCGCCTTTTTCAATGCGAGGTAAGATTTGTTCTTTTAAATCGTCTACTGTCTCGTCATCTTCAAAGCGATGTTCGTATACTTCTTTCCAACCAGAATTAAGAATTGTTTTGCCGCGTGCGACGAAGTTTTCATCACTAATTTTTGCTCGTAACGTTAGTTGTTCGTATTCGAAAGCTGGGAATAAAACTGCTAAGAAACGTTTTACAACTAAATCATAAATTTTGCGTTCTTTATCTGAGAAGGCGGAGAAGTTTACATAACTTTCTGTTGGAATGATCGCATGGTGATCACTTACTTTACTATCATCAACAAACGATTTAGAAGCTTTTATTGGTTTATTTAAGACCTTATTAGCTAAAGAACGATATTCTCCTACTCCACACGCTTTCAAACGTTCTGGAAGTGTTCCTACAATGTCGGATGAGATATAGCGTGAATCTGTACGAGGGTACGTTAATACCTTGTGCTGCTCATATAGTTTCTGCATAATATTTAACGTTTCTTTTGCAGAATAGCCAAAGATTTTATTCGCATCACGTTGTAGTTCTGTTAAGTCATAAAGACCAGGAGCAAATGATTTTTTAGGTTTTTTCTCAATTTCCACGACAGTGGCATTTTGTTTGCCTAGTTTTTTCACAATCGTATCGATTTTTTCTTTATCGAAGCTACGGCTATTGCCTTTTGCATCTTGCCAAGTCAATTTTAACTTGTCTGTTGTTTGGGCTTCGACACCGTAGTATGTTTGCGCTTTGAAGTTTTTAATTTCGTCTTCACGCCCTGCAATGATTGCCACAGTAGGTGTTTGGACACGACCGCAATTTAGTTGCGCATTGAATCGTGTAGTTAATGCGCGTGTTGCGTTAAGACCGATATACCAGTCGGCTTCAGAACGTGCGACAGCTGAAGCGTATAAATTGTCATATGCTTTACCAGGCTTCAAATTTGCAAAGCCATCTTTAATTGCTTTATCGGTAACAGATGAAATCCATAGACGTTTAATAGGTTTATTCATTTTAACTTTATCAATAATCCAGCGAGCGACTAATTCTCCTTCTCTTCCTGCATCTGTAGCCACGATGATTTCATTTACATCATTTCTAGTCAGTTGACTTTTAACAGCATTAAACTGTTTGCCGGTCTGCTTAATCACTGTTAATTTTAAGCGTTCAGGTAGCATTGGAAGATCTTCTAGATTCCATTTTTTATATTTCACATCATAGCTTTCTGGATCTGCTAATGTAACGAGATGCCCTAAAGCCCAAGTAACGATATACTTATTTCCTTCAATATAACCATTTCCTTTTTTATCACACTTCAATACACGTGCAATATCACGTGCAACAGAAGGTTTTTCAGCAATTACAACACTTTTTGCCATATTTAAAACATCCTTTCGAATTTCCGTAAGTTAACTATAGCATACATCTCTTTTGGATTCAGTTATTCCGAAGATTCGCATCCATTGTTATTAATTACATACTCTACATCTTTGATTGGTTAAGAGGGGGGCGAGTTTTTATAACAAAATGTAACTTGTGATTTTGATAGAATAAGAGTAGACTCTGAATTAGATGAATAATAAAACACATGGGAGTTTGCGGATGCAAACTGAGAGTACGGCTAATCTGTCGTTGACCATTTGAACCTGTTGGATAATGCCAGCGTAGGGAGAGTGTGAAAACGCATATTAAGACACTTTGCATACGCAAAGTGTCTTTTTTAGCTATATCTCCCATTATAAAAAAAGGGGATTGATAAATATGAAAATCGAAGAAATTGCACAAGTAATCGAAACAGTACGAGAAAGAAATCCGCTCGTTCATAATATTACAAATGTTGTTGTGACAAATTTTACAGCTAATGGCTTACTTGCATTAGGTGCATCGCCTGTAATGGCATATGCGAAAGAAGAAGTAGCTGAAATGGCAAGTATTGCTGGAGCGCTTGTTTTAAATATGGGAACACTTCGCCCGGAAGAAGTAGAAGCGATGCTCATTGCTGGGAAATCAGCAAATGCGCATAATGTACCGATTTTGTTTGATCCTGTTGGTGCTGGTGCAACTTCGTACCGAACAGAAGTTGCAAGATATCTCCCGAGTGAAGCAAAACTAGCAATTATCCGCGGCAATGCGGCGGAAATTGCAAATGTTATTGATGAGAAGTGGAAGATTAAAGGTGTTGATGCAGGGGAAGGAAACGGTGATGTTGTTTCAATTGCGAAACAAGCAGCAGAGCAGTTAGATACCGTTGCTGTTATCACTGGAAAAGAAGACGTTATAACAGATGGAGAAAGAACATTTATTCTTCGTAATGGTCATCCTATTTTAACAAAAGTAACAGGAACAGGCTGTTTATTAACATCTGTGATTGGAGCATTTGCAGCAGTCGAAAGGGACTATGTAAAAGCGGCAGTCGCAGCGGTAACGTTTTACGGTGTAGCGGCAGAAATTGCGGCAAACAAAACAGTTGAACAAGGGCCAGGAAGTTTCCAAATTGAATTTCTTAATCAGTTAGCAAATGTTACTGCAAAAGACGTTGAACAATATGGGAATGTCGAAGAAGTTCGTTAAGAAAGGATGAGAGAAATGGCGTGCATCGATAAACAGTATATGTCCGAGTTATTACAAGTATATTTTATTATGGGGAGTAACAATTGCTGTAAAGATCCATTACAAGTCATGAAAGAAGCACTTGATGGTGGAATTACAATCTTTCAATATCGTGAAAAAGGTGAAGGAGCATTAATGGGAGAAGAACGATATGCATTTGCAAAGCAGCTTCAGTCTTTGTGCAAAGAGTATAATGTTCCATTTATCGTAAATGATGATGTGGAATTAGCACTAGAATTAGATGCAGATGGCGTTCATGTTGGACAAGATGATGAGGGCATTAAGACAGTACGTGAAAAAATGGGTGATAAAATAATTGGTGTATCCGCTCATACAATAGAAGAAGCACGTTTTGCGATTGAAAATGGTGCCGATTATTTAGGGGTAGGGCCGATTTTTCCAACAAATACGAAAAAAGATGCAAAAGCAGTACAAGGAACGGAAGGATTACGTTTCTTCCGCGAAAGTGGCGTTGAAGTTCCAATTGTCGGCATTGGTGGAATTACAATTGAAAATGCTGCTTCTGTCATTGAAGCGGGTGCGGATGGGGTGTCCGTTATTTCTGCAATTAGCTTAGCGGATTCTCCTTATAATAGTACGAAAAAATTAGCGGAGTTAGTAAAAAAATAATCAGTTCATATATGAAAGGAATCATTTCTAACATGAAGAAATGGTTCTTTGTCGGTTTGAAATAAAGTTGTACTGGTTATAAGAAAGTCGTACCGTTTATAAAAAAGATGTACTGTTTGTAAAAAAGTTTGATCAAAAATCCTGCATGAAATGCAGGATTTTTTTTATTCAACAATCGGGCCAGATTGTTGAAGCTGATGAAAATATTTTGTTTGAATATGAAGTATTACACTTAAACTAATGGTGCAGGTTAATTGAAGAAGAATAGATTTCAGAAGATCGTTATTAGAGTCGATTTTTTTTCTTTGTCACTGTTTCAGATAAAAGAGCTACTATTTGAAGCACGTTGGAGCCCCATTTATAGTGATAATATTTTATGAATTGGAAAACAATAGTGCTTAGGAAAGGAAGGACTGCGAATGTCTGTGAAAAAGTGGTTAACTGGATTGGTCGTTTTGCTTACGATGATTGTGGTTGTGACAACTCCGGGCTCACTCAGTGTATTTGCCGAATCCGGCGTCGTAACACAGCCTATTGAGTCAGTGAAAGTGATTGAGGTCGAGTTGAATGATGATTACTTTAATCCGAATGTCATCACTATTCCGATTGGAAGGACGACAACGTTGATATTGAAAAACCAAGGTAAGAAAGAGCACACCTTTACAGTGGAAAAGCTCAGAATTGACGCCGAAGTCCAGCCGGGAAAAGAAAGAACCATTACCGTGAAACCTCAAGATCCCGGTACATATGAACTGATATGTCGGTACCATTTCCAGAAAGGAATGGATGGAAAAGTAATAGTCAAATAACAAGCAGGGCCAATCGGGCCTTGCTTGTTTTATAAGCAACGGTAACTTACTTATTATTACCCAGACATCATTATAACTGCTAACTTCCCTCTGCAAACGGATGTTCTTATAAAAAGTAAAGAAGTAGGTTTGTTCAAAAAGACATAGTAATTAAGATCTTCCACAATCGGGCGTTATTGTGGAAGACCTAAGGTGAAAAATGATCAAACTTTTTTATAAAACTGAAACTTAAATATGCTAAAGAAGAATCCATTTTAATCAATCTTTTTTTCAAAATGGATTCTTCTCATTTACCGTAAAATACGAGTTTGTGAGGTGTTTTGGATCAAACTCTATTTTAAGGCAATATTCTTTTTTTGTATAAAACAAATTGTGCCGTTTGAAACTAAAGTGTGTGAATATACTGCTTCGGAGGCGACGACATGATTACGTTACAAAATATTATAGCTGCTCATGAAAAAATGAAAGGCATTGTACATACAACACCATTAGATTATTCCAGTACATTTAGCGAGTTATCTCATAATGAAGTGTATTTAAAACTAGAAAATCTCCAAAAGACAGGTTCCTTTAAAGTACGTGGCTCTTATAATAAAATGACTTCGCTTAGCAAAGAAGAATTACAAAAAGGAGTTGTGGCAGCATCGGCTGGTAATCATGCGCAAGGTGTTGCTTATTCTAGTAATATGCTCGGCATTCCTTGTACAATTGTTATGCCAAAAGGAGCGCCGCTCAGTAAGGTACTTGCAACAAAGCGTTACGGAGCTAATATAGAATTGCAAGGAAATGTGTTTGATGAAGCGTTAGCTTATGCACTTGATTTAAAAGAACGAACTGGAGCGACATTTGTCCATCCATTTGATGACGAGGATGTTATTGCTGGACAAGGAACAGTTGGGTTAGAAATATTGCATCAGCTTGATGATGTTGATGCGGTCATTTGTCCTATTGGCGGTGGTGGTTTAATTGCGGGCGTTGCGATGGCAATTAAAGAACAAAAGCCATCGGTGAAAATATATGGTGTACAGGCGCTAGCGTGTCCTAGTATGAAGCAATCCTTGCAGGAAAAACAAAGGGTGACGGTACAATCAACACCAACGATGGCCGATGGAATTGCGGTGAAAAAACCAGGGGATCTCACTTTTCAGCTTGTGCAGCGTTATGTAGATGATATTTTCTGTGTGGATGAAATGGAGATTGCTCGGGCAATGCTTATGTTATTAGAGCGTAATAAATTACTTGTAGAAGGATCGGGTGCTACTTCATTAGCTGCCATGTTATATGGAAAAGTGCCTGAGCAAGGGAAAAAGATTGTCTCTGTATTAAGTGGTGGTAATGTTGATGTTAATTTTATTTCTCGTATTATTGAACACGGGATGGTTGAAGCAGGCCGATTTGTCCATATTTCAACGACGATTAAAGATAAGCCAGGGCAACTACAACAAGTATTACAGATTGTAACCGATTTTGAAGCGAATGTTCTTCATATTCATTTAGAGAGAATTGGAACGAAAGTATTCCCAGGTTATGCGCAGCTGCACCTTTCTCTTGAGACGAAAGATAATGAGCATATTGAGCAAGTGCTAATAGGAATGCGGAAGAAAGGATATAGTATCGAAATCATTGAATAGGGTGAAACTTCCATCAGTGGGGGTCTTACTGCCCGTTAACGCGGGATAAATATTTAAACAAACGTTTGATTAAAAAGAGCTAGCCCTTGTAAAGGCTAGCTCTTTCTTAATTAAAACATCAGTGAAACGAGAAACATTCCAATTCCGATTGATGTAATTGTTGCAACAAGACCCGGGATCATAAAGCTATGATTTAACACATATTTACCGATACGCGTTGTACCTGTACGGTCAAAATTAATTGCTGCAACGATTGTTCCGTAGTTTGGAATAAAGAAATATCCGTTTACAGCTGGGAACATCGCAATTAATAGTGCTGGTGAAATGCCAAGTGTTAATCCAAGCGGTATTAACGCACGTACCGTTGCAGCTTGGCTATATAGCAAGATTGATAGCACGAATAGTGCAATTGCGAATAACCACGGTGCACTCGTTACGAGACCTTGAATAGAACCTTGAATCATTTGTAAGTTACCGTTAAAGAACGTATCTCCCATCCATGCGATGCCGAAAATCGCAACAACTGCTGTTGCTCCTGCTTTAAAGACGTTACCAGACACGATGCTTTCTACATTTGGTTTACAAAAAATAATAATAAGTGCAGCGATTGTTAGCATCACCATTTCAATGGTGTTTGGCATAGAAAGACGTACAAGTTTTCCGTCTATCATCCAACTAGGGCGTAACGCTTCAAAAGATCCGAGAAGAACAACTAGAACTGTTGCAAATAAAAAGAGGATAACAGACAGTTTTGCACCTTTCGGGACAATAAATTCTTTCTTTTCTTCTAGTTTTGGAATCATGCCTTCTTGTAATCGTTTTAAGTATTCTTCATCTTCGTTTAGCTCTTTTCCCATTTTGCTTGCGACGAAAGCAGCTAACATACAAGCGATAAAGGTAGATGGAATACTAATTTTTAAAATATCTAATAGTGTAATCTGATAGTCAGCAAGCATAGCGAGAAGTGCAACGGTTGCTGCTGAAATTGGACTTGCTGTAATCGCTTGCTGCGATGCAATAACAGCAATTGACAGTGGACGCTCTGGTCGAATTCCTGATTCACGCGATACTTCAGCAATGACAGGAAGAACTGAATAGGCAACGTGGCCTGTCCCTGCACAAAACGTAAATAAATAAGTGACGATTGGGGCAAAGAACGTAATACGTTTCGGGTTTTTGCGGAGCGCTTTTTCTGCAATATGAACAAGATAGTCCATCCCCCCAGCAGCCTGTAGTGCCCCAGCGGCTGTAATAACTGCTAAAATCATAAGCATAACATCGATTGGCGGGGAGGTTGGTTGTAAGTGGAAGAAGAAGACAAAGATTGTCATACCAACACCTCCCATTACTCCAAGGCCAATACCTCCAAGGCGCGCACCGATGAAAATGCAGAGTAATAAGATGATAAACTGTAGCCAGAACATAGTATAGTACCTCCGAGATAATAATCAATCGTTATTATCAAATAACTTAATTTGTTTAATGATTCAAAAATTAAATAATGAATAATAAAATAAATCTCTGAAAATAGCCATTTTTATTATATAGCATATCAAAAACATGATTCACTCCTTTTTGTTACAATTATTTTACAAAAGAATCATTGGGACATTTATATTTGTATGTAAAAATATAAATATAATTTGATTTAGATGTTGTAATCTGTGGACGGAGAATTGTGTAATTCTCATAAAACTCCCATATCGTTCAACTCGTTCATCGAGAAAGGCAAACTTATGGAAACATAGGGTCGCAAAACTCTAGGGGCTAAGGTTGAAATGGACTAAGCTGGCCAGTTACCGGACTGATAGGATTGGTTTAGACCAATGCTTTTTTCATACATTGGTCTCTTTTTTTTGCTATTTTTCTGTAAGGGGTCCTGCCGCATACCTATCAAGCTAAGATTTTGAAGAATCCCCAAAACGAAAATTTTCTCTCTTCCTAGTTGCCTATGGGAATCCAGTTTATTTATTGTTTTGGGAAACAATGAATTTCTTGACTTGATGGCAATGGGGCGGTACCCCTATATACAAAAACAGAGGGCAGATATGCATCCCCCTCTTGTGTCCAACCAATATTATTCTTGCTCGTCCATAATTTTCTCAAACGCAGCAGATACTTTTTCAAATTCCTCGTCACTCTCAATGTATGAGAATTCACTATCTTCTTCTACTTTTAAAAAGAAGATATCAATGTCTTCCTCTGTTTCCGTTTGAATGTCTTCTACAAAGCCAACAGCAATGTATTCTGCTCCTTCGACATTCATCGTTCCGAGCACTTCAACTTCCTGCTCCTCATTACTCTCATCGCTAAGGGTAAAAATTTCGCCTACTTCAATTTCCGACATATTCATTCTCCTCCTGTTATACTCTAAAAAATAGAACGTTCAAATCGTATACTTACTAGTATATCTTTCCATAAAATATCAAATTAATGCTCAAAGAACAACAATTTCTTGCTGCCTCAGCGTAAAAATCCAACTAAAAGGATATCATCTGTGAATATGAATGAATACATTTTGAGCTCTCGTCACATGCCCATCAACTTTAGAAATGGGTTGCATGTGGATATTTGGTTATTGACTACCCTTGTGAACTTCTCTCACTGTTCCATTAAAAAAATGTATTAGACTAAGCTTTATTGATGTAATTACATTCTTCCTTCTATCCCTACCTTATCTCAAAAAAATAAAGATTTAGATTCGTCATTATATGTTTTGAATAGACAGTGGAAGAAAGTATGAAAGAGCAAGAAATGTTTGTTCAAGAAGTAGCAGAATTAGCAAATTGTTTAAATACGCTTGCCTATGAGCTGCGAGAGCTTATTGGAGAATTTAAAAGCTGAAATATCAAGAAAAAGCAGAAGTGCTAACCGCTTCTGCTTTTTCTTGTATTTTGTATAAAGGGCAGTTATCCCCCACCTCAAGATTGTAAAGAATCCGAAGAAGATAGGTAGGGGATGAGAAAAATCCCACTGATGGAAGTTTCACTTTATAAAGAATGTCGTTATGAATTTTCTTTTATATGTGTAAAAATATTAATAGAAAATATAATAATAGCGAGAACAACAAGAATACTACCGCCGGCAACAAACGGAATAGCTGCGTGATTTCCATAAATCTCAAGAGCTAGTGCAATCATCATAATTGGCAGCCCAATATTAAGCAGCCAAAAGTGAATTTTTCCTAGTTTAGAATGACCAGCTTCTTGAAAGATATGATATAAAATGCCAGCTGCCATCATTGAAGCCCAGCCAAGAAGCAGCAAGTGAACGTGTACACTTCTTAATGCAAAATTAAGAGACATTGACATATACATCCCCATACAGACGCCGATGACAAAATAAATAGAAGAAATCTTTATAAAGCGAATGCCCATACAATTTCCACCTTTCCATATTAATTTGTGAGTACAATAGAATATATGAAGATGAACTTGAGGACAGTATCATTAGATGGAAAAATTTATTTTTGTTTGTTCACAAAAATAATCCGTGCTACAATGAAAACGAATTGGAACAGGGGAGCCCGTGCGGCTGAGAGGATGTAACAATGCATCGACCCTTAACCTGATCTGGATAATGCCAGCGTAGGGAGTTGTATCAAGAATCGTAGCATATGTTATTCTATGGTAACTTGAATATAAGGCTTTCCTGGCTTCATGACAGGAAAGCCTTTTCTTTTTTCGTGAAACTTATTTAATATAAGGAGGAATTTAGTATGTCACAGCAAGTTACGATTTCATTTTCAGTTGTACCACAAGCAAAGCAGAAAGATGTATATGCAGTTGTAGATAAAGCGATTGAGGTTGTTCAGCAATCTGGTGTACGCTATGAAGTTGGTGCGATGGAAACAACGATGGAAGGGGAATTAGATGAGCTTCTTGATATTATCAAACGTGCGCAGCAAGCTTGTATAGATGATGGGGCTGAAGAAGTCATTACTTCTATTAAAATTCATTATCGTCCAAGCACAGGTGTAACGATTGATGAAAAAGTGTGGAAGTATCGTGAAGAGCATGAAAAAACAGAAACGATCTAACGTAACGATTACAATGGTTTGGCTTCTTTTTCTCGTTGCAATATGGGAAGGGGCTGTGTCAGTATTTCATATTGAACCGTGGATTTTACCGAAGCCTTCTGCGATTGTAAGTGAACTTATAGAAATGAAAGATTTATTACTTCCAAATACGGTGCAGACGCTGGAAGAAGTTTTAATCGGATTATTTTTTGCGATTGTAATTGGAACGAGCATTGCAATTATTATGGACGTCATTCCGTTGTTCCGTGTCTTAATTCATCCACTATTGGTGATTTCACAAACGATTCCGATTGTCGTGCTAGCACCTTTATTCATTATTTGGTTTGGCTATGGAATGCTACCAAAAGTAATGGTTGTTATTCTTGTATGCTTCTTTCCAATTGCGCTTAGCATTTTAGAAGGTTTTCAAACGGTAGATAAACCGATGCTGAAATTACTTCAAACGATGCGAGCAAGCAAGTGGCAAGTATATCAAAAAGTGAAATTTCCAGCAGTATTGCCATACTTTTTTTCTGGATTAAAAATTGCAGTTACGTATAGCGTAATGGGAGCTATTATTGGAGAATGGCTTGGTGCAAGTGAAGGGCTAGGTGTAATGCTGACAAGGGCAACGAAATCTTTTTTAACAGCACGTGTATTTGCAATAGCCGTTGTTATTGTTGGTATGACGTTATTGTTGTATTTTATTGTCGAATTGATGGCAAGACTAACAGCACCATGGATTTACAGGAAGGATGAGGGAAAATGAAAAAAGGGTTAAAAATGTTATTAGCAGCTTCTTTACTATTTTCATTTGCAGGTTGCTCAGCAGACAAGAAAGCAGGCAAGGGAGCAGAGAGTAAAGAGAAGAAAGTAACAGTGGTATTGGACTGGTTTCCAAATACAAACCATACTGGTTTATATGTAGCAAAGACGAAAGATTACTATAAAAAACAAGGATTAGATGTAGAAATTATTCAGCCGGGTGATAATACTTCTGTTGAACAAATGGTTGCATCAGGAAAAGCTGATTTTGGTGTAAGCTATCAAGAAAACGTAACAACAGCACGTGTAGAAGACATTCCAGTTGTATCAATTGGTGCAATTATTCAACATAATACATCTGCGTTTGCGTCTCTAAAAAAAGATAACATAACATCACCAAAGGATTTTGAAGGAAAAAGATATGGTGGCTGGGGTGCACCGGCAGAAGAAGCGACATTAAAAACAATTATGGATAAGCATCAAGCTGACTATAGTAAGGTACAGAATGTTGTACTTGGACAAACTGATTTCTTTAAATCTATTGGCCGCGATGCTGATTTTGAGTGGATCTATTATGGCTGGGATGGAATTGAAGCAAAGAGACAAGGTATTGAATTGAATACAATTATGTTAAAAGATTTAGATCCGGCGTTAGATTATTATAGTCCTGTTATTATTACAAGTGAAAAACATGCAAAACAAGATAAAGACTTTGTGAAGAAATTTATGAAAGCAACAACAGATGGTTATAACTTTGCAATTAAGGAACCGAAAGAAGCAGCGGATATTTTAATTAAAAATGTACCTGACATCAATAAAGAGTTAGTGCAAGAAAGTCAAAAATGGTTAAGTACGAAATATCAAGATGATGCGAAAGCGTGGGGAGTACAGAAGGAAGAGGTATGGAGCAATTATATGAATTTCTTATATGACAATAAAGTCATTAAAAAGAAAATTGATGTGAAAGCGGCCTTTACAAACGAATTCCTTCCAAGCGAAAAATGAGCGGATTACTAGTAAAAGACGTTACGAAAACATTTGATGGGAAAACAGTGCTAGAGCATATGAACGTCTCAATTCAGGATGGAGAGTTTGTTTCTTTTGTTGGGCCAAGTGGTTGCGGAAAAAGTACATTATTAAACATTATTGCTGGAATTGAAGGAGCAAATGAGGGAGATGTACTTTACGAAAATCAATCCGTTATGAATCGGGAGATTGTTAGCTATATGCCGCAGCAAGATCTTCTGCTTCCGTGGCGTTCTGCTCTTCATAATATTGTGTTACCTTTAGAAATTGAAGGACAGCCAAAAAGAAAACGATTAGAAGCTGGCATGGATGCGCTAAGGCAATTTGGACTTGATGAATATGCAAATCATTACCCAGATGCTTTATCTGGTGGAATGCGGCAACGAGTTAGTTTTTTACGTACGTATTTATGTGATAAACCAATTATGCTGCTTGATGAGCCCTTTGGGAAATTAGATGCATTTACAAAAATGGAAGTTCATAGCTGGCTGCTAGAATCGTGGCAAAAAGGAAAGCAAACCATTATTATGGTCACACATGATTTAGATGAAGCTATTTTATTATCAGATCGTGTCTTCATTATGTCACAGCAACCATCAACAATTGTTGGAGAAGTCAAGGTGAACTTGCCACGACCTAGAACAATGGACATGTTAACATCTGAAGAACTAAAAGAAGATAAAACAGAGATATTAAAAATATTGGCTCCTTATATGAGGAAATAGACGAAAAAACTCTTAACAAATTTAATTTGTTAAGAGTTTTTTCTTTTGAGTGCAGGAACAAAAAGGAAAATGAAGAATATGATATAAGAGCTTTGTTTATACTATTATTATGAGAAAATAATGATTTCAAAAGGAGTGAAAGGATAAGATGACTTTATCAACTGTTCTTCAAATGGTTTTGGCTTGATAAGGGAGAAGTCTGCCCAATTTTTGATTAAAAGCCGACCAGAAGACAGTAGATAAAGAACCTTATTCCTTTCTTACAATAATAAATTGTAATGGGTAAGGTGTGTTCGCCTTACCCATTTTTATGTTCAGCTAATTGAATATTGTTTTTATCATGCTGTTCTCTCGTTTGGCTTTGTATTTGAGGCGAAAAGGAGAGAGTAAAATGAGTATGTTATCAGTTGAAAATGTTACCCATATGTACGGGGATAAAATAATCTTTCAAAATATTTGTGTTCGCTTACTTCGAGGTGAGCGTGTTGGCCTTGTAGGGAGCAACGGAGCAGGGAAATCCACATTACTGCGTATATTAGCAGGAGAGTTACTTCCTGATGCGGGAAAGGTTGAATGGTTTCCTCATGTAAATATTGGTTTTTTACAGCAACATATTGATTTACAAGCTGGAACAACCATTATGAAATATTTACAAAGTGCCTTTGTACATTTGTATGACATCGAGCATAATATGCGGCAAGTAGCGGAGAAAATGGCAACAGCAGGAGATAACCTTGAACAATTGTTAGTACAATATGGAGAGTTACAAAGTATACTAGAGCATTCTGATTTTTATCATATTGATGCAAAAATAGAGGAAGTTGCTGCGGGATTAGGGATTTTAGCACTTGGTATGGAGCGTGAGGTGGAAAAACTAAGCGGCGGCCAACGAACAAAACTATTATTAGGAAAATTATTATTAGAAGAACCGCATGTTTTATTACTTGATGAACCAACAAACTATCTCGATAACGTTCATATTGAATGGCTTATGGGGTATTTGAAAAATTACGAACATGCTTACATTGTGGTTTCGCATGATGAAGGGTTTTTAAATGAAATTACCAATGTAATTTATCATTTAGAACATAAAGGAATGAAACGTTATATAGGCAATTATCAAACATTTATAAAAAACTATGAACAAAATAAACAGCAATTACAAGTGGCATATGATAGGCAGCAAAGAGAAATTGGAAAGTTAAAGGACTTTATTCAAAAGAATAAAATTCGTAAAGCAAAACAGGCAAAAAGCCGCGAAAAAGTATTAGAAAAAATAAAAAAAATCGGAAAACCAACTTCTGCACTGCAGCCACGTTTTATGTTTCATGTTTACTGTAATCCTGTGAGCCGGATTTTAGAGGCAAAGGATATGCAAATTGGCTACACAGCGCCCTTATTCCCGCCAATTGATTTACAGGTAAAGCGCGGTGAAAAAATTGCCATCGTCGGCTATAACGGTATTGGGAAAACAACAATGTTAAAAACACTATTGGGACATTTGCAGCCTTTAAGTGGTATTGTGAAAATAGGAGAGCGAGTAAATCCAGCTTATTTTGCACAAGAAGAATTTGCTTCAGAACAAACACCAATTGAGGAAATATGGTCATTGCGACCTGATATGACTCAAAAAGAAATTCGGCAGGCCCTAGCAAGGTGCGGTTTAACAGAAGAACATATTGGGCAGCGGCTTTACTCATTAAGTGGTGGAGAACAAACGAAAGTACGTTTATGTGAATTGATGTTAACAGAAAGTAATGTACTTGTTTTAGATGAACCGACTAATCATTTAGATATTCGAGCAAAGGAAGCGCTTAAGGAAGCCCTCATGCAATATGAAGGTACGGTGTTACTAGTTTCTCATGAACCAGATTTTTATGAAGATTGGGTGACGCAAGTTTGGCATGTGCAGGGGTGGCGCAAAGAGATAAAATAAGGGATATCAAAGGAGCGTATAGCTCCTTTATCCCGCTATTTTTGAGCAGTAAGCCCCCCAATGGGGGAAGTTTCGCTTTATTGTTCGAGAATAAAAAAAATTCAGAAAAGCATGTTGACAAAATGTTTTACAAGATTTAGTATAAGGTACATAGTTTTTGACAACTTTATACCGATACTCTTATCCAGAGAGGCGGAGGGACTGGCCCGATGAAGCCCGGCAACCAAACTTACGAAACGGTAAGTTCAGGTGCTAATTCCAGCAAAACGATTATCGTTTTGGAAGATAAGAGAGGAAGCTACTTTTATATATAGGACACCTCTCTTAACTTTAGAGAGGTGTTTTTATTTTGTCAAAAAGATAGAAACTAAGGAGGAACTGAGATGAAGAAATTATTATTAAGTATTGTAAGCGGAGCTGTATTGTTACTAGGGGCATGCAGCCTAGATTCAACAAAAGATGCTAAGGCATTAGATGAGAAGAAAATTACTGTTGGCGTAACCGGCGGGCCGCATGAACAAATTTTGGAGAAAGTAAAAGAAGTAGCTGCAAAAGATCATTTACAAGTGGAGATTAAAGTGTTCAATGATTATGTAATGCCCAATGTATCGTTAGATGAAAAAGACATTGATCTGAATAGCTTTCAAACGAAATCATATTTAGATGTATTTAAAGAAGAACGCAAAATGAAGTTAACAGAAGTATTTTCAACAGTAACGTTTCCAATGGGGATTTATTCAAAGAAAGTGAAAGATGTGAAGGACTTAAAAGAAGGGGATGCAATTGCGGTACCGAATGATCCAACAAATGAATTACGCGCGTTGAAATTATTTGAGAAAGCGGGCGTATTAAAAGTTGATCCAAAAGCAAAAGAGAAGGCAACCGCGAAAGATGTAGTAGAGAATCCTAAAAACTTAAAAATTGTTGAACTAGAAGCATCCCAGCTGCCAACACAGTTAAGTGAAGTACAAGCAGCTGCCATTAATACAAACTTTGCAATGGGTGCAAAACTACATCCAGCAAAAGATTCTATTTTCCGTGAAGGAAAAGATTCGCCATATGTAAACTGGGTCGTTGTTCGCTCAGATAATAAAGATGATGCAGTCGTAAAGCAGTTTAAGAAAGCTTACCAATCACCAGAAGTGAAAGAATTTATTGAGAAAAAATTTGATGGAGCTGTATTGCCATCGTGGTAGGGGATGAAGTGCATGATTGAATTACAGAATGTATCTAAAATATTTGAAACAGAAAAAGGGAAAGTAGAAGCACTTAAAGGTACATCGCTTACTGTGAAAACAGGAGAAATATTTGGAGTTATTGGATATAGCGGTGCCGGGAAAAGTACGTTAATCCGCTGCGTCAATTTATTAGAAAGGCCGACGACTGGTCATGTTCTTATAAATGGAAAAGATTTAACATCTTTATCTTCAAATGAGCTTGCACAGGCAAGGCAAAAAATTGGCATAATTTTTCAAGGGTTTAATTTATTAAAAACAGCAACTGTATATGAAAATATAGCACTTCCGCTTCGACTTACAGGAGTTACAAAGGCTGAGATTCAAAATAGGGTAGAAAAATATTTGCGCATTGTTGGATTGTTTGAAAAAAAAGATGCGTATCCGAATGAACTTTCAGGGGGACAAAAACAACGGGTCGCGATTGCCCGCGCCCTATCTCACGAACCAGAAATATTACTAAGTGATGAAGCAACAAGTGCATTAGATCCGGAAACAACAGAATCTATTTTAGATTTGCTTTTAGAAATTAATGAGGAGATTGGGATTACGATTTTACTGATTACGCATGAAATGAATGTTATTCAGCGCATTTGTGATCGCGTAGCGGTAATGGAAAACGGTAGTATTGTAGAAAGCGGTAAGGTAAGAGATATATTTACGAATCCGCAGCATGACACAACTAAAAAGTTTGTAAACAGTTCATTTGCTTCAAAAATTCCTAACGTATTACAGGTTGAATTACAAAAGAATGGTGAAATCGTTACGTTATCGTTTATTGGAAATTCATCTGGTGAACCAGCACTTGCTGTTGCGACAAAGCGCTTTAATGTGTATCCCAATATTCTATCGGGGAACATCACCCAGCTGAAGCATGAGGCGTATGGAAAATTAGTTGTTCATATGAAAGGAGAAACAAAAGAAGTACATAGGGCATTATCATTTTTACAAGAACAGGGAATTATTGTAGAAGGGGGCGGAAAAGAACATGACCAGCAAGTCCTTTTTGGGTGAGTGGAGTGAAGTAATATGGGAAGCAACGATTCAAACATTTCAAATGACAAGCATTGCTCTTTTTATTTCAATTATCATTGCGCTTCCGCTTGGTGTAGCACTTGTGTTAACACGTCCCGGCGGGCAACTAGAGAATAAAATCATATATCCGATTCTCAATACAGTGATTAATATCATTCGGTCTATTCCGTTTATTATTCTACTATTTTTTATTTTACCTTTTACAAAATTCATTGTTGGGACAACAATTGGAGTAAAAGGAGTAATTGTACCACTTGTCGTATTTACAGCACCTTATATTGCACGTCTTATGGAAACAGCATTACTTGAAGTTGATCGAGGAGTATTAGAAGCCTATAAAGCGATGGGAATCTCGACTCGAAAAATAATTTGGTATGTGATGGTTAGGGAAGCAAGGCCATCTTTAGTTCTAGGTTTAACGATTGCGACGATCGGGTTAATTGGTGCAACTGCAATGGCGGGACTTGTTGGAGCAGGTGGGCTTGGTGATTTAGCATATCGCTTTGGGCATTTGCGTTATGAACCAGAAGTGATGTATGCGACCGTTCTAATTTTAATTATCCTCGTACAAGGATTGCAGTCTCTTGGAAATGGGATTGCTAGAAAATTAAAAAAAGATTAATAGAAAATGTAAAAACGGTGCCTCTTTTGTGCAAGAGCGCCGTTTTCTTTGTTCCAGTTAAGATAATTAGAGTTTCAAATATTAGAAAAACGACAGTTTTATATTTATCTCGCTACTTTTGGGCAGTAAGATCCCAACCTCAAGATGCAGAGAAAGTGAAGAAAATAGGTGGGGATGAAGAAATCCTACTTGATGGAAGTTTCACTTTATAAATCTATTTTGCGTGTATGAATCATATAAAAATAGCTTGTTTTATTGACGGAATTACATATATTTCCGTATGATGATAATGAAGCCACGGCACATGAAGTTTTTAACATATCTATATAAATGCTGATACATGACAAAGGAAAGCCTCTTGAATGAAAGGATTTGTCAATGATACCAGAAGCTTCGCATAAGTTATAAAATTTTAAAAAATGCTGGCATGATTCCTGAAGAAATGCAGCTACAAAAAGATATGTTAAAAATCGAAGATCTGATTGCTTGCTGTCACGATGAAGCAGAAAGAAGGCAATTATAAGAAGAATTAATTGCAAAATCGCTTCGTCTTCAGCAAATGCTAGAAAGGCGTAAATTAAAAGAAACATCAGTATTTGGCACATATCGTAAAAAGATATTTCAAAAATTCATGTAAGAAAGAGGGATTTGCATGAAACAATTCTCAAATATAGAAGAACTAACAGCATATATTGAACAACAGCCATTATTACTACTATTTATTAAAACTGAAGATTGCGGTGTATGCGACGTTATGCTCGAAAAAATAACACAATTACTCGAACATCATTCGAATGTGGAAAGAATTGTTGTTTCATTAGAGGATATGAGGGAAATTTCAGGGCAATATTTAGTGTTTACTGCACCAACTGTTTTACTATTTTACGGTGGAAAAGAAATAGTACGAGAATCTCGTTTCATTTCTTTGGAGAATATAAATCGTATTCTACAAATGATTGAATAGTGAAAGGGGGATTTAAAATGGAAATATTAGTAGGCGCTGTGCTTTTTATTATACTATTTTGGATTATTGTAAAAGTAATTGTATCTAGTGAAAGAAAGCGGGCACAAAAACAATATAAGTCTGATGCAACGGGTAGTACAACGTATACTGCTACACCATTTTTTTTCGCAGGACCTAGTGAGAGTTCAGGAGATTGTGATAGTTCTTTTGGTGGAGATGGTGGAGATGGCGGAGATGGTGGAAGTTGTGGTGGCGATTGAAGTTAATATGGAAATGCGTCTGAAAAGGCGCATTTCTTACTGTTTTGAAATTTAAACAAACGTTTGATTAGTTGGGGCAAAGCCTTGTGAAATGTATTAAACAAACGTTTGATTAATAAGGGAACTCATATCGATTAATAAAGATAAAAAGATATAAAGAGGGAATATAGAATGGAAAAAAAGCCGAAAGTAAAAAATAAAGGGAAGATGATTGCATTTGCTTTAGTAGGGGTAGGCGTTATTTTATTTAAGGTCGCGTTAAAAATAGGGAAACTGTATGCGATTCATAATTGGATTGACAAGATGTTTTCTTAAATAGGGGTCACCTTACATACCCATCAACTTAAGAAATTGGTTGTTCCCCAAAACGCAAAAAATGCACTAAATTCTCATAAATAACTGTTGTAGTGATATAAAATTTTCGTTTTGGGGATACTTCAAAATATTAGCTTGATGGACATGGGGCGGCACCCCAATATGCTTGGATTAAAATCATTGCAAACAGCTAAAAAAGTGATTGCTGGAATAGAAGTTATGCCTATAATCAAAAAAGGACAAACTCCCCAAGGTGAGAAGTTTGTCCAAAACAGATATATCTTATCTATAATTTCTTTGGTTTAACAGCATAAAATTCATTTCCGCTAGGAATCTTTCGTTCTTTTTTCATTTCCCACTATTTTTGCAACAGAACCAACAATAGTGAATTAGAATAATGATCTAATACTTGCTAGGACAGTAAGTATACCTATAATAATGACAAATACGTTGCTCGCTTTCCCTCTGTATTTAGCTAGTACTGGTACTTTGCGGATCGCATACATTGGTAATAGACATAAGATAGCAGCAACTAACGGACCACTAAGGGCATCAATGATTCCAAGAATACTTGGATTTGCATAAGCAACATACCAGCATGTTAATACAACAAAAGTAAGGATCATTGTCTTAACTGTTTTTTCTCCCATATTTTTTCCGCGTTTTTTACCGACCTTGATAATCATGTCACGCATTACCTCATATGCTCCTATATAATGGCCAAGGAAGGACTTTGTTATAGCCATAAAAGCAATGATAGGAGCTGCAATAGTGATGACAGGCGAATTAAGCTCATTAGCAAGATATGATAGAATTGATAAGTTCTCTTCTTTTGCTTTTATAAGATCAGCTGGAGTCAAACTCAATGTACTGCTCCAAACAAAGAACATAACAACAGCGAATGTCATGATATAACAAGCTTTTTGTATTTGAGCACATTTGGCATCAGTAGCTTCTATTCCATAGGTTGCTCTCTGTTTCATAACAAATGATGAAATCATAGGCGAATGATTGAACGAGAATACTATGATTGGTAGTATCATCAATATCGTTCCAAAATATCCTGTGCCTGTTGAAGCAGTAGAAACACTTGAAAAACTAAGCATTGACGTATTCCACTGTGGAATCAAAGATATTGCGATAAAAAGTAGAGAAGCTATGAAAGGATATACTAGCATGCTCATTATCTTTACAGTGATATCTTGACCAAAATTTAATATAGCTATAAGACCGAGTACTAATACAAGCGATAAAATGGCCCTTGGAGGCTCCTGCATGTGCAATTGATTCACGATAAAGCTACTTGCAGTATTTGTAAGTGCAACCGAATACATCAGCACAATAGTATAAATTGAGACGAAATATACTATATTAAAAATTATACTTGCCTTATTTCCGAAATACTCTCTTATTGTACCTGTAATCCCCTCTTCAGCAGAATTAGAAGCGTATATCATTTTAGCAAGCGCTCTA
The DNA here is from genome assembly GCF_052038115.1 of Bacillus sp. GB_SG_008. Taxonomy (NCBI): domain Bacteria; kingdom Bacillati; phylum Bacillota; class Bacilli; order Caryophanales; family Bacillaceae; genus Bacillus; species Bacillus sp. GB_SG_008. Next base: position 100,959 of record NZ_JBPZSK010000007.1, on the reverse strand, counting down.
TGTGAGTAGTACATAACAGGAAATGCAAGTATGGTAATTAACAGTAATGATAATAAACCACCTGAACCTGCATTAATAGGTAAAAAGAGTACTCCTGCTCCAATTGCTGTTCCAAAAAGGCTCAATGCCCAGGTAGTATCCTGTTTATGCCACTTTTTAGGATCTGGATATTTCTCATTTTTTACTGCAGTATTTTCAGCTTGAAATTCTATTTTTTTTGCAGTATTCCCATTCATATAATAATTCCTCCTTGTATCCTATTCTTACGTCTCTTTTTAAGGCTTAGGAATATTGGCCCAATCACATCAAAACAACTTTTGTATTTAACAACTAAGCCCCCATAATGTATTGTTTTTAACTGCAGTTGAATCTAAGTTATTAGAATGTCCAATTCAAAATATGTTCCGGCTTTTATTTTCTACAATTACATTTGTTCCAAAAATCAGAACATAAGATTCGGATGGTAACGCTTCCACTTTTATGTTAAATAAATTTCCCTTTCTGATTACAAAAGGAAGCGTATCAGTATGTCCAATTTTAGAAGTTTAGAATTTTTGCACCAGAACTTGGTTTGATATTTTCTCTGGAGGTAATAGATTATCTCCTGACGCCCTCATTATAGCTTGCATATTTATGAGTTTTAATATTTTTTTATTTTTAGAAAGATTGAATAAACAGAATCTTGAATAGATAATAAATTACACTTGGCATGTAGCAGTTGTGCCCATCGTTTGAATCTGTATTAGTTAGTAGAAAGAAAATAATAATACAGTTTTCCTTTGATTAACACATCGATTATATTGGAAGACCATTACAAAGATAATTATACTTTCCTTTGTTGAAACATCTTATTTTAGACGGGAAAACTGTTATAATAAATGATTCATGCAGATGTAAAGGAATAAATGAAAGAAATATAAAATCTCCTTAGGATATTTATTATTAATCTTGAATTTATATTCATTTTTCAGAAAAAAGGAACTTCTTTTTGTATAAATCTTGGACATACTGATATTATTACTTTACAAAAGGTGTGTGATTAGTATGGAAAAAGAACAGTTATTTAGGTTCTGGTGTAAAAAAGAGAATAAAATGCATATATCCCTAACAGAATTGTATCTTATGCTATAAGGCCCAGTACCAGCTGTGGTTGCTGCAAAAGTAAAGCAGAAACACTTGCTTGTTTTTGGAATTATCATTTTAGCCGTTTCATTTGTTTTAGAAGGATTTTCTACTTCATTTTGGATTACGGTATGTATGCGTTTTGTAACAGGAATTTGTTTAGCGTGTGTAAATATCGTAATAGGAACTTTCATGATTCAGCTTGTAGCTGACAATATGATTGGCCGGGTAAACGGAACTATATTGCCGTTATTTATGAGCACGATGTTAATAGGTGTTTCTTTAGGGGGGATATTGAAGGAAGCGACTTCCCTTATTACAGTGTTTAGTGTAGCAGCTGTACTTGTCGTAATTGCTGTCTTGCCGATACTCAAAATGAAGATGACACAAAAACAAGAAATGCAGAAAGTAAATCAATTATAAAAAAACTCTCCCACTAGCATAAGTTGGGAGAGTTTCTTTATTACCCCGCTTTAATGGGCAGTAAGCCCCCCTCACCTCAAGATGAAGAGAAAAACGAGGAAGCTAGGTGGGGGGGAACTGCCCATAAAAGCCCGATTGGTTCAACTAACCATCAGTGGGGGATGAAAAAATCCCCACTGATGGAAGTTTCACTTTATAATGTTTCTGATTTTGGAGAAGGTGGTGTTACAGAAGCAGAAGAGCCCTCTGGTACGCGTGTTAACAGAAATCCACCGATAATAAATAATATGATAATACTTAAAACACCAACGTTTGTTTTGCCTGTTAATTGCGTTGTGACACCGACGAGAACAGGACCCATAATGGCAGCGAATTTACCAAATATGTTATAAAATCCAAAGAATTCGTTTGCTGATTCTTTCGGAATGAGCTTTGCAAAATAGGAGCGGCTTAACGCTTGAATACCGCCTTGTGAAGTAGCAACGAGCATCGCTAAAATCCAGAAATCCAGCGTTGTTTTTAGGAAATAGGCGTACGTACAAATAATAATATAAATAATAATACCGACATATAGCATTTTCTTTCCGGTAAATGTTTCAGATAACTTGCCATATAACAATGCAAATGGGCAGGCGACGATTTGCGTAACGAATAAAATAATTAATAAATTTGTTGCATTAATCCCAAGGTCTGTTCCATATGCTGTTGACATTGTAATGATTGTGTCGACTCCATCAATATAGAAGAAATAGGCAAGGAGGAAGAAAAAAACAGTTCGGTATTGACGGATATTTTTAAATGTATAAGCAAGGCGTTTAAAGCTTGTCACAACAGGATTTGGATCACGTTCGATAAAATAACGTTGTTCAACATTTTTTAACATAGGGATGGTAAAGAGTCCCCACCAAAGTGCTGTAATTGCGAATGAAATTTGGCTTGCCACGCCGACTGATAATGGGATGATACTTTTTTGTGAAAGAATAATAAGGGCCATGCAGCCGATAAATGGAATTGTGCTCCCGATATAGCCAAGAGCAAAGCCGCGTGTTGAAATACGGTTCATTCGGTCCTCTGTCGTCACATCTATTAAAAACGCATCGTAAAAAATATTTGCTCCTGCAAATCCAATTAAAGCGAGCATATAACAGCCAAGTAAGAGAATCCACTGCGAAGTTGGTACTACTGCCAACATACTTGTAAAAATAATGCCTAATAGGAAAAAGAATGTGAAGAAACGTTTCTTAAATCCTTTATAATCAGCAATTGTACCAAGAATTGGAGCAAGTATAGACACCATAAGTGTCGCAAAGGAATTTGCATATCCCCAATATGCAGTTGATGTTGTACCTGCAAGTCCAGCTTCTTTAGCGGCTGCTTTAAAGTAGATTGGAAATACAGCAGTTGTAATAACAAGTGAATACACTGAGTTTGCCCAGTCATATAATATCCAGCTTTTTTCCTGCCTGGACATTTTTTTCATATATGTTCCTCCCTCAACTAATCTAATGTTATTGTACAAAAAGGCGTTTATAAAAAAGAGAAACTAACTGAATGTTTACATATTTTTTACACAACTTTACAATTGCAATAACTCTTCTATTACAGTGCCATCTGTTTCACCAAGATGTAATCCAAGCAATCTTGCAATCGTAGGACCTTCATCAATAAGCCGCATACGTGGAATAATTGCTCCTTGACGAATACCCTTACCAGCTGCCATGAAAATTGTTTCGTAATTTGGTTTTGATGGAGAATAGCCATGAGTACCAAACGTATATTTTTTACTAGAGGTCACATCTTCTCTTGTAATCTCTCTTATCAGGTCTCCGGTATGATTTTCTAAAAAGTAATACCCTTCTCGAGCCTCAAGCATAAAGAGGCAATTTCCATCAGCTCCGCGATCTTTTGCTTCTTCATCTGTTAATAGAAACTCAATTCCGTTTTGGTCATCTTGCATGATTTCTTGCAGTAAACGGTGCAAACTTCCAATTGTGTCTGTATCATTTTTATCTTTTACGTATACATATGCTGAACCATCACAGCTTTGGCAATAAGCTTTCCAATTTGTTACTTCTCCTTTTTTGTTCACAGTAAGGAATCCTTTTTCACGCAATAAGACATTTAATTGAATAGCCTTATGCTCATCTAATGCGCTATGATCCCCAAGTGCAATGATAGTTGTTTCTTCATAAATGCCGCTTTCTTTTAACGCCTCAACAATTGCACCTAGACGTTTGTCGTGGCGATGAATAGCTGCTACTGTTTCTTCAGAAGAAAATCCATGGTAATGGCGCTGTGTATCTAAATCGGTAAAGTGAACAAACATAAGGTTTGGCTTTTTCGTTTGAATTGTGTGTACCGCAGAAGCGAGAACAAAATTATCTAGCTCTGGTTGTGACAAACCGTTCCGAATATGACCAAAGCGCTGATTTAATTCTAGTTGATACAATGGACTTCCACTGAATAGGGAGACGAGTACTTGATTTTGCCATGGCCGATTTGGGAAAATTTCTGGCATGTTGTAATCAATTTTTGCTCTTCCTGTGACAGGCCATAGAAGTGCTGCTGTTTTTAAGTTTGCCTTTCGCGCTTCATCATAAAGGGTTGTTCCTTTAATAGAACGGCGGTACCAGTGCCAGTCGGGTGATTCTTTTCCAGGTTGCAGTAGTGTATTGTTTACAACACCATGTTTTGCAGGATAATTTCCTGTCACAATCGTTGCATGACTTGGATATGTAACAGATGGATAAATACTCTCGACTTTTTCAGCGTACGCACCATGTTTTAGTAAAGAACGAAAGTGAGGAAGTGTTTGTAATATAGGAAAATCTAAAGCCGATAAACAATCAAAAGATAAAACAATAACATGTTTTGTTGCAGGTTTGTTCATAGAAAATACCTCCACAAGTTTCTATATCCTATTTATATATATTACTATTAGTACTTTGTGATAAAAACTTATCTTTTAAAAAAGTATTTTTAAAATTTTCAGACTTTATAACATATAATATATTTAGGAGGAGAAGGGGGTGGAAAAGGTGGAGATCTTTTGGATAATCAGTATTATCACAACGGTTGTTGTTTTTTTAATTTCGTTTATGTTACGGAAAAGCTTTCCGAATCGTTCGTTTGACATTGCCTTTGGACTTATTGTGATTATAATTTGTTTCGTTTGTTTTTTATTCACATTGTTTTTCATTGGTGGATGGGAAGGCATGGCATATGGTTTTCTATGTTTCTTTATCCTAATCGGAACAATTACTGGGATGTTACTTCACCAAGTCGTAAAATTTTTTCGAGATAAATATATATAATACAAGTATAAAACAAAATAAAATGAAAAGAATATACAAGAATCAGAAAATTTTATATTGCTTTACAACAAAGTGTGTATTATGATAATCAACAAATTTATATCGTTATGACGATGAAAAAGGATTAGTACATGTTCAATCTTTTTGCAGAGAGAGAATCCAGTGGCTGAGAGATTCTTAAAAGATAATATGGAACCTACCTTTGAGTTCTGCATATGCAGCGGGAAATTCCCGTTATCAAACAAGAGAGCATATACATGTTGTATATGAATCAGGGTGGTAACGCCGGCAAAAGCTCGGTCCCTATTATAGGGACACGGGCTTTTTTTATTTTTTTGAAGGAGGAAAAGTAGATGGTAAAAGAACAAGTACAAGCCATTACAAAAATGGAAGAAGATTTCGCACAGTGGTATACCGATATTGTAAAGAAAGCTGAGCTTGTTGATTATTCAAGTGTAAAAGGATGTATGATTTTACGTCCATATGGTTATGGGATCTGGGAAAATATTCAAAAAGTGATGGACGGAAAATTAAAAGAAACAGGGCATGAGAATGTGTATATGCCAATGTTTATTCCAGAAAGTTTACTTCAAAAAGAGAAAGATCATGTGGAAGGTTTTGCACCAGAAGTAGCGTGGGTTACGCATGGAGGAAGTGAAGAATTAGCAGAGCGTCTTTGTGTTCGTCCAACATCAGAAACGTTATTCTGTGAGCACTTCTCGAAAATTGTTCAGTCGTATAATGATTTACCAAAGTTATATAACCAATGGTGTTCAGTTGTACGTTGGGAAAAAACAACGCGTCCGTTCTTACGCACAACTGAATTTTTATGGCAAGAAGGTCATACAATTCATGAAACAGCGGAAGAATCACAGCAAGAAACGCTTAATATTTTAGATATATATGCGTCGTTTTGTGAAGAGTATTTAGCTATTCCAGTTATAAAAGGGCAGAAGACGGAAAAAGAAAAGTTTGCAGGTGCTAAAGCAACTTATACAATTGAAAGTTTAATGCATGATGGTAAGGCACTACAGACGGGCACGTCACATAACTTTGGCACTAACTTCACCGAGGCGTTTGATATTAAATTTTTAGATCGAAATGGAAAATGGCAGTATGCACATCAAACATCTTGGGGTGTAACAACGAGAATGATTGGTGCACTTATTATGGTGCACAGCGATAATAATGGACTTGTGTTACCACCAAAGATTGCGCCAACGCAAGTGATGATTGTACCAATTGCCCAGCACAAAGAAGGCGTGTTAGAAAAAGCAACTGAGCTTCAAACTCGTATTCAGAAAGTTGCGCGTGTGAAAATGGATGCAAGCAACAAAACACCAGGCTGGAAGTTTAATGAATATGAGATGAAGGGAGTACCAATTCGCTTAGAAGTAGGGCCGAAAGATATTGAAAAAAATCAAGTTGTCCTTGTACGCCGTGATACAAAAGAGAAAGAATTTGTATCTATAAACGAATTAGAAGAACGTATTACAACATTACTTGATGACATTCAGCAGTCTCTTTTTGAAAAAGCAAAAGTATTTCGTGAAGAAAAAACATATATAGCTACTACTTTTGAAGAAATGAAACAAGTAGCAGAAGAAAAACAAGGGTTTATTAAAGCGATGTGGTGCGGAAGTCTTGATTGTGAAGAAAAGTTGAAAGAAGAAGTAGGTGTTACATCACGTTGTATGCCATTTGAACAAGAGGAATTAGCTAAACAATGTGTGTGCTGTGAGAAAGATGCGAAGCATATGGTGTATTGGGGTAAGGCGTATTAAGTAGTTCAAATGATTTATTTTAATTTAAAAGAAAAAAGAGTGAAATCCAAACACAAAAGGATCTCACTCTTTTTAAATTTTTATAGGGTATATAGCTGCTACCATAGCTTTGTCAATCAATATTTTGAGCTGTTAGAAAATTAGGTTTGTATAATAAATGAGAAGGATAACTCTTTTATCCCACCCGCAGCATTGGCCCCGCCTTCGCCATATGCTTTGATAGCCACCGGTGCTATCCTACCTATAATCATTATAACAGAAAGCGCTTACAATGTGAAAGTTTAAATAAAAAAATTGTGCATAGATTGTCCAATAAATTCCTGCTTCTTACATCAGTGCGATGAAATCAAATAGATGTTTTCGTATAATTAACAAATTATTCTTTTTCTCAATCTATGAAAAATGCTACAATATAAAGAAAGAATACAATATTTTCCTAGGTGGAAAGTGATTGAAAGGAAGAGACTTCATGCCTATTATTTTAGAAAAAGGACAGAAGATCGACTTAACGAAAGGACAACCTGGTTTAACAAAGTTACAAGTTGGCCTGGGTTGGGATCCGCTTGAAAAATCAGGTGGATTTTTATCTTCATTGTTTGGAAGTAAGCCGAATATTGACTGTGATGCATCTGTGATTATGCTTGAAAATGATCGCTTTTTAAATAAACATGACCTTATTTATTTTGGAAATAAATTATCTTCTTGCGGAAGTATTGTTCATTCAGGTGATAATTTAACAGGTGAAGGAGCGGGCGATGATGAAACTATCTTTGTGGAATTATCAAAAGTTCCATCTAGAGTGAACCGCTTAATATTTGTTGTAAATATTTATGATTGTGTGAATCGTCGTCAAGACTTTGGAATGATTCGCAATGCGTATATTCGTATTCAAAATCCACAAACACATGAAGAGTTGGTACGTTATAATTTAACGGATAACTACGGCGGAAAGACGACGCTAATTGCTGGTGAAATATATCGTGATAACGGTGAATGGAAATTCTCTGCAATTGGAGACGGAGCACAAGCTAAAAACTTAAGCGAAATTGTAACGCGTTATCAATAATCTTTAAGGAGGCGCTATATATGGCAGCTATTTCATTACAAAAAGGACAAAAGGTAGATTTAACGAAAACAAATCCAGGTCTTTCAAAAGTAATTGTTGGTCTTGGCTGGGATACAAATAAATATGATGGACAAGCTGATTTTGATTTAGACGTAAGTATTTTCTTAGTTGGTGCAAACGGTAAAGTTGGCGGAGGAGAAGACTTTGTTTTCTACAACAATCCAACTGGAGCGAATGGTTCTGTACAGCATTTAGGGGATAACCGTACAGGGGATGGTGCAGGAGACGATGAAACAATTAAAGTGGATTTGAAAAATGTTCCTGCGCATATTGAACGCATTTGTTTTACGATTACAATTTATGATGGAGAAGGTCGTCGTCAAAATTTTGGACAAGTGTCTAACTCCTTTGTACGCATTTTAGATGAAGAGAAGAATACAGAGCTAATTCGCTATGATTTAGGTGAAGACTTCTCAATTGAAACAGCGGTTGTAGTAGGTGAATTATACCGTCATAACAATGACTGGAAGTTCAATGCGATTGGAAGCGGCTTCCAAGGCGGATTAGCAGCTTTATGTAAAAACTTTGGTTTAGATGTAGAGTAAAGAATCTGTGTAAATAGAGGTGAATAGATATGGTCATTCAGTTACAAAAAGGCCAAAAAATTGATTTAGGTAAGACAAGCCCAGGCCTTACGAAAGCAATTATTGGTCTTGGCTGGGATATTAAACAATATGACGGTGGATCTGATTATGATTTAGATGCATCGGCTTTCTTATTAAATCAAGATGGTAAATGTACGAAGGAAACAGACTTTATCTTTTATAATAATTTACAATCACCGTGCGGCTCTGTTGCACATACAGGAGATAATCGTACGGGGGCTGGTGATGGTGATGATGAGCAGCTTGTTGTTGATTTAAGTAAAGTACCGGCTGATGTACATCGTATTGCCATTACAGTAACGATTTATGATGCAGAGGGGCGCCGTCAAAACTTTGGACAAGTTGCCAATGCTTTTGTTCGTTTAGCCAACGAAGAAACAAATGAAGAAGTGCTTCGCTATGATTTAGGGGAAGATTTCTCCATTGAAACAGCAGTTGTCTTTTGTGAATTATACCGTCATAATGGACAGTGGAAGTTTAATGCTGTCGGAAGCGGCTTCCAAGGTGGACTAGGTGCGCTTGTAAGAGCGTACGGCTTGGATGCGTAAGAAGGAAGCGACTTTCGTTTCCTTCTTTTCCGCTTTTTAGAAATTTACAAAGAGAATAGGAGTCAACAACGATATGGAGATTTTACATGGAATCCTTAATACGTATGCCCAGTTCTTTGATTGGGATATGTGGGTAAAAGTATTAACAGATCCAGTATCTTGGGGATTAATTGGTACGCTTGTTGTTTTGGAAGGGTTGTTATCTGCTGATAACGCACTTGTATTAGCAGTTATGGTAAAACATCTTCCAGCAGAAAAGCGTAAAAAAGCTTTATTTTACGGACTTATTGGTGCGTATGTATTTCGTTTTCTTGCCATCGGAATTGGTATGTACTTAATTAAATTAGCATGGGTAAAAGTACTGGGAGCTCTTTACCTTGCATGGCTTTCTTTGAAACACTTCATTGATAAATCTAAAGGAAATGAAGAAGACGAAGAAGCTCATGGTATGAAGCAAGATAGCATTCTATTTAGAATGTTTGGCATGTTCTGGGGAACAGTTGTAATGGTCGAACTAATGGATATCGCGTTCTCTGTAGATAGCGTTCTTGCGGCATTTGGTGTTTCAAATGAAGTATGGATTCTGCTTCTTGGAGGAATGCTTGGTATTTTAATGATGCGCGGTATTGCAGGTGTATTTTTAAGATTACTAGAGCGTATTCCAGAGCTTGAAACGACAGCATATATATTAATTGCAATTATTGCTGTGAAAATGTTCCTTTCTGTATTCCATATTGAAATGCCGCATTGGATGTTCTTTACGATTTTAGTTATTGCATTTGGGGCTACATTTATTGTGCATAATATGAAAACATCTCGCCAAACTCGTGAAGAGGTGGCAGCTTCTAAGAAAGAAGATTAATAGGTTAATAGACTAAATGGGCTTGCTCTTTACATGGGCGCCCATTTTTTATAAACGTTTCGTTTGGAGGTGAACGAGTGTGTTTTCACGTTTTATATTTCACCCACAGCTATTGGGCGAGGAAGAAGCATTTAAACAATTTGAAATGGGTTTAGCAAAGCGCCCACATTATGAATTGACAGAGAATGATATACATTTTAGCTATGTTGGATGCCGCATTCTTGGTGTACCGAATGATGTGGATGGATACTATAACCAGTTATTTGAGTATAGTCAAAATGAGAATATCACTGTGCTTCATGAACAAAATTTAAATAAAGTCATTCCTTCAGAGAAGCTTCGTGATATTCAAGAAGTTTTTTCATTACATCAACAAGCACCAAACGGTTTAACTGTAAATCGTCTCGTTGCTCATTTATCGGGAAAACGTTTGTTGCCTGAAGTTGACCATCCAGATATACAACACTACATACATACAACTTTTATTTCAATTTTAAAGCTGTACGAAAAACAGCACAATCAATCATTAAAAACAGAAGGTTTCCGCCGTTTCTTAATTGATATGATTAAGCTAAGTGAAAATTACGTTTCAAAATGGTTTTCACAAAAGGATTACAAAGTACAAATGCCCCAGATTATATGGTATGGTGATGCGTCAGAAAGTCAAATTTACTTTTTATACTTTCTTATTATGCTCGGATGTGATGTATTGTATTATCATCCAGAAGGAAAAGATGGATTTGAACAGGTTGATGAAGAAAGTCGCACGTTTGTAATTTCGCATCCGAGTCGGATTTCCCTTGAACCATTTCCAGATAAAAAGCGGGAGCGCGTTGCAACAGTTGCATATCAAGCGTCGAAAGAAATTGAGCAAGTGCTTCATCATGATAATTCACTCTTATATAAACCGTGGCAATTTCGAGCATATACACCAGTTGCGCGTACATTAAAGACAACATATGATGAACTGTTTATCCTTACGAAAGAGAAGGCATTTATAAGACCAACATTCTTTGTAGAAAATCAACATATTTATATTCCATCGTTATTTGCAAAAGTGTCCGGTGTTTCTAAAAATGAGAAAGAGTATTTTCAAAGATTGAAAATATTAACGTCGTATGAAAACAGTATATTAATAAATCAATTTCCGTTTACGAAAGAACAGAAAGCCAATTTTCAATTTCATTATCGCGACGCATTAGATCGTTCTGGAAAGCTTAATGCACAGAAAATCATTCAAAGTCATTGGTGGCCGCATAAACGCTTGCCAGAAGGATTACAATACGGCATTGCTGAAGCGATTATTCATACATGTGAAAGTCAGCTTTACAAGAGAATGGGAGCAGAAACAGAGCAAGATGCTGCTTTATATGTGTTTGCGCAGCTTTCACAAATTCCGCCGAACATACTTGAACAGCTTGAGAAATTTGACTATTCGCAAGAGGTACCAAAAATAGTTATATTCAACAATGAAAAAAGTGGAGAGCTTACGCGTTCCGATGCGATATTGATGCTCTTTTTAAATCATATTGGTGTAGATGTTTTACATTTTAATCCGACAGGACGTAATGATATTGAGCAGTACATTGAAGCGGAAGCTTTTGACTCACATTGGTTAGAAGAAGTGAGTTTTGATGTAGAGTTTCACGGCCCATCGGCCTATAAAAACTTATCAAATACTTTAAAAGGGCTATTTCGTCCATTTTTATAAAGGAAGGAAGATCCATATATGAATCCGATTGTATTAGATTCAAAAACAACAGAATTGAATGAACAAACATCACAAGATATCCGTCTGCAGTTAAGACAAGATCCTGAAGTACAGCGCATCTATAATGCGGTGGATATAAAAGATCAGCTGGAATTAATTGAGTTAGGAAAAGAGCCATCTGTAGAAATTTCACGATTTGCTGATCAAATTTTACAGACGATGACATTATCTAAGGTAGAAGATTCCGGTGAGCTATTAAAACAGCTTGGGAAAATTATGGACAAGTTTGATAGCAAAGATTTCGTTGAAGAAAAAGGCGGTTTTTTCTCTCGTTTATTTAAAAAAGGAAATCAAATGATTGAACAAATCTTTAATAAGTATCAAACGATGGGACGCGAAATGGATAAAGTATACGTGGAAATCACGAAATATCAAGATGAAATGAAGCGTTCAATCGGTACGTTAGATGGTTTGTATGAGCAAAACTTAAAATACTATTTAGATTTAGAGAAATACGTTGTTGCGGGTGAAATGCTACTTGAGCGTCTGCAAACAGAATTAGTTCCAATGTATGAAGAGCGCGTTCGTAACAATGATCAACTTGCAGGAATCGAGCTGGAATCATTAAAAAACTCTGTAGAGATTTTAGAGCAACGCATTGACGATTTAGAAAAAGCGCGTATGGTTGCACTATTAACAGCACCGCAAATTCGCATGATTCAACGTGGTAACAACAAGTTAATAGGGAAAATTAATACAGCGTTTATTACGACAATTCCTATTTTTAAAAATGGTATTATTCAAGCCGTAAATGCAAAACGTCAAAAGCTTGTTGCTGATTCAATGGCAGAACTTGACCGCCGCACAAACGAGCTATTGAAGAGAAATGCACAAAATATCGCGACACAAAGTGTAGAAGTAGCAAAATTGGCGGGTTCTTCAAGTGTTAAGATGGAAACTCTTGAAGAGACTTGGAATATTATTTCTAAAGGTGTTCAAGAGACACAACAAATTGAAGAACAAAACAAACGTGAACGTGAAGAAAGCCGTAAGCGTATGGCAGACTTAACGGATAGAATTAAAAAGGAAATGCAAGGATAATGACTGATATGAAGTGAAACTCCCATCAGTAGGGGGGCTTACTGCTCGCGAATAGCGGGATAAAAAAGGCAATGAGGATGCTCCTCATTGCCTTTTTATTTTATTTTTTAATTAATGAGCCTAATTCTTCTGTAATAGCTTGCATCTCACTAATACTAAATGTTTCGCGTTTCATAACGTGTTCATAAATGTCACGTAAATCTTCATACATATCTTCATTGAAATTTGAAGCTCTCATTGCTCCGGCGTTTACCATGCGTAATTTTTCTTTAATTGCTTCTACCATATATTCAACGTTTTCTTGTGTTTTTACAGATAAATCCACGAAAGTGCCCCCTTTTAAAGTAACATAGACTTATCTTAACATTTTTTATCATTTTCGTTAACGGAAGTTTGAACTCGTATTAAATTAGTACCTATTTCCTTTATAAGTAATTGTTGATTGTTTATACTAAATATAACAAATGCATCATGAAGGGAAGAAACAAATATGGTTCGAGTTTTATTTGTTTGTTTAGGAAACATTTGTCGTTCTCCGATGGCAGAAGCAATTTTTCGTGAGCTTGTAAAAAAAGAAGGATTAGAACAAGCGATTACTGTTGATTCTGCTGGAACCGGAGATTGGCATATCGGTCACCCGCCTCATCATGGCACACAAAAAATTTTAACAGAAAATGAAGTGTCCTTTGAAGGAATTAAAGCACGTCAAGTAGAAAAAGAAGACTTAACAAAGTTTGATTACATAATTGCAATGGACAATAAAAACTTAGACGACTTAAAGGCTTTAGGAAAAGCAGGCGGCTATATTGGCAGACTATCCGATTTTGTTCCAGACGGTGGCTGGACAGATGTTCCGGATCCATATTTTACAGGGAACTTTCAAGAAGTATATGACCTTGTAACAGAAGGATGTGCAAAATTGTTAGCGTTCATTCGAAATGAGCAAGGAATATAAGGATGTTAGTTCAGAAAGTATAATGTGAAACTTCCATTGGTGAGCATCGCTACTTATGGTTAGTTAAACCAATCGAGCTCTTATGGGGAGGTACCTCAAGGCTATCACCTTTAGGATTCATTGTCCGTTAGAGTGAGATAACTTTCTAACAAAATAGATGAAAGGGTGAAGGAATATGGAAAAGAAGGGAAATATTGTACGAAACATTGCAATCGGTGTGGCAGCAGGTGTGGCGGTTTCTATGTTAAAGAAAGAAAATCGTGAGAAAGTGAAGTATACGGCAGGAAAAGCGAAAACAAAAATGATTGAAATTGGTGAAAATGCAAAGCTAAAAGAGAAGATGCAAACAGTTACAGATAAAGGGCGCGAAATTGCTGACTTTAATGTTGTAAAAGCAAAAGTGGCAGAAATTAAAAAATTAACGCCAGCTGTTGTTGAAACATTAAAAGAGACGAAAGATATTTTTAACAAGAAGAAGAATAATGCGAAAGAGAAACCAGAAACAATTGAAATTCAAGCGGTTGTACCAACAGAAGAGCTAAAGACGGAAGAAGAACTGATTGTAGCAGAAGATAGCGGTACGAAGGAATCTATTGTAGAAGAGAAGAAGTCAGAAGCGTTTATTGAGCTAGAACAAAATCAAGAAGAAAAGAAAAGCGTTTAAAAAAGATGAGAACATTTTTACAACAAGCAAGAACTCATCATGTTTTCACATTTGGGAAAGACTTATATGATCGAACAATGCGAGATGATGTGGCAGGCTTATCAGCACAGCTTGCCTATTTCTTCTTGCTTTCTATGTTTCCAGCACTTGTTTTTTTAATAACTCTTCTTGGATATATTCCAATTCAGACAGAAGATGTATTAGGCTTTTTACAGAATTATGCTCCTGAAGATGTATTGAGTTTAATTGAAACAAATGTAGATACAATAGTAAGTGAACAAAATGGCGGATTATTATCGTTTGGTTTACTTGCAATGTTATATTTTGCTTCGAATGGTGTAAATGCTGTGATGAAGGCATTTAATCGTGCTTATGATATTACTGAAACACGTTCATATATTGCAACAAGAGCATTGTCAGTTGTATTAACATTAGCAACGATTTTTATGATTGTTTTTGCTTTAATTTTACCTGTATTTGGCCAAGTAATTGGATCAGCAATTTTTAAAATTTTAGGTTTATCTCATGAATTTTCGCTTGTTTGGAGTATTGTTCGATTACTATTAAGTTTTCTCGTATTATTTGGTTTATTTTGCTTTTTGTATAAATTTGCTCCAAATCGTCATGTAAATAGAAGAGAAGTGATAACAGGAGCATTATTTGCTACAATCGGATGGATTGTGGCATCGTATTCATTTGCATTCTATGTCGATCACTTTGGAAATTATTCTAATACATACGGTAGTCTCGGTGCTATTATTATTTTAATATTATGGTTTTATTTAACTGGCTGGGTGATTTTGCTTGGTGGAGAAATTAACGCACTCTTGAATTATTATCGAACGAGTGACAATAATTCCCGTAATCAAAAGTAACCTTCTGTTCCATACTAAAAGGGAATAGGGGGGATTATTCATGGGCCAAAATAAAACTGGCAATAGCAAAAACGATAAAAACCAACGTAAACAACACAGCAGCTCACAGCCAAAACATAAAACGAGCAGCAGTGCAAACGGACATAACGGTTATCATTAAAAAAAGGGTTCCATATTGGAACCCTTTTAATTATTTGCTTTTAATAATCGTAACCCATTTAAAATAACGAGAATGGTACTTCCTTCATGACCGATGACACCTAATGGAAGTGCTAAAAATTGTAGGAAGTTCGAACAAATGAGCAGCATAATTACTGTCAACGAAAAGGTAACGTTTTGCTTTACAATACGATTCATTCGTTTTGATAAGCGAATTGCTTGTGCTAAGCGAGAAAGTTCATTTTTCATCAAGACAACATCTGCAGTTTCTAAAGCAACATCAGTTCCTTCTCCCATCGCAACTCCAATACTTGCTGTGGCTAATGCAGGAGCATCATTAATGCCATCACCGACCATTGCCACTGTACCATATTTCTTTTTCAATTCTTTTATTGCTTCCACTTTTGTTTCTGGTAAGCAAGATGCATAATACTCTTTAATATTACTTTCAGCAGCGATGGTTTTTGCCGTTTGTTCATTATCGCCTGTAATCATAATCGCTTCGATACCAAGGCCTTGAAGCTCGTGAATTGCTGCAATTGTTTCTTGGCGTAGTGTATCTTTCAAGGCGATAATACCAAGAATACCTTTCTCATCGCCTATATATACAACAGTTTTTCCTTCTTGTTCTAAATGTGTTGAAACGCCGTTATGGAATAATGTTGCTTCTGCACCGATAAAATCAGCTTTCCCGATTTTATAAGCTTTGTTTTGCAGTATTCCTTTCAAGCCAAATCCGGTTACATCTTCTACGTTTTCTGGTTTTGTTAATGTAATATCATATGCGTGTTTTGCATATTTAACAATTGATTCTGCTAGAGGATGTGTAGAATGACTTTCAATAGATGCTGTAATGTACAATAACTCTTTTTCAGATACTCCATCACGCGTATATACATCTGTTACTGTTGGTTTTCCTTGTGTTAATGTACCTGTTTTATCGAAGGCAATGGCTTTTAATGAAGCGAGTCTTTCTAAATGAACACCGCCTTTAAATAAGATGCCATGCCTTGCACCGTTTGAAATCGCCGATAACGTAGCTGGTGTAATGGCTGCAACGAGCGCACAGGGAGAAGCAACAACGAGTAGAATCATTGCACGGTAAAATGTTTCATTCCAGCTCCAGTCAAGAGCATAGTGAGGAACAAACATCATGAGCCCTACAACAAGAAGTACTCCTTTCACATATGTTCCTTCAAATTTTTCAATAAAAAGTTGTGAAGGAGATTTTTCACTTTGTGCATTTTGCACGAGACGAATAATTTTTTGGAACAATGTTTGATCGCTATGTTTTGTGATTTCCACTTCAATGGCACCGCGCAAGTTAACAGTTCCCGCGAATACTTCGTCGCCTGGTCTCTTTTCATTTGGAATTGGTTCACCTGAAATGGCAGCTTCATCAATATTTGTTTCGCCAGTGTGAATTACACCGTCAGCAGGAATACGTTCACCTGGCTTAATTAAAATGATGTCACCAATATGCAGCTGCTGGACTGAAATACGTTCTTCTACTCCGCGAGAGATGCGCAGTGCTTCTTCAGGTTGTAAGTCGAGCAGTGCTGAAATTTCTTTTTGACTTTTATCCAGTGTGTAAGCTTCCATAGCTCCGCTTAAAGCGAAGATAAAAATTAATATGGCACCTTCTGTCCAGTAGCCGATAATGGCTGAGCCGATAGCCGCAAAAATCATGAGCATTTCGACATTCAGCTCTTTTTCTGCAATTGTGTCTTCAATCCCTTCTTTTGCTTTGGCATAACCTCCAATTACATAAGCTAATACGTAAAATATGGTTGCAGCTGTTGTAATATCATTCTTTGTTAGTAACCAACCTGCCAAAATAAAAATTCCAGATGTAATCGCAAAAATAAGTTCATAATGTTTTTGGAATGTTTCCAACCAGGATGAAGAAGTTGGCGTTGTTGTTTGTTTTGATAATACTTTTACTTGTGTATTCATAGCTTTTGTACTCCTTTCATTGAGAAAAATAATCATCATCGAAACCCTTATAAAACGACGAAAGCTGCCATCCATACGGATAGCAGCATTTCTTAGAAAACACATTCTGTGTAGTTATTCACTTTATTATTATTCTAAATTGTAACATATGTTTCCACTTATAGAAAGATTTTTTATTTAATGATTAGAAGTGAAAATACTTGTGTTTTTGAGTTTGCTTTGTTATATATGAATATTGTTCGTAAAAAGTACGGAAAGGAAGACATCACGTGAAGACAGAAAGATTTTTTACACATCCGCTCGGCGTATTTGTAGCGGCATTAAGTGCAACTTTTCTATGGGGCAGTGCGTTTCCATTTATTAAATTAAGTTATGTACAGTTAGACATTCAACCTCATGAAGTAGGTGAACAAATTTTATTTGCAGGTTACCGATTTCTCTTAGCGGGAGTAATGCTCTTATTCTTTTTAAAAGTATTAGGAAAAAATGTATCTTTCCAAAAAGGTACAGCGAAGCAGCTTGTTCAGATTGGTTTGTTTCAAACGTTTTTACAATATATTTGTTTTTATATTGGCATGAGTTATAGCACCGGGATTGAAGGAGCAGTTATCTCTGGAACATCTTCATTCTTTCAAATTTTATTAGCACATTTTCTATATAAAGATGATTCATTAAATATGAGAAAAATCGTTGGAGTATCAATTGGGTTTTGCGGTGTAGTCCTTGTAAATATTCCAAAAGGAAATATGGATTTTCACTTTGGTATTGGCGAATTGTTATTATTAGGTGCAGCAATGCTGTACTCATACGGTAACATTTTGGCGAAAGAAGGCAGTAAAACAATGGATGTAGGCTATATGACTGCATATCAAATGATTATTGGTTCTTTAGGTTTATTGTTCATCGGGATTTTACAAGTTGGATTCATGCCATTTACATTTCATATGCAAACGTTGCTTATGCTACTATACTTATCTTTCTTATCGGCAGCGGGATTTTGTATTTGGAATACAGTGATGAAATACAACAAAGTTGGAAAAGTATCGATGTACATGTTCTTCATTCCAGTGTTTGGTGTAATATTATCAAGCTTAATTTTAGGTGAAGCGATTCATTCTTTCGTATTGTTTGGATTGGCATGTGTAGCGACGGGAATCATTGTGGTGAATCGTGCACCTATGGTGAAAAAAACGGAGCAAATACAAAAGCAGCATGAAGAGGTTCAGTAAGAGCCGCTTTTTCATATGTAAAGTTAGGAAATATTAAATGGAATTTTTTTTAGAAAGTGATGGAGTAATAGAAACACACATATTTTTGTTGAAATTTGTAGATAAAAGGAAGGGAAATGATGTTTTTATATCGAATAACGTAGAAATATTAATTCATCAAGGAGAAAAATATGAATGAAATGTACGTACTGCTGATTGGACAAGTAACTTTGTTTCTATTTGGTACAATTTATGCAATAAGGCAATCAAAACAAACAAAGAAAAACGAACCATTACCTTTATTTGTACGTTTACTCCTAAGCTTTTCATTAACTGGAGCTGCAATATGGATGTGGGTGCAAGACCCTGCGACACCTTATCGGCAATGGGTTGCAATCGGTATGATTTTGTCAACAATTGGCGATTTATTTATGGCAGGCTTAATTCCATTTGGTAACCGTTTAATTGGTGGGATGGTCACATTTGCTATTGCACATTGCTTGTATGTTACAGCTTTTTTAGAGACAGGTATTGCATGGACAGGATTATGGTTTGGCTTAGTAGGATATGGGTTATTTTTAATTATCGGTTGGTTCTTTTTTATTAGAAATAATAAGCAAGATAAGCTATTTACAATAGGAGCACTTGTATACGGGCTTTGGGTTGGTGGAATGGCGTGCTTTGCATTTGGACTTGCATACTCTTACGGTGGAATATGGTGGATTCCAGCGCTTGGTGGTTTGCTGTTTGTCATTTCCGACTTTATTATTGGAGTTACTGATATCGGGGGAAGAAATATAAAATATGATCCTCTTTGGGTTTGGGCAACATATGTTGGAGCGCAAATGTGTATTATTTATGTTGGAATGTAATTGTTGAACTAATCAGGTGCTAACGATGAACGTTTAAGAAAATATCATCAGCATAAGGAGATTATTACGAAGTTGACGTAGGAATAATTGCCACATGTATAGAAAATGAAGGAAGAACTGCTCTTGAGCAGTTCTTCTTTCATTTTCTATATATCGAATGTTAGATTCTATTCTATAAATGGTGTGGATAATTTACTGATAATATAGAATATATTTACAAAAATATTTTATAATATATGTACATAGAGGGATAAAGGAGATAAGCATGAGACAGAAAAGCCGCTTTCGGGAATGGATGGAAGTATTTGCGATTGCATGCATGATTGCTTTTTTTATGAAAGTATTTGTATTTTTTCCGACGACGGTGCAAGGAGCTTCAATGCAGCCTACACTTTATGAAGGAGATAAAGTCATTATAAATAAGTTAGCAAGGAAAGAGGATAGCTATAATCATGGTGATGTAATTGTGATAAAAACAGATAATTTTTATGTGAAGCGTATTATTGGTTTACCTGGAGATACAATTGAAATGAAAAATGATCAGTTGTATATAAATAGTCAATTGCAAAAGGAAACATATTTGGAAAAAAATAAGAAGCAAGCAAAACAACTTATGATAAATTTAACTGAGGATTTTGGTCCGATGATAATTCCGAAAAATAAAATCTTTGTGATGGGGGATAATCGATTAGTGAGCCGAGATAGTCGTAATGGGCTAGGGCTTATTGATAAAGATGATGTATTAGGAAGTTTGGTTGCAATATATTATCCTTTTGAACGGATGCACATAGTAGATTAGAAGGAGAGTGGATATGGAAGATATTATTGGTCACATTCTCGCTGGGGTTGTACGAGGAGCAATTGCACTAGGAGAGGCGGCAGTAGATGCTACAAAGGTTATCGTTCGCGGAACAGTTGGAATTGTAAAAGCTGTAGGAGAAGGTATAGCAGAGGAAATTGTAGAACAAGCGTTAGAAAGCATAGAAGGACGAGAGAAGCGAAAGAAAAGAAGATTTGCTCGTCATATTGAAAAGTTAAAAGGATATGATTGGTTCAAAGTTATATATGAAGATGTAAAATGCCGAGATATAATTCATACAGAAGAGCATTATCGGAATTTGTTGAGTGAGCGGCGGTATATACATAAACTAATTCGTAACGAAAATGAAAGACAACAATTTATTCAGCAAATTCGTGTGGAAGCAAAGGTTGATGATGTGATTTGGGATGTAAAGTGAAACGGGGGATTTACTACCCGTTAATGCGGGATAAAACAGAATGAAAGAAGAGTTACATTCACATAAGAGCTTAGTATAAAAAGCAGCCAATATAGGCTGCTTTTTTGGTTCTTATTTACTACAATATGAGAAAGTTAAAAGGTGGATAGTTCATCTATTTCTGTTTCTAAAGTTGAATCTGGATAGGAATTATCTTTACCTATATTTAAGATTACTTCATACTGACATAATCTCAATTCAAAGAGCGTTATAGGGTCATGATAAACTTCAGGATTCGATTTCATTTTATGCAGTGTATTTTGATTTTCTTGTATCTCTAAATGAGTGTTTTCTACAGCTTGTTTCAACGCACCAAATGGATTTCTAAAGAACATAGTAATATCTCGCTCTAGTGCGTTTTCAAATAGCTCAAACTGCAAGAAAAATTTGTTCATAATAGAAGCTGTTACATCGGTATAATCTTCATTTTCTAAATACTGTTTGTATTTGTTATATAGCATTGCTTTGTTTTTAGGAAGAACTCCAAATAATTTACCGGCACTTTTCAGTAAAAATTGTGCTGGTGTAAAGCGGCGTAAGATATTCACTTCTTCCATTTGTATTCTAGTTGTCATTCTATCAGTATCTCTGCGCCAATCATCGAGCACTTTAAAGTCACATTCTAACTGTATTCGATTTTCTCCACATAAAGAATTAAGTCCTTCACTGATTTCTTCTAAGTACGATTGACTTTGAAGGAACTCGTTATTAGAAGCTTCAATCCAATTTTTCATAGAGAGAGCAAGGTTAGGTAATACAGTTTGTTCTAGATAGTTTTGAACTCTTTCGTTCATCGCTGTATTTAGTTCAATATCAATGTGTCCGAAATCGCTCTCTTCGCTAATTAAATCAGAACAACTTTGTAATAGTTTCGGAATATGTTCTGTCAGATCATGAGTAATTTCTTTTTTCATTTTACGATATGATTCTGTAATAAACTGAATTTTTTCCTTTTCAAAAGCAGTAAGGTTATTAATAAAACCATTTAGTCTAACTAAAATATCTTCATTCCAACTAATGGAATCCACTAGGTTGTTTTCCATCTCGACGCGTTTATCCAAAAGATATGTAATTGTTTTTCGAATGAAAACTAATAGCTTTTCAGTACGTTCTGCATCGATATTTTTATGGTTAAAGTTAAAATGAATAAACTCAGTGAACTCGGCTAGTTGTTGACTATTTGTATATAACGAAGAATAAGGGAAAACCCTCGCATGCGGGAAATATGCGTTTATTCTCGCTTGCGTATCATGTATAACTCTTTTTGCTTCTGCTTCACTGTAAATGTTATCAATTTTATTTAATAAGAAATGAATTTGTAGATTTGGTGTATGTTCTTGAATGCTTAATAGAATGTCACGTTCTTTGTCAGTAAAAGGTGAATCCGCATTCAATACGAATAATAATTCATCTGCAGAATTTAAATATTCAAATGTTTCATTTCTACTATCATTGTTTCTGCTGAAGCTAGGTGTAACAACGAATGTAAGTTTATTTTTACTTAAAAATCTGCATGGTAATTTAAATTCAACACATGCTCTATCTCTATATGTTTGGCGGTGCATAGACAACATGTTATGGAAATCAGAGAAATTCTCAGTCGTTGTAATTGCTGAATCTGTTACGGCGTTAATTTCTGTCTGAGCATCATTTTTAAAGACAATTACATTTGAGCTGGAGTCTTCTAATATATTTTCTCCCAGTATAGAGTTAATAAATGAAGATTTTCCGTTTCCTGAAGTTCCTGTTATTAAAAGGCGATTTGTTTTTAAATCTGCAAGCTCGCCAACTAACCATCTAAATCGATGGCCTATTTCTAAATCATTTCTTTGTGCCCACTGTGTAATAGATTCAAAAAGATGTAAGCTATACTCTAATCCATCAGTGTAATTGGTAGAATATGATAGGGTATTTTCTGCATGTTTTATATCTGCTGAATCTATTTGGGAAGGGAAAATCTCATCCCATGCTAATACTGCTGAAGATGGAAATACAGACTGAGACGGATTGGTTACCTTTAACCAATTTGTTAAAAGATTCGGAATGATATCGTGTAATTGTCTCAGCATATATTGACCTTGAATTAATTCAAAGTACGTTTCTTCGTAAAGAGAAGAAATTTTGTCCCATATATCGGACGAATGTATTTCGATATGTAAGAAAAATTCATTTATTGTTTTAAGCCATAATAAATAAGTTTGTTCATTTTTATAGCTATGCCAAAGCGATGCAACAATTTGCGTAAATTGTATTTGGTCTACATTATTTAATGTAACTAATACTTCATAAAAATAATCTGGTGAAATGGTTTTAGTAAATCCTTTATCAATATATTCTTTTAGAACCTCAAACCATGGAAAAGATTCTGTTCGAATTAACTCATTCACAGCAAGCTCTACTGCACTGCCAAAATCTTGCTGTTCTTCATAAAAGGAACGTGCAATTGTTGTGACGTTTGGATAATCGGGATTTAAAGAAACCGCTTTTTTAATAACAGCGAAAGCTGAATCAAATTTATTTTGCTCGATGTAAAGAGAAAGTAATTGCAATGAAATTTCAGTCATAAGTACTTTATTATCAGTAGTAATTGATGTATAAACACTTTCAGCAACTGATAATTGGTTAAGTTCGAAGTAAGCATCCGCAATATTTTTTTGTGCCCATGGTGCTAATTCATTATTGACTTTCTCCCATTTAAAAATAGCTGATTCAAAATCTTGATAGTGATAATAAAATTCACCTTGTGCAAAACGAATATAAGATCCATCGGAAAACTCATTTTTTTGTTCGTTTAAATAAGCTTCTCCAAGTACTTGAAGAGGTGGATGTGTTTCATTCTCCATTAAGAATGTTTCATAATATATCTTTTTTATTAATTGTTTTTCTAATCTCATATTTTTCCCCCACTATATCTTGAAAAATACATTTTCCTCTATGTGTCAACATTTTTTTGTATTTATACTTTTTATTTTAACAAAGATTTTCTTTTGGAAAATTTCATTTTCCTTTCATTTTTTAAGTATGATTGAATTTTTATGCGAAAAGTTTCAGTTCTTTTTCAATTTCCTTTCAGTTGTGAAACAACATTAGATGTTCCTAATAACTTAATGCGAATATAATATTCTACATTAAGTTGTAACATTACATGTAGAGTTCGTTATAAAAACAATGTATAGTGAATATGTATGCCATGTTTGCTTCATTGATAGAGAGGGTACAATGTGGAATAACGATAACGTATTGGATGTGTCGTGCGAATGGAACAACATATTGGTGAATTAATCGCACACTATGGTTATTATGGAATTATTATTGCACTTGCTGGAGGAATCGTTGGATTACCGATACCAGATGAATTTTTACTTACATTTATCGGATATAATATTTCAAGGGGATATATGTCAGGTACAGAGGCTTTTATGAGCAGTATGGCTGGGTCTATACTTGGGATTACATTAAGTTATATGCTCGGTTTAAAGCTAGGACTTCCTGTACTAAAAAAATATGGTTCTAAAGTGGGAATTAAAGAAGCACAAATTGAGAGGACTCATATTTTATTTGGGAAGTATGGTCCTTTTTTACTAATGATTGGCTATTTTTTACCTGGTGTCAGACATCTAACTGCATATTTTGCAGGAATGTCCAACTTAAAATGGGGTAAGTTTTGCTTATATGCGTATGGCGGTGCTTTGATTTGGGTGAGTGTATTTATTGGGCTTGGATGGAAATTAGGAGAAAAGTGGAGAGAGGTAGAGTACAATTTACATCGATATGGATTTTGGATTTTTATTATTTCAATTGTCATCGCTTTGATTGTTTATACATATGTAAGAATACAAAAAGCTAAGAAAAACCGCTAATTTATATTATATAGCGGTTTTTTTATTAACTAAAAGCAATAAAAAGAACTCCTGTTGTAATAAGGAGAACACCGATACCAGTCATGAAATTTAATTTTTCACCAAGAATAATCATAGCGAGGATAATCGAAAAGACCACGCTTAACTTATCAACAGGTGCTACTTGTGAAACCTTTCCTGTTTTTAAGGCGAGAAAGTAAAAGAGCCAAGAAGAAGCCCCTGCTACACCGCTAAGTGTGATAAATAATAATGCTTTCTTGTTTACTAATACTTCTCCGATATTTTGGAATTTTCCTTGGATGATAATAACGCCGATCATAAATAAGGCCATAATGATTGAACGAATTGTCGTTGCAACGTTCGAATCAATTCCTTCTAGTCCTATTTTTCCAAAGATAGATACAAGTGCTGCCGTGATTGCTGATAGTAATGCGAATAATAACCATGAGCTCATATGAATTCCTCCGATCATCTATTATTTTACATAAAAAAAGACCATTCCTGTTAGGGAATGGTCTTTTCTTATTATTCTGCAATCTCCTCATATAAGAAGTACGTCACGTTATAAATATGTTCTACCTCGTCATCTGTCATATACATAAGTTCTTCGCGTTCAATCCCTTTTTTCTTTTCAATAAATTCAATCATGTTTTTCCGTTCTTCTCTTTTCATCATTTTTTATTTCCCCTTTCACTCTGTTTTAATACAGTTTATTTAAGTTAATGCTATTATATAACAGAATCTTTAGAAAGTTCCAGCTTTTTCAATTTTTTTTGGAAAAGAACTTTTCGACAAAACGAGACCTCATATTTCGTGAGATCTCGTTTCTTTTTGCTATAGGCGTAAAAATTCTGGTTGCGTTGTACCGACACTATCAATGTAATAAATTGTTTCAGGATTAATTTTTATTAAAACGTAATTTGGATCTTCAGGACCAAGTAACCAACGTTTCAAGCTGTTTGTCCAGAATTTATTTTTTAATGTATTGTCTTCTTCAATAGAAGCGATTCCTTCTACTTCAATGTACTCTTCATCCCAGTTCTTTCCTTCCTTACCAAGTAAAATATGAACGTTTGGATTTTGTTCTATATCTGTTATCTTTTTTGAATGACGATCTGTTGCAGCGTACAATACGAAATCTTCATGAAAAAATATCATAAAGCAGCTATGTGGTTTGTTGTCACGAAGTGTTGCCAGTACACCTGTTTTTTGATTTTGAATGATATTTGCTATTTTTTCTTTTATATGCATTTGTTTATGCCCCTTTCTATTGTCTCGCACTTATTATTAGTTGAATTAACAGGCTTTTACGTGATGAAAAATTCTTTGCTCGCTCTTACTTTTTTCTTCAATGCCCTTTTTTAAACGTAATTTTTATGAAAATTGGGTAAGTTAGAAGAATAATGATAAAACAAAGGGTAATTGATGAAAATTGGAAGGATGAAAAGGATGTTTAATAAAATCTTTTTATTCGTTGTAGTTATTGGTGTGCCGTTTTCCATTCTTGGTAACGTCATGCACTGGCCACAAACAATTATGTTTGCCGTATATTGTATTACGATTATTGGGCTTGCTGGCTTTATGGGGAGAGCGACAGAAAGTTTGGCGATTTTGTCAGGACCACGTATCGGTGGCTTGTTAAATGCAACATTTGGTAATGCAGTTGAGCTTATTATTTCTATTTTTGCATTGCAAGCTGGGTTAATAGAAGTAGTGCTCGCTTCGTTAACAGGTTCTGTTCTCGGTAACCTATTATTAGTGGGCGGCCTTTCATTTTTTGTAGGTGGTCTAAAGTATAAACGTCAAAGCTTTAATGTATATGATGCAAGACATAATTCAGCCCTATTAATTTTTGCGGTTGTTGTTGCATTTGTTATTCCAGAAATATTTTCAATGAAAATGAACATAGGAAAAACATTCCAACTTAGTATTGGCGTTTCAATCGTTATGATTATTTTATATTTAGCTGCATTGTATTTTAAACTTGTCACGCATCGAGGAGTATATCAGCCTAAAGAAGAAATAATAGAACAACACGACGAAGAGCCAGAATGGTCAAAAGGAAGAGCGTTGCTTATTTTAGCACTTGCAACAGTAGCGGTTGGCTATGTATCAGAGGCGCTTGTACATACGTTTGAAACAGTTGCAAAAGCATTTGGCTGGAGTGAATTATTTATTGGGGTTATTATTGTGGCCATTGTTGGAAATGCAGCAGAGCATGCATCGGCTATTCTCATGGCCTACAAAAATAAGGTTAATATTGCAGTTGAAATTGCAGTTGGATCAACATTACAAATTGCAATGTTTGTTGCGCCTGTACTTGTCATTAGTTCTATGTTTTTTGCAGTGGAAATGCCTCTTATATTCACTTTCCCGGAATTAGTGGCAATGATTACAGCTGTATTTTTGACAATTGCTATATCAAATGATGGCGATACGAATTGGTTTGAAGGTTTAACATTACTTGCAGCGTATCTCATTATGGGTATCGGTTTTTATTTATTATAAAAACTTCTATCACTTATCACTTTTAGATCTTGAAGTGGGGTTTTCTCCTATTTTTTGATAAAAAGTTTGGATAACAACGAGGAGTGCGGAAAAGAATATAACCGTATAGTCCCATTAGGAAGGAGCTTTACGGATGAAACGAGTGTCCAGTATTTGTCTCATCATCATGTTCTCGTTTATCTTTTTATTCCCTTGTAGTAGCTTTGCAAAGACAGAACTGAATGTGAAAATTCCACCGTCTGTTTTAAACATTTCAAAAGAAAATACGTATCCAAATCCAACACAAGATTTGCCGCGCTTACAACCGAGCGAACTAGCAAAAACATTGCTTGAAACATCGCCAATAGTGATTGAAAATCCGGACCTAATTCGAATGTTTAATGAAACGTCTATTTCTAATGCGCCGCTTGCAGTTGGATACCGGGCTAAAATTTATTTAGGACAATGGCCTTTAAATTATGAATCAACTGAAACAACGATGAATTGGGAATATCGACAAGTGAATCGGAATTTCCATGATAATCGTGGTGGGCAGGGGTTTTATTCACTTCGTTATAAGCAAGAAGCACAAAAAATTGTGGAAGGTGGACTCACTTCTTACATTAAAAATGCGGAAGATGTAAAGAAGATGATGCTACTAAAAGCAATGGAAAAAGTACGCTTACCTCTTTCGTTTAAAACAATTATTGGCTATGGAACCGAGCATGAACGAGTATACAATATTAGTCCGAAACAACTTGGATACTTATATGCATATACGCCAGCAGTTAATGAAAAAGGAAAAGTAACATTTGGAGAAGTATATCTTGTCTTAAAAGGAAATCAGCGAAAACTTATGATAAAAAATATAACATCACAAGGAATTGGAGCTTCCATACCAATTCAAGATCATATTTCATTTAAGTTTATTTCGTCTCCTACCCCAAAATAAAGTGAAACTTCCATCATTGGGGGTTCTTCATCTTTCACTGATGGAAAGCTCTCACCAATCGGGCTCTTACTGCCGGCGAATAGAGGGAAAAAAAGCCAGCGCATATTGCGCTGGCTTTTTTTTTCCCACTTATAGAGTGAGATTCGCTTGTTTTGTTAAGAAGTCTTCTGTTGAATAATAACTATTTTTCACAAGAATATTTGGTCCAAGGCATTTTACAGCTGGACAATGACAGCTTAATTCTTTTGCTGTTTGTGAAGAGCTCCATTTGTCATAAGCTTCTTGCAATGTGTTCGTTTGGACGTTTCCAAGCAATGGAATGTCACCGAAATCTGTAACGATAATATTACCGTCAAAAATATTTACATTTAAGCGAGAACGACCGTCTGGATCATTGCGTACTGTGACGTTTTTACTTGTATGTAGCTTTTTGAATACTTCTAAATCACGTTCGTCATTGCTACATGCATAGAATGGCAATGTTCCAAATAACATCCATACATTTTCATCACGAATATCAAGAAGATGTGAAATTGCACTGCGAATTTCATCTTTCGTTAAAATTTCAAGATTGCTCGCAAAATCACTTGGATACATCGGATGTACCTCATGACGTTTGCAGCCCATCTCTTCAACAATTTGACGGTGAATATGTTCAATGTGTGGAAGGGTACGTTTATTTAGCATTGTTTCAGCAGAAACAAGAACACCCGCTTCTGATAATGCTTTACTATTTGAAATCATACGTTCAAATAGTTTGGCACGTTGTTCATATGATGGTTTGCGTTCCATCATGGCAAATCCGCCCTCAACGAAATCATCAATAGTTCCCCAGTTATGGGAAATATGAAGAACATCTAAGTAAGGAATAATTTGTTCATAACGAGCTAAATCTATAGTTAGGTTAGAGTTAATCTGTGTACGAACGCCTCGTTCGTGAGCATATTTTAAGAGCGGTGTTACATAGTTATCAACGGATTTTTTTGAAAGCATTGGTTCGCCACCTGTAATACTTAAAGAACGTAGATGAGGAACTTCATCTAATCGTTGTAATAACAAATCAAGCGGAAGTGGATTCGGATCTTTTGGCTGTAATGTATAACCAACAGCACAATGTTCACAGCGCATGTTGCATAACGTTGTAGTTGTAAACTCAACGTTTGTTAATAATAATTTGCCATACTCTTCAAGGTCCATATACGCTTCCCATGGATCATAAGAAGGAGTAATCGGCTTCATTTTTTGTGATGTATTCATTTATGAAATACTCCTTTGACTATTGAAATAACAATTTGTCCATTCTCTATGATAGAAGAAGATTGCTTTTTAATAAAGTGAAACTTCCATCAGTGGGGAGTTTTTTTCTTCCCCGCTGATGGTTAGTTGAACCAATCGGACTTTTACGGGCAGTTATTCCTACCTAACTTCTTTGCTTTATGCTGAATTTTGAGGAATGGGGATTACTGTCTGCGAATAGCGGGATAAACCATTTTACTTAAATTGAAGAAAAAATTTCATGACCGTGATAATCATTTTTGCTGTATAATAAAATAAAGATTCAACAAGCAAACCATGAGTATGCTGAATATGAGTCGAAGCAATCGAGTTGTATAAGTGTGTTATTTTTCGTAAATATATAGGAACACTTATGTTTAGTAAGAGCTTATTAGGATAACTCGAACAAAAAGGAGAGAGCCCTATGGGAAATGCTACTTATGATAAAGATTCACAATTAGTATATTTGAAAGAACGTCTAAATATGTTTTTAGAAGTTATTGATACAATTGAACCAGAAGATGTAGAACTAGAAGATGTGGACCGTCTTCTTGAAATGTTAGATGATATTGAATTTAAATGCGAGCAATTTAAAAAAGGTGAGTAAGAATCAGCAAATTGCTGATTCTTTTTTGTTAGAAGCAACACAAAAAAAGAGGTATAATCAAAATGTGAAATTTTTTAAAGCGTTTTGGTAGCGTTCACAATTGAGGGGGAAGTAATAATGAAAAAGCTTCAAGAAAGCATGTATCAACTAATTGTTGAAACGTCGACGAATTTACCGAAAGATGTTCGCCGTGCAATTCAACGAGCGAAAGAACGAGAAAATGCAGGGACTCGTTCAGCGATGGCGCTTGGAACAATTACAAATAACATTAAAATGGCAGATGACAATATTTCGCCAATTTGCCAAGACACAGGGATGCCAACTTTTAAAGTTTACACACCAGTTGGTGTAAATCAATTACACATTAAAGAAGCGATCTACCAAGCAATTGAACAGGCAACAAAAGACGGAAAGCTTCGTCCAAACTCTGTTGATTCTCTGTTTGGCGATAATAGCGGAAATAACTTAGGACCAGGAACACCTGTTATTAAGTTTGAACAATGGGAAAAAGATTATATTGATGCACGTCTTATTTTAAAAGGCGGTGGCTGTGAAAATAAAAATATTCAATATAGCTTACCTTGTGAACTAGAAGGACTAGGACGAGCTGGTCGCGATTTAGAAGGAATTCGTAAATGTCTTCTTCATGCGGTATACCAAGCACAAGGGCAAGGATGTAGTGCTGGTGTAATTGGTGTTGGTATCGGAGGAGATCGTACGTCTGGTTATGAGCTTGCGAAAAACCAATTATTCCGTACATTAGATGATGAAAATCCAATCCCAGAATTGAAGCAGCTTGAAGAATATATTATTGAAAATGCAAATAAGCTTGGCATTGGAACGATGGGCTTTGGCGGCGAAACGACATTGCTTGGTTGCAAAATTGGCGTATACAACCGTCTTCCAGCTAGTTTTTATGTTTCTGTTGCGTATAACTGCTGGGCATATCGCCGCTTAGGTGTAATGATTCATCCAGAATCAGGTGAAATCATTGACTGGTTATATCAAGAAGGTGAAGATACGTTAAAGCACGAGGAAGCGAAGGAAGATGCAAATACGCAACGTGAAATCGTCCTGCAAGCTCCAATTACAGAAGAGCAAATTCGTGAACTTCGCGTCGGTGATGTTGTAACGATTAACGGTATGATGTACACAGGTCGTGATGCGATTCATAAGCATTTAATGGATAACGATTGCCCAGTTGATTTAAATGGACAAGTTATTTATCACTGCGGACCAGTTGTTGTAAAAGATGAAAACGACAATTGGAAAATTAAAGCGGCAGGACCAACAACAAGTATTCGTGAAGAACCTTACCAAGGCGATATTATGAAGAAGTTTGGTATTCGTGCTGTTATTGGTAAAGGTGGTATGGGTGCGAAAACATTGGCAGCATTAAATGAGCATGGCGGCGTATATTTAAATGCAATTGGCGGTGCAGCACAGTACTACGCAGAGTGTATTAAAGAAGTAGAAAATGTTGATTTCTTACAATTTGGTATTCCAGAAGCAATGTGGCATTTACGTATAGAAGGATTCAAAGCAGTTGTAACGATGGATTCTCACGGTAATAGCTTACATGCTGATGTTGATAAAACATCTTTAGAGAAATTAGCAACGTTTAAAGAACCAGTATTTAAATAAGAAAGATGAAGGGAGCTGACTTTTGTCAGCTCCCTTTCTTGCGTTTGATGTGTCGAAGCGCCGATATATTTTAAATAGTGGTCGATATATTGAGTCAGTTTCTTTCTTTGTATTGGTATAAATGGAAAAACGTGTTCAGCATGAAACAAATTAGAGACACAGAAACTACAAGTACGATTATATATGAAAAGGAGCTTATAAATGAAGCGTAATTGGTTATACATTAGTATTATCTTTTCAATTATGATGGTACTTGTTCCAGCTTCTGTGTTTGCTTATGTGAATACACCGAATCATTGGGGGATTCCACGTGCGAAGAATGAAACTCCTCCGGATGCTGGTCAGAAATTTACAGAGCTGCTGCAGAAAAATGGAGGATTTTATTTAGGGGATACAAAGAAAAAAGATATTTACTTAACGTTTGATAATGGGTATGAAAATGGCTTTACAGGAAAGATTCTTGATGTGTTAAAAGAAAAGAAGGTACCAGCAACGTTTTTTGTAACAGGACATTATATAAAAAGCCAACCAGATTTATTGAAAAGAATGGCAGATGAAGGACATATTATTGGAAACCACTCACAAAGTCATCCGGATTTTACAACAGTAAATGACACAAAGCTTCGTGAAGAACTGCAAATTGTAAAAGATGAAATTAAGAAGGTAACTGGCCAAAAAGAAGTACTATATGTAAGGCCGCCACGCGGGATTTTTAGTGAGCGTACATTAGCACTTGCAAAAGAACAGGGCTATTATAATGTATTTTGGTCACTTGCTTTTCTCGATTGGAAAGTAGATCAGCAAAGAGGATGGCAATATGCTCATAATAATGTTATGAATATGATTCACCCTGGAGCTATTATTTTACTGCACTCTGTTTCCAAAGATAATACAGAAGCATTGGCGAAAATCATTGATGATTTACGCGAGAAGGGGTATCATTTTAAAAGCTTAGATGATTTAGTAAAAGGCAATCAACCGTAAGCATGTATGCTTGCGGTTTTCTCATGCTATAATGATGTGTAAAAAGGATGAGGAACGTATGTGGAGCGAACAAGTTACGTTAGAATACCCGTATCGTTTTGAAGAAGTGTTAAAGCGATTATCTTTTGATCCATTAAATGTCGTTAATCTAGAAGATAAAACAATTCATGTTCCGCTTAGCATAGATGGAGAGCAACTTGTTGTACGTGTACAGGGGAAGGGAACAATGGAACAGCCACAATTTTGGATTTCTAGTCAAACAGACAAACAAGATGAAATTAAGAAGCGTATTTTTTCTATTTTCCAATGGAATCAACCTTTTCATGAGATTCAAAATCATTTTATAAACACGTCATTACGTCCGCTTTTTGAAACATTTGCATATACACCAATTATTTTAGAGTTTGATTATTTCGCTTGTCTTCTTCGCTGCATTATTCATCAACAAGTTCATTTGAAATTTGCTACAAAGCTTACAGAACAATTTGTAAAAACATATGGAATAGAGAAACACGGTGTTTTCTTTTTTCCAAAACCTGAACAAGTAGCAAATATTACAGTAGAAGAATTGAGAAATCAAAAATTTAGTCAGCGGAAGGCAGAATATATCATTGGACTTGCGAAACATATTATGGACGGTAAGTTAAACTTAGAAGAGTTAGAGGGAAAAACTGACGAAGAGGTTAGAGAACAACTAT
Source organism: Bacillus sp. GB_SG_008 (assembly GCF_052038115.1). NCBI lineage: Bacteria > Bacillati > Bacillota > Bacilli > Caryophanales > Bacillaceae > Bacillus > Bacillus sp. GB_SG_008. Next base: position 67,890 of record NZ_JBPZSK010000007.1, on the reverse strand, counting down.
TGCCGCTGCGAGGTATTGGGGCATGGACCGTACAAAATTTCTTACTGTTCGGGCTTGGACGCCAAAATATGTTTCCAAAAGCAGATATCGGAATTCAACGCGCGCTTCAACAGTTATTTCAGTTAGAACAAAAGCCAGATGACGCATTTTTAGAACGAATGAAACAAGAGTGTGAACCATATTGCAGTTATGCATCATTATATTTATGGAAAAGTATAGAGTAGAGGTGTAACAATGATACAAAAACAACATGAGAGTAAGTTGGAAGTTGGTCAAACGTTTCCTGTGACAATTAAACGTCTTGGAATTAACGGAGAGGGCGTAGGTTACTTTAAGAGACAAGTTGTCTTCATTCCAGGAGCATTACCGGGAGAGGAAGTTGTTGCAGAAGCAACGAAAATTCAACGTGGTTTTGCAGAAGCAAAAGTGAAAAAAATTCGCAAGGCTTCACCGCATCGTGTGAAGCCGCCATGTCCTGTATACGATGAATGTGGCGGTTGTCAGCTGCAACATTTAGATTATCAAGAGCAGTTGAATCAAAAGCGTGATATTGTTGTACAAGCATTTGAAAAGTATATGAACGGAAGTATGGAAGCGGATATTCGTCCGACGCTTGGTATGGGAGATCCGTGGCATTATCGCAATAAAAGTCAATTGCAAGTAGGGCGTAAAGACGAAAAAGTCATTACAGGCTTATACAAACAAAACTCACATCAATTAATTGATATTTCTCATTGTATGATTCAGCATAAAGCAACAAACGAAGCAACAAAAGTTGTAAGACGTATATTAGAAAAACTGAACATTTCTATTTACAATGAGAAAAAACAAAAAGGTCTTGTACGTACAATTGTGACACGTGCTGCGGTTCAAACAGGGGAAGTACAAGTCACATTAATTACAACAAAAGAAGAATTACCAAATAAAGATCAATTTATCGCAGAAGTACAAAAACAGATGCCAACTGTAAAATCGATTATGCAAAATGTGAACTGGCGTAAAACATCTGTTATTTTTGGTGATAAAACATTCCGCTTAGCTGGAAAAGAAATCATTCAAGAAACGCTTGGTGATTTATCATTTGAATTATCGGCACGCGCATTCTTCCAGTTGAATCCTGAGCAAACAGTTGTTTTATATAACGAAGCGAAAAAAGCAGCTGCTTTAACAGGAAAAGAAAAAATCGTAGATGCGTATTGCGGTGTTGGTACAATCGGACTTTGGCTTGCAAAAGATGCAGCGGAAGTACGTGGTATGGATGTGATTCCAGAAGCGATTGAAGATGCGAAGAAAAATGCAAAACGTCACGGTTTTACAAATACAAAGTATGAGGCTGGAAAAGCAGAACAATGGTTACCAAAATGGGTGAAAGAAGGGTGGCGTCCGGATGTCATCGTTGTCGATCCGCCGCGTACAGGCTGTGATGATAAACTACTTGAAACGATCTTGAAAGTAAAACCAAAGCAAGTTGTGTATGTTTCTTGTAATCCTTCGTCATTAGCACGTGATGTGAAAACATTAATGAAGAGCTATGAAGTGGAGTATGTGCAGCCGGTGGATATGTTCCCACATACGGCGCATGTGGAGAATGTTGTAAGGCTTGTTAGAAAAGAAAGTTAAAGGTGTAGTAGTGAGCCATAGGCCTTATCGAAAAATCGATAAGGCCTAATTTTTATTTAGGATTGATTACGCTGAACCGTATCATAAGTAAATGAGGTTTTAGCGAAGAAACAACAGCACCCTCTAATTTGCTGGAGAGGTGCTGTTTTGTTATTTGAATGGCTTACGTTAATATACTCCTTTAATTCGAATGGTGGCAGCACCTTTTATTAGAATTGTCCTCTTGATTTAACAAATGCTTTTTTGTAAATAATATGTTTGTTAAACAATTAATTAAGGGGGACTTGTATGCCACAGGATCGAAAAGCAGAAGCTCAAAACGATGCATACGAAGGAAAAGAGATCATGCCAGATAATCCACAATATCTACCGCGTCACGTGCAAATGGAGCTGCCTCACGAATTTTCTGTAAATCCTCTGTTTGCCCGCGAAGGAGAATTAGTCGTTCCGCGCTTTCACATGCCTGATGAAGGCATGTTACCAGAAACAGCGTATCAAATCGTCCATGATGAAATTGCTCTTGATGGCAATGCCCGCTTGAATCTTGCAACATTCGTTAGCACATGGATGGAGCCTGCCGCAGAGCACTTATATGCCAAATCATTCGACAAGAACATGATTGACAAGGATGAATATCCACAGACAGCCGAAATTGAGGAGCGGTGTGTCCGCATTTTAGCCAACCTCTGGCATTCGCCCACCCCCCTTACGACTATGGGCGTTTCAACAACTGGATCGTCGGAAGCATGTATGCTCGGGGGGCTTGCGTTAAAGAGACGCTGGCAAAACGCACGCAAAAGCGAAGGGAAGCCGGTGGATCGGCCCAATATTGTGTTTAGTTCTGCTGTTCAAGTCGTTTGGGAAAAATTCGCGAACTATTGGGAGGTTGAACCACGCTATGTAAAGGTTAGCCCAGAGCATCCCCGATTGGATCCTCAGAGGGTCCTCGCTGCCGTGGATGAAAATACGATTGGTGTGGTACCGATTCTCGGTGAGACTTATACCGGGCTTTACGAACCGGTTGCCGCCATTGCGAAAGCGTTGGACGATTTACAGGAGAGGACGGGCCTCGACATTCCCATGCATGTGGATGCGGCTTCGGGGGGATTTATAGCACCGTTTCTTCAACCAGATTTAGTCTGGGATTTTCAATTACCGAGGGTGAAGTCCATCAATGTATCCGGACATAAATATGGATTAGTCTATCCTGGGTTGGGTTGGATAATTTGGCGGGAAGCTGAAGATCTCCCTGAGGATCTAGTCTTCCGCGTCTCCTATTTGGGCGGGAACATGCCGACTTTTGCCCTGAATTTCTCTCGTCCTGGCGCACAAGTGCTCCTGCAATATTACAATTACCTGCGTTTGGGGAAAAGTGGGTACTATGATGTCCAAAGGGCTTCTCAGAAAGTCGCTCTTTTTCTTAGCAAGGCGATTCAGAAGATGGAACCGTTCGAACTTTTGTCCGAGGGTTCGGATATTCCGGTTTTCGCTTGGCGACTGAAAGATGGTTACACATTAAACTGGAATCTTTATGATTTATCTCGACAATTGCGTGTGTTCGGCTGGCAAGTACCCGCCTATCCATTGCCCCCAGATATGGAAGCGGTGACGATTATGCGCGTTGTGGTTCGAAATGGATTTTCCATGGATCTCGCGCATTTATTTTTGAGGAACCTCAAACAGGCCGTTGCCTTTCTGGATTCCCTGGACGGGCCTATGCCACATGATACGAAATGTGATAATGGGTTTCATCACTAAGTGGGGACAGATCCCGTAGTCATTAAGTTGAGCTAACCACCGGTGAAATTAACTATCTTAGATGAATCCCTCCATTAAGAAATTTATTGGAGGGACTTTTTATGGAGATTAAGTCGACCAATAAGGATATGCTTTATACAGAAGAAAAGTTTATATCTCTTATCGGCTGGGGGAACAGGTTAAGCACCCGATCTGATAAATAGACGGAGAGATTCCGCCAATTGACTCGAAAAATATGAAAATGGGTAATCGTTTAGAAAGGCTTCATGAGAAACGTTTTCTCAAAATCAAAGACCTCTTTCACAAAATGAGTTACCATATTGTTCAGCTTGCAGTTCAATACGAAATTTCTACGATTGTGATTGGGAAAAATACATCGTGGAAACAAAACAGTGAGATGGGGAAACGACAGAATCAATCGTTCTGCCATCTCCCGCATAATCTACTCATTGAAATGATCACCTATAAGGCAAAACGAAAAGGTATTGCTGTACAAGTCGTAGAAGAATCGTATACAAGCAAGGCATCCTTTCTAGACAGTGATGCGATCCCCACTTACGGTGAGGAAGACATTCCTGTATTCAGTGGAAAACGGATCAAACGTGGATTATATCGTACGAAAGAGAATAAACTACTGAACGCAGATGTGAATGGTTCCTATAACATCTTAAAAAAAGCAGTTCCAAAGGCGTTTGCCGATGGAATAGAGGGGTTGTGCCATCAGGCAGCTGTGTCAACTCCACTCGTGTTAAGCATCTTTTGAAGATGATATACGAGAAACCCCCACTTCAAGATCCGAAGGAGATAAGTGGCGGGAGTTTTCATCCTAATTAGAATAAGAAAAAGCTATGGGCAAGTGAGCTTTCTACCGCTCCTATGCCGCGGCAGACTCATCCTTACGATCTTTTTTGCTAATCGTCAAGTAGCCGACAAGAACAACAATAATAATCGTTAAGACAAGACTGACCGGACCTTCACCAAGCCCAAGACCACCGCGGTTGTGAGACGCCGAGATCCAATCCGAAAACGAGGCACCTACTGGACGAGTCATGATGTAGGCGAACCAGAAGGCAAATATCTCATTTAGACCAAACAACCAATATCCTAGAGCTGGAATGGCAAGTAAGACGGCAAACAGCACCCCCGAGGAAAAGTAACCTAAGTGCATTGTTGACGCGGTCATGTCACCTGCAGAAGTACCGAGGGCGAACGTACTCAGTACAGTGCACCAGTAAAAAATCTCGCGGCGAGTAGTGTAAATACTGTGGATAGACAGAGTCTTCTCGAACGTGTTCCAGATGACGAAGATAACTGCCAGTGTCGCTGCAAAAAACACGGTTGATACAAGGTATGGGACTCCCAACACAACATGCACAGCATCAGCAGCCATCGTACCAAAAATACTGACCATCACAATAACGAGCCAGTAGATCCATGGCACATATCTTCGTACCAAGAATTGAAGTACCAATGAGGCCGCTAAACCAAATCCCCCAAGAGCAACTGCAATGATCGGATTCATATGATTGACTAGGTAATCAGAAAACACCTCTCCCATTCCAGTAGTCAGCACCTTGGTAATCCAAAAATAGACTGTAACTTCCGGAACTTTCGACAAGATCGGCTTTGCGCGATGCATAACGGCCGATAAGGACTTATTCATATGCTCGTTTTTCCCTCCAATGATTCTTTCCTTCACAAAAAAACAATCTGGATGCAAAAGAAATTATTTTTAAAGTCTATTATTTTTTCTGAGTTGGGCTTTTTGTATAATCCGGTCTGTTAACCGTTCAACAAACGGATTTGCGGAAATAATCATTTGTACAGCCACCACTGTATCAGAACATAAAAATATGTTACAAGGAAACACCCTTCACTGCATGAAAGGAGAATGAGAATTATATTAAAAATTCATTAAATAAAGTTCATTTACTCAAAAAAAATATAATTTACTGTTACTTGTGGCATGGTTCATGCGTAATGCATCTAAATGAGGTTTAACCTTTTTTTGCTAGAATGAATTTACTAGAAATTCAATAAAGAACAATACTAATAAAAATGCTATTACCCTTTCAAAATATTTCCAACATTCATAAATCCTTATCTTTTCAGGGTTTGCGAAAATAAGTGGTAACCAGCAACTGGCCAAGCTCAAAATTATTTGGGTTTTAACTGGCACTGCTTATCGGCAATATAGGAATAATCTCTCTTGTAAACCTTCTAAGACTTCTTCTGGCACTTCCCTGACCTTGATATCCCCACCTAGGAAAAGTAGCCAATTTGTTATTTCGGTCAATTCTTCTGAATTATTAACATTGATAAAAGTCTTTAGAATGGCTGTGGTTTGGTAAGGATTCGTATAGGAAATTGAAACTTTTAAAGGATGGTATTTTTTGAACTGGACAATCGCCTTTGGACCAAGTTCAACGACAAGGTTGATTACTTCTTCCTGCTTACTTAGTTTTTCTAAAATCTTTTTCTTACTTAATCTTTTTTTCGTAGGGTATGGTTTGACATTGGTGAGATTGTCGACAGGAAAAGTCTGTCTCTTTTCTTCCTTTAAGTCAAAGCCTTCAATCAGCCAAAGGCTTTTTTCACGATAAAGGTGCAAGAGATAAATTGGATAAGACTTTATTACCTTCTCTTCTTTGATGGTAATCAATAAATAGCTATCCAAAAGAAGGATTTGGATAAGCTTTTCTAACATAGGATGGGGGAGGTCTGACAGATCAAGCAGGTCGGGATTATTGGGGTTGGTCCCTTCAAAAAGCAAGATTTGATTTAAAAGAACAAGGTCCTCTTGCTGGTTTTCTGAGATGAGGCCTAGTAATTTTTCAGCTAAAGAATGACGACTCTTTAGATAGGGGAGTTGTTGATTTCTTGTAGCCATAAAGGCAATAAAAAGAGCTTTGATCTCATTATCGGTAAAGCGAACAGTAGGCAGGACAGAGTTGTTCATAACAAAATAACCCCCATCCCTTCCAACTTCAGCGACAAGTGGCATCCCCATGGCTTCAATTTCTCTGATATCTCTAATAGCTGTCGAACGAGAGATGTTAAATTCTCGCATGATTTCAGAAATTGTAAAGTGGGCGCGGTTATTGATATACCGCATGATGATATTAATCCGCTCAACTTTTTTCATCAGGACCTCCTAAACAGTATCATTTTTTGACATGATTTAAGGCTATTATAAACTTATCAAGTGAAAAGACAAATCATTTGATTAATTTAAAAAAAAGGAAGGTTTTGAATATGGCAGATTATACACTAGAAGAAAAAGACAGCTTTACCGTTTTAGGTTTTGGAACTGAGCTTAAGAGCGATTACACAGACTTTGCTGGCATAAACAAGGAAAAGTCAGACTTTTGGCGGGCCGTCAAACAAGATGGAAGGCTTGACACTTTAAAAGCCATAGCCACAAATGACTACATTTTTGCCGTGAACGAAGCGGTGAATAACAAGATGATGCATTATGCTGGCGTCATGACAGAGGCATTGGTACCAGAAGAATCCAGAGTTATCCAATTTCCTAAAGGGGCATACCTAGTTGTTAAAGGGGAAGGAGAAACGGCTGATGAGTTGAGTAATAAGCTTACTGGCATTGCCTTTGGTCAAGTCTTGCCAGAAGCAAAGAATATTGCCTATGTTGGCGGGCCAAATGCAACGGTTGAGATGGGGCAGCGAAACGGCTTAGTATTTGGTGAAATGTGGATTCCTGTTGTTAGGAAATAAAAGGATTAAAGGAGGGATGGAAATGTCCTATATCGTTGATTTTAAAAATGTGTCTACAGTTGGTTTAGAGTCTTCACCAGCAGTAGAAGCGCTTGCTGGTTTACGTGCTCATGAAGCCCGTTACTTTATGAACAAATATAAGCATGAATTTACGGTTGTACCAGCCAGCGAAAGCCAGGAGACCCTTGATTATGTGAACCGAATTTTGAAAGAAGAACGTGATATTGAGTTTGCGGCCAAACCTTTAGAAACGTCGCGTTTTCAAGTGGAAAATATCAAATTTGCCTACGTCTTTTATGAGGATGGTCTTGGGGTCAACGTCATGTATACGGTTGATGACCCTAAGAAGCGTGCCGTTGGTTTTAAACTTTCTGAGGCGATGGAGGTACCAAAGGAGTTAGAAACGAAGTTTAAGTTTGCTAGGCAGAAGTCTAAACTAGCTGGAACAATTCGGGGCTCGTTTTTTGTAATTAAAGGAGAATATTAAAGTAAGCCAAAGCGCAAGTGGAGGAATTCAGCCATTTTTGGTAGTTGGTCATTCTTTTTCTTCATTTGGATAAGGAAATCCTGATTGAGCAAAAAAATTAAATTCATCGCAAGAGCAAAAACAACCATTCATGCAACAAATGCTCATCTAGGCATTCAAAATAACAAAACAGCACCTCTCCATCAAATTAGAGGGTGCTGTTACTTTTTTCGCAAAAACATCATTTACTTATGATACGGTTCAGCGTGATTAATCTAAGTGAGGCTCGTTAAATTAAGGTTTTTATCGGAGTAAACGTCTGTTCTTCTATTTTGGTATACCACTATTTATGAATCACAGTTAGTTATTTATTCCTCAACATCTCAGCAAGTTCATATAGTAGGTTGTGCTGCTGAATGCGATAGTGACGTCCTTCCTTTTGCAAATACCCTTTGTCGCAAAATTGTGCAAGCACATGTAATAAATGTCGATAGGAGACGCCTAAAAAATCACAAACAGTTACGTGTTTCTCCTTATAGACCTCTTCATCCGAGGTTTGCAAAATAAAATCCGCAAGCCGGTTTTCAAGCGGGAAGGCGAGACTATACGAATACTTTGCAGCCATTTGTGTTGCTTTTACACTTAAAAATTTGGTTAGTTCACGTAGAAATTTTGCATCTTCTAACATTTGTGTGCGACAGCGATGAAAAGGAAGCGCAAAGCAAATGGTCTTAGTGGAGGTTTGGATCCCTTTTGTATAGTACACCTCATTTAATAATTCCATTTCCCCAATATAATCATTCGCATTGATAAAATTAATTAAGGAAACTTTCCCATTTTGATGCGTTACATAAATTTTTGCTTTTCCTTCAATGACATAAAATAAAAAATCCGGTCGCATGCCTTCTTGAATAATCCATTCATCGCGTTTATATTCATGCACTTCTATAAACTCTTCAATCGGAAAAGAAAATAAATGCGCAATGGAGTACTCATTCAAATATCTTTTCCTTTTCTCATTTTTATAAATTTCCATAATCCACCTCAAAAATGTGAGATATCTCATATTATTGTACGTATCTCCATGTTATCATGCAAACAATGAGGGGGATACAGAATGAACACACAACGCTGGATGAGTAGACAGTTTTTTAGTTTTTATATGACATGGGGCATTTTTCTACCCTATTGGACAGGATGGATGATTCATACAAAAGGGCTTACTCTTTCACAAACTAGTTTGATTATGAGCTTAGGTTTGGTTGCAAGAGGCCTTTCTACATTAATTGCATTTCCTTATTTATCGAGGAAATTTAGTAGTAAAATCTTATTAAATGGGATGGCAATCGGCACACTAATTGCTATTCTGTGTTGTATTCCAGCGAGTTCCTTTGTTAGCTTACTTTTGGTAACGTTACTTTTGAATTTTATTTACCCAGCGCTGATGCCTGCTTTAGATAGCGCAGCTGGCGTACTTGCGCAAAGTAATCAATTAAGACATTATGGGAAGAGCCGCTCGTGGGGATCCATTGGATTTGTCGTGGCAGGTATGATCTTAACCATCTTTACAGGGGCGTTTGGCGATGAAGTGATTTTATGGGCACTGTTACTCGGCACATTGGTATTCGTGTGTCTTGGTTTTATGCGTGCACCCGTTGTTTTATCTAAAAAACCGCAAGAGGATCAAACAAAAAAAGGCGGTATGCTGGAATTATTTCGCATCAAACACTTTGGTTTGGTGCTCGTCATTGTGATTTTACTGCAAGCGGCACACGCTTCTTATTACAGCTATGGCTATATTTTTTTACAAGATATTCACGCACCCAAATATTTAATTGGGTTAATTATTAACATTGCCGTGATCGCAGAAATCATTTTCTTCTCAATCGCAGATCAGAGCTTTCATAAATTTTCAGTAGGCTCCTTACTGACGCTAGCGGCACTTGGTTCATCCGTACGTTGGATATTAGTATTTGCCTTTCCAAATGTTATTGTTTTCTGTATCGCACAAACATTGCATGCATGCTCATTTGCAATGGGGCATTATGCCTTTATGAAATATTTAATCAAAAATATTCCACATGCGCAGATTCCAAAAGCACAAGGCATGTATTCAGCACTGGCACTTAGCTGGAGTACTGCGGTGTTCACGATGTTTGGCGGTTATTTATACGAAATCGAGCCAAGATACGCCTTTATCGGGATGATTGTTTGTACCATACCGTCGATGCTGCTTGCACTTGTTTATCGAAATTTGGAATATAAAAAGAAAGCAGCAGTTTTTATTTAGTTTGTTTATTTAAGACTATACGAAGCTAAATCGATCTTATATGCCGCACAAATCTTCGGATATTCAAGCAGCGGCATATTTTCGTTTTTCCTAATACTTAAGATCATCGTAGAGCATTATTAGGTAATACTGGGTTATTATGAAAACTCCCGCCACTTATCTCCTTCGGATCTTGAAGTGGGGGTTTCTCGTGTATCATCTTCAAAAGATGCTTAACACGAGTGGAGTTGACACAGCTGCCTGATGGCACAACCCCTCTATTCCATCGGCAAACGCCTTTGGAACTGCTTTTTTTAAGATGTTATAGGAACCATTCACATCTGCGTTCAGTAGTTTATTCTCTTTCGTACGATATAATCCACGTTTGATCCGTTTTCCACTGAATACAGGAATGTCTTCCTCACCGTAAATGGGGATCGCATCACTGTCTAGAAAGGATGCCTTGCTTGTATACGATTCTTCCACGACTTGTACAGGAATGCCTTTTCGTTTTGCTTTATAGATGATCATTTCAATGAGGAGATTGTGTGGGATATGGCAAAAGGATTGATTCTGTCTTTTTCCCATCAGAATCAGTACACTTTGGTGTTAAGTAGTATAATAGTAAATGAGGTGTTAATAGTATGGAAGATATAACCTTAGGCTTACTACTAGATGTTATTGGTGAAGTATTTTCAGATGAAATTTCAATTGCTGTTTCTAATACAAAAGAATATATATACTATCGGCCAAGTAAACGAATTGATTTAAAAATTAGCGTCGGGGACCCTATAAAGGAAGGGACGATTGCCCATAAAGCAATCGTGACGAAGCAAAAGGTTTCTGAGTTTATTAATCGGGATGTTTTTGGTATTCCTTATCATGGAATGGCCGTACCATTTTTAAATAATGGAAAACTTGAGGGTTGCGTGACGGCAATTTATCCAGCTTTAACGGATGGAAAATCGGTCGTTACCTTAAAAACAACGGACGGCTGGATTCCGATTCCTTTTTCAAAGGTCATTTATTTAGAGGCTAAAGATAAAAAGACGTATGTGAATTCCGAAGAGTTATCAGGAACGCATAAATACTCTCTGCAAGAATTCGAATACTTGCTTCCGAAGGATTCGTTTATTAGATGCCACCGCTCATTTATTGTAAATGTTAATCATATTAAAGCGATTTATCCTGATACCCATTCTACCTTTTTACTTTCGATGGATAATGGTGAGAGGGTACCAGTTAGTCAATCATACGCCAGTTATTTTCGGAAGCTTCTAGGATTCTAGATTTCTCTGCTCTAGAGCCTAGATTTGCTATTTTATCTGAATTTTCGGTATCGTATACCAAAATCCCTATTTTGATAGTGTTAATGTGTAAAATAATTATGAATATTCATTAAGAGAGGGATTACTTATGGAGAATAATTTGGAGAGAATCAGGGACCAACGTCTAAAGGACCGGGTAGTTACACCTGAAGAAGCGGCTTCCTGGATTCAAAATGGAATGACTTTAGGCTTAAGTGGATTTACACGTGCAGGTGATGTGAAGGCAGTCCCATTTGCGCTGGTGAACCGCGTTAAGCATGATGAATCTTTTAAAGTAAATGTTTATACTGGAGCTTCCTTAGGTTCGGATGTAGATAAATTATTTGCTGAAGCAGGAATTTTAGGAAAAAGATTGCCCTTCCAAGCCGATGCGACCATGCGAAAAGGAATTAATAAAGGAGACTTTTTATTTGTGGATCAGCACTTGTCTCATACAGCAGAGCTACTCCGTGCCGACGTTATGGATATAGATGTCGCTATTTTGGAAGCGGTTGCGATAACTGAGGACGGAATGATTATTCCAACCACTTCAATTGGAAATTCCTTAGCGTTTTCCCTAAATGCCAAGTCCATTATTATTGAAATTAATATGGCTCAATCTACACAACTAGAGGGGCTGCATGATTTATATGAACCTGGGAAACAAGGGGAAAGGCTTCCAATTCCGCTCGTTAAATCGGATGATCGAATTGGAACTATCGGTATTCCGATTGATGTTGAAAAAGTGAAGGGTATTGTGTTTACGAACCAACTTGATTCGCCGTCAACGATTGTTCCTCCAGATGAAGAAACTGTTATCATGGCACAGCATTTAATAGAGTTCCTTCGAAAAGAAGTAAAAGTAGGCAGATTAACGAATCGTTTAGCGCCATTACAATCGGGAATTGGTTCAGTGGCCAATGCAGTGCTGCATGGAATGTTAGATTCGGAGTTTGAAGATTTAGAAGTGTATTCTGAGGTATTACAGGATGCGGTCTTTGATCTTATGGATGCTGGGAAAGTACATTTTGCTTCCTGCTGCTCCATCACGCTTTCCGAAGAGAAAATGCAACAGGTATTTTCCAACTTTGAAAAATATCGCGATAAATTAATGATGCGCCCGCAAGAGATTTCTAATCATCCTGAAATCATTCGCCGCCTTGGATTAATCTCGATTAATACTGCTTTAGAATTAGATATATACGGAAATGTCAACTCTACTCACGTTTTAGGTACAAAGATGATGAACGGTATTGGTGGTTCTGGTGATTTTGCAAGAAATGCACGCCTAGCTATCTTTGTTACTAAATCGATTGCGAAAGGCGGTAACATTTCAAGCATCGTTCCTTTCGTCTCTCATGTAGACCATACTGAACACGATGTAGATGTGATTGTTACTGAACAGGGATATGCTGACTTAAGGGGACTGGCGCCAAGGGAAAGAGTGGAACTGATTATTGAGAATTGCGCACATCCAATGTATCGTAACCAGCTACGAGCCTATTATCAAGAAGCACAAACAAGAGGTGGACAAACTCCTCATGTTTTAGAAAAAGCTTTTTCTTGGCATACGAATTATGCTAAAAATGGAACAATGCTTGAAGCGGCAGTAGAAACCGTATAGGTACGTATCACAAGTAACCGCTTAAATTTTTTTATGGTATATCCAACGAATCACTATATTTGCATTACTTAAATACGAAGAAAGCAAAAAATATCATGAAGAGTCGTGGTGGTAAGCCCAGTAGAGTTCAATCACCTAGAAATTTACCTCATATAGATTCATAACGGTGAACTGTACCATAAGTAAATGGAGTTTTTGTTGCAAGTGAATATAAGCATATAACTGTTTCTCCACCTGCACATGAGAAGGACGTATCATACATAAAAAAAAGAAGCAGACAATCACTTGCGATTGCCTGCTTCTTTTTTTTATAAAGAAAATACTTTTTCAGTTCTGGATACATGCCTCACTTCATGAGAGACTGCTATTCGCTAGTACACGACAACCGGTTCATAAGTGCTGAGATTATCATACACAGTTTTCGCAACACTAGGAGGGAGGTTGACACATCCGCCCGAACCGCCCGTTAAATAGGCATTATTTGCCCAGTTTGTCCGCCAGCCGGCATCGTGGAACCCTTGTCCGCTGTTTGTAAACGGAGCCCAGTAATCTACCTTAACGGAATAATCAGGTTTACCTACTGCGCTGCCTTTGAGTGTGTACGGTGATCGTTTATAGAGGATATACCACACTCCCGGTGATGTATCTTCACTCGTGCTATGTTTACCAGTCACTACACTCGTTGTGACTGCCAATTTTCCATCTTTGTAAATCCAGATTTGCTGTTCTGCAATTGACACTTCAGCATACGTGTCTCCAATGCCATTATTGGCTGTTGTTTCATAACCGATGCCTTTATTCTCCCAGCCATTTCCGTAAATATTAGAAGCAGAAAGTGATTTTTCCCCTTTTTCGAAGGCTTCTTGGATTCGTTTTGCTTCTTTTTCAACATCTATTGCCCAGCCATAGCCTTGTCCTTTTACTGATATGACCGAACCAGAATGGGTTGTAAATGTGAAGTTTTTATTTAATGTTGCTTGAGATTTATTAATTTCAGTAATTTTGTTTTTAATGTCACTCGCATCGATTGTAACCTTCATATCCTTTGACATAGAGGCATTTTTAATTAGATCTTTAGCTGTTAAAGAGTAAACTTCATTTTGTACCTTATAATCAATGGTTTGTTGAAGAAGATCCTGTAGCGCTTTCTCCTCTTTTTTTACAATCGGATTGTTTTCTTTAATAGGCTGTATGTATACAGGATTCAAATGGATTTCACTTTTATACTTCTGCTTGTCGTAATCCTTCAATAGATTAGCGACATCATACTGTTTTCCGTCAATGCTTTTTGAGATAACAACTTTGCCCTGCTCCAACTTCGCCATAGCATCTTGAGGCGCTTTTAAATCTTTATTCATAGATAAGAGCTTTTCTTCTACAAGTTTTTTCATCGTTTCGCTTCGATATTGATCCGCCTTTTCGGGTATCAGCCAATAATTTTTTTCCTTTGAGGAAGGGAAAAATGTCCACTGGCTTTTTAGTAATTTCTTAACTTTAGGCAAATCTTCATCCGTAAATCCTATTTGTGTATCTTCTTCATCTAAAATTTGTTGTTGATCAACATAGACTTCGTTTTTTAATACAGATGTTTGTAATTTCTTTATTGCCTGATCAGCAGTCAGACCGCCGACGTTTGTGTCATTAATCGTAACATGTGAATTGAAACGGGTTGCCTGATAATAACTCATTCCCCCAATTAGAAGTGCAATTATAACAGCGCCACCCGCTGTGATAAACTTCCAATTTTTAAACCACTTGATTGAGTTTACCCGTTTTTTATCACTTCGTTTTTTATCAATTTCTTCAACTGATTCATTTAGCGTGTTGTTGTTCATAAATCTTTCCTCCGCATACATCAACGTCAATTGACTTTAAACTAGTAAAATAAGACCATTGATTAGTTTACCTTATTATTCTTAAATTTTCACTATTTTTTACCATGTTTTATAGTAATGATAGCCAAATTCTTTCGACTCACAATGAATAGCCCCTTACAAACCCCTTGTAAGCCCATCCCAAGCCCCTTGCAAGTAATAAATCATTACAAAAACAAAATAAAAAACACTACTACTACAAGAATCACCCCGAAAGCAATAAAACCGTAGTAGTAATTTTTTATAAAATAAAACTACCAAATTTCCTCACTCATCCTTATATCTATTAAGGAAACAGCAATTTTATATTTGCGGTAAAGATGGGAGGAATACATATGGCAGTATACCGGAATGTACAGGTGAATTTTTGGCAGGATGATTTTATATTGGACTTAACGCCGGAGGAGCGATACTTTTACATATACTTGCTGACATGCTCTAAAACGACGCAATGCGGTATTTATTCGTTACCGAAGCGTTTGGCGGAGATGGAAACAGGCTATAACAGAGAGACTGTCGAGAAGCTGCTGCAGCGGTTCATCGACTATGGAAAAATATTATATGATGCAGAAACGAAGGAGTTATATATCCAGAATTGGTTGCGTTATAACCCAGTTGCGAACACAAACATTGAGAAATGCGTGTTGCGTGAGTTAAAGACTGTGAAAAGCAAAAAGTTTATTCATATGTTTCTTCAAAAATGCTTGGAAGAGGAGTTGAGCATTCCGCTATTATTGGAGCATTTCGGTATGCCGGTTGAGGAGTTTCAAGCTGCTCCTCAAGATGATGCCGAAAGCTGTGAAGTAGATGGAAAAATTGATTCGGGCGACAATGTATTCATGTTTTATGAACAAAACTTTGGCAGCTTGTCACGGTATACGACGGAGGAACTGAATGCGTGGATGGATGATCTGTCAGATGAACTTGTATTAAAAGCACTCCAGATTGCTCATGAAAACAACAAGCGGACGCTTGCTTATGTGAAGGGCATCTTACGAGATTGGTATGGAAAAGTATATACGAAGTTTAGTGAAGTAGAGGAAGCTACAGTGAGGTTTCGGAAGAAGGAACCGTCTGTCGTCCATGAGACTGAGAAGCTTCTAGAGGAGTGCGAAGAGTGGGAGAAAAATGTACCGTCTGAAGAAGAACTGCAGAAGTTCTGGCAGGAACATGGGTAGCGTCCGTGAACGAGAAGAGGGAGATTGTACACTGTTGATTTAGGCTACGCGCATAATACATTGGCACAAGTAGACACTAAAGTAGCTGTCTTGTGTTACTATGGAAAGAAGATAACGAAAAACATCATAGAATGCTTAAGATTTTGTTTTATCCCCCATTAATGGGCAGTAAGACCCTCACTTCAAGATTCAGAGAATAGCGAAGAAGGTAGGTTGGGGATGAAGAAACTTCCCACTGATGGAAGTTTCACTTTATTCAGCGAATTAAAGTAAGGAGAATACAATGAACAATTATAAATTGACGATTCAATATGATGGTGCACGCTATAAGGGCTGGCAGCGTCTTGGCAATAATGATAATACCATTCAAGGAAAAATAGAGAGTGTATTATCTGAAATGCTCGGAAGAGAAATCGAAATTATTGGCTGCAGCAGAACGGATGCTGGTGTACATGCTCTTAATCAAGTAGCTAATTTTACGATTGATGAGAATTTGGCGGAACCTAAAGTTAAAAAGTACTTAAATCAATACTTACCAAATGATATTAGTATTACTGATGTGGAATTAGTTCCGGAGCGTTTCCATGCCCGCTACAACTCGAAAGCGAAAACGTATTTATATAAGATTTGGAATGAGGAACATACAAATCCATTCATGCGAAAATACAGTATGCACGTTGGAAAAAAGTTAAATATTGAACGCATGAAAAAAGCAGCTCAATATTTAATCGGCTCACATGATTTTACTGCTTTTTCAAATGCTAAATCTAAGAAGAAGTCTATGGTTCGAGAAGTATATATGCTTGATATCGTTGAAGACGAGGGCTTTATCCAAATTAGAGTAAGCGGAAACGGATTTCTTCACAATATGGTGAGAAAAATTGTTGGAGCGTTAATAGAAGTTGGATTAGGCCAGCTAGATGCTGAAGCAATACCGCAAATTTTAGAGGCAAAACAACGAAACCAAATAAATTGTCTTGCCGATGCAAGTGGGTTGTATTTGGAGAAGGTTGATTTTTAATTAAGATAATGAGAGAGAAAATAAAAATCCTAGCAGGTAAAAGGTAAGTCAATTTCTTTTTTACTTGCTGGGATTTTATCGTTTCAATTCAAGGGATGCTTCAATCAAATCAAGTTTTATCCCGCATTAACGGGCAGTAAGACCCCCACTTCAAGATTGAGAGAGAAGCGAAGAAGATAGGTGGGGGATAGCTGCCCGTAAAAGCCCGATTGGTTTAACTAACCATCAGTGGGGGATGAAAAAAACCACTGATGGAAGTTTCACTTTATTGTTTTTTGCTATCCTAATGGTTCATCACCATACAACTCCCACAATTTGGGGAATTTATTTTTTAATCCTTCTTCGTCATTTTCATCCCAATCAAATTCGATGTCTGGGAAACTGTATGGCCCGTCTTTTGTTTGCAAGTATAGATTGTTATATTGTTCATCATCTAATCCCGTCTTTTCTTCATATGCACTACTTGCTACAAATAGCAGATCTTCCAATTCAGGGACTTCTCCGTCTTCTATCAATTGTAAAGCTGGAATAATAGCCTGTGGATCCCGTAGGGTAACGTTAAATATATCTTTTCCTTGAAAAATCAGCCATGCTCTAAAATAGTCAAACGAATCATCGGAGCAACCACCCATGATAATATAGGCAGCGGCCCATAAGTCAGATGTATAAGAAGAATGATGATAATTTTGAAGAATGAAGTCAAACTCAATAATATCTTTAATTGGTTTTCTGGATAAGTGATTAATTAGCCATTCGACTTGTTCTTCTGGATCATCACCTTTCTTTTTCGCTGAATCTAGTAAATTCCAGAAAGTGTCCTCTGTTATCGTACTTTCTTTTACTATTTCTTCAGTATTGTCTGTAATTATATATCCCTTTTTTAACTTTGAATTGATTAGTTTATTAGCTTCTTTTTCACATTTTTGAGGTGAATCAAATTGTTTACTTTGAATAGCACCAATGGTTCCAATCTTTCCATAAGTAACGGTAAAGCAGTTTCCGGTAACGTTGATTCTCCAAAATTTATGAGAGGAGTTATCTTGATATATGAGTAATTTTTGCATAGCCATTATCTCCTTAATTACTTTTGCATTCATTATATATTAAAAATATTTGATAGAATCTTCTCTTGTATGAATTGTTTCTGTAGAATAAGTTCTTTACAAATATATTTTGTGGCTTATGAGAGACTGTAACATTGTAAACAGTCTCTTTTTTATGTGAAAATAAGAGCAAGAATATACTAGGTATGCAAAGGGGAATTTGCAATGAATGAAACGATTTCACAGCTACTAGAACAAATTGATGTAAGAAAAGATGAAATAGTAGAACTGGCAAAAACATTAATCCGTTTTGAAACTCCTGCACCACCAGCGAGAAATACAAATGAGGCACAGCAATTTGTCGCTGATTTTTTAACGAAGCGTAATTTTAAAATTGATAAATGGGACGTATATCCAAATGATCCGAATATTGTTGGAGTAAAAAAGGGGACAGCAGGAGATTCACACAAAAGCTTAATTATTAACGGTCATATGGATGTAGCAGAAGTTTCAGCAGATGAACCATGGGAAACTGGACCGTTTGAACCTTTTATTAAAGATGGTTGGCTTGTTGGCCGCGGCGCTGCTGATATGAAAGGTGGACTAGCTGGAGCTCTATTTGCCATTCAGCTTTTGCAAGAAGCTGGTATGGAACTGCCTGGGGACTTAATTTTTCAATCGGTAATTGGAGAAGAAGTGGGAGAAGCAGGAACGCTTCAATGTTGCAAGCGTGGATATAATGCTGATTTTGCAGTTGTTGTGGATACAAGTGATTTACATATGCAAGGCCAAGGCGGGGTTATTACAGGATGGATTACTGTGAAAAGTCCGCAAACATTTCATGATGCAACGCGCAGACAAATGATTCATGCCGGCGGTCGCTTGTTCGGAGCGAGTGCGATTGAAAAGATGATGAAAATTGTGCAAGGGTTGCAAGAGCTAGAACGTCACTGGGCTATTATGAAAACATATGAAGGTTATCCAGTAGGGACAACGACAATTAATCCGGCTGTCATTGAAGGCGGCCGTCATGCAGCATTTATTGCAGATGAATGCCGATTATGGATTACGGTACACTTTTATCCAAATGAAACACATCAACAAGTGATTGAAGAGATTGAAGATTATATTGGCAGACTTGCGGCAGCTGATCCATGGTTGCGTGAAAATCCACCACAATTTAAATGGGGCGGGGAATCTATGATTGTGGATCGTGGTGAAATCTTTCCTTCATTAGAAGTTGATCAAGATCATCCAGCAGTACGACAACTTGCTGCTGTACATGAATCAACATTACACCGCAGTGCCATTCTTGATATGTCTGCAACAGTAACTGATGGAGGATGGTTTAGTGAATTTAACATTCCAGCAGTGATTTACGGGCCAGGCACGTTAGAAGAAGCGCACTCAGTAAATGAAAAGGTTGAGATAGAACAGCTTGTTGAGTTTACAAAAGTGATTCTGTCATTTGTTTATGAGTGGTGTCATACAAAAAAATAGAGGGCTGTTCTTTAAGAACGCCCTTTTTTGCTGTACTTATAGAAACTTTATAGAAACTCGTATGGATTAATGATAGAGCGATAATCTTTACGTGTTTAGCCCGTACTTTTTTAATCGATACTGTAGATTTTGCCTACTTAATCCTAAGTATTTTGCGGCTTGTGAGATATTACCGTTATGTTCGTTAAGAACTTGAATGATATATTCTTTTTCCATTTCATTTATTGTGTTCTTTAAAGTTTTAGATGTGGAATCTGAGTTATCTGTCTCCCACCTAGTTAGAGGAGGGTGAATGTTGAATTCATTTTTTGTTAACTCATAAAAACGTGTTGGAAGATGGGATGTTGTAATCATTTCCTCATCTTCTATTAAATTCATGGATCCTTCAATTATATGTTCTAATTCTCTTATATTTCCAGGCCAATCGTGTTTATAGAAAAAGTCCCTTACGTTGTCAGCAATCCCTTTTACTTTTAAGCCAAATTGCATATTATATTTTTCAATAAAACTATGAAGAAGGGGGAAGATGTCTTCTTTTCGTTTTCTTAAAGGTGGAAGAAATAAAGTAACAACGCTTAATCTGTAATATAGGTCTTTTCGTAAGCGGTTGTGTGTAATGGCTTCAATTGGATCTTCATTAATAGTTGCTATGATTCGAACGTCTACTTCTTTTTCTTGTGTTCCTCCGATTCTTCGTATTGTTTTATCTTGTATTGCACGCAACAATTTAGCTTGAAGTGCTGGGCTTAATGAGTTAATTTCATCTAATAATAAAGTTCCCCCGTGTGCTTCTTCAAATAAACCTGGTTTATCTATTGCACCTGTAAAAGCCCCTTTGTTTGTGCCGAATAATAAACTTTCCATTAGAGTTTCAGGTATAGCAGCACAATTTTGTGAGATAAAAGGCTTCCCTGCACGATAACTTTCATTATGAATACTCTGTGCAAATAATTCTTTACCAGTCCCCGTTTCTCCCACGATAAGTATAGAGGAAGAGGTGCGTGTTACTCTTTTTGCTTCTATAATAACCGATTGAATGGCTTTAGAATTACCTATTATATGATTAAAGGTAAATTTAGTATTATGGCCTCGAAGGGCATTTGCTTTACTTGTTTGCCTTATCTGGGGAATCTCTTTTACTATTTCAATAGCACCCTTTATTTTTCCATTTTCTACTATGGGAAAGGTATCATTAATTGTTGTGATCTCTTGTCCTTTATTATTAAAATACGTTTGCTTTATATTTTTTCTCGCTTTTCCTAGTTTTAGTGCTTCTATAAGAGTACTGTTTTGATTTTCTTCAAATGCAAATACCTCTAAAAGATTTTTATATAGTACCTCCTTATGATTCATTGATTCAACTTCCGTCATTTTGCGGTTGTAGATGATTGTTTTGCCTTCTTCGTTAATAATGTGAATCCCAATATCAATTTCATTGAGTAAGGTTTCATATAGCATATTCATTTCGACTAATTTTTTGAAATTAATTTCTTCTGTGTGCATCATTTATCTTCTCCTTGTATACCATATGAAGACTGATTTTTCTTAATTTTAATAAAATTATTGTAAGTATGCAAAAAAAATTTGCGTTTCTGGGTTAAAAATCTGTAAAGGAGAAGAAAAATTTTGCGCGTATTAAAATTTTTTCAGTACTAACTCTTAATTCCACGTAAGAAATTAGGTTGGTACATATCTTGCATTAATAGTAGTTGAATACTTTAAATTTTGAGATGGGGGGTAAGTTGAAAGAGTTACATCTGCACTTAATAAGAAAGAGGGGTTTAAAAGATGAGAACAGTGATAGAAAACGTGTACAGTCCTTGTTATGGTAAAGTTGAAAAATTATTTATTAATGAAAGTTCCTATGTGTATGAGTGGGAGAAATTAGCTTTAATTGAAACGATGGATAAACAGAAAGTAGAGATTAAAGTGGGAATCAGTGGCTATGTGGAGTTGTTAGAAGTAGAAGAAGGACAAGCTATCACAAATCAAACATTATTAATAACAGTCAGGGATGATCTGTTGATCACAGGAAGTGATTGATACAAAGCCTTCTGGATTATGTACCGTTTTCTAATGCTCTTTTAAACAATTGTTTAATTTATGTCATTACCAAGTGAAGCATAAGAAAGTTTTCGTATGAACAATCTATCGTGTTTTGGGTATTTTCTTGTATAGGGAGATTTTCTTTTGAAAAATCTCCCTCTTATTACAAATCTATAGTAACGATGAAATAAAAATGCACTTTATTCATTTTTATTTTTCATATTAAATGTAAAGCGTTTACATTTTGGGGTGCTTATAAAGTGAGGCTTCCATCAGCGGGGGTCTTACTGTCCGCGAATAGCGGGATAAAATTAAAGGGGGGTTCATATGGAAAAGCAAAATCAGGAGTTAAAGCGAGAGCTAAAAAGTCGACACATATTTATGATTGCACTTGGAGGGGTTATTGGTACAGGTCTTTTCTTAGGATCCGGTTATACCATTCATGAAGCTGGGCCAGGCGGGGCAATTGCCGCATATCTTGTTGGAGGCTTTGTTATGTATTTAACAATGCTCTGTCTTGGGGAATTAGCAGTTTCCATGCCGAGTGCAGGATCTTATCAAGTGTATGCTACAAAGCATATTTCGCCTGCGGCAGGTTATGTAGTAGGTTGGATGTCATGGTTAAACTGGTCTGCTACGATAGGGATTGAGCTGATTGCAGTTAGTATTTTAATGAAACGTTGGTTTCCAGATGTACCATCTTGGATTTGGTGCGTAGTTTTTGCAGTACTTCTCTTTGCTGTTAATGCATTATCTTCACGAAGTTTTGCAGAGGTTGAGTTTTGGTTTGCGAGCATTAAAGTCATTACGATTATTGCATTTATTATTTTAGGTGGGGCAGCTATGTTTGGATTTTTAGATATGAAAGGAACCGAACCAGCCCCAATGCTTTCGAATTTTACTGATCACGGAGGACTGTTTCCAAATGGGCTGACAGCGATTTTAGTTACAATGGTTGCCGTCAATTTTTCCTTTCAGGGAACAGAAATAGTTGGTATTGCGGCTGGAGAGAGTGAAAATCCAGAGAAAACAATTCCAAAAGCAATTAATAATACGGTTTGGCGTATATTAGTTTTCTTTATACTTTCTATATTTATACTCGCTGGCTTATTCCCATGGGAACAAGCGGGATTAGTAGAAAGTCCGTTTGTAGTTGTATTTGATAAAATTGGGATTCCATATGCAGCAGATATTATGAATTTCGTTATTATTACAGCAGTGCTATCAGTAGCAAACTCTGGTTTATATGCCACTTCTCGTATGCTTTGGTCTATGTCGAACCAAGGAATGATTAGTCCGATTTTTGGTAAGTTATCTAAAAAGGGTGTTCCAATTTATGCATTAACTGCAAGTACCATTGTTGGTTGTCTCTCTTTATTATGCGGTATATATGCAGAAGATACAGTTTATTTATGGCTTCTTTCTATCGCAGGGTTTGGTGCAATACTGGTCTGGGCATCTATTGCTTTATCAAATCTTTTAGCGAGAAGAACGTATGTAAAGCAAGGCGGGGATATTAAGGATTTGAAATTTAGAACGCCATTATATCCGTTTGTTCCACTTCTTGCTTTTACATTAAATATGATTGTAATTGTGAGTATGGCCTTTATTCCAGATCAACGTATGGCATTGTATTGCGGTATTCCATTTATGATTGTTTGCTTACTGTTTTACCATTTTTCTAAAAATAAGAACAATAAAATGAAACAGGTTGAAGAGACGAATACGGCAGAAGCGCAAAGTTTATAATAAAGTGAAACTTCCATCAGTGGGGGCTCACAGGTTGTTAAGCAAGGGATCAAACAAATTTCTATCATTTCCTTGGAAATACAACAAACAATTGCATATGTCGACGATCTTTTATTTATACTAACATAGACTTTATTCAAAGGAAGGGGTGTTAGTATGGGACGCGGTAAATCTTTTGATCATAAGAAAAAAGGACACGATCATCAACCTCCAAAGGGTGCTTACATTCATAAAGATGTAAATGAACATACGTTAGAAGAGGAAGAGCTACCAGTAAATATTGAAACATATAAAAATAGTTTAAAAAAACATTAAAAAGCACCTAAAGAGGTGCTTTTTTCCTGCTTTCATGTGGAGAAGGAGCGCAATATTTTACTGGAATTTCCGCTTTACCGAATATCTTCAATTAATTGCTCCGTTTCCTCATACATTTCATAGTCACTTAGCACTTGAATACAGCGCCATTTCAACTCTTCGATATTTTGTTCTAAATCTTCGGGGATTAAGTTTTGAATGTCTTCTAATTCAATGCCGAAATGAACAATTTCTAGTACTTTATCATCAATACTTCGGTCCATTAACAATTCCAGTACATCTAAATTAAATATGTATCGATAGGCTTCATCAAGGGAAACAACTTTTAATTTTAAACTTTCAACGATGCTTAATACAAAAAGAAGGATAGTTTTCTCAAGAACTGCCTGATCTTCTGTTTGAAGGATGAGTTTCATGGGCACCTCCCTATTATCCCGCATTAACGGGCAATAAGACCCTCACCTTAAGATGCAGAGAGAAACGCAGAAGGTAGGTGGGGGACAACTGCCCGTAAAAGCCCGATTGGTTCAACCAACCATCAGTGGGGGATGAAGCCCCCCACTGATGGAAGTTTCACTTTATCCTGTTTGCTCGCCGGATACTTTCCATAAAATTTGATTAGTGTAAAGGTATTTCCTGCATGGAAATTTCATATGATAAAACACTAGGTTGTACTATACTATTCGGAGGTGTATAGGAAATATGCAAAATTATACAGAAAAAAGCGCCATTTCAGACGCTTTTTAGAAAATACTCCAGCCTTCTTGTTCAGAAAGTAACTCTAATATTTTAAATCCAGCAAGGCTATTTCCGTTTTCATCTAGCGCAGGACCGAAAATACCAATACCCATTTCACCTTTTACACATCCAAAGATACCACCAGCTACACCGCTTTTTGCTGGAATTCCAACGCGAATTGCAAATTCTCCAGATTCGTTGTACATACCACATGTTACCATGAAGGTTTTACAAATTTTTGTAATGTATTTTGGGATAATTTGTTTGTTGCGATATGGGTCATAACCATCCATCGCAAAGATAAGTCCGATACGGGCTAAGTCGATGCAGTTTACTTCAATCGCACATTGGCGTGTATATAGATCCATTAATTCTTC
Organism: Bacillus sp. GB_SG_008; assembly: GCF_052038115.1. NCBI lineage: Bacteria > Bacillati > Bacillota > Bacilli > Caryophanales > Bacillaceae > Bacillus > Bacillus sp. GB_SG_008. The sequence goes on along the minus strand of NZ_JBPZSK010000007.1, from coordinate 43,270 downwards.
AATATCACCATCGATAATGTTGTTTTGCTTCATATAGTAGCAAAGAGAGCGGTTTAAATAAGCTGTTTCTAATTCAGAGATGGCAACTTTAGAAGAGTAGTTAATGGAAGGGTTATCTGTAATATCACGGACAAAGTGAAGAATGCGTTCCATTTTTTCTTCATTGGACTCTCCTGCAATCATACTTGTGATAGCTAACGCCCCAGCATTAATCATTGGATTTAATGGTTTAGAGGGACTTGTTGTTTCTAATTTAATAATAGAATTAAAAGGATCACCGGTGGGTTCCATGCCAACTTTAGAAAATACATACTCTTCACCGCGGTCAAAAAGAGCAAGTGCAAGTGTAATTACTTTTGAAATACTTTGAAGCGTAAAGAGTATCTGGGATTTTCCCGCATGAACGTAATGGCTTTCTTTATGGTAAATTGCGATACCTAAATCATCGGGATTTGCATTTCCTAGCTCGGGAATATATGTTGCAAGCTTACCTTGTTTTGTATAGGGCTGAACTTGATCTAATAACTGTTGTAAGTTGCTAGTCTCGATACACTGCATAATAAACCACTCCTATTATATTAGTTACTAAATTTAACTTTCCCGACAAGCGCGGAAATAAATAATAACATGAAAATGAGGAATGATAAAATGAAACTTCTATTCATGAGGACGCTTCGTTATTTGTAAAAATGATAATTTTAATCAATTTGCTTTTTAGTGATTAGAATAAGGATGAATCTTACAAACAACTAGGATTAAGGGAAATAAATCCATAAAAAAACCCGAAATAATAACTACACATCTATACAACTATATGTTATCATGATTATGTAATAGAAAACGTTACCATTTCTAAAACTTATTTACAAATGGTAACGTTTTCATATCTTTGGATAGGAGGAATTCAGATGTTGCAGTTTTTACAACGTATTGGTAAAGCATTAATGCTTCCAATTGCCGTATTGCCAGCAGCGGGGCTCTTGCTTCGTTTAGGGCAGCCTGACGTATTTAATATTCCTGTTATGGCACAAGCCGGTGCAGCAATTTTTGATAATTTAGCACTTATTTTTGCGATTGGTGTTGCAGTTGGTTTGTCTGTTGATGGTAGCGGTGCCGCAGCTCTTGCAGGTGCAATTGGCTATCTTGTTTTGAAAAATACAACTGATACTTTAAGTAAAGGGTATTCGGCGGCAGAATTACACGATAAATTAAATAGCATTCAAGATTTAGTTAGTTCTGTTGATCCGTCTAAAGTAGCAGATACTTTAGGGAAGATTTCAAAGGCGGCAACGTTAGCACCGAAAATTAATATGGCGATTTTAGGTGGTATTATTGCAGGTGTGGTTGCAGGGTTGCTATATAATAAATTTTATAAAATTAAATTACCAGAATGGTTAGGATTCTTTGCTGGTAAACGTTTTGTTCCAATTATTACAGCTGTAGTTATGCTTTTATTAGGTTTAGTATTTGGAGAAATTTGGCCAACGATTCAAAGTGGTATTGATGCAGTGGCACACGGTATCGTTAATCTAGGTGCGATTGGTGCAGGTCTTTTCGGGGTATTAAACCGTTTATTACTTCCAATTGGTTTACACCATGTAATGAACACATATTTCTGGTTTGTACTTGGTGATTTTACAAATGCAGCAGGCGATATTGTTCATGGCGATATTGCTCGTTTCTTTGCGGGAGATCCAACTGCAGGTACGTTCATGACCGGCTTTTTCCCAATCATGATGTTTGGTTTACCAGCAGCATGTTTTGCGATGATTGCAGCAGCTAAACCAGAAAAGCGTAAAGCAGTAGCGGGTATGTTAGGTGGTCTTGCTTTAACTTCATTCTTAACTGGTATTACAGAACCGATTGAATTCTCATTCATGTTCTTATCACCAGTATTATATGGTATTCATGCTGTATTAACAGGTATTTCTTTATTTGTTACAACACAACTCGGCATTCATGACGGTTTCTCATTTAGTGCCGGTGCAATTGATTACTTCTTAAACTTCGGTATTGCAACAAAACCGTTATTATTAGCAGGAATTGGTTTAATTTATGCAGCAATTTACTTCTTCGTGTTCTATTTCCTAATTAAGAAATTTAACTTAAAAACTCCAGGTCGTGAAGATGACGATGAGCTAGTAGAAGAAGGCGAAGCACCAGTTGCAGGGTCTATCGGTGAAACTTACGTAGCAGCATTAGGCGGAAAAGAAAACTTAATAGTAATTGATAACTGTGCAACTCGTCTTCGTTTACAAGTAAAAGATGCAAACTTAGTAAATGAACCAGCATTAAAACGTGCCGGTGCAAAAGGTGTTATGAAACTAAGTGATACAAGTATACAAGTTATCGTTGGTACAAACGTTGAGTCTGTTGCTGATGATATGAAAAAACATGTATAAATAATGAAAAGAAATCCCTCATTGATAAAAATGAGGGGTTTTTTTATTCCGCTATCCGTGGACAGTAAGCCCCCCTCAAGATTGTGAGGAATCCGAAGAAGATAGATGGGGGATGAAAAAAACGCTGATGGAAGTTTCACCACATTACGAATGTAACGACTATCTTGCATTTTAGATGCTCTTTTTTTATTTTTTGTGCATGGTGTTGGTAAACCACCCATTGCGTGATAAAGTAAGATGTAAAATGAGCAACTATGAGAAAAGGTAGGTTTTTATTGTTATGAACTCTCGCAGACCGATTATATATATAAAGCGAACGATTATTCTCAGTCTGTTATTCATCCTTGTATATTGGGGGTATACGAAAATTACTTCGAACAATAAAGAAAAGGAAACATTGCAAGCAGCGAAAGAAGCGAAAGAAGTAAAGACAGAACCTGTAGAGAAACGTTCAGAAGAATTGGTAACTGAGCAATCTCCGCAAGAAATCAATAACAATGCTCAATTAGATGAGTATATAAAGAGTAAAAACTTCAGTGGTACAGCTGTTGTTGTAAAGAATGGAAAAGTTCTTTTGAATAAAGGATATGGACTTGCTAATCAAGGTGAAAAAATTTCTAATAATTCAGATACATCCTATTACATTGGATCAATTACGAAAGCTTTTGTCGCAACTTCTATTATGCAATTGAAAGAACAAAATAAATTAAACACAGAAGATACTGTGGCAAAATATATTCCTGACTTCCCAAGAGGCGGAGAAATTAAATTAGTACATCTTCTTACGCATACATCAGGTATTCCAGAGTATCCAGAGGGATCAGAGGACATCACACATGATGAACTGATTAGAAGAATAGGAAATCAAAAATTGGCATTCCCTCCCGGGTCGAAATGGAAATACTCCGATTCTAACTATTCTGTGCTTGCGTATATTGTAGAGAAAGTGAGTGGAGAATCTCTTGAGGATTATATTCAAAAGCATATATTTGAAGTAGCTGGTATGAAGCACTCCGGATTTGGTGACAAGTTTCAACAAGAAAAATATCCTTCTACTGGCTATAAAATTGTAGATAATAAGATGACAACACCAGCTTTACCAAGTATGTCACAATTATTTGGATGCGGTGATATATATATGACCGCATATGATTTATATTTATTTGATCAAGCTTTATTTACAGGAAAGCTCATTTCAAATGAAAGTTATCATCAAATGTTTACAGCATTTAAAAAAGATTATGGTTTTGGTTGGTATGTGGACCCTGGTAGTTACTCAAATCATGGCGTTATGCCGGGATGGAATTGTTTAAATAGTTTTAGTAAAAATGGAAGTACGTATGTGGTTTTATTATCTAATATTCAAAATAACATTAAATCGTTTGGTGTATTAAGTAATGATATTTATACAATGACTCGGCATGTAGAAGGTTAGAAGGCTATCTTATAAGATAGCTTTTTTTATATATTTTCAGTCGGGGATTCGTTTGGAAAAATAATGGTTAAATGAGATAATAAAATGTAAAAAAGCGGGGTTGTATATGGGGATCCATGATCATCATGAACGGAATGGAAAAAGACTATTTATTCTCTCTCTCTTTATATTTTTTGTTGCTATTATAGCATTTATCCTTGATTTTATTCGGACGCCGCATCTTCAGTGGAACAAAGGTACTATGACTTTTATAAGTATGATTATAATGGCTTTTCTTTTTATGATTTATAGTTTTGTAGAAAGAAAGAGAGCTAAGAGAATTGGGACAATGATTTGTAACAAAGGCACATCGCCGTTACTGCATCAACATCGGTTTGTTGTACGAAGAGAAATGTCTTTAGCCACTATAGTTACGTATTTTTCAATGGATGGAAATACAATTGGAGTTTTAAGAGAAGAATATGAAACAGAAATGCAAAAGATATGGAAAATTTTCATATCGTTTTTCTTGAAATCATTGAATGAAAAGCGATTTATTTTGTATAACGAACTGGGAGAAGAGATATTGATTGTAAGAAAAAGAGCATACTATTCTTATACATTTCATGATCTAGCGGGAGATAAGATTTGCGAACTGAAACAGACATTGAATTTAAAAAAGCTGAAATGGCTTTTGCGATCTGAACATGATGAAGAAATTGGAGAAATTACTGGAGATTTGTATGCGAATATCCAAAAGGGACATTGGAAAGATGGCAGTTTTATTGAAGTAAAAGAAGATGCGATTCCAGTAGAAGCAATTGAATATTTTTCTGCGAGCGGCGGTTCGCTCGTTAATTTATCAATTGTGGAACATTCAAAGTATGAGAAAGCTTTGTATTATGCGGTAGCCGCAATAGTAGCTTTGAAAAATCGTTAGATGTCTTCTTTTGAATGGAAACACTTTTTAGTTGACAGAAAATCCTTGTTGTAACTATAATTGTTACAATCAGAAAACAAAGGAGTAAAAATAATGACATTACAAATAAAAGTATATTCCGATTATGTTTGTCCATTTTGTTTTATTGGTGAACAACCATTACAAGAAGCAATTCAAGGCAAAGATGTAGAAGTAGAATGGATGCCATTTGAATTACGTCCATATCCAGCGGAACGTATTGATCCATGGAATGAACCAGACAAGTTAGGGATGTTCCAAAGTACAATTGCACCGTGGGCAGAGCAAATGGGTGTTGATATAAAATTACCTCGTTTGTCACCACATCCATATACACATACTGCATTTGAAGGATATCAATATGCGAAAGAAAATGGAAAAGGAAATGAATATCAGCACCGCGTGTTTACTGCATTTTTCCAAGAGGAACGGAATATAGGAGAAGTGGATGTGCTTGTAGAAATCGCCGGAGAAGTAGGATTAAATCAAAATGAATTTCGTCAAGCACTAGAGAATGGTACGTATAAAGAAGCGCATCAAAAAGCTGTACATCATGCTTATTACGAACAAGGGGTACAAGCTGTGCCGACATTTGTTATTGGCGAGAGTGTAGTACAAGGTGTACGTAACAAAGAAGCATTAGAGGCTATAATCGAGCAGGAATTAAAAAAAGAAAAAGCAACATTTTCAAATGGCATGACATGTAATATAGAGGGTTGCGAGTGAAAAAGAGGCAGATGACGTAGTGCATCTGCCTCTTTTACTTTATTAGCGGGCTCACGAATGGAAGTTTTACTTTATTTTACAACTTCAATTTTCATCAGATTTGTCGTTCCACGTTCGTTAACTGGGACACCTGCTGTTACAATGACAATATCTTGCGTAGAGATCAGCTGTTGTTCTTTAGCGTTACATAATGCTTGTTCAATTACTTCATCTGTCGTTTGTTTTGGTGCAGTGAAAAATGGGTGTACGCCCCATACGAGTGCGAGTTGCTGCATAACAGATTGTTCAGATGTTGTTGCGATAATAGGAGTGTGCGGACGATATTTTGAAATCATTTGTGCTGTATAACCACTTTTGGTTGGTGTTAAAATTGCCTTTGCTTGTAAGGAATAAGCTGCTTGGACAGCAGCAGCACCGATTGTTTCTGTTATTTGTTTATGGTTATCATGAAGCAATTGCTTTTGACTTTGGAATAGAGAAGACTTCTCTACTTGCAGAGCGATTTTATTCATCATTTGTACGGATTCTATTGGATATTCACCGGCAGCTGTTTCTCCTGAAAGCATAATCGCATCTGTGCCATCAAAGATTGCATTTGCTACGTCTGAAGCTTCTGCTCTTGTTGGTCTTGGGTTTCTTTGCATAGAATCCAGCATTTGCGTTGCTGTAATGACCGGTTTTCCGAGCAGATTACAGGTATGGATTAATTCTTTTTGGATAATCGGTACATATTCTGCTGGAATTTCAATGCCCATATCACCGCGGGCAACCATAATTCCATCCACAACTTCTACAATCTCTTTTATATTATCAATTCCTTCTTGATTTTCAATTTTTGCGATGACGCGAATATGTGAGGCATTATGCTTCGCTAATATGTCGCGTACTTCTAAAATATCAGCAGCTTTACGTACAAAGGAGATGGCGATGTAGTCAACATGTTGCTCTATTCCAAAAAGAATATCTTTTTTATCTTTTTCCGTAATACCAGGTAGGCGGATTTTTACATTCGGTACGTTCACACCTTTATGATCTTTAATTATCCCGCCATGTATAACTTTTGTTTGTAACTCACCATTTGCCTTTTCTATTACTTCTAGCTCTAATAATCCATCATCAAGTAATAGATGAGATCCTACTTCTACATCATCGTATAGACCTTCGTATGTGACGGAAAACTGTTTAGATGTTCCGAGTACTTTTTTCATTGAAACGGTAACAGTCGTACCTTCAAGCAGTTCTGCCTGTCCTCCTTCAAATTCATCGGTTCGAATTTTTGGTCCTTTAATATCTTGTAAGAGTGCAATATTTTTTTTAGCTGCCGCTGTGGCCTTTCGTATTGTATTTATACGTGCGCGATGTTCTTCGTGTGTTCCATGAGAAAAATTTAACCGAGCCACATTCATTCCAGATTCTAGTAAAGAAAGTAATGTTTCGTATTGTTCACTTGCAGGTCCAATTGTGCAAACGATTTTTGTTTTTCGCATATAAAATTCCTCCTTTTTTAACCCACATATTAGCGGACAATAAATCCTCCTATTGTTGGAAGTTTCACTTTATTATGTTGGCAATTGTATGTGTACTTCATGTATAGGTATGTGATTTGTTTTATAGAAAATGTGTAGTTTATTTAGCACCAAAAGTGTTATTTCTGTATACGCTGATAAGTGTGAATAAGTTGTCCATACAACAAAATGTATATAGGGGGAAAGTCTAGTGTCTCTATTTAAAGATTATTGGCGTAAGTTTGCACATGTTGTCGATAAACAATTAGATTGCTTTTTATATAAGAAATTTATCCCTGTTATGGAAGAAAAATTATTTTCACCGCGGTTTGCACGGTATATAGAAATTTATACAAAAAAAGGTGTTGCAGAATACATTAAATCGCAGGAATTTCAAAATATTATTTGTTTTATTTTAAAAGAATGTAATGTTTCTCCATTTAAAGAAATTGCAGAACAATTGTTAGGGAAAGAGGTCGAAATTACTGTAACTGTTGGAGGTTTAACAGGTATCATTGCGCAAGTAGGAGATGACTTTTTAACATTACAAGAATTAACTGGAGCAACTATTTCATTACCATTTTCAAGTATTATTTCAATTCGTGAGGTATAGAGAAAGGGGGAAATAAAATGTCGTTTATTGATGCATTACGGTCTCATGTGGGACAACTTGCTCAAGTTGTAACTGTTGGAGAAATTGTAACTGGGAGTATTTTATCTGTAACAGATGGAGTAATTGTCATACGAACAGCTCCGTTCTATGGTCCACTAGAAGATGTTATTGTAAGAATTCCAGTTGTTTCATATGTTCGATTGTATAGTTAGGAGGAATAACATGCGCGTATCTGTTGTGATTCCAACACATAATGAAGCACAAACGATAGGTGGTGTGTTGGAAGAAGTAAAAAAGTACAACCTTATGAAATTATTGTTATTGCGAATGGAGCGGATAAAGAGACTGTTCAAAACGAAGAAATGACGATTGCATCGGTTATTCAAGAAGCACGTAAAATTGAGCCACTTGAAATTATCGTTGCTGTTAATGGATTGAATGATAAGACAGCGACAATTGCAAAGTAATGCGGGGCTACAACTATTATTTATGAAGAAACGCTTGGAAATGATGTGGGACGTTCTATAGGGGAGGGGATATCGTGCTATTTATTGATGGGGATTTTGCAAAAGCGATTGCGGACGGACAAGACGTGGCGTTGAATGATTTAAATTATTATTTAGATTTACGAGCACCGTTACATCTTGTTACGGCACTAAAATATGCTTTAAACTTGGCTTGTAACCGAAAAGATTTAGGTGTAGGTTCGCTGGTAGCCGTACTAAATGCATTTAGTAAGGTTTGTTTAGAATATATCGGATTTGATGCTTTCTTATTTCCATGTGTGGCACAGGTGAAGGCGATATTAGCAGGATTCTCTACCTCTTGTGGATTTAGACTAAATGAATCGAAGTCGGCCGAGTGAACATTTTGCAGTGGAGGGGCATGCCCCAGCTGTATTGAGGATTACATAGAGGGGATGTCATGTGTGATAGTAGAACTTGGCATTCGAGGTGGTTTTCATGATGGAGGACGTAAGAGAGAAACAAAATAAAAAAGTGTGCTGAAACAGGCACACTTTTTTTTATTCTGTTTCAAAAATACTATAACAGAATAGGGAGGAAGAGTATTACAGTTTAAAGTGGATACGACTCTTAACCTGCAGAAAAGGATTCTTTTATTAGAATACCCAAAAAAGAAATTAGTAAAAGGGGTTAATTCAATAAAGATTCCAATAACGTTTTCACTATGTCTATAGGAGTTTGCTCATTGTTTCACAAACATGTCACAACTTTAACGTTCATTTTTTCAAAAAAGTAGTATGCTAAGCACATAAGCTGTTATACAAAAAATCTTAGTCCTGTACTAATCAAAAAATGGAGGAGATTAGGATGACTCAAGTATTAGAAAATGTAAAAAACGCATGGGAAAGCTTTAAAGGTGAAAAGTGGAAAGCAGAGATTGATGTTCGCGATTTCATTTTAAATAATATAAACGTTTACCAGGGGGATGAATCCTTCTTAGCTGGAGCAACAGAAGCGACGAAACAACTTTGGGATCAAGTAATGGAATTAACAAAACAAGAACGTGACAATGGCGGAGTTCTTGACATGGATACGAAAATTGTTTCTTCTATTACATCACATGACCCAGGATATTTAAATAAAGATATTGAAAAAGTAGTTGGTGTCCAAACTGACAAGCCATTTAAGCGTTCATTACAACCATACGGTGGTATTCGTATGGCAGAGCAAGCTTGTGAATCTTATGGATATGAAATGGACAAAGAACTAAGCCGTATTTTCAGAGACTGGCGTAAAACGCATAACCAAGGTGTATTCGATGCTTATACTCCTGAAATGAGAGCAGCTCGTAAATCAGGCGTTATTACAGGTCTTCCAGATGCATACGGTCGCGGCCGTATTATTGGTGACTATCGCCGCGTTGCATTATACGGTATAGATCGTTTAATCGAAGCGAAAAAAGAAGATTTGAATTTAACTGGCGGTGTAATGAGCGAAGATACAATGCGTTTACGCGAAGAATTATCTGAGCAAATTCGTGCACTTCAAGAATTAAAACAAATGGCAGCTTCTCATGGTTTTGATATTTCTAAGCCAGCAACAAATGCACAAGAAGCGTTCCAATGGTTATATTTTGCTTATCTTGCAGCAATTAAAGAACAAAACGGTGCAGCGATGAGTCTTGGCCGTACGTCTACTTTCTTAGATATCTTTATTGAAAGAGATTTAGTAAACGGTACATTAACAGAAGAAGAGGCACAAGAAATTGTTGATCACTTCATTATGAAGTTACGTCTTGTGAAATTTGCAAGAACACCTGATTATAATGAATTATTCTCTGGTGATCCAACTTGGGTAACAGAATCTATCGGTGGTATTGCACTTGATGGTCGTCCATTAGTAACGAAAAACTCATTCCGTTTCTTGCATACATTAGATAACTTAGGACCAGCTCCAGAACCAAACTTAACAGTTCTTTGGTCTAAACAATTACCAGAGAACTTTAAAAACTACTGTGCGAAAATGTCTATTAAGACATCTGCAATTCAATATGAAAATGATGACATTATGCGTCCAGAGTATGGCGATGATTACGGTATTGCTTGTTGTGTGTCTGCAATGAGAATCGGTAAGCAAATGCAGTTCTTCGGAGCTCGTGCAAACTTAGCTAAGACACTACTATATGCAATTAACGGCGGTAAAGATGAAAAATCAAAAGAACAAATTGGACCTGAATTTGCACCTATCACTTCTGAAGTATTAGATTATGAAGAAGTTATGCGTAAATTTGATATGACAATGGAATGGCTAGCAGGTTTATATTTAAACACATTAAATGTCATCCATTATATGCACGATAAATATAGTTATGAACGTATTGAAATGGCGCTTCATGATACTGAAGTAATTCGTACAATGGCAACAGGTATCGCAGGTTTATCAGTAGTAGCTGACTCTTTAAGTGCAATTAAATATGCAAAAGTAAAACCAATTCGTGATGAAAACGGAGTTGCAGTAGACTTTGAAATCGAAGGCGAGTTCCCTAAATACGGTAACAATGATGATCGCGTTGATGAAATTGCGGTAAATCTTGTGAAAACATTTATGAACAAGCTTCGTAAACATACAACATATCGCAATTCTATTCACACAATGTCAATCTTAACGATTACTTCCAACGTTGTATACGGTAAGAAAACTGGTAACACACCAGATGGCCGTCGTGCTGGCGAACCGTTTGCACCAGGGGCAAACCCAATGCACGGTCGTGATACAAAAGGAGCACTAGCATCATTATTATCCGTTGCGAAATTACCATATGAAGATGCAAGAGATGGCATTTCTAATACATTCTCTATTATTCCAAAAGCACTTGGAAAAGAAGATGATGTACAAGTTCGCAACTTAGTATCTATGCTTGATGGATATGCAGTAAAAGAAGGACATCACTTAAATATTAACGTATTTAACCGTGAAACATTAATGGATGCAATGGAACATCCTGAAAAATATCCACAATTAACAATTCGTGTATCTGGTTATGCGGTTAACTTCATTAAATTAACTCGTGAACAACAAATTGACGTTATTAACCGTACAATGCACGAAAGTATGTAAGTAAAAGCTTTCCCTCTGTTCTCATGAAGACAGAGGGAGGCTGTTTCAATAGAGGGGGAAGCAACATGGTAAAAGGAAGAATACATTCTGTAGAGTCTTGTGGTACTGTTGATGGCCCAGGAATTCGTTATGTCATATTTACACAAGGGTGTTTATTACGCTGTCAATATTGTCATAATGCGGATACGTGGGAGATTGGTAAAGGGAAAGAAATAACAGTTGAAGAAGTGATGCAGGATGTTACATGTTACCTTCCTTTTATAGAAGCTTCTGGCGGTGGTATTACAGTAAGTGGCGGCGAGCCTTTACTGCAGTTAGATTTTTTGACTGAGCTGTTTAAGAAATGTAAAGAGATCGGGATTCATACGACAATTGATTCTTCTGGAGGGTGCTATTCTGAAGATGAAGAATTCCAAAGAAAATTAGATATTTTGATGGAATATACAGATTTGGTATTACTTGACTTAAAACATATTGATTCGAAGAAACATCGCAAATTAACAGGAAAACCGAACGAACATATTTTACAATTTGCTCGTTATTTATCAGATAAAAAGAAATCAATTTGGGTGCGTCATGTACTTGTACCTGGAATTACAGATGGTACAGAGGACTTAGAAAATTTGGCAGCCTTTATCCAAAGTCTTGATAACGTACAAAAGGTAGAAGTCTTACCATATCATAAGTTAGGCGTTTATAAATGGGAGGCGTTAGGGCATAAATATCCTCTTGAAGGAGTAGAGCCTCCAACGGAAGAAAGCATTCAAAAAGCAAAGCATATTTTAGCAGCAGTCTAATCCAATTGTGGATTAGACTTTTTGCTTTCTGTTGACAAATAGTAGAGCAAAAATAAGGAAAAGAGTATACTAAGATTACATAATGTCTATTTTTGTAAAGAAACGATATGGATAAATTTACAAAAATGTAAAGGGAAAACGAAACAATAGAAAGAATTAAGAAATAATGTAATGCGTATCTTGGAGTATAGATAAAAGTCAAGTTATTGCGAAAGCAGTTATAGGAAAGTATAATGTTTAAGATATGAGCAGATGGGATTAAGGGGTCAATAACATATGCTTTGCATATCCACGACAGGTACAGATCCAACGAAAATTTGTTGGAATTCAAACATGCAAAATCATAAGGAAATTGTTTTTTATATTGTGACAGATGCAATATGAAGGACCGAAAAAGCTAGGAGTGGATTTGTTTGATAAAAAACCCCAAGGTTTTAATATTAACAGCACATTATGGTAACGGTCATATACAAGTGGCAAAAACATTAGAACAAACATTTCGTCAAAGAGGATTTGAGGATGTAATCGTATGCGATCTTTTTAGTGAATCGCACCCTGTTATAACAGACATTACAAAATATTTATATTTAAAAAGTTATACAATTGGGAAAGAGCTATACCGCTTATTTTATTATGGTGTTGAGAAAATTTACGATAAAAAAATTGCATCATGGTATGCCAATTTTGGTCGAAAACGTTTAAAAGCGATATTGCATGCTGAAAAACCCGATATTGTTATTAATACATTTCCAATCATTGCGGTGCCAGAGTTGAAAAAGCAAACAGATATTTCTATACCTGTTTATAATGTAGTTACCGATTTTTGCTTGCATAAAATATGGATTCACCGAGAAGTAGATCGTTATTTTGTTGCAACAGATTATGTGAAGGACATTATGATAAAGGTAGGCGTACCTGCTGAGCAAATTGTAGCAACAGGGATTCCGATTCGTAAAAATTTTGAAGCGGTCATCAATGTAGAAACATTGTATGATAAGTATGATTTGTCACGGGACAAAAAGATTCTACTTATTGTAGCAGGAGCGCATGGAGTGTTAGGAAGTGTAAAAGAGTTATGCCAATCCTTTATGTCAGTTCCTAATCTGCAGGTAGCCGTAGTTTGTGGGAAAAATAAAGTATTGCAAGAGGACTTGCTGCAATTACAAGAAAGCAATCCAGATGCATTAAAAGTATTCGGTTATATAGAGAATATTGATGAATTGTTTCGTATTACTTCTTGTATGATTACAAAACCAGGAGGAATTACATTAAGTGAAGCAGCAGCTTTGCAAGTACCTGTCGTTTTATATAAACCAGTACCAGGGCAAGAAAATGAAAATGCGAAGTATTTTGAAAAACAAGGTGCAGCAATTGTTATTCGCGAAGATAATGAAATCTTTCAGAAAACGAAAGAATTATTGCAAGATGATATGAGATTATTGCAAATGAAAGAAGCGATGAAACACATTTATCGTCCGGAACCAGCGTTTCATATTGTGGATTCTATTTTAAAAGAAAATCATGTACAAGTACATTCGCCGGTACACCCAACAGCCCTTGTGCAGTCTTTTACTTAATATAAGAACCTCTTTTCTATCTGAGTAGAAGGAGGTTTTTTCGTTATTTCGTTTAAATGGATAGTAATATTAAAAAAGGGAGAAGAGGAATTGTTTGTAGACTATTTGACAAGCATACATAAAAATCAAAATGAAGGACTTTTAAATTTACTGATATACCTATATTCGATCCAACGTAGGTTATAACGAAAGACATCTTTAACTAGTAAAGATGTCTTTTTGATGTTCTTATTAAATCAAGCTACAGCTAATATAAAATTTAAGCTCTTCTAATTTTCATTGTGTAAGAGCTGAGTGGTTTTTGCTTTCTTTTTCTGTCCTTTTAAGAAAAACGATACAACGAGGGCAACAATTACCAAGGTTAACCCAAGCGTAAATGCCCCTTGGAAGCCGGATGTTAAGCCATTTAACTTTTCTGCTGGATCCATTGGATTTGCTGAGTTCTCCATATATTGAGTTGTGCCTGAAGACATTTTAGATATAAATATAGCTGTGCCAATCGCGCCAGCTACCTGCTGTAATGTATTGAAGAGCGCTGTACCGTGTGGATAAAGCTCTGGTGTCAATTGATTTAAACCATATGTTTGTGCTGTCATTACAAACATGAGCCCAACCATTAATACGCTGTGCATCAAGATAATTTGTGTCAATGTTGTTTCGGGGGTAATACCCTTGAATAGCCACATTGCAACGGCTACTAACACAATGCCCGGGATGATAATAACCTTTGGACTCAATTTATCAAATAATTTACCTGCAATCGGTCCCATTATGGCACTAATCATACTCCCCGGTAGCATGATTAGCCCTGATTTAAAGGCTGTAACAAGTAAAACCGTTTGTAAGAACATTGGTAATAATGTCATTGTTGAGAACAGCGACATCATGACGATGAATATTAACCCAACTGATAAAGTAAACATTGGAAATCTAAATGCGCGTAGTTCTAAAATTGGATTATCGATTTTTAATTGACGAACAACAAAAATGAATAATGATATAGCCCCGATAATTAAAGAGTAATAAACTTTAGGATCTGACCATCCTAAATCACCTGAAGAACTAAAGCTATACACAATACCACCGAAACCTAATGTTGATAAAAGAATTGATAAATAATCAATTTTTGGTCGTGTTAATTCTGTGACATTTTGAATATACTTCATTCCAATTAAAATTGAAATGATTACGATAGGAATAACAATGTAGAATAACCAGCGCCAATTAAGCGAATCAACAATAAGTCCAGATAAAGTAGGACCAATTGCTGGAGCAGACATCATAACAAGTGCTATTAAGCCCATTGTCGCACCACGTTTTTCAGGTGGACAAATAATTAAAATCGTATTCATTAGTAATGGTGAAATTAACCCAGTCGCGATTGCTTGGACAATACGTCCGATTAATAAAACGGCAAATGTCGGTGCGAATCCAGCAATCAATGTACCGACTAAAAATGTTAACATGGCGGTTAAGAACATTTGTCTTGTTGTAAGCCATTGTTGAAGTAAAGCTGTAATCGGTACTAAAACCCCAACAACTAACATGTAGGATGTAGAAAGCCATTGAATTGTTGAAGCTGTTACATCAAAATCTTTCATTAATACGGTTAAAGCATTACCAAGTAATGTTTCGTTTAATAATGCGACCATTGCACCTAAAATTAATGCAATTAAAATGGGTGTATGTCTAATATTAGAAGTATCAATTTTGCTACTTGTGGAACTCGTGGCTGCCATATTCATTTATCGATTTTCCTCCTATTTTTTGTCTCTCTTTTTAATACATTTGTATCTAAAAGATCACGTGTAATATAATATACACGTGTAGATTAAAAATAGGGAGAATCAATTTTCGCCAGTTGTATAATTAATCTACAGAAAAGGAGAAGTGTAGATGAATAGTAATGAGGGGCAGCTGGATTTACGTATTAGACGTACACATAAATTATTGTGGGAGTCTTTATTTGAATTAATGACGCAATCAAAGCAGAAATATAGTTCCATTACCATCAACCAAATCTGTGATCGTGCGATGGTGCATCGAACAACATTTTATAAACATTTTGAAGATAAAGACGCGTTATTGGCATTTGGATTTAAACAATATCAAGAGGAAGCTTTTACAATACCACTTTTAGATCGACTAACTAAACCATTTCAAGTGATGGAACAATTTTTACATCATAAAGAAATTGGTAAAATATTAGAGTCACAAATGGATGATGAACAATTTATTAGCTTTATACAATATCAAACTCGTGAAATGAAGAAACAGGAGAATCAAGAATTAAATCGAATTTGTAAAAATCATACAATACCAATTGAGTTAATTATCGAATTCCATTCTGGTGTAATTACAACATTAAGTGCATGGTGGTTACAAAATAAAAAAAGTGTTTCAGCAGAAGAAATGGATAGATACTTTCATCAAATGATCAATCAAGATGTTTTTGGATTTGAAATAGAAGACTAGAGATCATTTTCAAAACGAGGAAAGGGCGTCCCTCCGTCATTTTTGATGACTTTTGGGACACCCAAATTTACCGGATAACTTGGCCTAGCGGTGAACCTTCAGCGGTAAGCTGGATAAGGCCTGGCCAGCAGCTGAGGCCTGTAAACTTGCCTCCAAATTGAAGCCTGGAACCGATTCAATGCGAGAAAATGTTTCTATAAAAATTTTGAACGCTTTGTTAGCTTCCAATCTCGCCAGTGGCGCACCGAGACAGAAATGCGGTCCATTGCCAAACGTTTGATGCCGGTTGTTATTTTTTCGGTGAATATTCACAGTAAATGGATCTTCGAATACATCCTCATCAAAGTTTGCCGCGCTATTCCAAGTAATCACCAAATCACCTTTCTTCAACTCAACGCCTAGAACATTGTTATCTACTTTCACTTCACGGTCCAATGCAATAACGTGGAAACGGTAACGCAGCATCTCCTCAACAAAATTAGGTACGAGGTTTATATTGCTTCTTAATTCTTCGTAAAGTTTAGGAGCATCATATAGCAATGAGTAGAATGAATTAGCCAACAAAAGACTTGTTGTTTCAACACCCGCCGCAAGAAGAAACATAGTCACACGAACAACTTCTTCATCCGTAAACTTTTCTCCTTCGATTTCAACTTGAATCAAATCAGAAAGAATGTCGTCTGAAAGCTGATTTCTTTTTTCCACAACAATCGGATACAGATAATTAAAGTACTCCATCGCTGCCTTCGCCTTTTGTTGACCTACTTCCTCGGCATTTTCACTATTGAACGGCATGAATAATATATCGACCCATTTCTTAAACAGCAGCTTGTCTTTATGCGGAACCCCAAGCAAATCGGCCATTACTATGATCGGAAGGGGGGTTGTAAAATCTTTAACAATGTCGATCTCCGACTTATTCCCCATTTCGGCAATCAAATCGTTAATAATCTGTTCAATACGCGGCTCCCAAGTTTTGAGACTTCTAGGGGTGAAAGCAGCCGAAAGCAGAGAACGTGACTTACGATGTTCCGGTGGATCCGTTTCATTAATTTTTAAGCGATCTGGGACGCTCCCTTCCTCTGTGTCTGCTCCAATCTGGGAAATGGAACGGTGGCGTTTACTTGAAAATAGTTCATAGTCTGTAAGAACTCGCTTAACGTCTTCATATTTGAAAACATTCCAAGTGTCCGTGCCTGCATGATAGTAAATCGGATGCTCCGTCAGCATTTTTTTATACCAAGAAAATGGAGCAAATTCTTCGGATTTAGTTTTTAAACCCTTAATTTCAGAAGTTGAAATTACTGTATTTTCCATATAAATCCCTCCATGTCTAATCAGAGTACAATAGAACAAAATTTGACTACCTAATCCGTCTGGCCCAGAAACATACTCCCCTTAGATCAGCTCCTGCATTGATTGTTTTTAATACACTTGTATACTAAGATATTTAATATAATATACACATGTAGATTAAAAAGGGAGAATCAATTTTCGCCAGTTGTATAATTAATCTACAGAAAAGGAGAAGTGTAGATGAATAGTAATGAGGGGCAACTGGATTTACGTGTTAGACGTACACATAAATTATTGTGGGAGTCTTTATTTGAATTAATGACGCAATCAAAACAGAAATATAGTTCCATTACCATCAATCAAATCTGTGATCGTGCGATGGTGCATCGAACAACATTTTATAAACATTTTGAAGATAAAGATGCCTTACTTGTAGTTGGAATTAACAAATTTCAAGAGGAAGTTTTTCAAATACCACTTTTAGAGCGATTAACTAAGCCATTTCAAGTGATGGAACAATTCTTACATCATAAAGAGTTTGGTAAAATGTTAGAGTCACAAATGGATGATGAGCAATTTATTAGCCGTTTACATTATCAAAATCGTGAAATAAAGAAACTGGAGAATCAAGAGCTAAATCGACTTTGTAAAAATCATACGATACCAAATGAGTTAATTATCGAATTCTATTCGGGTGTCACTGCAACGTTAATTGCATGGTGGTTACAAAATAGAAAAAGTGTTTCAGCAGAAGAAATGGATAGATACTTTCATCAAATGATTAATCAAGAAATTTTTCAATTTGAAAGGGAATGAATAGAGGCGTTTTTGGTGCAAGAAATTTATGAGATTTGAACATATTTGTATTATCCACATTTAATATTCACACCTTCGAAAGAGACAAGTTGCCGGATGTCAGTGGAATTCTTACTAACGTGGTTTGCTATCATTTACATACTCATAAGTTTGTTGAAATTAGCAGACAAACTGATCAATCTTTTTTATAAAAATAAACCTATCAATATTAAAAAAGTAACCTCGTTTTGATCAAACTTTGTTCAAAACGAGGTCTTTTTCTTTATATTAAAATCAATGTGTGTGCAACTTTTAATCAAACTTTAGTTTAATGCAACATTTGGTTGCATTAAACTACTTGCGAGGATAGATATTTTCGTCAGGATTTTGAGAAAGTAAAGAAGGCGAATGTAAATTTCACTTTATCCACAAAAGAATCCGCTTACAATATACAGTAAACTTTAAATATTAACAAAACTATCCACAATATCCACAATTTTTAGTAAATATATCCACAAAGTAAACAGGATAACTGTGATTAAATTCCTCTTTTATACAAAAGATATTAGAATTTATACACAATTCTAGTGATTTTGTGGATAAAGTTTTCCACAAAAAAAGCTACCTCTTCTGAACAAGAGGTAGCTTTATGTTAATAAATTCCTTTTGGTTTATATCCAGCTGCACGATCTGCTCTTTTAAATTCACGTTGATAGAGAACTTCTTGTGTGCTAGATAATGTATTTCTTGATTTTTCACGTTTTTTCTTATCCATTACAGTTCACCTCGTGTCATAAAGTCATTACCTATCGTTACCAATGACAGAGGGAGATATACATATATTATGCTTCTTTTAAATGATGAGCGTCTTGGAATGTTGCTTCGCGCATTGTGTGTAGTGTGTATTGATCTTTTGGAATTTCATATAAGTTATATACTTCACCATTTGCGTTAATTTGATCGTATACACATTTTCTTGTTTCATTTGCTAGATTAACGTATGGTAGTTTTTCGGCAGCTTTAATAGAGCGAGTATTTAATTTGCGAATTCGCATGAAAATAGTCTCAATATCTAATTCATAGAAAAGTTCACTAAAGAAAGCATCTTTTGCTGGTTTATTATAACCCTTTCCGTGATACGGTTTGCCAAGCCAAGTGCCAAGAAAACCTGCTTTTTCTTGCACATCAAATAAAGTTATTGTTCCAATAGGGTTTCCCCATTCATCAACAATTGTGCGTGAAATTAGTTCTCCGCGCTCTTCAGCTTCAATTGTTTGTTTTGTTAAAAACAAAAATTCTTCATAAGAAGATGCCTTCTGACGCACAAAGGGGAAGACATCAGGGTGAATCATCAAATCATATAGAACGTGGCTGTCATGTAGGTCACGTTTTTTTAACATACTATCTCCTCCTAAAAAGAGGGCAGCATGACGACAAAAAACACCCCACCCTCGAAATTTTTATATAAAACTTAAAAAAATTTCGGGGTGGGAATCGAACCCACTAGAACCAGTCTATAATGCTGGTGGCGCACCATTTGCCTTCCCCATTCATCAATTTGAAATTACTCAACACGACACAAATTGATCATGGTTTCATTCAGTTTATAATCGTATAATACTTCATCTAGTCAAAAAAATAAACTAGTTTTTATGATTTTTTTGTGTGGATAATTTTTCCGTCTATCATCGTTAATACAGGCTTGGCTAAGTAGTGAAAAGGATGATGAGTCCATAGGACAAGATCAGCGTCTTTCCTAGGCTCGATACTACCAATTTTCTTTTCTAAACGTAAGTTGCGAGCAGGTATAATCGTAATTCCTTCTAGAGCTTTATGCTCATCTAATCCTTCTCGAACAGCGATAGCTGCGCAAATATTTAAATACTGAATTGGTGTATAGGGGTGATCTGTCGTAATTGAGACTTCGATCCCATGATTCGATAAGGTATGGTATGTTTGCCAAGACTTGTTTTTTAATTCAATTTTTGAACGACGTGTTAATGTTGGACCGACAGATACTTTTAAATCGTGGTTTGCTAATCTATCAGCAACAAGATGACCTTCCGTACAGTGTTCAATACGTAAATCAAGATTAAATTCCTTAGCAAAGCGAAGGGCGGATAGAATATCATCTGCACGGTGGGCGTGGGCACGTATAGGAATTTCACGGCGGAGCGCTTGTAAGATAGGAATCATTCGAAAGTCTGCATCATTCCCATAATACTTTGCTTCATAAAAAGCTTCGCGC
The DNA here is from genome assembly GCF_052038115.1 of Bacillus sp. GB_SG_008. Classification (NCBI taxonomy): domain Bacteria; kingdom Bacillati; phylum Bacillota; class Bacilli; order Caryophanales; family Bacillaceae; genus Bacillus; species Bacillus sp. GB_SG_008. Next base: position 22,883 of record NZ_JBPZSK010000007.1, on the reverse strand, counting down.
AGCATTCCCATAATTCCCATGCGGGTAATAGACTCTTTGTTTCCATTACTATGCATTCCTTTTGGGTTTTCTCCAAACGCAATTTTCAGACCTGCGGGCTCTTGAATGACCATGTGATCGATACTATTTCCTGCTGTTTTTATGACGCATGTTGTTCCGCCAATTACATTTTGACTTCCAGGCATAACGTGTACGGTTGTAATACCGCTTTGTATGGCATCTTGAAAAGCAATATCAAAAGGATGAATGCCATCTAAAGAGCGAACATGAGGAGTTAGCATTTCTGCTGTTTCATTTGCATCATTTCCAGCCCATCCTGTTCCTTCATCATATAAGCCAAGATGTGTATGCACATCGATAAGGCCTGGAAGAAGATGGAGACCACGTGCATCAATAACGGTCATATCTTCGCTAGATTCAATAAATCGTTCTAACGCAGCAATCTTGTTGTTTTCTACTAGTACATCGCCTTGTAATTTAGGAGATGTAATAGGGTAAACAGTGGCCTGCTTAAATAATATTTTCATAATAACCTCTTTATTTTGCATACGAGTTTTTTCTCTTGAGGAAGTTTAGAAATTATTAGTACGATACAATGTTTTGAAGCGCATTTTCTAAAGTATCATAAGAATGTGTATACCCATGTTGTATCGCCTTGTGAGGTAATACATTTTGTCCTTGTAAAATAAGGATGCTCATTTCACCGAGAAGGGTTTTGAGTGCAAAGGCAGGCATCGGTAACCAATGTGGTCTATGCATCACTTTTGCAATTGTTCTTCCGAATTCTTCCATAGTTACTGGGTGAGGAGCTGTAACATTTAATGCACCGTTCACTTCTTTTGTATGAATAGCAAAATCAATCATTCGAACAACATCTTCAAGATGAACCCAAGAAAGCAATTGGTTGCCTGAGCCAATGGTTCCTCCAATAAACAATTGATATGGAAGTAACATTTTCGGTAGTGCTCCTCCATCTTTTCCAAGAACAACACCAAAGCGTGTATAGACAGTGCGAATACCGAGTGCAGCAGCTTTGCTTGCTTCTTCTTCCCATAACTTTACTGTAGTAGCTAAAAAATCATTACCTGACTTTAGGTGTTCTTCTGTAAATGTTTCTGTTTCTGATGTACCATAATAGCCGATTGCACTTGCATTTATAAACGTATGTGGATATTGGGACAACGTTTGTAGTTGCTTAATTAATCCTTTTGTCGTTTGTAAACGACTATTGACGATTCTTTCCTTCTGTTTCATAGTCCAACGTCCATTGTTAATAGATTCCCCGGCAAGATTAATAACAACATCAATGGAAGAAAGGGGGAATTTCACAGCATTAGCGTCCCATTTTATATATCGAATATTTGAAGGTGAAAGATTTTCTCTCAGTTGACGTGTCAAAATGTATACGGTATGTCCGTTGCTTGCTAAATATAAAGTGAGTGCTTTTCCAATAAAACCTGTTCCTCCAGAAATAGCAATTTCCAAGAGAAATCCCTCCTCATTATGTATATTCAAGAAACTCAAATTTGTTTCATATATGTTAAAATAATGTAGGGGTGAAATTTATGGCTGTCATTACAAAAATAGAAGTACAAAAACGAATAAAAGAAAGATTTAATATTTATGTTGATAAAGGTCAAGGAGAAGAATATGGTTTCAGTGTAGATCAAGTGACCTTAATTAAACACGGGCTTCAAAAAGGCCTAGAATTTGATGATGTTGAATTAGCAAATATTTTATACGATGAAGAAGTGCAAAAAGCGTATTTATACGCCATTACTTATTTATCGCATCAAATGAGAACGAAACAAGAAGTAGAAGAGCAATTACGAAAAAAAGAAATTGGACAAGCCATCATCTCTGAAGTCATTTTAAAACTATTGCATGACCGTTATATTAATGATAAAGAGTATGCAATTGCATATGTACGTACTCATAGCAATGTGAGCCAAAAAGGACCGATTGTTATTAGACGTGAACTGTTAAGTAAGGGTGTTTCGGATATAATTATTACTCATAGTTTACAGGAGTATCCACAAGAGAAACAAATTGAAAATGGTCTTGGACTTATAGAAAAAAAGAAAAGATCTTATCAAAAACATTCTTTTCTGCAAATGAAACAAAAATTAGAAGAGATGCTAGTGCGCAAAGGGTATGGGCGTGATATCATTCAAATTTGTTTAGAAGAACTGAAGGATGAAAAGGATGATAAGCAACAAGAAGAAGCCCTTATATATCATGGTAATAAATATCATGAAAAATACAAGAAATATGATGGCTGGACGTATGAAAATAAGATGAAGCAAGCGTTATATCGAAAGGGTTTTTCGATTGATGAAATAGAAGTGCTTATTCAAATGAAACGTGAAGAGGGATGAGGGAAAATATGAGAAATATGCCAAAGCGCTATAGCGAGATGACACCACATGAGTTAAGAGAAGAAATTGGCATTTTAAAAGAACAGGCAGTAAAGGCAGAGCAGCTTGGTATTGTAAATGAATTTGATGTATTGATGAGGAAAATTGCAATGGCTCGTGCTTATATGACAGATATCGATGCATTTAAGATTGGTGAAACATATGAACTTATAGAAGAACCAGGAGTATCTTTTACCATTACGTATTTTAATGGAGTATTTGCTTGGGGCCACAAACAAAATGAAACAGAGGAAATTGGTATTCCTATTTCGCTATTGCAAAAGAAATAAAAACCAGAGAGCCTTGGCTGCTCTGGTTTTCACTTTTCGTAGTTGTTACAGGAGATAGGCAATCAAGTTTGGCGTTTTCTCATCTCATTTGCCAAAATAATAAGAGATTGATTTTGCTGCGTTTGTCCATTTACTTGTGCTTTTGCATGTTTTCGACGCGCCCATGTAGGGTTGAATAACTCGGAACGATGGTCTAAATGATCGCGGTAACTCATCTTATCACCTCGTATAGTTATCGATAAACATTTGTTATGCTTCTTCTTCTCGATTAGCGGCATGCATTCGTTCTTGCGGATGCGTATTAATAGTGCCGTTAGGTCGTTTCGAAGCAAAACGTGCTTGTGCTTTTGGCGGACCGTCTAACTTATTGTTATTTCTAGCTTCAGACCAAATTTCAGATTGTTTGCCCAAGAGGAACTCCCCCTCGCTACAAATTGATACAAAAAGTATCACTTATAGAATGTGCAATGTGAGAAAAAATATTCTATAACGTAAAATGGATAAATTGACTAAAGGAGATATAAAATGAACGATATTTTTGAAAAACTAACGAAAGAACTTCTTGAAAAAAATGCTACCCTTTCTTATTCTCAGGCGCGTACTTGGGTTGAGTTGTTATGGGAGGACTTTGGAGCGGCATATGCAAAAGTAGGAACGTATCAAGGGATTGAAATGACAGAGAAAGTTGTACGAGCGTGGATTAATAACCAAGGGGCGCGTTTGCATGAAATTCAAACGAATAATCCAAAGTATAGTCATTTAATTAATCAAGAAAATCATTTAAAACATTAAAAAACGACCAATTGAGGTCGTTTTTTTAATGGGGAATTAATTCTAATTTTTTTCGTAGTTTTTCTTCACTGAAAATCCATCCTGTGTATGAGCTTATAATATCAAGTTCTTTATTAAGCCGAACAATTGCAACAAATGGATAATAACCTTTGCTGCGATAGCGCAGATCAATAAATCGAACTTCATAATGATCGTTGTATTCAAAAATGTCCCAGCGATAGACAGGAGAAAACGATAAGAATGCTGAAATGTTTTCATCTTTTTGAGCGGCACGAATGACATCATTATTAGGTAATGGAATGCGCTCGAATTTATCATGAACCATAATATGACCGCGATGCCAATGAGCAACAAAGTAATGATCTTTTGTTACAATCGCTAAGCGGTAATGATAAAAGCGGTATGACGGTGAAATAATGACTTGTTCAACATCACGGAACCGTTTATTAACGACGCTTTTTACATTTTGACGCATTATAATTCGGCCAATATAATAAATGGTCATTAATATATAAGCAGCTACTCCTGCATAACCTTTATTTGCACCGACAAGTATACATGCAATCGCTAATAAATGAATGAAGAAAATAACTGCATCAAATGTATTAATGACGCCTAATGCCACCCATCTCTTAGTAAAGGGCCGCAGCGCTTGTGTACCGTATGCATTAAAAATATCAACAAAAACATGAAGAAAAACAGCAATAAATGACCATAAAAGAAGATGGAAATAAGGGGTTCCTTGAAATATTGCAAAGGTAATCCCGCTAACAAGAAATGACCAAAGCATAACAGCTGGGATAGAGTGAGTAATCCCGCGGTGATTTCGAATATATTTCGCATTGTTGCGCAGTTTTAAAACAGTATCAATATCAGGTATATTCGAACCGGCAATTGCGGCAAGCATCACAGCTTGCGGTCCAAAATCGCTTTGACTGATTGCTGGATCTAGTGTGGCTAGGCTTCCTAATGTAACGCCCATGACAAGATGAGTGGCTGTGTCCATGAAAACCACCTCCGTTTTTTATTAATGTAACTCTTTTTGTTTTATATCACAAGGCATTTACCTTTTATTTCTTATATCATCTTACTTAAATTTTCTCCTAAATTCTTTATAATAGTACGTATATGCAAAAAATGAGGGGGATCAAGTTTGAAGCTTGAGATACTAGATGATTTTAATATAGAAAATTTCCAACATGATTTAATCAGTTGGTTCGAAACAGAGCAGCGTGATTTACCATGGCGCATCAATAAAGATCCATATCGCATTTGGGTTTCGGAAATTATGCTTCAGCAAACACGAGTTGAAGCTGTAAAACCATATTACGCAAACTTTATGGAAAAGTTTCCATCGTTAGAAGCATTAGCTGATGCTGAGGATGAAGAGGTGTTAAAAGCGTGGGAAGGACTTGGTTATTACTCGAGAGCACGTAATTTACACGCTGCAGTCAAAGAAGTAAAAGCGCAATATGGTGGAAAAGTTCCAAGCGATGTAAAACAAATTGAAAAGTTAAAAGGTGTAGGTCCGTATACAAAAGGAGCAATTTTAAGTATCGCTTACGGAATTCCAGAGCCGGCTGTTGATGGAAATGTGATGCGTGTATTATCACGAATTTTATCGATTTGGGATGATATCGCTAAACCAAAGACACGTAAATTATTTGAAGATATTGTTCGTGAAATCATTTCAAAAGAAAATCCATCTTATTTTAACCAAGGATTGATGGAATTAGGTGCACTTATTTGTGTTCCTAAAAATCCATCTTGTCTTCTATGTCCTGTTAGAGAACACTGCCGCGCGTTTGCAGAAGGAGTACAAAAGGAATTGCCTGTGAAAAGTAAGGCGAAAGCACCGAAAATGGTTCCAATCGTTGCCGGTGTATTGCGTACAGAAGACGGTAAATATGTCATTAATAAAAGAGGAAGCACAGGGCTACTTGCTAACATGTGGGAATTTCCTAACGTAGAAATTGGAGAAGGAATTCGTAACCACAAACAGCAATTGACAGATTATATGAAAGAGAAGTTTTCTCTTTCTGTTTCTATTGATGATTATGCAATGAATGTTCAGCATACATTTACGCATAGAACGTGGGATATATTTGTATTTTATGGTACAGTAACAAATTCAATTGTTGAAACAGATATTTTAAAGGTGATAACGGTTCAGGAATTTGAACAGTTACCAATTTCTAAATCGCATCGAACAATTTTTGAAGAGTGTGTGAAAAAACTCCAGCCGTAGCGGCTGGGGTTTTTAATCATAGGATATTTTTGTCCCGCTATTCGCGGGCAGTAAGACCCCCACCTCAAGATGCAGAGAAAAGCGTTGTCCAGCTCTAGCGGCTAGAATCTCCGGTCGTTTCGCCCCCTCGGACGAGGCAAAAAGCGCCTCTCTGTCGGGTGCTCCAACGTCCTGCGATTCTGGGCGAGCCGCTTCCGCTTTTCTACAGAAGAGAGGTGGGGGATAACTGCTGGCATGCGCCCGATTGGTGAGAGCTTTCCATCAGTGGGGAATGAAGAAAACCCCCACTGATGGAAGTTTCACTTTATACCATGTGTCTAATCAGCTTATTGCCGCTGTAAACCACCGCGTGCTTCAATTTCTTTTACAATTTCTTTGTAAATAGTTTGGCCTTCTACATTTAAATAAGGCATTATTTGCTGCAGAGAATGATGAAAATGAGCGAGTTCATCTTTTTTCCATTGATTTCTTGGAGTCATTGATAATTCTGTCATATCACGTCCAACATACATATATTTACACCTCCATCATAGTTAGTTTGAATGAACGTTTTTGTCTGTATACGTAAAAAAATATTTTTCTTTTCACATTTTTAACGGATATGTTCAGTGAAGGATGGTTACATTATTTGTTGTGGAGGTGAGAAAGATGAACAAAAAACAACAAGGTTTTGGAAAAACGACTTCTGGTGCTAGCATTCAAAGCGCAAAACAACAAAGCGCTAGCTATGGCACAGAATTTGCAACAGAAACAAATGTACAAGCAGTAAGACAACAAAACGCACAAGCAGAAGCTAAGAAATCACAAGCTTCTGGCGCTGCTAGCGCTGCTCAAAGTGCAGCTGCTAGCTATGGTACAGAGTTTGCAACAGAAACGAATGTACAAGCGGTAAAACAACAAAACGCAAAATCAGCAGCAAAAAAATCACAATCTTAATAACAAAGAAAAAAACACTCCTTTAATGTAAGAGGAGTGTTTTTTCTTTGTTATCCCGCATTAACGGACAGTAAGACCCCACCTCAAGATTCTGGGAAAAGCGAAGAAGGTAGGTGAGGAATAACTGTCCGTAAAAGCCCGATTGGTTGACTAACCTTCTGGGGAAAAACGCTCCCAGAAGGAAGTTTCACTTTATCCCGCTATTCGCGGACAGTAAGACCCCCGCCTCAAGATTCAGAGAAAAGCGAAGAAGCTAGGTGGGGGATAAAGAAAACCCTCATTGATGGAAGTTTCACTTTATTTGTGAGAGCCGACATAACTTCTAATAAGTCAACAAATATAGTCAAAGGAGAAGGAACGTTTTTCTTCGAAACTATGTAATAGTATTTTTAAGGAGGTATGGAATGAGATCGTTTGATGAACTGGTTGAAGAACAATTGAGGACGATGGACGAATTGTTAAAGTTACAAGTTCATTTAGAAAAATACCAACACCTTGAAATGAATCAGCAAGATGCGAAAGAGCTCCATTTTATTCGTCAAGAAATCCAAAAAACAGAAAAAACATTAAAAGATTTACAGGAGAAATTTGAACAGCAAACAGCAGCAGTGATTCATTCTTTTGAAAATGAGAAAATGCTTTCGAACTAAGAGACGATTTTGTAAATCGGCTCTTTTGTTTTAAAATTTCGACAGAACCGTTATAATAAAAAGAAAAGTGAATTAGGCTCAATATGTTTTGGGACAAGAGTAAAAATGAACGGTATACCAAATAACAACTTTAGAAGAGCGTTCACGGCGAAAGAAGGGAGAAAGTATGGGATTTCCCAAAGAAGGAGAAAAAATACAAATACATAGTTATAAACATAACGGTTCCATTCATAGAATGTGGGAAGAGACAACGGTTTTAAAAGGGACACAAAGTTTTGTTATTGGAGCAAATGACCGAACGATGGTAACAGAAGCGGATGGAAGAACGTGGATTACTCGCGAGCCAGCTATTTGTTATTTTCATTCGAATTATTGGTTTAATATTATTGGAATGCTGAGGCAGGAAGGTGTGTACTACTATTGTAATTTAAGTTCGCCATTTGCCTACGATTATGAAGCATTAAAGTATATTGACTATGATTTAGACATTAAAGTGTATCCTGATATGACGTATACATTGTTAGATGAAGATGAGTATGAAAAACATCGTGAGCTTATGAACTATCCAGCTGTAATTGACACTATATTAAAAAGAAATGTTGAGTATTTAACACAATGGATTCATCAACGAAAGGGCCCATTTGCTCCTGATTTTATTGATATGTGGTATGAACGATATTTAATGTATAGAGACTAGAGAAAAACCTGCTAGGGCATCCTGCAGGTTTTGTCTTGTTAGAACATGATTGGGGGAGTGGCATGAAAGGAATAAAACGGTATCTACAATTTGTAAAGCCGTATCGGTGGCTCATTACGGTTACAATTGTAATAGGTCTCATTAAATTTGGTATTCCGCTTATTATGCCTTGGTTATTAAAGTATATTATTGATGATATTATTCAAGGAGGAAGCTCACTCGAACAGAAAACAACTCAATTATTCACGGCCATTGGGATTGCGTTGTTTATTTTTGCGGTGCTACGGCCTCCGATTGAATATTATCGTCAATATTTTGCACAGCGCATTGGAAATGCAGTGTTGTATGATTTGAGAAAATATATTTTCGCACACTTACAAAAATTAAGCTTACGTTATTACTCTAATACGAAGACCGGTGAAATTATTTCTCGTGTAATTAATGATGTTGAACAGACAAAAGATTTTGTTATTACTGGATTAATGAATGTTTGGCTTGACACAGCAACAATTTTTATTGCAATTGCGGTTATGTTTTCGATGAATGTGAAACTAACACTTGTTTCCTTACTCGTATTACCTGTTTATGTAGTTGCAGTTAAATACTTCTTCAGTCGTCTTCGAACATTAACACGTGAGCGTTCACAAGCGCTGGCGACGATGCAAGGGTATTTACATGAGCGTATTCAAGGCATGCAAGTGACACGCAGCTTTGCGTTAGAGGAGTATGAAAAAGAGCAATTTCAAGAGAAGAACAGCAAATTCTTAACGAAGGCGTTAACACATACGAGCTGGACAGCGAGGACATTTTCTACTGTAAACACATTAACGGATCTTGGTCCTTTAATCGTAATAGCTTTTGCTGCTTATGAAGTCATTCATGGATCGTTAACACTCGGTACAATGGTAGCTTTTGTTGGCTATATGGATAGTCTATATAGTCCATTACGCCGTCTTGTAAACTCTTCAACCACACTTACGCAATCTTTTGCCTCCATGGACCGTGTTTTTGAATTATTAGATGAAGAGTACGATATTGTAGACCGTCCAGATGCTATTACAAAGAAGTCACTTCGAGGTGAGGTTGTATTTGAAGATGTTTCATTTCGCTACAATGAACATGAACAAGATGTGCTCCGAAATATTTCTTTATCTATTTCACCAGGTGAAAAAGTAGCGCTTGTTGGTTTAAGCGGGGGTGGAAAGTCTTCGCTTGCAAGTTTAATTCCTCGTTTTTATGATGTTTCTAAAGGATTGATTTATGTAGATGAGATTGATGTTAGAAATTACGATGTGCGTAATTTACGTGGTCATATTGGTCTTGTTTTGCAAGATAACATTTTATTTAGCGATACGGTTGGAGCGAATATTTTATATGGAAGACCTGAGGCGACAGAAGAAGAGGTAGTAGAAGCAGCTAAAGCTGCACATATTCATGACTTTATTATGAGTTTGCCTGATAGATATGAAACGGTGGTCGGGGAAAGAGGTGTGAAATTGTCAGGTGGGCAAAGACAACGCATTGCAATTGCACGTGTATTTTTAAAAAATCCCTCACTGCTTATTTTAGACGAGGCTACATCTGCGTTAGATTTAGAAAATGAACGTTATATTCAAGAAGCACTGCAAACGCTAGCTGCTGATCGAACCACTATTATTATTGCGCATAGATTATCGACAATTACACATGTAGATACAATTATTTATTTAGAAGACGGTGAGATAAAAGAAAAGGGTTCTCATCAGCAATTAATGCAAAAGCGTGGTCATTATTATAATTTATATCAAATTCAACATATAAAAGAAACGACCCCTTCGTAATGGTGAAAGGGTCGTTTTTTATTCATCTTCTTGTTTATCATGAATTTTCAGTTCGTCTTCTGGCTTATGATACGTATAGAAGCTGTCTACAAGTAAATCTAGATGCTCTACTTCTTCGCTATAATTAATAATAGCTGAAACGAGAGTGAACAGGTGAAGCCATATTTTATAACTTTCTTCATCTTCTTTATTTTGGTAGTTCATAAATATGTCAATTAGTTGTTGTTTACCAATAGAAACTTCGTCAAGAAATTCAACAGATTGTTGTTTCTTTGCTTTCCCAATAAATTTCAGCAATACTTGCTCATGATAATGTGTTAACGAATCAAGTTCATTTTGAATCGATTCTTGAAATGATTCTGGCATATAACGTAATTCGTTTTCTGTTCGATGTAATGCTTTTAATGTACTCAAAGCACGATTAGTTGCCGTTAACATTTGTCTAAATAAAACTAACTTACGAATTTTAGCAAATTGCACTTTTTTCGTATAGCTTCTTTCTTCCTTATACAGTAAGTAGTAATGATTTAGACGAATCATTTTTTCTTTCATATGGTCAATATCTGTTTTCAATGTTGTGAAATCAGATGCTTGCCTGCTGCTCATACGAATCCATTTTACGACTTCTTCTGTATTATCCACGATTTTATGATAGAGTTTTGTTTCGTATTTTGGCGGCATAAATATTAAATTTACTAGAGATGCTGCGATAATCCCAACCATAATTGTTGCAAAGCGTAATAGGGCAAAGTCAAAGAAATTTGCACCTTGATATTCCATAATGGCAATAACAGTTACAAGGGCAATGGAAATTGTATTTTCTAAATGTAGTTTTAAAGTAAGTGCAATAACTAATATACATGTTAACCCAATAATAAAAGGGTTATTTCCAAAGGCAAACACAAAGACAATGGCAAAAATTGCCCCAATTACATTTGCTTGAATTTGTTCTAGAGCTGTTAAATATGAGCGGTACACAGAGGGTTGTACAGCAAAAATTGCTGAGATCCCAGCGAATACAGGGCTTGGTAATCCAAGCAATAAACATGCAAATAAAGCTAATGTAATGGCAATACCCGTTTTTAAAACGCGAGCACCAAGTTTCATACTCTTTTTTATATCCTTTCTTTCTTGTCATAATGAATGTACAACATGATACTATACATTCATTAACTTATGTTAGCAAGTAATATTTTAATGAAAAAACCTGCTGAATTTCAGCAGGTTTTTTTAATTTGTTATAGCTTACTATGAGAAACATAAGTCGTCAATGAGAAAGCTGTTATTCTTTTATTTTACTCTGTTGAAACAGACGGATCTGCTTGCTCTTTTGCTGGAATTACTTCGTAGAAATGAGAATCCAGATCTATTAGCAAAGGTGAAAGAAGAGCAACTTCTTCATATTGTTCATGTTCCTTTAGCACGCGGAGATAGTCCGATAATAGTTCGTTTACATCAGATTCTCCTGTTTTACTGAGTGGACGAAGCGTAACGTTAGCGCCTTTTGCAATTCGTCGCTCTAGTGCTTGCTCTGTTAATCCAAGATCAGGTTGATGACGTAAGTATACAACTCCGCCTGTCATTCCAGCACAAATCCATGGACCAGGGTCACCGAGGACGAGCGCGCGACCATTTGTCATGTATTCAAAAGCAAATCCTTTTATATTAGCGTGAACACCGATATTTCCATGTTCTTCTTTCGGAAGTGATGTTGTCATTCTTCCGCCAATAATCATATCAGCACCTGATAGACGAATTCCAGCTCTAGCATCAGCATTTCCTTGTACATATAATGATCCTTTTTGTGCTCCGTATCCAAATCCTTTTCCAACAGAACCGTTGTAGTATTTACTGTCTTTTCCTTTTGTTTTTGTAATGTAAATACCGCCTCCGAAAGCTGTTTTTCCGATGCCGTCTTGCGCGCCGCCGTTGACATGAATGAACAGGTTTTCGCTATTATAGGCACCTAAACCATTTCCGGGAACGGAACCATTTGTGTATTTTAATGTGATTGGCTCTAATACATGATTTTCATATAATTTACTGCGCACGCGGTAGCAAGATTCCATGCCGCCCATTACGCGCTGATCGACACCAACACTAACAAGTTCTTTTGATTCAATGGCATAATTAGCCTCACTACACTTTTGTTGTGATGTTGTTTGCGGAGCATCGTACGTTACATCTTCTAATGTTTGTAATAGGTAATGTAAATTTAGCAAATGCTGACCGTGTGCTTGTTCTAATAAGTCGGAACGTCCGACAATTTCTTGTAAGTTTACATGACCGAGCTGTCCTGTTAATCGCTTTAGTTCTGTTCCAAATGCTGTGAATAAATTCAATAATCCTTTTACAGCACTTTCAAAATCTCGTGGCACAAAGCGGCGCAGACCGTGTTCTTTCGCTTGCGCTTCTGATTCAATTTGCGTTGCAATTCCGACATGACATGTATCTAAATGACAGCCGCGGCATGTCGTACAACCGATGGCAATCATAGAAAGTGTACCAAAGCCAATGCGATTTGCACCAAGAAGCATTATTTTTAACGCATCTGCAGCACTGCGGATACCACCGTCAGCCCAAATTTCTACATGATGTCTCATCCCAGCTTCTGATAGAGCATTATGAGCAGCTTTTACACCAATTTCAACAGGAAGACCAACGTGTTGCAAGGCATGAATACGAGCTGCACCTGTCCCGCCGTCGAAACCGCTAATGTTAATAAAATCAGCACCAGCTTTAGCGATGCCTACCGCAATGGTTCCAATATTAGGGACAACAGGAACTTTAACAGCAACTTTTGCATGTTGATTAGCCGTTTTAATTTCTGTAATCATTTGTGCTAAATCTTCAATCGAATAAATGTCATGGTTATTAGAAGGAGAGATTAAGTCCGAACCAATTGTTGCATTTCGCGCTTCTGCAATTTTTGCCGTTACTTTTGAGCCTGGTAAATGTCCGCCTTCTCCCGGTTTTGCTCCTTGCCCAATTTTTATTTCAATTAAATTAGAGGAATTGAGCAATTCAGCGTTAACGCCAAAACGTCCTGATGCAACTTGTTGTCCACGTGTATGTGGATATTTGCCAATCATATCTTTAATTTCGCCGCCTTCACCATTTAAACTAATCATATTTAATCGGTCGGCAGCTTCAGCATAAGCGCGGAAGGCAATTTCATTTTGTGAGCCAAATGACATCGAGCTAATAATAAATGGTAGGCTATGATTTTTTATTGCAATTGAAACGCGTTCAATTGGAACTTTATGATTTGTTTCCTTTATTTTTATGAGATGACGAATTGTTGTTGGATTTTTTTCTTCTAATTCTTCTAGCTTTTCACGATAGTCATCGTAGGCATTCCCTTTTGCGATGTCCCCAATCGCTTTCCAAATTCGTGGGAATAGATGAAACGTTTTTCGTATTTTTGCTTTTTCGTTTGTATAATCCATTGCCCGAGCTTTTGCATCTTCAGCTAATGTTTCTAGTGAAAAAGCTAATGTATCAGATCCAAGAAAGTTTGTAATATCCAGTATACGTGCAATCTCTTCGTGTAGACCAATGGAAGAGAAGAGGCGGCCGTAGCCTCGTAATTCATGAATTCCAAGTGTTGAGATGACTTTCTCAAGCCCTTTATTAAATGCGTTATATAAATTTAGAATAGGCTTTTCTGTTCCGTCATTTACTGTTGCAAATGTAAGGTACGGATTTATAACATCTGCCCCTAAACCATATAACGTTACAATATCATGTAAAGAACGAAGCGCTCCAGAACGTACGACAATTGCACAATCACGGCGGAGTTTATGTTTTGCAAGTTCGTTATGGATTTTTGCTGTGACTAGGTGCGGATCAATCCATAATTGGTTGTTTTGATGAGCCTTTGCATCGTCAAGTATGAGAAGAGAGGCTCCTTTTTTTACTGCTGTTACAGCTTCTGCTCCTAGTCGATTAAGTGCAGTATATAAAGTTTCATCTGCTGTAAATGTTCCAGATAATTTATAGACAGTGCTATGCAGAGAAAACATACGGATGAGTTGTTCGTATGTTACTGTTTCTAAATACTTTGCCGCTTGCTGTCCGGGTTCTCCTTCTAAGACAATTGGGCTCGGAAGTTCTACAACAAATGGTTGTTCTTCTGTGGCATACAGATTTGGGCGTGTTCCTACAATTGTACGTGTAGAGAAGTGCTCTATTTCTCGATCGCGATCAATAGCAGGATTTGTTACAACAGCAACGCTTTCCTTTATAAAGTCAGCAATATTTCTTCTGCCTATATCGAGTCCTGCAAGAGGAGCATCATGTCCGAGAGAACGGATTGGCTCAGCGCCTTTTTCAGCCATTTGTTCGAGAAGCTGAATATGCTCGCGGTCCCAGCCAAAGGCTGCGTATTGTTCTGTTTTGACTTCAGTAATTGAAGCAAGGTTATCTAGCTCTTCTGTTGGTGGAAGATGTAGATGATAACGATAGTCGATAAAGTCAATTCGCTGTTTCATACGTGCATATACTTCATCTTGATATACATCGTATTCGTATAAAATAAGCTCGCCTTGTGCATTCCGCTTTAACCCAATTTTTTCTCCAGGAGCAAGTGATTTTGGTTCTGCAACATATTCTGATGGAGAAATAACACCTGGCTCAGATGAAAAAATATAAGAATTTTCTGTCTCTATTTTCCAAACTGGTCGTAAGCCAAGGGAGTCTACACTAAAAACAGCTTCATCTTTATGTCGTGAAATAATTCCAGCGGGTCCTTGAGCAAAATGTCCCCAGGCTTCACGTATATACGTATATAAGTCTTGCATATGCAGCTTGTATAATTTAATTTCATTAATAATTGGCGGAAATAATATATCCATTGCTTCGAATAAGCTGTAGTTGTAATGAGTGAGAAGTGTTTCTAGGGTACGGTTTAAATCTTGAGAGTCACTGCCGCCAATTGTAAGTGGTACATCAATCATTTCAGCCTGATCGCGCAGCTTAGCAATTGTGTTAATTTCTCCATTATGTCCAAGAATACTAAATGGCTGAACGCGGAAAAAGTTAGATAATGTGTTAGTAGAATAACGGTTATGCCCAAGTGTCATTGTAGATGCGATAAGTGGATTTCGCAGGTCATCATAGTATGATACAAGCGTATCGCCAGCTCCTAGTACTTTATAAACAACATAATCTTGACTGAATGACGCGACATGAACAGCTTCATTTTTTTCAATTTCTATCGTTAGAGAGAATAATAATTGATCAATCTTTTCATGTTGATTTTCCGGAACAATAGCAATTTGCCAAAATAGTGGTTCTTCCTGTTTGCCGATAGGTCCGAGTGCATCAGAGTTTGTTACGGTGCTAGTTTCAAATACGATAGTTAGATTTTCTTTATGCAGCAAGGAACGAATATAATTTTGTAAGGAGTTTGTATCCCTTTTTTGGTGTAGAAAAAAATGTCCAACAATAAAGTGAGGATGGTCCACTAATGTTGGATTATAACCATTTTGAGTTAATTTTTCTTTCCAAAGTGTTTTTGGAAGATCAATATGAATTCCAATCCCGTCACCTTCATTATTAATAAATCCGGCACGATGATTCATTTTCACCAGCGACTGTATACAAAGATTAATGTTTTCTTTCGTTGGAATGTTTCGTTTTTCCATTACGGAAACGATTCCACACGCATCATGCTCTGCATTTGCATAATTTTGAAATAAAGACGGTGTCCATTTATTTGTTTTATTTAGCATCCGTCAAGCCCCCTCTGGTGTTAATTTTGAATAGTCAAAATATTAAAGGTGTGCGACACCTAATATTTTAAAATAATAAATTGTTATTCAAGACTAAAAACAAATAATTATGAATAATTATACTATCAATTCATAATTTATGAAATAGTAAAAATAAAAAAACAGAGGGGGACCTCTGTTTTTTATTTCACTAATATTAATTATTGATCAGAAAAGAGATTCACTGTTCTGTAGTTGAGCGTTATACTTCTATTTTTAGGAGTAATACCCTCATCTTAAAGTTATGCAAAAAGTGGTGAGGGTATTACTACTGGCATGCGCCCAATCGGTTAACCATCAGCGGGGGATGAAGAACCTCTACTGATGGAAGTTTCACTTTATTTTAATGCAGCAAACGCTCGGCCAACAGCTTCAATCGTGTATTCAATGTCTTCTTTTGTATGTTCTGTTGTTAAGAACCATGCTTCATATTTAGATGGCGCTAAGTTAATTCCTTCATGAAGCATTAGTTTGAAGAATTTACCGAAAATTTCACCGTCTGTATTTTGTGCAGCATCGTAGTCTTCGATTTTATCTTTAGTAAAGTATACTGTTAAAGCGCCTTTTAGGCGGTTTATTGTAATATCAATGTTGTGTATAGCTGCTTGTTCCAAAATACCTTTTTCAAGCATTGCTCCAAGTTCGTCTAGTTTTTCGTATACACCTTCTTGTTGAAGTACTTCTAAGCATGCGATACCAGAAGCCATAGAAGCTGGGTTTCCAGCCATTGTGCCAGCTTGGTAAGCAGGGCCAAGCGGTGCAACTTGTTCCATAATTTCTTTTTTACCACCGTAAGCACCAATTGGAAGACCGCCGCCGATTATTTTGCCAAGAGCAGTTAAGTCTGGTGTTACACCAAGTAGGTCTTGAGCACCACCATACATAAAGCGGAAAGCTGTGATAACCTCATCATAAATGACTAATGCACCTGCTGCATGAACAAGTTCATTTACTTTTTCAAGGAATCCAGGTTTTGGTTCGACAATTCCAAAGTTCCCAACGATTGGTTCCACAAGAATTGCTGCTACTTCATGTCCCCATTTATCTAATGCTTCTTTTAATGTCTCTACATTATTAAAAGGAACTGTGATTACTTCTTGTGCGATGCTTTGAGGTACACCGGCAGAATCAGGAGTACCAAGTGTAGAAGGACCAGAGCCAGCCGCTACAAGTACTAAATCAGAATGTCCATGGTAGCAACCAGCAAATTTCATAATTTTCGTGCGACCTGTATAAGCGCGAGCAACGCGAATTGTTGTCATAACAGCTTCTGTTCCAGAGTTTACGAAACGTACTTTATCCATTGCAGGCATTGCTTCTTTTAGCATTTTTGCAAACTTTACTTCTAAAGCTGTTGGTGTTCCATATAATACACCATTTTCAGCAGCTACTTTAATTGCTTCTGTTACGTGCGGATGAGCATGACCTGTAATGATTGGTCCATATGCTGCTAAATAATCGATATATTTGTTGCCGTCTACATCCCAAAAGTAAGCGCCTTTACCGCGCTCCATTGCAACAGGTGATCCACCGCCAACCGCTTTATAAGAGCGAGAAGGGCTATTTACACCACCAACGATATGTTCTAATGCTTCTTTATGTAGTTCTTCCGATTTTGTGAATTTCACGAAAATTCATCTCCTTACAAAAATCTATGTATTATTTTAACACGTTTTTGGAAAAGACGTATTGTTTGTGATAGTTGCTACTGTTGGGTAAACTATTCGTTGTGCTAAAATGAAACTTTCGTCGGCATTATCTGCTTCATTGATGGTTAGTTAAATGAAGCGAGTTCATAGGGAAATCCCGCAAAAGCTCGCTGATCTTTATATCATATGAAAATAAAAGGTGTTGCTTGTTAGGGAGAAACAGAAAGGAGAATGAGTATGGAGACGGTTATTGAAGTAAAAGATTTACGAAAAGAATTTACATCGTACTCAAGCCGCTCAGGATTAAAAGGAGCGTTTCGAGATTTATTAAATCGTAATTATAAGATTGTGCCAGCAGTAAATGATATTTCGTTTACTGTAAAGCAAGGGGAGATGGTTGGATATATTGGTGAAAATGGTGCTGGTAAATCCACTACTATTAAGATGCTAACAGGTATTTTAACACCGACCGCTGGACAGATCACTGTGAATGGCATGAATCCGCACAAACAAAGGGAAGAATTTGTGAAAACGATTGGTGTTGTGTTTGGGCAGCGTTCACAGCTTTGGTGGGATATTGCTGTGCAGGAGTCCTTCCGTTTGTTAAAAAAAGTATATGGTGTTTCTGATCAGCAATATAAAGAACATATGGAGCATGTGATTGAAACGTTAGATATTGGTCCGCTTTTGGACAAGCCAGTTCGAAAGTTATCCCTTGGACAGCGGATGCGCTGCGAATTAGCGGCAGCGTTAATTCATAATCCGCCGTTATTGTTTTTGGATGAACCAACAATTGGACTTGATGTTCTTGTTAAATTGAAAATCCGTGACTTTCTAAAAGAAATGAATGAGCGATATAAAACAACAATTTTATTAACGACACATGACATTACAGATATTGAAGCGCTTTGTGATCGTGTTGTTATGTTAGATGAAGGAAAAGTAATGTATGACGGATCTTTAGATAAGCTAAGGTCGCAGTGGGGAGCAGAAAAAGAAATTCATTTTCAATTTGGGACTCCCGTTGCTTATCAGCAGCTTGCGATGTTAATGCCTGATAATGATGTAGTTTGGTCGCAAGGAAGGGAACAAAATACGTGGATTGCCAAGATTCCGAATGAAGAAATTATTATTTCCACTCTTATATCAAAAGTTGTACAAACTTTTGCAATTAAAGATTTAAAAATTAATGAAGTATCTACGGAGGAAATCATTCGTAATATTTATGAAGAGGGTATAACTCATGGATAAGTATATTGAAATGATTCGTGTCCGTTTTTTAATGATGCTTGCTTATCGAACAAATTACTATAGCGGTATTATCATTTATACAATTAATATCGGAGCATATTATTTTTTATGGCAAGCAATTTATAGTGGGAAAGAAAATATCGAGGGTGTATCAGTTACACAAATGACAACATATATCGCAATTGCATGGATGGCCCGTGCTTTTTATTTTAATAACATTGACAGAGAGATTGCGATGGAAATTATGGAAGGGCGAGTTGCAGTTGAGTTAATTCGTCCATATAACTATTTAGGTATGAAAGTGATGCAAGGGTTAGGGGAAGGGATTTTTAGATTTGCTTTCTTTTCTATTCCAGGTATGATAATCGTTACATTGTTATTCTCACTGCAAATTACAACGAATTTCCAAACGTGGTTGTACTTCTTCCTATCGCTATTATTTAGTTTTATCATTAATACACAAATTAATTTAATGACAGGGATGTTAACGTTCTTTTTATTTAATAATAATGGAATTATGTATGCGAAACGTGTCGTTATCGATTTGTTTTCAGGACTATTAATCCCAATTAGCTTCTTTCCGTTATGGACTCAAAAAGCAATGATGTTTTTGCCGTTTCAAGCGATTAGTTACATTCCAAGTATGATTTTTTCTGAAGGCATACAAGGTGAGGCAATTTATAAAGCTTTATTATTTCAAATAACATGGGCGGTTCTGCTCATTATTCCAATTGTTATGATGTGGAAAACAGCGAGAAAACGGCTGATTGTGCAAGGGGGATGATGAGAAAATGTTATATTTTAAGTTGTTTTTACAATATGCAAGTCAATATATAAAAACGAAGCTAGAATATCGCGGTGATTTTATTGTTGGTTTACTATCAGATTTATTGTTACAAGCAGTAAACTTAATCTTTATTCTTGTTGTATTTGGACATACACAAGAATTGAAAGGGTGGAATAGGGAGGAAGTTATTTTTATTTATGGGTTCTTCTTAGTTCCATTTGCAGTTTTTTCAGCGTTCTTTAATATATGGGACTTTAATGATCGTTATATCGTAAAAGGTGAAATGGATCGCATTTTAACACGTCCCATTCACAGTTTGTTTCAAGTCATATTAGAACGAATGGAGCTGGAGTCACTTCTTGGTGCGATAACAGGTTTTGCGGTAATGGGATATGCTGCAGTACAGCTTCAATTAACATTTCATTGGTATGATTTCTTTTTATTTATATTGATGGTACTAGGCGGTGCGCTAGTATATGGGGGAATTTTCGTAACACTTGCAAGTATTGGTTTTTGGTCAGATGCAAGAAGTTCGATTATGCCGCTTATGTATAATATCGGAAACTATGGGCGTTATCCTATTAACATTTATAATCGCGTCATTCGTTTTATTTTAACGTTTGTATTGCCATTTGCTTTTGTTGGTGTATATCCAGCATCTTATTTTCTAGGAAAAACAGAATGGAACTCTTACGCATTTGCAACGCCTGCGGTTGGAATTATTTGTTTCTCAATTGGTTTTTTCGTTTGGAATATAGGAGTAAAACGATATCGCGGTGCCGGAAATTAATAAAGTTAATTTGTTTTATGTCTTCTTTCTCTAGGTTTTATTGTCCATTGAGGATGGGATAAAACTATCTTTGTCCTCATACAAATAAAATGAGGTGGAGGACATGTTATGGGGAATTATTTTATTTATTGCTGCGATTGCTGTGTTACGAAGTATCCAATTGTTATGGAGTTCGGCGGGGGAATCAAATCGTTTCTTTTCTTTGTATAATCTTATTTCATTATTTCTTATTTATACAACTATACTAATTGCGTTTGCGTTAAGTTATGTTGTTTTAGAAGAAAGTGGATTTTCGGTATTACAGGAAGACGGAAAGATGATAACGAGTCATTCATTTTCACTTGTAGAGGTATGTTTATATTTTAGTGCGATTACATTACTATCAGTTGGATATGGGGATGTAACTCCTATTGGAATTGGGCGTTGGATCGCGATTGTAGAAGCGCTAATAGGGTATACGATGCCATTTGCGTTTGTTGTACGAACAGTTATAGAAACTGAAAAATGATATGATATTTGATATAGTGGAAGAAAAAGACAAGGAGTGATTATACGTGGTTGCAGTAGGACAAATGGCACCAGATTTTACGCTAGAAGCAAGTAACGGAGAGCAAGTAAAACTATCTGACTTTCGCGGGAAACATGTTGTACTTTATTTTTATCCGAAAGATATGACACCAGGTTGTACAACAGAAGCGTGTGATTTTCGTGATGCATACGGGGTGTTTCAAAAGAAAGATACAGTTATTCTTGGGGTGAGTCCTGATCCAGTAAATAGACATTTAAAATTTATTGAAAAACATGACTTACCATTTTTACTTTTAGTGGATGAGCAACATGAAGTAGCAGAACTATATGATGTTTGGAAGCTAAAAAAGAACTTTGGAAAAGAATATATGGGTATTGAGCGTTCTACATTCCTCATTAATAAGGAAGGGGAACTCGTTAAAGAGTGGCGTAAGGTGAAAGTAAAAGGTCACGTAGAGGAAGTTTTGTCTTATATAAAGTAAAGTAAAAATTGCATCAATAGAGGTGGAGTTTTACCCACTTGTGCAGCACGAAATAATAAGTGAAATATTACAAGGCATATGTCTATACACTTTTGGGAATTTTTCATATGTTAGTAGTGTAGGGCATACCTCCTCAGGTGATAGTTTTCCATGTGCGAGTTTTTTCTCGCACTTTTTTTTATGCATATGTATAAAAAAAGGCAGGCTCATATAAGAATAAAATGAAACTTCTATCAGTGGGAGGCTTTATCGCTCACTGATGGCCAGTTGAACCAATCGGGTTCTTAGGGATAAAATGAAGCTTCCATCGTTCTCACCAATCGTACTTTTATTCCTTATTAGAGTGAAATGAATATAAGATGAAGAATAAAACCACATAGTTATAGTAGAAATGTTGACGAGTGAAAGGAAAAGGAGTACACTCTTTATAAGAATTATAAAATAATAATCCGTATAGAATCGGGGTGCATGACGGTGGTCAAAGAGGAATTAAAAGAAGCGCTGGAAATGTTGAAAAATACGGGTGTACGCATTACTCCACAGCGTCATGCTATTTTAGAGTACCTTGTGGAATCTATGACGCACCCAACAGCGGATGAAATTTATAAAGCATTAGAAGGTAAGTTCCCAAATATGAGTGTTGCGACAGTTTATAATAACTTACGCGTATTTAAAGAAGTAGGGCTTGTAAAAGAACTTACGTATGGTGATGCGTCTAGCAGATTTGATTACGTTACAAGCCAACATTATCATGTTATTTGTGAAAAATGTGGGAAAATTGTAGATTTTCCGTATGCAAGTTTAGAGAAGATTGAGGATGAAGCTGCGAAAGCAACTGGCTTTGTGATCAATAGTCATCGCTTAGAAATTTACGGCGTTTGTCAAGAATGTAATAAGTAATAAGAATGATTAAGGGGCTGACATTTTAAGTCAGCCTCTCTTTTTTTAGAAGTAAACATATACTCTTCATTAGGCTTTGTAATTTTTACGGTTGTATTTTTCATCAAATTCTTTTCCTTCTAAATTACGATCGAGTGTTAGCGGCTGGTTGCAATGCATACAAGCGTCGACTCGTCCAAGTATTTTCGTTGATTTATTGCAAGATGGACAAACAACTTGGACGGTCTTTGTTGATAGCATACCAATCCAGAAGTACACACCTGTGCTAGCGATGACGGCTAAAAAACCAACCATCATGAAAATGGTCATAATAATCATGTTTTCTCGAAAAAATACCCCTAAGTATGCAATAAAAAGCCCGATAAATACTAAACTTAATGCAAAGGTTCTAATCTTATTGATTTTATTTGAGTATTTAATGCTCATTCCCTTCACCTTCCTATAAAGATAATATATCATATATTTCTGAATTTTTGGATGATTGATACCTTATTTACTGAATGCTGTATAGAGTTACGAAGATATATATTTTATAACTAAGCTAAGCCAAGAGTAAAAGTTGATGTGAAGGAATAGAGGTCTTCTTATGTAGTGATTTAACTATAGTTGGGTAGTGTTTAAACGGGATGTGAAATTTTTTATAAAAAGTATTGACCCTCTGTAATGGCCGTGTTATATTAATAAACGTCGCTGATGCACAAGAGCAGAAAGCGAAAAGAAAAAAGAAGTAAAAAACAATGTTGACATCGAAAAACAAAGATGCTAACATGAGGAAGTCGCAATTGAGCGGCGGATAAGTTCTTTGAAAACTGAACGAAACAAACAACGTGAAACGTCAATTTTTATTTATGATGCTAGACAAACACTTTATT
>NZ_JBPZSK010000006.1:0-275630 GCF_052038115.1 Bacillus sp. GB_SG_008 | reverse complement strand
AACGGAAATCTGGAAAAATCTTGGTATAAATAGCTTTCGGGGATTTGGTTACTGCTGATAATGATGCGTTATGTTAACCGATCATGTATAGAATATACATGGTTCCTTGTTCAACGGTCAGGTTGAACAAAGAACTTTAATTTAGATAATGCTTCTTATTCCTCCATAAAGAATGCTTTTCGCTCTGTAGTAATCCAATTCTCCAAATTGTCTTGGCTACGTTTAACAAGTCGATTCACTAGCACGTCATGCCACACATAATCCTCTAATAAATAAATATGAACAGGGTCATCTGTATAAAAAGCAACACTACGCTCCTCAATTGATGGTCCATAAATCATCTCTTTAGAATCTATGGACAGAATAAACCAATGTTCTGTAGATCGGGTTTCTGTATAAGGTGTTATACGATGGATTTCTAAATTTTTAATGGGATTTTCAACATGTAGCGTAATACCTTGTACCGTGACTTTATTAGCGACCTCAACCAGTTCCTCCTTCAACATCTCATACATATCATCCCACATCGATATGACAATACGCTTTTCGGCTTTTTTTAGTAATGTCTGACAATAACTAATTATCGTCTTATAGTCCTTTAAAGTAATCACTCGATTGTCTGCTTTTTCATCGGAGGTTTCTAGACTTTTTAATGATTCACTTATTCCTTCATAAGTGGATTGCCACTCTGATTGAGCTTTCTGCAAAAAGATTTCAACAGGTAAAGGTGAATATCGAGTGGTGTCATCTATTTCTTCCTTCATAACAATTCCTTTTTCAACAAGATTACTTAATACATCATAAATTCGTGCTCTTGGAATACCTGAGTCCTTACTCACTTGGTAGGCTGTAACAGGACCTTGTTTAACAAGAGATACATAAGATTTAGCTTCATATTCGTTAAAACCTAATTTTTTGAGCTGTTGCACTATATAGTTCAATTTTTCGTCCTCCAATTGTTCTTTTCCTATATTTTCAACGTTACAGTAACCATTTACATTTAGCAAATGATTAGTTACTATTTAAGTAGTGACTATAGAAAGGTTGATTATATATGGATTTCCACTTAGACCCATCGATATTAATTATTTTAATTGTTTTTGGTTTTTTAGCTTCATTTATTGATTCAGTAGTAGGGGGTGGTGGACTGATTGCTTTACCTGCTTTATTTTTTACAGGACTGAATCCAGCAGGGGCAGTAGCTACGAATAAATTAGCATCGACAATGGGGTGTGTAACTAGTAATATTGTGTTTTATCGTTCTGGTAATCTTGATTTGAAATCAGCGTTTAAATTATTTCCACTCACTTTCATAGGTTCCATAGTAGGTGCATGGACCGTTCATTTAATGAACCCAGAGATACTGAAGCCTTTGATGTTACTAATGCTCGGTGCTGTTGCTATTTATACGATATTCAAAAAGGATTGGGGTAGTATTTCCACTCATAAGAAATTGTCCGTTCGGCACTTCATTATTTTTACTTTTTTTGTTTTTGTTATTGGTTTTTATGATGGATTTCTAGGCCCTGGCACGGGTTCATTTTTAATGTTTTCCTTTTTATTAATTGGGTATGATTTTTTAAAGGCAGCAGGTAATGCGAAGTTTCTTAATTTGGGAAGCAATATTGGTGCATTGTTGATGTTTATGTGTTTAGGACAAGTAAACTACGCGTACGGCTTCATAATGGGAATAGCACAAATTGCTGGTGGGATCATTGGCTCCAAATTTGCTATAAAAAAAGGAAGTGGGTATGTTCGTGCCCTTTTCATTACAGTAACTTGTTTATTATTAGCGAAAAATATTTATGACTATATTCAATAATTTTTAAAATTAACTTCCTATATCGAATTTTACGTCAACTAGCCCCTCTTGTGGGGGGCTAGTTGTTTTTTTACAGTAGCAAAGATGAGATTTCACTTTTAGAAACTGTCTTAGCGTATAAAATCTGCGTTTTGTCGGCAGGACTACAAATAGTTCTGTTGACGGTACCCCTATGAGCACTCGAAAGGGGTCTTTTTCTACTACAATAAAAAGACCCCGTTACAAAACGGAGCAAGAAGATGAAATTTGAGGGTATTAAAATCTCTTAAGCTGATGGGCATGTATGGTGACCCCTACTACAATACTAGAATTCTTTCGTTTTCTACAAAACAATATATATTACAAGATCCATTTTTTTCCTTGACACTATCAAACATCATGCTATACTTGAGTAAATCGTAATCATTACGTTTTAAGAGAATAATACTCATGAAGCAAATAAAAAATATAGATGTAAAGGGTAGTTGTGATGAAACAGGAAATAGATTTTATAAAATTCAATCCAACACAAAATATGACAATTCTTGTTAAAACTAATTATCTAGTTGAGAAGTATAAGCACGTTGCTTCAAAAATTATGTCATATGACAACGTGTATGCTGAACAAGTAGGTTTTATAGAAAAACCGATAAATAATGAAGCTGCTGCACATCTACAGATGGCTGGAGGAGAGTTTTGCGGCAATGCTTGTATGGCATTGGCAGCTTATATTGCATCTGAAAAAGGGCTAAAGCATAATGATTTAGCGGAAATATTATTAGAAGCTTCAGGTACGGACAAATTAATAAGATGCCAAGTAAGAAGAAATTTAGATGAATATTATTGTCAAGTTACTATGCCTATTCCCAACCAGGTAGAACAGAGAACAATACAGTATGAGGGTGACGATTTGGATATTATTATAGTGAGATATCATGAGTTCATACATATTGTGATAGAAGTAGAGGAATTTGGCAGGACAGTGAGGCAAAAGGCACAATCATTGGCAAAGTTGCTTGGAGTAGTTTTAGGTGCCAACCTGATCGGCATTTTATTGTATAAATCGGAATCTGATGAATTGGCGCCCCTCATTTATGTCCCACATCTAGACAGCATGATATGGGAAAGGGGGTGTGGTTCAGGTACAGCCTCCTTAGGAGCCTATCTAGCTTGGAAGAATAAAGGGGAGATTGTTGCAAGGATAAGGCAGCCCGGCGGCACTATTAATGTAGTTGCTAATTGTCATGAAGAAGAATTGACAAGTCTTAAGATTGAAGGATCCGTCGGAATAGTAGCACAAGGCAAAGCTTTTATAGATGTTTAGTTATAACTTTGTATTGGGGGGTGAATGAATGAATGCGTTAAAAACATTTCAAGAATCTTTAAGCGAGTTTTTAGAAAAATTTGATGATTTAGCGGGAAGATATGATCATACAATTAATAATTGTTCAGAGTTAGAGAGTTTAATAGATGACTATTCAAAATTCATCACAAACGAGAGGAATAAAGTAGCTTGGAAACAACTGCAAGAATCCAGTGATTTGAATCAACTTGTGGCGGATTTAAGAAAAAAATCGGCACTTTGTGTTGCTATTATGGAGAAATACCATGCATTGAAGTTGCTGAGTGGA
The DNA here is from genome assembly GCF_052038115.1 of Bacillus sp. GB_SG_008. Taxonomy (NCBI): domain Bacteria; kingdom Bacillati; phylum Bacillota; class Bacilli; order Caryophanales; family Bacillaceae; genus Bacillus; species Bacillus sp. GB_SG_008. The sequence continues at coordinate 272,198 of NZ_JBPZSK010000006.1, read as the reverse complement.
AATGCAAAAATGACCGATTACTTCAAAAATATAGAATCGTGTATTGAAAAAGAATTCGGCAGTTTTCAAATTACTTCTGAATCAAAGGTATTATTAGTTGGCTCAGGTTCATTCCCAATGACACTATTGCTAATTGCTAAGCGAACAGGAGCAGAGGTTGTTGGCATAGATATTGATGGTGAGGCTATCCAACTTGGACGAAATGTAGTAGAGAAATTAGGAAATGGATTAAATATTAGAGTAGAAAAAATATTAGTGGAAAATCTTGATTTTACAAAAGATGTGACCCATATCATTTTTAGTTCAACTGTTGAAAGTAAATATGACATATTGGATCAATTACATACATTGACGAATGAAAATGTAGTTGTTGCTATGAGATATGGTAATCAGTTGAAGTCCTTATTTAATTACCCGATGAGGGAGATAGATGGACAAAAATGGAAGATGGTTGAAAACATATTACGTCCAGATCATGTGTTTGATATTGCATTGTATAAAAAAGCATAAGTTACTTGTTTGTAAGAAAGGGAGGCTTTTATGAGTGATTTTAAGCGAGTCTTGCTATTAGGAACTGGTCCTACATCAATCCAACTTGCTTTAAATTTCAAAAAACAATTGAATTGCTATGTAGGAATTGCTGGAAGAGAATCTGTTCGTTCAGAAAAAGTCTTTGCAGCGCTTAAGCAAAGCAATCATCTTATTCGTGTGAGCGTTCAAAATGAAAAGCATCGAAATATGGAAGGTGAGTGCTTCGTTGATCAAGTTTTTAAAGGATATGGAACAATTAAGGGTGACTGGGATACCATTATTTTTTCTGTAACAACAGATGCCTATATTGAAGTATTAAAGCAAATAAATGGTGAACTTTTAAAACAAGTGAAATGTATTGTTTTAATCTCTCCAACTTTCGGTTCCAATAGCTTAATAGGTAACTATATGGATTCTCTTAATCCGGATGTGGAAATTATTAGTTTTTCTACATATTTTGGAGATACACGATGGATGAACGACAGACTATCTAATAATGTTTTAACAACAGCGGTAAAGAAAAGGGTTTATATAGGCTCCACACACTATCCATCTAAAAATGTCGATAGACTATGTAAGGAATATGGACAATTAGGTATTGCTCTAGAAATTATGAAGTCTCCAATTGAGGCGGAGACAAGAAATATTTCTTTATATGTACACCCACCATTGTTTATGAATGATTTTTCATTAAGTGCGATATTTAGAGAAGTAGATGTCAAAAAATATGTATACAAAATTTACCCTGAGGGGCCCATTACGCAATATTTAATTCGTGACATGCTGGCTCAATGGAAAGAAATTATGAATATTATAGGGAAAATGAATATGCAAAGTATAAATTTACTTAAATTTATGACAGATGATAATTATCCGGTGAGATTGGAAAGTTTATCACGTCGTGATATAGAAAATTTCAATCATTTAGAGACTATCCATCAAGAATATTTATTGTATATACGTTATACCTCACTATTGATCGATCCTTTTTCAGAGCCGGGTAAGGAGGGGAAATATTTTGATTTTTCTGCTGTTCCATTTAGGAAGATGTTCGTCAACAAGGAAGGGTATTTGGATATCCCGAGAATGCCTAATGAAGACTATTATCGTATAAAAATAATACAAGGAATTGCAAAGTATTTAAATGTGAATTGCCCAACAATAGATAAGTTCATTAAAACATATGAAAGTAAAATTGAACAAGTTGCTCGATCTCATAAAGGCGAATTATTATCCAATGCATTTGTCGTTCAAAGTTTTGATGAAGATTTGAAAATGATATGCAGTGAAATAGGAAAAAGTATAGAGTCAAAGACGGCAGAATAGGACCTGTCATAAAATATGAATATCATATTTATACCATTTAAATCGTAATCATTACGGTTTTAGAGTAAATTTATTAATATATGAAACATTAGATCCATATCTGCCAAGTCAAAAAGAGTTGCATTCAATTAAGTAAGATGAAAAGGAGAGGATAGAGTGTTTAATAAAAGATTTAAGTTAGCGGCTATAGTTTTTTTGATCTTATCTATTCTAGTTGGCTGCTCAGCAGTTACAGGAAACTCTGATAATGAGAAAAAGGAAAATGCCAAGGTATCGGACAAAGAAACAGAATTAGTATATGCATCAGCCAAAGATATTAATGATATGAATCCTCATTTGTACACAGGTTCCATGCCGGCTCAAGGGATGATATATGAATCGTTGGTTGAGAATACGGAAGACGGAATCAAGCCTTTACTTGCCGAATCATGGGAGATTTCAAAAGATGGAAAAGTATACACATTTCATTTAAGAAAAGGTGTGAAATTTCACGACGGGGAACCATTTAACGCAGAAGCAGTGAAGCAAAATATTGATGCTGTACAAAAGAATGCAGCAAAGCATTCCTGGAGTAAGCTATCAACAAAAATAGTAAGTTGCAATGTAGCAGATGAGTATACAGTTGAATTAGTACTATCAGAAGCATACTATCCAACTTTGGTTGAATTGTCGATGACTAGACCTTATGTATTCATATCACCCAAAGACTTTGTTAACGGGGGCACAAAAGATGGTGTAAATGGTTATCATGGTACAGGACCATATATTCTCACTAAACATAAAGTTGATGAGTATGCAAATTTTGAAGCGAATGAAAACTACTGGGGTGGCTCACCTAAAATTAAAAAGATTACTACTAAAGTCCTTCCAGCAGGGGAAACGACATTTTTAGCATTACAAAAAGGAGAGGTTAACTTTATTTTCACAGATGATCGAGGTGCGGACAGTATTGATGTCGAAGCAATGAATCAATTAGTTGATTCAGGTGATTATCAACTTGTTAGAAGTGAAGCAATGAATACAAAAATGATTGTAGCCAATAGCAGCAAATCTTATAATCCTGTGAGTGAAACGGCTGTTCGTGAAGCCATTTGGTACTCTATTGATAGAGAAACAATAAGTAAAGATATTTTAAATGGTACTGAAGCGGCAGCCAATACACTGTTTTCACCTAACGTCCCTTATGCAGATGTCGATTTGAAGAAACGAGGCTATGATTTAGAAAAAGCGAAAGAGATTTTAGAAAAAGCAGGCTGGAAATCGGAAAATGGTGCTGCCGTTAGAACCAAGGAAGGCAAAAAATTAGCAATGAAACTTTATTATGATAGCAATTCTTCTTCCCAAAAAACTGAGGCTGAATTTATCCAAAGTTCATTGAAAAAAGTAGGTATTCAGCTGGAAATTATCGGCGAAGAGTCAACTTCAATCGCTAATAGAAGATCGACTGGTGACTATGATTTATTATTCAATCAAACATGGGGATTAGCGTATGATCCACAAAGTACAATTGCTGCTTTTACTTCTGGGTCTGCCTATTTACATACTACTAGTGGCATTGCGAAAGCAGATGAACTCTATAAGAAAATTGAAGAAGTTATGATGTCCACTGATGAGGAAATACGAAAATCGTTATACGCTGAAATTTTGACAATTGTTCATAATGAAGCAGTCTTTATTCCCATTACAAATGGCAGTGTCACTATAGTTGCTCCTAAAAATTTAAAAGGCATCTCATTTAAGCAAACACAATTCGAGTTACCATTTGAGCGAATGAAGTTTGAATAGAAATATAAATAAAGGGGGCCCCTTTTATTTATGAGAAAGTGTGAATTTTTTAAGTTTAAGCTAATGTAAGAATCTTAATTTTATTGTACACATGCAATCGGCCCTTCGTATTTCTAAGCAGACGATCATTATAATGTTCAGAAGTGCTTGTCGCTTAATAGATTAATATATATGCAAGTTTCAAATAATATTTTCTATTAAAAGGAGATTTTCTATGGGAGGCTACATCATTAAAAGGCTATTAATATCAATCCCTTTACTCTTGATCATTTCGTTTTTAACGTTTGTTTTAGTTAATCTTTCTCCCCTAGATCCGGCCGAAGTGGTTTTGCAAGCGCAAGGTGTTCCAAAAATAACAGATGAATTAATCGTTCAAACGAAAGAAGAGTTGGGGCTGGATAAACCATTTATAATAAGATATTTCGAATGGGTCATTGCCTGCTTACAGTTGGACTTTGGGAATTCATACGTGACAGGAAAACCGGTTTGGTCATTAATAGGTCCAGCTTTTCTGAATACGTTAAAGCTAACGTTAGTTTCATCTGTTGTCATTATTATTTTATCAATATTATTAGGTGTTATTTGTGCGCTGAAAGAAGGAAAAATACTTGATAAATCGGTAAGAGGATTTTCATTTTTCCTGACTGCAATGCCGTCATATTGGCTGGCGTCTCTTATGATTTGGTATTTTTCTGTTAAATTGGACTTATTGCCAACAAGCGGAATGGACTCGTACAAAAGTTATATTCTACCGGTTATTGTTATTGCGATAAGTTATGCAGGCATTTATTTCAGGGTCGTTAGAAGTTCGATGTTAAGCAATTTAAATGAAGACTATGTACTGTATGGAAGGGCATGCGGCGTAACAGAGAGGAAAATTACCATGCATATATTAAGAAATTCGTTACAAGTTGCCATTTCGATATTTTGTATGGCTATTCCCATTATATTGGGAAGTACAGTAGTTATAGAGAATGTTTTTGCTTGGCCGGGGTTAGGGAGTCTAAGTGTTAGAGCAATTCTAAGCAGAGATTTCCCAATCATCCAAGCTTATGTTCTTATATTAGCGGTGGCGTTTGTATTGTTTAATACGATTTCTGACATTATAAATGCTGTGATGAATCCTAGGTTAAGGAAGGATTTCTAAATGAGAATATTGAGAAGCTTAAGTAAAGATAGGTTGGCTGCCATTTCTTTAATAGTAATTATTGTGACGATTGTCGTTGGTATATTTGCCCCTTTGATTGCACCACATGCCCCTGAAAAAATAAATATGAGCCTTCGGTTTGCGACCTCATCATGGGAGTACCCATTAGGTAACGATCACTTAGGGAGATGTATTTTATCCAGATTAATTTATGGAATTCGTCCCAGCGTTTTATGGGTTTTAGCTGCATTGTTCATATCTGTTTTGACTGGGGCTATTGCAGGCTTTATAGCGGGTTACTTTAGAGGAAAAGTAGATGCCTTTATTATGAGGATTTGTGATATTATGCTTTCTTTCCCGGGATACGTTATGACATTGGCGATTGTTGGTATTCTAGGGGTGGGTCTTGAGAATATATTGATTGCGTTTATTTGGATGAAATGGGCATGGTTTGCTCGAGTAATCAGAACGTCTGTTATGCAGTATGCTGAATTAGAATATGTGAAGTTTTCCAAGGCGTCTGGTATTAGTAATATAAAGATTATATATAAGCATATTGTTCCTGTTACATTTTCTGATATAGCAGTCATTTCAAGCAGCTCTATTGGTTCGATGATTTTGCAAATATCAGGGTTTTCATTCTTGGGTTTAGGAATTCAAGCTCCAAATGCTGAATGGGGAATGATGTTAAATGAGGCGAGGGAAGTCATGTTTTCAAGGCCAGAGTTAATGTTGGCGCCTGGTTTAGCCATTATTATCATAGTATCTGCATTGAATTTTTTATCTGATGCACTTCAAGTTGCTTTAGATCCTAAATTAATAACCTCTAAAAATCAGTCTCAGGAAAAAGAGGCAGCAACAAGAAACAGAGGTGGCAAAATTTATGAATATATTAGAAGTTGAGAATTTGAAAGTATTGGATATTAATACCGGTAAAATAATTATCTATAATAGTTCATTCAATTTAAAGCAAGGAGGCTGTCTCGCAATTGTAGGAGAAAGCGGAAGCGGTAAGTCCGTGACTTGCAGGTCAATTATGAGATTGAATAAAGCTTGGATTCGCCAATCAGGAGATATTCTATTTAAAGGAGAAAACTTAAACAATCTTCCTGAAAAAGAAATGAGAAAGAAAAGGGGAAGAAACCTTTGCATGATTCTGCAGAATGGTATGGGGGCATTTGATCCTTCTTGTGTGATTGGTGTTCATTTAAGGGAAACACTTGTTGAACATTTCGGCTGGAGCAATAACGAAATGGAAGGAAAAATGAAAACTGCCATGGAAAGCGTCGTGCTAAAAAATCCGATAGAGATTATGAATAAGTATCCACACCAACTATCGGGTGGAATGTTGCAGCGGATTATGATTGCATTGGCATTAGTATTAGAGCCCGACATTATTATCGCTGATGAACCGACAACAGCATTGGATACAATCTCACAATTTGAGGTCGTTGAACAATTCATGAAATTACGTGAAAGAATGGGCAGCTCGATGATCTTTGTTTCCCACGATTTAGGTGTAGTAAAAAAAATTGCTGATGACGTTTTGGTAATGAAGGATGGAGAAATTATTGAAAGAGGAAACACCCGAACTATCTTTTCAGAAGCGGAGCATGAATATACAAAGTATTTAGTATCGACCAGACTGGCGTTGAGCAATAATTTTAAGAAAATAATGGGGAGAGCTTAAAATTGCTGAAAGTTGATAGTGTTGAGAAATCCTATAAAAAAGGTGGATTGTTTTCAAAAGGAAAACAGAAGGTTTTGAACAATGTTAGTTTTGAATGCAGGAATGGCGAGTGTCTCGGTATTATCGGAGAAAGTGGAAGTGGAAAATCAACATTGGGACGTTTAATAGTCGGAATCGAAAAGCCTGATCGTGGAGCAGTTTTATTTGAGGGAAAGAATATACAGGATAGAAGAGTGAGATCAGGTAATATTAGCGTTGTATTTCAAGACTATACCTCCTCAATTAATCCATTTTTTACTGTTGAAGAAGCAATTATGGAGCCATTAAAAGGACAAAAAAAGGTTCAAAAAGAGATTCAAAGCAAGATTGATAGGCTATTAAGTCAAGTTGGATTAAATCCATCCTATAGAAAGAAATACCCTCATGAATTATCAGGAGGAGAAGTTCAGAGGGTGTGTATAGCAAGAGCCATTTCAACAGAACCGAAATGTATTTTATTAGATGAGGCAATTAGTTCTTTAGATATATCTGTTCAAATGCAAGTGCTTGAATTATTAAAGGAATTAAAAAAAATCTACAATATGAGTTATGTTTTTATAACTCATGATATACAAGCTGCTGCTTATATTTGCGACAGAGTCATTTTTTTTAGAAATGGTCAAATCGAAGAAATAGTTAAAATTGAACAATTAAAGGACGTTCAGTCAGAATATGCTAGAAAGTTATTGCAGACGTTAATAACTTCTTAATACTGAAATACACGAAACCACAGAATTTGTTACACGATTTAGGAGGAGAAAATGTTGAGTGGAGCTATGTCTTGGCCTTTTCTGCGTTTGTATATGTTGGTTCTTCTTTATTTTAGTGCCAATTCTATACTAAATGTTATTATCCCTTTACATGGGGAAACGTTAGGAGCCAGCAATACAACAATTGGCTTGATCATGGGGGCGTATCTGTTTACCACCATGTTCTTTCGACCATGGGCAGGTCATATTATTCAAAAGCATGGGCCGATAAAAGTGTTACGCATTATTCTTATTATCAATGGACTTGCTTTAACACTATATACATTTACTGGATTAGGGGGCTTTCTAGTTGCCCGTATGTTACAAGGGGTATCGACAGCTTTTTTTTCAATGGCATTACAGATAGGTATTATTGATGCACTGCCAGAAAAGGATCGCTCTCAAGGTATTTCACTTTATTCTTTATTCTCATATATACCAGGTATTATTGGCCCCATATTAGCATTAGGCATTTGGCAAGGGGGTATGAATTATTTTACAGTGGTGATGGTAGCGATTTCCATATTTACAGGGGTGTTCGGCTATAGTGCCAAGATGGACAAAGCAGACGCTCCGCCTGATACAAATAACGCCGAGCAGGGACTAAGTACGTTTAAATCATTTAGTCAGTTAGTAAAAAATCCGTTTTTATTTAAATGTAGCGTATTGATGTTAGTTGCATCAATTGTATTTGGGGCTATTACAACCTTTATACCACTATACGCTACGCAATTAAAAAGCGGTAATGCCGGAATTTACCTAATGCTTCAGGCGGGTACCGTTGTCTTTGCTCGTTTTGCTTTAAGAAAAAAAATTCCTTCAGACGGCAAATGGCATTCATCTTTTATCATGGGGACTATGCTTATTTTAACAGTAGCAGCGCAATGTGTAAGCTTTTCTATAACGGGTGGGGCTATCTTTTTCTATGTTGGCGCAATTTTAATGGGGATAGCTCAGGCACTCCTCTATCCAACGTTAACAACTTATTTAATCTTTGTCTTGCCACAGATGAATCGTAATGTGTTACTTGGTTTATTTATTGCTATGGCTGATTTAGGTGTTTCGCTAGGTGGTGTCATTATGGGGCCGATAGCTGATTTTTCCTCATACTCATTTATGTATATGATTTGTGCTATCTTAGGTGTGACAATGATCCTTTTTGCCTATGATCGACGAAGAATATTTGTTGGATAAATACAAAGGAGTCTTCCAAAATTTTCATTTATGAATTTTGAAAGACTCCTTTATTATGGTTGAATTTAATATTTTACTCTTATAGGGGTACCGTCACATGCCCATCAAGCTAAGCTTTTAAAGCACCCCCTAAACGAAAATTTTGTGTTTTTTATAGCACCGAAGTTCATTTTTATCGTTTTGGGGGTAACTTGTTTTCTTAAGTTGATGGACATGTGGCGAGACCCCTGGATTGCCTTGTATTGGTTGATTCGTGGTGTAAAGGCAATAGAATCCCGAAATCGTTAGCTAACGCAATACATGCCCTCCTCTTGTTGTTCTAAAGAGGGGGTTATTATTTTGATAGTCTCCTAAATACATTGACCCCCGATAATGATGCGTTATGTTAACCTTACAGGAATAAGATATACATCAAAAATAGTTCTATCAAAATAGATCACTCATGATAAAATGGAATTAAAAGGAAAGAGAGTGGCTTAATGAAATTAAAGATATTTTTCATAAGTTTATTAGTAATATTAAGTATAGCATGTGTATTCTTTATACAAAAAAAGGATGTCATTTTTCAAGAAGGAAATCCGATACCATTCGCAATTGCTATGTCAAAGATGATCTTTACAGATAAAAATATAATGGAAGTACAAACTAACGATACTCGCTATACCTATTTAGTAAAACGAGGGGAACTAGAGCCCTATATTGAAATGAGAGAGCAAGGTGGATGGGAATTTTTAGAGAGAGATATATACAGAAATTCTTTAACTTTTCAAAAAGGAAATATGACAGAGAGCGTTCCTTACAAATATTTCACACGGTATTATACAATCATTCATTCCCAATATGAATAGATACATTGACTTCCGATTTCGAATTTTTCGTCAACTAGTACCTCTTGCGGGGGACTAGTTGTTTTTTTTCAGTAGCAAAGATGAGATTTCACTTTTAGAAACTGTCTTAGCGTATTAAAATTTGCGTTTTGCCGTCAGTACCCCATGCCCACATGCCTATCAAGCTAAAATTTTATAGTACCCCCAGAACGAAATTTTGTACTAACTTGTAGCAAAAAAGCTCATTTTTTCGTTTTGGGGTATTTGCTTTTCTTAGCTTGATGGTGATGTATGGTGACCCCATATAGAATATTTCTTCATTATGTATGAAGTAGATTTTCAATTTTTGGAATATTAGTATTGTTTAGAATCTGTATATGTATTATTATAAATAATGGTATATTAGTAAATCTTTGGTACATATTCTATTCAATCTCTAAAAATATGATTCTTGGAGGCGTTGTTGTGTGTAAAAAATGGAAAATCGGGCTAATGAGTACGCTTCTTGCCTGTACTACCTTCACATCTGTAGCATTTGCAGCAGAAAAACCTGTCGATCAACCCAAATGGGAGGAATGGCTAAATGGACATGCAAAAAGATTAAATGAACCCACTTCCCAGACAACAGAAGATTTATCTTTTCTAAAAGATGCCATAAAAGATAAGCGTATTGTTGTACTTGGCGAAAGTACGCATGGAGCAAAGGAAATGAATCAATCCAAAATACGTATGATTAAGTACTTACATGAGGAAATGGGATATGATGTAATTGCATTTGAATCAGGATTTGCAGAAGCAAGTACGGTTCAACAAAATTTTGATAACTTAACCGCTACTGAAGCGATGAAACAATCTTTAGAAGGTGTATGGCAAACAGAGGAAGTTGAACAATTGTTTACCTATATGAAAGAACAAAAAGAAAAAGGAAAGCCACTAACATTAGCTGGTTTTGATATGAATTTGTTTTATAGATCCCCATTCTACTCGTATGCGAAAGACTGGTTGCAAAAATTAAGTCCTGAAGTGGCGAGTGAACTAGATGTAGCAGTAACAGAGTTAATCAAACTGGATAAGTATTACTATAATTTAAAAGATGGGTATCCTTATGATCAATATAAAGTAGAAATACAGCCCGTAATCAACAAGTTTGAAAACGTAAAAGCTTTTATTCAGACTCATAAAACCGAATTGACTCGAGTTGCACCTAGCCCTACCTATGACGTGAATTTTCTTGAGAAATCAATCAATATACGTATCGATGCGATTAAAACACACCTAGATAGTTTTATGAAATTAAAAGGAGGTATTATCCCTTCTAACATTGCAGGATTCCCAAATTATGTTCGAGATCAAAAAATGGCTCAAAACTTAGCATGGCTCACTGAGATGCAGTATAAAAACAAAAAAATAATTGTATGGGGGCATAATTATCATATTCGAAAACAAAATTCGAAAATGATATTAGATTACACCAAGTATCAACAATACAATTTTGTATGTCCTAATATGATGGATTTTCTTCCGCAGCGCATTAAAAACCAAATGTACACAATTGGAGTGTTTGCGTATAGTGGGAGCAGTTGGAACGCTGAAAATAACAAAATTGTTCCTGTACATACAGAACATGAAGAACAAAGTGTAGAAAAGATAATAAGCACCGTTGGAAGTTCAAATGTCTTTGTAAACTTAAAGGGAGAAAGTAACCGACCAGAAACGTCATGGATGTTTACCCCAACTGCAGCAAGTTATTGGGGGGACAAAGATAGAGAAGAAATCATGATTCCTAACGAACAATATGATGGCATTTTATGGTTAGAAAAGACTTCCCCTTCTGTTCTTAAATAAAAGAGAGGGCGTCCTTACATGCTAAGGATGCTCTTTTTCTTGTCATGATTGTACGTAAACAACATTCGATTGAATTCATTCCCTATAGAAAATACGGTTCTGGTACAAAATTCCAAGACTCTTGCAAGTAATCTCCTAATCTTGGACATACTGATAGTATGACTCTAAGAAAGGTACGTGATCAGTATGGAAAAGGAAAATTTGTTCAAATGGAAGCATTATCAGCCTGATATTATTTTATTAACAGTGAGATGGTACCTACGGTACAGCCTTAGTTTTCGTAACTTGGTGGAAATGGTGGAAGAACGCGGCTTATCGATGGCTCACACAACGATTATGCGTTGGGTTCATCAATATGGACCGGAATTAGATGAAAGGGTAAGGCCTCACCTTAATCTAACAAATGATTCCTGGAGAGTCGATGAAACGTATATCAAAGTAAAAGGTCAATGGATGTATCTATATCGTGCAGTGGACTCCGAAGGAAACACCATTGATTTTTATCTTAGCAAAAATAGAAATACTCAATTAGCCAAGTGCTTTTTCAAAAAAGCCTTGGCTTCTTCGCATGTGTCTTTCCCCCGCGTGATCACAGTCGATAAGAATCCAGCGTATCCTATAGCGATTCAAGAATTACAAGAAGAAAAAAGCATGCCTTCTGGCACGCAAATAAGACAACAGAAGTACCTAAATAATATCATTGAGCAAGACCATCGCTTTATAAAGAAGCGAGTTCGTTCTATGCTAGGATTGAAATCATTTCGAACTGCCAAAAAGATATTGAGTGGTATGGAAGCGATGCATATGCTTCGAAAGAAGCAAGTTTTCTTACGGGAGAAGTCTGTCAAAAACCAGAAAGAATTTATACATCAGTTGTTTGGACTTACAGCATAAAGGTAAGATTATGAAAGAAGTCCACTTATTTTTTCAAACTTTCATTGTATTTGCACCAGAACCTAAGAACAAATCACGCCTCTCTCTAAACTGGAGGGGTTTGCTATTCTTCATATATTTTTAAAAAAGATATAAAGATATCTTTACACCTTTTTTGTTTTCACCTACAATGTAAAGATATCTTTACATTGTAGGTGAAAAGATGGCTGTTAAAAACAAAATTAAAGAACTAAGAGTACAGCATGAAATTACACAAATTCAAATGGCGAAAGACTTACAGGTAACAAGGCAAACGATTGTAGCTATCGAGAACAATCACTACAATCCGAGTTTGGAATTAGCACTAAAAATAGCTCATTACTTCAATCTGAGGGTTGAAGACATCTTTATACTTGAGTAATCTCAAAATAAGGGAGTGCGAGGATAATGCGGATACAAAAGCAAGACGAAATGGAGAAATATCACGTAGCCAAAGCCAGTAAAAATGCGTTCTTAGTCTATACTGTTTTATTGTTCATGTGGTCGGTATACAATCAATTCAAAAATGGTCAATTAGGCGATGCTTTTCTCATTTTATCAGCTGGTAATGCAGTGTTTTTTGGGACATTAGTTATACAAAAAAGAAAGATAGAACGCTTTGAAGAGACAACTGATTCTAATACAGCATTGGGATTTATAAAAAGAAACAAGTATTTTATCATGTGGGCAATCATCTTAATTGCCATAACTGTTATTGGATTACTTACAAAGTAGAATAAAAGAGTAACTTCCGCTTTCGAGAATTATGTCAAAAATCCGTCCATTAGGACGGCTTTTTGTATTTTTGACTAGCGTGGTTTTTTTCCAAAATACTGGCGATACCCTTTAATGTTTTTTATTTTTAAAAGGTATGTAGGTTAAAATTAAGCATGCAAAACATATGACAAAAATGATAAGTTGTTTCATTGCATATCCTCCCCCTATTTTTTTCCATTTATGATTAAGTATAGGGATAGTACCAACAAAACGCGATAAACATACGTTAAGACAAATATTGTAAATAATCGTAATCAAAAACGTTGAAATATCACTTTTGTGGTTATTTGTTTTTAGTTATGGTTTTGGATATACGGAATTGCTATACGAAAAGGAAAATAAAAGTACCACCTAAAATCACCAAAAACGAAGGTTTATGGTGAAAAAATCCCTTAGAGTATAAAAAAATCAATTTCCACTTCCCAAAAATGTCTTAGCGTATGTCTTCCGCGAAATGTTGGCGGGACCCCAATAAGATATTTGTTGTCTATGTGTTAAAATGCTAAAAATGCTTACCAACTTCCAAAAGAATAAGGATCGCAAAATTGCAATATTAACCTTATTTTTAGATAGTGCTTAAATTATTTCGGATGATTTCTCGCCCGCACCTGTCCAATCGTCAACTTCGAGTAAGAGGCTCATGATAATCGTTTATAAAGTCATGCACCAGCATAACGGATCACTTCCATCACAATGAGGGCAACAACCTCCTGTATAAGTAATTCTAATTTGATCTGAATGAAGTACATAATAATCAGTAATTGGTTCGACGCCAGGGATCTCTATCCCGCCTGGAATCGCTGGCAATATAACCTCCCGCACTGTCATGTCCGACCACTTACCGTTCCAGGAACAAATACTGCACTTTAATATCTCTTCCGAAAAATTCGGAGCATTTTTGATGACAATAATACATTCTCTACTATAGGTATTGCAATTAGGACAATCGTGTACTTTCACGAATCTCCACCTCTCATCAAATTTAAAACTTTTCACGTACCTTCTTTTTATTATTCTTTTTTACAGTCAATTAGTCCTTTTTGGGTGCTTTTGCCCATCCCCCTTTTCGGGGGATAGGCAAAAACACCCTATGACGGTAAAGAAGTATATCTTGTTGACTTCGAATCAAACGACAATGTAACAGTAGGTGGATTTCTTGTTTATGTAGATATAGAGACTAAATTAAAGACTTATTAACTTCCGAATTCGGAAGTTATGTAATCACAATTACCCCCATCTTTTATATAGGAGTAATTGTAAATTTCAAACCATAAAAGTCAGAAAATTCTTTACATTGTAAGCGGTTTCTTATATAATAATAATGGGTTGGATGGCACGAGTGGCTATCAAGGTATCTGGCGTAGGTGGGGCCGATACTACGGACAGAGTAGAAATATTGTTTTTTACTATTATGAAACTCTATATATATTATAAAGAAGAGTGGAAAAGGAACTGACTCATAAGATCATGAGTCAGTTCCTTTTTCTGTTTTGCTACCGATAAGTGGGGTTATGTTAACTTGGTAAAAACACTTTATATAAAAGGGTTTCCTTACTTTTATCGAGAATATACTTATGTTCTTGATTTGTTAACTAAAAGGGAGCGTTAATAATGAAATTTAATCAATTATTTTTATTTATTATTGGGGCATTTGTATGTAGTTTAGTATTTAATTTTGTTACAGGTAAATTTGAATGGAATGTTTTTTACTTATTGATATTAGGGGCAATTTCAGGTTATCAAATTGGTAAAAATGAAATCAAAAAACAGATAAACAATATAAATTAAACTACCGCTAACGAATTTTACGTCAACTAGTACCTCTTGTGGGGGACTAGTTGTTTTTTTCAGTAGCAAAGATGAGATTTCACTTTTAGAAACTGTCTTAACGTATAAAATCCGCGTTTTGCTAGGGGTAGCACCACATGCCCATCAACTTAAGAAATTCGTTGTTATCCAAAACGAAAAAAATGCGCTGAATTGTTATAAATAATTGTAGATAGATAAAAATTTTCGTTTAGGAGGGACTTCATAACCTTAGCTTGATAGCGATGTGATGCTACCCCTAAAAATCAAAAAAGACAGGGCTATCCTTAAAACCCCGCTCTTTTTCTGAAATATTGCCCCCCATACTATGATATCTTGACTAACATTTCAAACGATATTTTGATAAAACATCTTCTAGTTCCATATTATGTACAATATAATCATACATTGCCAATTGCATTAAATATCTTCCCATTTGTC
This sequence comes from Bacillus sp. GB_SG_008, assembly GCF_052038115.1. Taxonomy (NCBI): domain Bacteria; kingdom Bacillati; phylum Bacillota; class Bacilli; order Caryophanales; family Bacillaceae; genus Bacillus; species Bacillus sp. GB_SG_008. The sequence goes on along the minus strand of NZ_JBPZSK010000006.1, from coordinate 257,129 downwards.
CATCTCCATTATAAGTTACGTCTTCGGTAATCATAATATGTTTTATAAGTAAAAAGAAAGCTTCCATATTTACTGAAAAGTTATCATTTATATAAATCTGATATCCTGGTGTAATTTCTTGAACTTTCTTAGGATGATGTTTATTTATTGCATCTATGACTTTAAAATCCCTATTACTTACTAAATTTTCACTTACTTCTTTAAATACATCCAAAATGTATCTATTTCCAAGATCATAAAAAAGTTTCAATCCCTCAAATATTTCACTTAAAAGTGGTCGCCATACAAAAATTTCATTTTCCCAATACTCAATATATGAAATTCGGCTATTTGGTAAACGATCAGACCTACTTTGACCAACTTCCCTGGTAATTAATACTTGATGTTTTACTTCATATATTTTGTTATCTAAGTAACACACTTCTTCAATAATTTCACTTAACTTATCACACTTTTTTTTGTATCTAGTCCTACATGCAAATTGTAGTTCCCTTCATATACAAAACACGGAACAATCTTATCTTCTCTCAATCCTAATTGTATGTTCTTTTTAATTGTTTCATCAAATTTACTTATATCCCCAATGAATAACATTTTTCCCCTCCTAAATTATTACTTAGTCTATCTATTTATGTATCATATGTAAGTAGCATATTTTATTCCCTAAAATCAATTATATCTCTTATAAAATATACAAGACAATCGGATGAGCTAGGATCCGTTAATAAGACAAACTATTCTTCTATTTTTTCCTCATATTGTTTAGCAAGCTTATAAAAAGAAGAACGTTTGATGCCATATTTTTTCATAGCTCCTACGGCTGTAATTGAACCCAAAAAAGATTGGACAAGTTATCTAAGAACAAAAGAGGATTCAAAACGATGTTCTTAAACAAAGCGATTGAATTTTTGCTCGATGAATTAGAGAAGCAAAGTTGAAGCAAGATTTTACATTGAATGAAGAAAACAAAGAAATGCGGGTGCCTGAGTGCCCGCATTTTCATTTGCTGTCGACAGAAGAAGTCTCCCTGACTTTCGATCGAAGGAAACACCCTTTTAGCGAGAGAGCGAAGCGGCAGGTGGGGGAGGTTCACCGAACTTCAAATGGTTAAATTCCGTAAAGATGATATACCAATTACCAAAATGAAAATTCATATGTTTACTACATATGCTATGTATGTTAACATATGAATTGCCAGAATATTCAACTGATGGTAAAAATAGTGGGATTACTTAAATAAAAGGAGATATTTACTATGAACGAATTTATAACCTTTGACTATTTCAGATCCATTTTGATTTTCTTGATCGTTGTTTTAGTGATTTCTTCTGCAATCGTAGCATTTCAGAAAAAAGGAGCTAAAATACTCAATGGGTTTGCCGTAGTCACCATTTCACTTATTTGCGTAGTGGTAGCAAGCGTGGGTCTGTATAAAACGGGATATATGATCGATGAACTGAACATGGTAGGAGACCCAGTTTCCACTTATATGGTTATTGCGATTGGAGTTCTAAGTGTAGTCAATCTTTCCACTTATTTCCTAAGAGGTAATCGAAAAATCGAAATCTAATGGATGTATTTTTTATCAAATACGTGAACTTCCGTATACATGCTGCAAGAGGCCTTCTAATTGCTTGAAGACCTTTTTTTGTTTAATTATCAGTAAGTTCAGACAGAAAACAACAAAAAATAGAATAAAAATACAAAATTAGAAAAAATTCTGAAATTTATGTTGCAATAGTTTCCTAAATTGTTAGAATAATACATGTGCAATATATATTGATAAAAAGGGAGAGTGATAGCATGGTTAGTATTTTTAAGAAATCTACCATGGTAGCATTGGGAACACTGCTAGTGTTAGGTTTTAACCAAACAGCATTAGCAAGTACAGCAGAAATTACGACTGAAGGTGGAAACAAAATAGGAGTTGGAGTCCCTAGGTCTCAATCTTCACCAGTATTGTATCTAGGAGCGGATTCTAATCCTTTTGAATCTAAAACTAATCAGTCTCAGGATCGTGTAAAACGAACGATTACGGTTGACCCATCTTCTACCGATACTACCGTTGAGATTCCATTTGAATTTAGAGATGGGGAGTATCTAGTTCTTGGGAAAGACAGCAAAGGTGATACGAATGGTTCAGCCAATATTTACAACAAAGAAGGTAAGTCACTTGGAATTGTATCGGTAAAAGCAACTGAGAACAAAACAGACCTTATTGATGCAGAAGTGAAAAATGGCAATACCCTAGTATTAAATGTACAAGCTGACACTCTTGCTCAACCGACTAACGTTGAAGTCGTTGCATTGGCCACATATTATTCAACTTACTTCTCTAGTTTTGCTTGGATTACTCGCGATGGGGTAAAATCTTTAAGCTTGACGCATACATCTTATACCGTCAATGCTCCTGATCCAGGTGAGGCTGCTGTAAGAATGATCGATTCTTGGAATAAATTGTATGCTGTACATAGCAGTAGTTCAAACTGGTATAACACAGGCGGAATGAAAGATCAGTATGAATGCCACTATAATTTCGCTAAGACAAAAAACCCTTGGAATTTAGAACCATCCAGACCAGATGTGAGTTACTCGGCAACTGTTGCAGCTCTTTGTAATCCTTAATCATTCATTTAGGGGTCCCGCCCCATCGCTATCAAGCTAAAGTTTTACACTACCCATAAAGCAAAAAAGGCGTTATCCTTTCTGTAGAATTATAAGAAAGGATGGCGTTTCTTTATGAATCTTTCGATTCTTGATGAACTTCAACCGATTGCTGAAGAATTATAACGACATATGTCTTCTCATGTTCTAGAAGGTTCTGGTGCAAAAACTTAAGGACAATTGCAATCAATCTATAAATCTTGGACATACTGTTACTATTACTTTAGAAAGGGTGCGGGATTGGTATGGAAAAGGAAAATGTATTCAAATGGAAGCATTATCAGCCTGATATTATTTTGTTAACGGTAAGATGGTACCTACGGTACAACCTCAGTTTTCGTGATTTGGTGGAAATGCGAGAAGAACGGGGTTTATCCATTTCTCATACAGCGATTATGCGTTGGGTTCATCAGTATGGTCCTGAATTGGACAAACGAATCCGTCGTCACCTCAAACAAATAAATGACTCTTGGAGAGTCGATGAAACATATATCAAAGTAAAAGGTCAATGGATGTATCTGTATCGTGCTGTTGATTCGAAAGGAAACACAATTGATTTTTTCCTAAACAAAACAAGAGACCAGAAGACCGCAAAGCGCTTTTTCAAGAAAGCTTTGCGGTCTTTTCATGTTTCAAAGCCACGTGTTATAACAGTCGATAAGAACCCGGCTTATCCTATAGCAATTGAACAGTTGAAAAAAGAAAAAAGCATACCTGATGGTATGCAACTTAGACAACAAAAGTACTTGAATAACATAGTAGAACAAGATCATCGCTTTATAAAGAAGCGAATCCGTTCTATGCTAGGGTTCAAATGTTTTGACACAGCTACATCCATTCTTTCTGGAGTAGAAGCCATGCATATGATTAAAAAAGAACAGATTGATTTACGGGACCAGTCTGTCCAAAATCAGAAAGAATTCATCCATCAATTGTTTGGACTTGCAGCATAAGATACGATTCCGTTAGGAATATATGCGCTTTATTCTCTTTTATTTTATTTTTGCACCAGAATCAAAAGGCTTACTACATCTCTCGTATCAAGCGGGTGGGGCTTGTGTGATAACTGGTGAGGTTTCAGAACGTAATATGTCATTAGAAAATGGAAAGATTACAATAAGTCCAGAAGGTGCAGAGTACCTGGTTAAAGAGTTGCAACAATACCAAGTTAAATAGAGAAATTAAAGGCTCCGCCATACAGGGAGCTTTTTTATTATCAATATAATAATTTCACGTATCGTAATGATTAACAGATCAAAACAAACCAAATAACAGTCTACATTTATATCTTGTTTCGCCCCTGGTTACAGCAACGCTGGTACTGGGCCAAGAAGCGAGTCTGAAGCGTTTAAAAACACATTTGTATAAATCCTTTTTTTGCTATTTAATAAAGTCATAAAATGGGAGGGATGATAATGAAACAGGTGGCTGTAATAGAGGGGAACTATCGATATTCTCTAATCAGGGATTGGACTAAAGAAGTCAAGCAAGAGCAACAGCGGAGAGTGTTGTTTATAATGCTGAATCTTAGTACTGCTAATGCTTTTGAGAATGACCAAACGACACAAAGATGTATAGGCTTTGCGAAAAGCTTTCATTATACATCTTTAGAAATTGTTAATTTATTCGCTTGGATATCAACAAATTGGAATGTAGTCAAGGGAATGAAGGAAGAAGAAGCTATTGGTCCCAAGAATGATGAATATATAAAAAAAGCCTTAAATAATTGCGATATGGTTATTGCAGCCTGGGGAGATGAGGCCACTACCCACAAGTCTGATAGGCTTAACGAATTAATGTCTTTAGTAATGAATGAATATAAAAAACCAATATATTGTCTTGGGAAAACAGGAATAAAGAAACAACCGCGACATCCTTCACGTCTAGCTAAAGAAACAAAACTGGAGGTGTTCAGATGAATGAAAATAATCGGTTAAACAGAACAGAGAAAGAGAAACGGGAATTTAAGTCTAAGGAAGGTTTATTAATTGATAACGAAGGAGAAGTAATTGGTGGGGATGCATGGATGTGGTGTGATGAATGCCTTGCTGATTTTAAAATAGAAGGTTATCCAGTTTGCGAGAATTGTTTAGAAGAATATAAAACAAAACATTCCAAATCGGGCAAAGGTTAATCCTTTGCTTTTTGGTTCTGGTGCAAAAAATACTCGATAGAAATATAGAGTGTCAATTTCCTTTAAATTGCTAGCTTATGAAACTAATCCAAACAATTTATGAATGAATTCTTTTTGATTTTGGAAAGACTTCTCCCTTTGGAGAGTCTGTCCTTTTTTGATCATGTGCATAGCCTCTATCCCCGCAATAATTCGTTTAGCAGTCCGTAAGGACTTTAATCGGTTCTGGTGCAAAAACTTAAGGACAATTGCAATGAATCTATAAATCTTGGACATACTGTTACTATTACTTTAGAAAGGGTGCGTGATTGGTATGGAAAAGGAAAATGTATTCAAATGGAAGCATTATCAGCCTGATATTATTTTGTTAACGGTAAGATGGTACCTACGGTACAACCTCAGTTTTCGTGATCTGGTGGAAATGCTAGAAGAACAAGGTTTATCCATTTCTCATACAACGATTATGCGTTGGGTTCATCAGTATGGTCCTGAATTGGACAAACGAATCCGTCGTCACCTCAAACAAACAAACAAATGACTCTTGGAGAGTCGATGAAACATATATCAAAGTTAAAGGTCAATGGATGTATCTGTATCGTGCTGTTGATTCGAAAGGAAACACAATTGATTTTTTCCTAAACAAAACAAGAGACCAGAAGGCTGCAAAGCGCTTTTTCAAGAAAGCTTTGCGGTCTTTTCATGTTTCAAAGCCACGTGTTATAACAGTCGATAAGAACCCGGCTTATCCTATAGCAATTGAACAGTTGAAAAAAGAAAAAAGCATACCTGATGGTATGCAACTTAGACAACAAAAGTACTTGAATAACATAGTAGAACAAGATCATCGCTTTATAAAGAAGCGAATCCGTTCTATGCTAGGGTTCAAATGTTTTGACACAGCTACATCTATTCTTTCTGGAGTAGAAGCCATGCATATGATTAAAAAAGAACAGATTGATTTACGGGACCAGTCTATCCAAAATCAGAAAGAATTCATCCATCAATTGTTTGGACTTGCAGCATAAGATACGATTCCGTTAGGAATATATACGCTTTATTCTCTTTTATTTTATTTTTGCACCAGAACCCTTTTTTCTAAAGTTTAACGACGTTTGAAAATCTTTGCAACAGAACCGTTTTTTGAGTTACACAACACAATAAAAATGGTTAACTATAAGTAAAAAAGAAAAAGACCGGCTTCTATCGGTCTTTTCAAATATTCTTATATTGTTGGTCTCTTCTTAGACCTAGATTTTCTAGGACCTACAATTAATTTGATTGCTGTTCTTTCTTGATTATTGATTGAAATCTCTTGAAACGCTGGAATAAGAACCAAGTCAATACCACTAGGAGCTACGAATCCTCTTGCAATAGCAATGGCTTTAATTGCTTGATTTATAGCGCCAGCTCCAATCACTTGAATTTCTGCATTACCGCTTTCTCTTAATACGCCTGCAATTGCGCCTGCAACTGAATTGGGATTTGATTTTGATGATACTTTTAATATATTTTCCATGTAAGTTGCTCCCTCTGTTATTTAATCGCCTTTTTTGGTTACTGACTGGAATATAATTAACGTACCTTTAACTAATATTCATATCCAAAGCAAACAATACTATTGAATGTATTTATTCGATACTTTTTATGTTGTACCTGCCCATCTACATAAATAAAAAGCGAATTACTAAATCTTAAACTTAGTCATCGCTCTATCCATTGCATCTTGGTTTACCCCTATATATCAAAGTGTTACTCTTTCTGATGAATGATTAAATATCCCCATAAGCAACGCTCTGTTCTTTGTCTGCATGTACATGTGATATCCAAACGTCTTACGTAATGTATGTGTTCCTATCTCATCTAAACCAAACTCTGCTGCTGTACTTCTAAGTATTTTGTATGCCATACTACGACCAATCGGTTTGTTACTACCTTGTCTGCTTTTAATTAAGTACTCATGATCTTCTCTCTCTTCAATGAACCACTTCAACTCTTGCAGTAATTTGAATACGTTTCTGCTTACCTGTTTTCATTTCATGCATTAAGATGTGACTACCTTTCAAGTCACCAACTTTCAGTTTCAAGATATCACTAATACGTAACCCTGTGTTAATTCCTATTACAAACAGGATATAATTACGTTCACGTCCTAATGGACGGTTTTGTTAAGTGATAATAAAGTTATTTAATTTATAATAAAGCCCTTTAATAAATAATAAAGTTGTTTAATACTTATTGGACTAACAGACAGATAGCTCAATAAGAAATAGACTATTGGTTAATTGTGGTATATAATTTCATTTACAGGAACGTATGTTCTTTGTTTTAATGTAGTAGCTTTTGATGCGAAAAATAATAAACTATGAAAATTGTGATTGGAGTGTTAGTGGATGAAAATAAAAAGAGTTTATCTTTATGTATTTAATACAATGTCAGACTGGGAATATGGATATTTAATTGCTGAACTAAACTCAGGAAGATATTTCAAAAAGGATTTAGCATCTTTAAAAGTGATTACAGTAGGAGCGAATAAAGAAATTATCACTACGATGGGTGGACTGAGTATAAAACCAGATATTTCTCTTGATGAATGTACCTTTGAGAGTAAAGATCTTGTAGTGTTACCTGGAGGGAATACTTGGGGAGAAGATATTCATCAACCTATCTTAAAAAAAATTGATGAAGCTTTAAAGCTTGGTACTATAGTTGCTGCAATTTGTGGTGCAACTGTCGGGCTAGCGAATAATGGATACTTAGATTCTAGAAAGCATACAAGCAATAACTTAGAGTATATTAAAATGGTCTGCCCTAATTATAAAGGAGAAAAATTTTATGAGATGGGACCTGTGGTAGCTAGTGAGAATTTGGTTACTGCATCAGGAGTAGCTCCTCTAGAATTTGCGATGGAAGTATTGAAAAAAATAGATGTATTTTTACCAGATACATTACATTCGTGGTATAACCTAAATAAGACTTACAAACCTGAATACTTCTTCCAGTTAATGAATTCAATAAATAAATGAGCTAAAAAAACAACTTTGCAGTTAGTTTAACAAGAATTAAACAATTTTATTATTAAGTTTTGAGTGCAAACATATTTAAATGGATAAAAATTAAACAACTTTAAAGAGCATTACTACAATAAAATGTAGCAAGGCTCTTATATTTTTATAAGAAAATTAAATAACTTTATTATCACTTAACAATAGGACAGTTTGTTGCTTTTTGGGAAAAAGATGGGGATAATAAAAACCAAGCCTTTTCATATGAAAAAGCTACTGATTTATTGGTTATCAATACTTTTACTAGAAATAATAATTTTGGACAATTCGTTTTTCCAAAAGAAGTACTTGTAAAACAAAGTATCCTTAAAACAGCCACTACAAAAGGAAAAATGGCAATTAGAGTTTACCCTAGTTGGGAAAATCCCACTAGCAAACAAGCTATCGAAACACAGAAATGGCAATTAGAATATTTTGTTGGGATGAACAATACAAATAGTTTACCAATACAAGAACTATTAAAGCTATACTCTAACTAAAATTGGATAGCCCTAAATGTGGTTTTAAAATAAAGTTCGATAATTTAAAACAAAGTATTCCATTTCCGTAAACAGGTGCGTTAGTGGAATAAGGAGTATTAAAATAATCAAACTTTTTTATAAAAATTTCATACTTAGTTAAAAAGAGAAACTCCATTTTGATCAATCTTTTTTCAAAATGAAGTTTTTATATTTGCTTTTAAATAAGGATTAAAACACATTTTTTAATCAAACTTTATTGCAAAGCTACAGTTTACTGATTTTCACCTAATTCCTAGAGATAAAGGTGGAATCTTTATGTTTTATAACAACAAGAATGAACTAATGTTTGTTGGTAAGGCAAGAAAGTTAAGACCAAGAATAAAAAAATATTTTGAAGATACTGTATCAGTAATCAAAGACCATAGAGATGAAGTAATCAAAATTGATGTTTGTCTTGTAGAAAACGCGATGGAAAGAGAAATTTATGAAACATATATCGCTAATAAACAAAAGTCAAAATATAATGTAGACAAAGTGTTCTTTAAATAAGTAAAAGCTCATAAAAAGGACTAATAAAATGAGACAACTTTGCCTCGGCTTATTAGTCCTTTTTTACCGCTTGCAACGTTACGTTGCACAATGATACGGATATCACTTGAGAGAAAGAACAATTTGATACGATAAAGGATGGGAATAGATTGGATAATCATAGCCAAACACCGGCGTATATATATACGTATGCATTTCGCGAAGAGGAACGTTCTTTATGTTATATGGAGATGCGCTCACTTTTTGGAACGGAATCGCACTCTAATATATTGAAAAGCACAATCAAAATTGATCCGAGCCGAAGCCCGTTTATTAAAGAACGGATTGACGTAATGTATGAAGGAGATGAACTGCCAGATATTTTGAAGCAGGTCGAACAGATTGATTTGTCTGGATCCACGTTCAAAGTCATCTTCGTTAAAATTAATGATCTTGATAAATCGAAAAAAATAGAATACGGAGAACGCCGCCTTATTGAGCGAGATATCGGCATGCATATTGAAGGTGAAGCCGATGTGCATCATCCAGAGCGTGTATTTGGCATTGTAATCATTGGCGGACGTTGGTACTTCGGAACATATATGGAAAGCGAGGCTGTTTGGTTCCATCACGTGAAAAAACCACGCAGCTATTCTACGTCACTAAGCACACGTGTAGCGAGAGCTGTTGCGAATATCGCTGTGCCAAATCCTGATGGAGTCAAAGCGATCGATCCATGCTGTGGTATTGGAACGGTAGTGGTAGAAGCACTCTCTATGGGCATTGACATCGTTGGCCGTGATATTAACCCGCTTGTCGTAATCGGATCAAGAGAAAACATCGCGCATTTTGGTTTTGAAGGAGACGTAACGGTAGGACCTATCGAAGACATTCAGACAAACTACGATGTAGCAATTATCGATATGCCGTACAATCTATTTACGTGCGCAACACCAGAAGATCAATTCTCGATTTTAAAACATGCGCGCCGTATTGCAAAAAAAGTAGTAGTTGTAACAAGCGAAACAATGGATCACATGATCGAAGAAATTGGATTTGAAATTACAGACCGCTGCGTAACAAGAAAAGGAAACTTTTCTCGGCAAATTCTTGTTTGTGAATAGGGAAGTAAGGGAAGACCAATGGGTGCATTGGTCTTTTTTTGTTTACTTTTCATTTTTAATGGTACAATTTCACTTTGAGGGTAAGGTAGGGATACAGCCGAGATACGTGTAAAATTAGGTCATAGTAATACATTTTTTACCAAACGTTGTTTTTCGGTGATATTTGTAACATAAACGTTCATTTTTGTTACGTTGTATATTTGAAAATTAGAAACGCCCTCACCGTTGAATTAGGCCTAGTTCCAGCGTTCCTGTAACCAGGGGCAAAGTATCTATTGAGAACACAGTGTTTTAGTGGTTAGCCCGACTTAATTCTTAGGAAAAACCAATGATTTTACAGTAACAAAAACGATCAGTTTAGATACAGTGTCAATTTGTACAGAATTATCGTTTTGGGGTAGTCCTAAATCCTTAGCTTGATGGGCATGTGGTGCTACCCCATATTGATATTATCCCCTTAAGGTAGACAGTGTAAAAAGACCATGAATACACATGGATGTTACACTTTTACTTGGAGGGGATAATATCAAACCAGTCTGTCCAAAATCAGAAAGAATTCATCCATCAATTGTTTGGACTTGCGGCATAAGATACGATTCCGTTAGGAATATCTACGCTTTATTCTCTTTTATTCTTTTTTTGCACCAAAACCAAATAAGCTATCCACATATTGTTTCAGATAATTTCAAAAGATTGTGAGGTTTTTTATCAATTTTTATTGACTTTTTTATCAATTTACATAAATAACAGAACAGCCTACTGCTTCTTTTATCCATCTTTACCAATTAATTAAGGAAATTACGTAACTTATATCCTTATTGCTTGCACAATCCCATCTTGTCCAGCTTGGATGATTTGTCCGTTTTGAACAATTGGTGTAGAGTAAACATAGTCCGTAGAAAAATGATACTCATCAATGATACTTCCATTCTTCAAATCTAGCCCCGTAAGTAAGCCATTTACACCAGAAATATAGACTTTTTCTCCTTCAGCTTTAACTGGTGAAGCATTAAATACGCGTTGTTTTGTTGTTGTTTGCCAAAGCAGTTTACCCGAATAAGGATCAATAGCACTAACTTTTCCCCATTCATCTGCTAAAACAGCCGTAGTGTTTTCTATTAAGATGAGTGGCGCGGAATAGAGAAAACCACCCTTAAATTTCCACTCGATATTTCCAGTATGACGATTAAGAGCATATGTGTTCGAAACATTCGAAACATAAACAAGATCTTTTGTCCCTTCCTTGGATGGAACGATTGTTGCTTTTGTTGCCCATGGACTATATATTAACGTTTTATATGGTGTTTCTCTTATCAGAATGGTAGATTCCCATATTACTTGTCCATTGATTCTATCCAATGCATAGGCCTTGCCGTCTCCTGCTCCCAAATAAATGGCTTTATCATCAGCGGTTGGCATCCCAGCAGTAAAACCGCTAACTTCTGTTGACCATTTTATTTTTCCAGTTTGTGCATCCATTAAAACGATATGATGCCCCGATGGAATGATTAGTTCCCCATTATCATAATAAATGTTGCCTAGAACGGGACTTGGCGTTTTACTTTTCCATACTGTTTCACCATTACTGGTACGAATACAATAAACCATGCGATCTGATGTACCAACGTAGATATCGGTTTCCTCATTATTTAATGCTGGCTGTGAATAAATCGGTTCCTTTAGTTCTCTCGACCATTTTTCTTTCCCATTATTCTGATAGATAGCTGTAACGCTTCCGGCTGTTGTTGTTGCAATAACTAGATTTGAAGAAGATATACTTGTTAAATCAGCTTGGATTGGTGCTAGCAGATCTTCTTGCCATTCTAATCTCGATGTACCGTGAGGATCTTCTATTTGTATAGTCTTCGAAGAATCCCACCATTCGGCCCGTTCATTTTTAACTCTGATCTGTAATCGGTATTTTCCTATAGGCATTGAATGCAAGTCTATGATTTTTTCAAAGCGAAGTGAGGAATTGCTTACTTGATTTAGGATTTCCCAGTTACCATCATCCTTTCCGGCATATTTATGGTCAGGCCAGAATTGATAAAGAACCTCTTTTGCTTTTGTACGAGGATCCAATATAACCTTTAATTCACCTTCTGAAGATTTATACTTTTGTTGAAATAATATAGCCTTTGGCTTTTCATGTTCTGCAGGTCTTGCTCCTGTAAGAGGAATCTCGGTCAGAACCGTTCGACTTTGAATACCCTCTTCATTAATACCTGCATGGTGAACTGATAATAAAGGCTGTTTATCAATGGTCTTTTTTTCTATCCAGAAAAACACAGGTGCATCCTTTGCAGCAGGAAGACTGAAAATATGACAGCCATTTTGCATCCACATTTGTTCTTTGTGAACATGGCCGCTTAAAATCAACCGAACGTTATAGGACTCAATCATTTCAAAAAGAGCTTCTTCATTGGATATAAAATAATTGTTATCTCCAATTGGATAATGCAAGTACAGTACGACTGGGGTTTTTCGTCCGATAGACTGTAGGTCTTTTTCAAGCCAATTTAGCTGGTCTTTCGTAAAAAATCCTGGTTCCTGAAGAAGCTGGGTAGGATCTAAAGCAATAAAATGAATTTCACCGAAATCAAAGGAATATTGTGATTTACCGACCACGTCATGAAAAAGTTCTCCAGCCCATTCGTCCCATCTTACTTCATGATTTCCCTTAATGGCATATAATCGATTTCGATAATTTTCAGGAATTAAACGATGAAATTCTTGATATTCTTCTGGGAGACCAGCCTCTATTAAATCGCCTAAATGAAGCACGAAGGAAGGAATATCTTTGGATTGAAAGCTAGAAAAAATCTTTTTAATATACTCACTTCTGTGTGGTGAGTAAGGTTCAATATGAGTATCCGCAATCACTGCAAATGAGAAATCTTCATTTTCCCAAGAAGACGCGTCGACTTTTATCGGAAATTGACTTAGGAAGAATAAGCCAGCTACGCCACCTGACATTTTTAAAAAATCTTTTCGATTCATTGGTGATACGTTCATTTTTATCTCATCCTTCTTATCAAATATGGTTTATAAATAGATTTTCTCTGTTCATGAAGAAAAAATTTCCGTCTTCTGCAATTTCTTACGATAGATAAAGGCGGATAAAGTAATGCTAATTTCATAGATTAATATCAGCGGAACTAATACGAGTATGTCTGATATAAAATCTGGAGGAGTAATTAGTACAGACGTTATGAGAATCACAAAATAAGCAATTTTTCTGGATTTCTTTAACATCTGAGGATTTATTATTCCTATAGCTGTTAAAAATAGAATGACAACAGGCAGTTCAAACAATATTCCAAAAGGAACGGTCAAACTAATTAGAAAACTAAAGTACTTTTCCGAAGTATAAAATTGCTGAAATCCTTCTCCTGCTAATTTTTCCAGAAAGGATAGAACAATAGGAAAAACAAGAAAATAGCCAAAGGAAATTCCCAGAATAAATAGCAAAAATAGTGCGGGAATTAGCATAAAGGTTGCTTTTCTTTCATGCTCTTGAAGGGCAGGCAAAACAAAACGCCAAACATGATATGCAGCTAATGGTATAGTAAGAGCAAGTGAACAGACGGCCGATATTTTGAAATAAATCCATAAAATATCTCCTGGTCCGAGTAAGGCGAGCATACTTTCTAAGTCTTTAACTAGCCATTTATAAATTTGTTCTACAAAAGCAAACGATAAAGCAAAAAAACTAAAAAGCTTCCAAGGGTATAGATAAGCCTTTTTCTCAATTCTTCTAGATGTACCGTTAATTCAACTTCCTTATCCTTCATGTTTTTCACCTCAATAATAAAAAAGAAGAGAGATAAGAAATATATCCCTTTTCTCAATCCAAAATTTAAATTTTTTCATCTTCCTTTTTAGAGTCCGAAGATACTAAATCCTTCGTCGAATTTTTAAATTCTTTTAACGTATTACCAAATGCACGCCCAATTTCAGGTAACTTAGATGGCCCAAATATGATGAGTGCAATAATTAAAATTAATATTAGACCTGGTACTCCTATGTTTTGTAACATGCTGTTGCCTCCATTAAAAATATTTTTAAACGATTGAGACGAATAAGATGAACTACATTTATCCTTTCACCGCTTCTTCCTTCACTCTGTCATTTAATGGTAAAGGATCCATACTTTGATCGTTGTTTGTTAAATCAATTCCATAGTCCTTAGCGAAAACCATATGGGTTTCAACAAGAACACCTTCTTTATTTTCATCTAAATTGAATACTCTTGCTCCACGTAGTCTGTTGTTATCAGCACCACCAAGACCGTACGTTCCAAAACCTGTGTTACCAGCATACCCAAGCAAAATTCCATAATAGTTGCCACAATAGGTGTTTATATGATCATGTCCGCAGAAAACTCCTTTAACGTCTCCTCTATCTAACATGGCTGAAAACAAGCCGCTGTTAACCGGTCCTGGGCATTCATCTTCATTTCTTTCTCCTACTATTTTATGCCTTGCCATTGCAAGCTCATGGCTTGCTTGTGTTCTTACGTCTACGCCTCCATGCCACATAAAACGATGCTCCCATAAAGGGATATGAATGAATACGAGTGAAGGAACTTTATAACCGTATTGCTTCTCAAGTTTTTTAGATTGCTCATAGTACCAATTCACCTGATTGAAACGGAGCCAGTCCCAAGTTGGGTATCCTTTAAAATCTTGCCCGGCTATTTGTGCTGGTGCATATCTTCCGCTATCAAGAAGCCAGAGGTTGAATACGGCTTTATCGCCTTTTGAATTTCTTATTAAGAGGTTCATGTTTCCTGTTCCAGAAAGGCCCTTTTCTCCAGGTTCATTCATATTATATTTGTAATTACTATAGAACTTCAGCATGTCATTCTCATACATTCCGGTCTTGGCTGAACAATCTTCATCATGATTTCCAAATGTAACCGCCCATTTAATTCCTCTTTTTTCCATTGGCTGAGTTACATTATTTAGGGCTTGTTTCATCTCTAATTCCGTATCAATGCCTGATTCAATATTGTCACCGTTAAGAACAACAAAATCCGGCTTCTCTGAGTCAAGAACTTTCTCCATAAGTTCAATTGTTCTGCGATCAATTCGTTCATCATCTTGAGTATCGTTAAATTGTACAACTTTAAACTTGCCATCTGAGTTAAATTGAAGCTTAGCATTTTCTGATTGTTCAGCATGTGCTTTATTAGTCAACAAATCAACCGGCAAACCAGTAGAAGCAACTGTTAACGCAAGCGTACTCACTCCTCCTATTTTTATAAAACTCCTTCTGTCTAACCCTTTGCTTTGATCCTGATTACTCATGAAAATTACCTCCAAATTTTTAAAAATTTTTTAGAGCCTAGCAATCGAAAAGAGAGAAAATAGGGAAAAAAGGTTTATACAGTTTCAAGTACAAGCAATCATTATTTAAGAACTGCCGCCATTATCCCCGTAATCTACATTTCCATCGTAGAATAAAAATATTGATAGAATATTAATTATGCTAGAAATATAAGTAAAAAAAACAAAACAAAATAGCCAAAGAAAACAACAAAATAGCCTTAATAAGAAAAACATTCAGATTATTTATAGAAGAAAAGATAGATGAAAAAGATGCTTTTAGGTTTTGTTTTCTTCTCCATTTTTGATAAATTTACAAAACTTAACATTTTCTTAGGCTTTTTTTTATATTCAGTTCTTATAATTGATTAAAACAAAACAAATCCAAATGATGGAGGCATTGAAAGTATTGTATGAATAAACATTTAATGACAGAAAGGTATAGAGTAATAATTAAAGAACTTGAGATAAAAAATAAAGTTAATGTAGTAGATTTAGCAATAAAATTAAACGTAACACCAGAAACGATTCGAAAAGATTTAAGCGCGCTTGAAGAGAAAAAGAAATTACGTAGAATTCACGGTGGGGCTATTCGATATTTTTGTTTGATTAAAGAACCTCATTTTAATAAAAAAATCGGCATCTCTCATAATCAAAAAAAAATGATAGGGGAAGTTGCGGCAACTTTTATTATGGATGGAGAAACAGTTGCTCTAGATGTAGGATCAACAACCTTACATATTGCGAGTTCCATTGAAAATGTAAAAAATATCACGATTGTGACCAACTCATTAGCAGCAGCCGAAATCTTAAATAATCGATTAGAAAGCCAACTATTTGATGGCAAAGTAATCGTACTTGGAGGGATAACTAATCCACTGCAACGTTCAATCAGTGGACCATTAACCAATCTGTTATTAGAACACTTTTATTTTGATAAAGCGTTTATTTCATGTGGAGGAATTAGCAAAGATGGAATATGTGATTTCAATATAGATGAAGCAACTGCATCTACTATTATGATGAAAAGATCAAGAAGTGTTTATGTTGTAACTGATTCTTCCAAGATTAATCAGAAGGCTCTTTTTCATATAGGGTCATTCTCATCAATTGATTGTGTTATTTCAGATCAAGAAATGCCCGTTGATTGGTCTAAAGATGCTATGGTTAGAAACCTAAAATGGATTAAAGCAGGTGACATGAATTAAACATTGATTACCATGTCATCTTAAAGAGGCTCCTTATTCATTTAGATAGTTAGAAAAAACCTATTATGTACAGTTTCAAAAGTGAACAATTAAAGGGCGCATTTCCAGAGCAGGATTGCGCTCTTTTTATGTATCGGGGCCAGATTGTGGAGTAACGATATCAATCCAAAATTGGTTTTATATTGAAACTATTCTATAAAAAAATTCTGTATAAGTATATGAAAATACTAGCAAAGGAATTAATGAAGGGATATTCAAATGCAGAAGTACACCTATTCACCTCCCAAAATCAAACATTCCACTAAATTGGTTGATGTACTCGACCAACATGGGAATGTTGTATGTAGTTTTAAAAGAAATTACAAAAGTACCTTAACAAGAATTGTATCCTATATATGGAATATTGATTGGCTTGTTCAAATTGATGTTTATTCCAACGATAGAGATATAGTTTATCAGTGCAAAAAGACAACAAAGTGGGGTGGGCATCCATATTATCAAGTTTTCAACTGTAAAACCGATGAGGTATTCCAAATTACCTATAAAACTTGGCTAAAAATTGCACCTGAATTCTTCATTACAAGTCAATCAAATGAATTTACAATGAAAAAAAGTAATGGATTGGGTAAGATTCTATCATCAAGGTAAAGAAGTGGCGAGATGGAAAATGAAAACAACCGAAATGTTTAAAACATATTTAGAAATTGAAGAAGACTGCCCAATTCAAGGTCCCGAGTTTTTTGTCTGTTTATTTCAAAATATTTTCTTTGTTGGTGATTAGAAAATTAAACTTCATAAGCAATAATAATTTGTTATGGTGGCTAAAAAATAAACGTTTAATTGAGTGATATCACAGTTGCTCAGTTAAAGGGCGCATTTCCAGTTGTCGCTTTTAAATAAAGTCACGGTGTTTATAAAAAAGACGCGATGTTTTGCCCCTTTGGATCTGTTTATCTAAAGGGGTATTTTTATAGTGAAAAGTGAAAAGAAGATCTGAACTGAAAGGCGGATTAAGGAAATGTTGAATAGCAATAAAGTTACTCCACTAAGGGGCCATTTAACCTAATAAGGGTTTACCTACGAAAAATCGAATATTCCCTTAAAGAGCTCGGAAAATCTCTAGAACCCATTTTATCGGAGTTTTGTAAAAGGGGTGGTAACTACGCGAAACTATGACTAGTTTTGTATAGGAATACAAGAATAGAAGATAATCTGATCGCTATATATCTCCATCAAATTCTTATAAAACTGTTTATCATAAAAAACTTAAAAATCCCCTCAATCAAATTTCTTCTCAATTCCAACTTAAACAATATAAAATGTTGTTTTTTTTGTTTTATTTACTTTTTTTTAATGTGGAATTTACTTATGATTTATATTTTAGTAACATTTCCCATTTACAATTAGGCACGTACTAATAAAGTCTCATTAAATTAGGAGGATAAATAATTGTTATAACTATCAAGTTTTAACTTAAAAAGTAGTTTCTGAACATCGTCGAAATGAATCTGATGTATCTTCCTGCAGTTGAAATGGTTAATAATTTGTGATGAAAAGAGGATCAACATTATGAAAAACGACCAATCACAGAAAAAAATTAAAAATAGTGTTGTTTTTGAAAAAGAAATGAGTCGACGAGATTTTTTACAGGGGACAACGAAAACAGCTGGACTTGCGCTCGGCATCTCGCTTGTTCCGTTTAGTGGTCTTCAATTGAATGGAGGGCAAACAGCCCTTGCTGCAGCCAATAGTAATGTCATCACGATAACGAATCTTGAACAAGGGACAGGCTTGTTCAAAGTTAACTTCCAAGGTACAGGATGGGAACATTGGTCCTCGCACTCTGTTAACAATAAGACAGGCGTCTACTTTGAATTTGAATTTATAGGAGATCAATTCCGTCTACTGGGAGAATTAGATGCCGGAGACGGGATTGCCGCTATCTCTATTGACGGGGGACCGGAACAAAAAGCAGACTTGTATGCACCTAGTAGACAAACAGGTGTTTATTATGAAAGCCCTGAACTTGAAGCAGGGGAACATAAAGTAAAAGTAACTGTTACCGGGGAGAAGAACGCAGCGGCAAGCAATGCGTTTGTCAGCTTAAGTCAAATTGAAGTGAACATTCCTGCGGATATTTCTTTCATCGACTTAGTCCAAGCCGATGTTCAGCATGCTGGATTTATTGAGGAGGGTACCCATACTCCTGTCATGATTCGATTGAATGAAGTATACAGCGATTTTGTACCGAAAAGCATGAACATTCATTTTGATACATCCATTCTCAAGGTTACCGATGTGACAGGAATGCAAGAGGGATTGCAAGCACAGATGACGGAAGTCTCCAAAAATAAAATCGTAGTCAACTTCACAACTGGAAATCCTTTAAAACAACGAAAGACGGTCAATCTTGCGAAACTAAACGTACAAGCGAAAGGTAAAGTAGGTAAAACTGGCAGCATCACGATTAAAGACCTTGTTGTAGCGGATGCCAATGGTCGGGAAACTGTTATTTCGGAATTGAAAGTGGACATTTCCATCACGAGAAAATCCATCATGACTTTCAACGTCATTAGCGATACTCAAGGGGATACCGTGGATTTTGATACCGCATTGAAGCAAATGAATATCATCAACCCTTATTCCAAAGCGCTGGTTATTAACGGTGATATTACAAACTACGGCGATCCCAAAGAATTTGACGCGGTACGCAATATAATACATAACAATGCAGTTCCTTTCAATATCATTCCTGCCATGGGAAATCATGATTTGTACAGAAGACAGGATAGCGTAGAGGTCAGGTTTCAGCGTTTTTATGATTTTGCTGGAGTGGACAAGCCATACTATGAGCGCAAAGTTCGAGGTATTCCATTTTTAGTGTTGGGTAACGAAAACCATGCAAATTTCAGCACAGACCAAGTATATTTTAGCGATGATCAATTGAATTGGTTGCGCGATCGATTGGAAAAGTATTCGAAAGAGGCCAAACCGGTTTTTATCGCGACCCACCATGTCCTTCGCGACACCGTCTCGGGCTCGTACAAAACGTATTTGGGAGACTATCTGCGGCAAGCAGAGTTTATGGATATTATCGGGTATTACCCGAATGTATTCGTGTTTACGGGCCATTCACACTGGTCTTTGGAATTGCCAGATTGGGCGGTAAATGTTAAAGTACCGGGCGGTCATAAGAAAGGCATTACAGTCGTTAACGCCGGTGCCATTCAAACCGGATGGATGCCGACGAATCCGGAACCCGGAGAAATGATACACCCAGAAGGCGGCGCTTTTAATCAAGGCTTGCAAGTACATGTATTTGAGGATGAAGTTGTCATCAAAGGCCGGAATTTTAGAACCAATAGTTGGATGCAGGAGTACATTGTGCAAATCGATAAATAACAGTTTGAAAAATGTTATATAAATAGGAGGTCAATTAGAATGTTACAAAACATAGGGATTCCTGGTTTGATTTTAATACTTGTGATTGCGTTGATTATTTTTGGACCTTCCAAGCTACCGGAAGTAGGCCGGGCTTTTGGACGCACGTTAACTGAATTCAAGAGTGCAGCCAAGGGGTTAGTATCTGATGAAGATAAAGAGGAAGAGAAAAAGGAAGAAAAAAAGCCTGAATTAACGGCTGTTGAAAAGAAGCAGGAGAAACCAGAAGTTTCATAATCATATGTGGACGAGGTAACTCGTCTATTTCTTTTATATATAAGCAGGAGGTATGCATTATGGAAAAAAAAGATTTACATCTTATTGAACATTTAGAGGAACTTCGTCAACGAATCATTAAAACCTTACTTGCATTCATTGTTTTCCTCATTGCCACTTTTATTTTTGTAAAGGATATTTATGATTGGTTAGTTAGGGATCTTGACGGAAAGTTGGCCATCTTGGGCCCAAGTGATATTTTATGGGTGTATATGATCTTATCAGGTGTATTTGCCATAGCGGCTACGATTCCTGTAGCCGCCTATCAGACATGGCGATTTGTGACGCCGGCGCTGACCAAGGAAGAGCGTAAGGTGACTTTAAGTTTTATTCCGGGGTTATTTCTTTTGTTTATGATGGGAATCTCTTTTGGTTATTTTGTCCTGTTTCCGAACGTGTTAGGGTTCTTAATGAAGTTGTCTGCAGGGCAGTTTGAAACCGTGTTTACGGCAGAGAAATATTTCCGGTTCATGATTAGCTTGAGTCTGCCATTTGGCTTTCTATTTGAGATGCCCTTGGTCGTGATGTTTTTAACGAGATTAGGAATTCTTAATCCAATGAGATTGGCTAAGGCAAGGAAACTGTCCTATTTTTCTCTTGCTGTCGTATCGATCTTAATTACGCCACCTGATCCTATATCGGATATCTTGGTTATTGTTCCTTTGCTTCTTCTTTATGAAGTGAGTGTCACCATTTCCAAGATTGTTTATAAGAAAAAGCTTATAGGGGTAGAAGGAGCAATTGTGACGTGAAGTGCAAAGTAACTTACAGAAAATGTAATAATTCAATTAATTTCGTATAATTAAAGCAATCATCTTAATAGATGTTTACCAAAAACCATAATTTTTGAGTGTAATCTCATTTAGAAAACTTTGCAACAGAACCAACTTTTATATATGTTTCATCAACTCTCCAGGAGTCATTTGTTTGCTTGAGGTGACGACGAATTTGTTTGTCTAACTCAGGACCATACTAGTGTACCCAACGCATAATGGTAGTGTGGGCGATGGGTACACCACGCTCTTCCATCATTTCCACCAAATCACGAAAACTCAGATTGTACCGTAGGTACCATCTCACTGTAAGAAGGATAATTTCAGACTGATAATGTTTCCACTTGAACAAATTTTTCGTTTTCATACCGATGACACCCCTTTTTTAGAGTCATAGTATCAGTATGTCCAAGTTTGATAGATTTTTTGCACCAGAACCATATTTTATTTATTCCATTAAAGGGCGCGATTACTGAGTAAATAAATCCCAACTTCTCATTTATAACACTGAGAGATTGGGATTTTTAATACTAGAATCTTCTTAACGTTGTAATATGAATTTTTTGAAATTACCTCTAATTATCTTCACAATTAATTAACGAACAATGTTTATTTTCAAAAACCATTTTGATAATAGTGGAATGGAGGTGTACTTCAATAGATATGGGGCATTTTCTTACAAGTAATGGTTAATTAATTTCATCAAAAATAGCTACTACACGGCTCCACCCCGCACTTGCATTAGCAATATTGATAGGAAACGCACATACTGTAAAACCATATGGTTTTGAAATTTTATCAAGGTTACAAAGCTTTTCAATTTGACAATATTCTTTACGTCTGCCTACTAAATGGGCTTCCCAAAACTGTGACTTCCCTTCCTTTGCCTCTTTGGCTGTTACATTAAATGGACGATCTAGACCCCATGCATCTATCCCGATTAGTTTTACCCCTTGGTCGATAAGCCACTCTGTTGCTGATGCAGTTAGTCCTGAATGCAAGTACTCATAACCAGGCTGATGAAAATGCTTGGAAGTTCCAGTGTAAATAAGTATGATGTCATAAGGTTTGATTGAATAATTCATCCTTTTTAGTTCTTGTTGCAAATCATCAATACTAATCCCTTCGCCAGCTTGCTTGTAAGTCATATTAATGAGAACACCATCTCCATAACACCAATTTAAGGGGATTTGTTCAATTGTTTTTGCAGGTTTTCCATTAGATGTAGAACCATAATGATAAGGAGCATCAATATGGGTGTAGGAATGAGTTGATAATGTTACTTCTTCTACTGCCCAGCCTTCCTCATCTGGCCAATAAGACTTATCAAGCCCTAAATACTTTTCTGTTACTGTAATTGAATCTTTATGATCTTTGTAAATAATTTTATGTGCATTTGGCTCAAATTCCCGAGTAGCGTTTGATAATCGATCGCTTAAATCGATAATTATTTTCCCTTTTCCATTTCGTATAAAACTTTCAATCATAACTCCATTCCCCCTAGTTCCTTAAAATTCATAAGCTCTCTAACTTATACTAGAAATTTAATCTATTTTTGATTATATGCAAAACTTCTTTACAACTTTAACCATTTTTGATTGATAGTTTTTTACCTTTATCTGTATTCTTTAATCGGTATTTACGGTTCTGGTGCAAAAACTTCAGGACAATTGCAATGAATTTATAAATCTTAGACATACTGATATTATTACTCTAGAAAGGGTGCGTGATTGGTATGGAAAAGGGAAATGTATTCAAATGGAAGCATTATCAGCCGGATATTATTTTGTTAACGGTAAGATGGTATCTACGGTACAACCTCAGTTTTCGTGATTTGGTGGAAATGCTAGAAGAACGGGGTTTATCCATTTCTCATACAACGATTATGCGTTGGGTTCATCAGTATGGTCCTGAATTGGACAAACGAATCCGTTCTATGCTAGGGTTCAAATGTTTTGACACAGCTACATCCATTCTTTCTGGAGTAGAAGCCATGCATATGATTAAAAAAGAACAGATTGATTTACGGGACCAGTCTGTCCAAAATCAGAAAGAATTCATCCATCAATTGTTTGGACTTACAGCATAAGATACGATTCCGTTAGGAATATATGCGCTTTATTCTCTTTTATTTTATTTTTGCACCAGAACCAATTTATATTACAGCGAATCCCATCAATCAGTTATCCATCGTCAAGACATCTTTACAGCTTGTAGCGGTAACATCCCCCGTCCAACTGAGATTAAACCTAAGGACGTGAAATAAATGCAACTTGATAAGATCATACAAGGGCTAGAAAAGGAAGTTGAGAAGGTTGAACCCACACATATGGACGATGAGGCAATTAGAAAGTACATTTCAGTCCATAACCAGCCTATTGTAATCGCTATTCCACATTCAATTATGCGGTTTAGAAAGAGTAAGAATAAAGAAGAAGAAACCTCAGCCGAATAACCGGTTGGGGTTTTTCTATTTAAGGAAAGATAGGGACAAATGGAGGTAAAAGATTGCTGTAACTTAGCTAAAGAAGTTACACCAAATGAATAGTTTCAAAAGGCATTAAACAAGGCTTATGACGGTGCTGTAACGCCTATGACACGCTACACCAATCAACATGCTACAATGCGTTTCCACTGTGGCATGTGTGGTACTGAGTTCTTTAATAAGGCTGGTTATATGATTGGGAAAGACCATCAAAAACATATTTGTACTATGCCTTATGGTGATAGATTTGGTACTAGATTAAATAAGCTTGGTAATAGTAAGTTAACACCTCAAAAACGAAAGAAGAAGGTAGACCCTGAGAAAGTGGCAAAACGAGTATATGAGATGATTATAGAAGATTACACACCCCAGCAGATAGCAATGGAATTAAAGGTTAACCCAACTATAATAAAAGATCATTTTAAAGCGGAGGGACTAATTTAACTGTCTTTCTGCTTTTCTTTTTTATTTAGGTTGTTTTCGTAAAGATTGTTGTTTTTAATATAGGTAATTGTTGTTTTTCCATAATCTGTTAAAATGACAATAGATAAAACTATTTATTAAGAGATTAAAAAGGAATGTTAGAATTATAGAAATAGGAGGTATTAAAATGAGTAAAGACAAAGAAACTCCTGAAAGAACAAGAGAAAAACTAAGACAAGAAGAATTAAAACGAAATCCAACTGGAAATATGAATGACGCATTTAATAAAGCTGAACATGGGAACCTTACCGATTTAACAAGTAGTTTAGGTTGGAAAGGTATGGGTATTTTAATACTTGTAATTATTATAGGTTTTGTTGTAGCATCAATATTCTTTAAGTAAGAAGACTTCTTTTTGAAGTCCTTTATTTAGAATCCTTCCCAGTGATTCCCTCAACTATCTCCCTTGCAGATTTCCTGTTCTTATTTATTCCGATGAGTTCATTTAATCCTTTACGCACATCACGAAACCCATTTTCAAATGTAGTTTGTAATCCTGTATGTACTTCTAAGGTTTCATTCTTTAATCCTTTTACACTATCCCCTAATTTCGTTACCTTCTTCTCCATTTCTGTTACCTTGTTTAGTATCTGTTTCGCTAACTCAAGTTCTCTTTCTGTTGCCATGCAGCAAGACCTCCCAAAATATTTTATAACCATTATATCAGCACCGATTGTGCCAAAAAGGTTTCTAGAAAAACCGCTCAATTTTTTCTGACCGTTTTCTAATATACAGATCAGTACAAACAGTGAGGACACCCCTTTCCTAGATTGCGATACAGCAAAGAAAGTAAGGTGGTTGGTCATGAATCAAAAGTTAATTGCCTAGAATCCGCCCACAGGGTATTCCATTATCTACCATCCATACTTTCCAGTCCATCCCGTATATTTTGTAACCACTAGACAGCCCATATACAGACCCCTGCCCTTGTATATAGGGGTATCTAAATATAAAAAATAAAGGCGTCGCAACGTCACCGCATAACGTCCTTGCAACTGTCCTTGCTGATCTCATTCATTACTTATTCATTGGTTGTTTGCTTATTGTTCTTTCTTCTTATCTCACTTCACTGAGTCGTTGCCATTCCCTCGTGCCTCGCCCCAGCACCACCTACTTTCCTCGCTATTACTCATGCTGTATGTGTGGCTATATGGTATGTGGTAGCACATACACCAGCCTATTATCCTACCATTCCAGCAGGGGGCTATATTGCCTCGCCACAGTACCGCCCTTTTGATAATCGATGGTTTCCATAAACACCACCGTTTATAAACGTATACCTTTACAGATACATAGAAAACTATAAAAAACCACGTCTGTAAATATCGATTTCTCACTTTACAGACATCTGTTTATTTTATATACCTTTACAGACATAATTGGTATAATTACCAATGAGGTATAGCATATGAAGCATAAAAAATTTGGATATGTCCGAGTTTCGAGTAAAGATCAAAACGAAGAACGACAAATTCAGAATATGAAAGATTTAGGAATAGAAGATCGAGATATTTTCATTGATAAAAAATCTGGAAAAAATATGGAGCGAGAGAACTACCAAATGTTAAAACGTCTCGTTCGTACAGGGGATACCATTGTGTTTGATTCCTTAACAAGACTTGGAAGAAATATGAATGATACATTAGAAGAATTTAGATACTATGAAAAGCATAAAGTGAATTTACAATTTATAAAGGAACCGTATATTAACGTCAATTACACTGGTGAAAGTACAAATGACGTCATTCAGAGCGCAATTCAAAAAGCAACACTTACAATATTATCAGCCTTTGCAGAAAAAGAGCGAATCGATATTAAACAACGTCAAGCTGAAGGAATTGCTCTTGCCAGAAAACAAGGTAAACATTTAGGACGTCCTCCTGTCGAAATAACAGAAAAATTTATTGAAGCTTATAAGGAATGGAAATCCGGTTCAATTACAGCAGTAGGAGCTATGAAAAAGTATGACATCAAACGATCTTCATTTTATAAACTTGCCAAACAGTATGAGGAAAGAATGAAAGAATAGAGAGACAAAATTTTAATTTGTTAAGATAGTAATTGAGGTAGCACCAACATTCGTTAAAATGTGGGTGGGACCCCTTTTAGCAAAACCGGAGTGGAAATGATGAGTATAAATAGTTTTGTGGGATTGATAAAGGACGAATTATTAAAAGAGGTAAGCATAAGAAGTGAGGATGAATTCGAGCCTGTAGTAGTTAAAGATATTCCTAGACTTTGGAAGTGTTTAGGGACAGGTAATTATGCCGCAGTATTTATGCACAAAGAATACAAAGATTGGGTAGTGAAAGTTTACGTGCGAGAAGGAGAAGGAATTGAAAAAGAGTCAGAAGTATACCGAAGAATCGGAAAACATCCTTCTTATTCGAAGCTTATATATAAAGGAGAAAATTTCATAGTATTGAAACGTTTAAAAGAAATTACCTTATACGATGCTATTCATAAGGGGATTAAAATTCCTAAGCAGGTAATCCTTGATATCAATGAAGCTTTAGAGTATGCAAGGGAACAAGGATTAACTCCTTGTGATGTTCACGGGAAAAATGTGATGATGGAAAACGGAAGAGGATATGTAGTCGATGTATCTGATTTCTTAAAAACAAAAGAAGATAGTAAGTGGAGAGACCTAGAAAAGGCATATTTTACATTTTATTTGCCTTTCATTTATAAATTGCCTTTCCCTGTTAAAATACCGTATTTCATGTTAAACATTGTTAGACGTTCATATAGAAAATATAAGAAGCTTAAAAAGAAATTCAAATTGTAAAAGGACCACATACTTATCTTTAGGTTAGATAAGTGAACCACTAGTAAACAAAAGGACCGTACATTTTAGATATGTCTAATATGTACGGTCCTAATTTTATAACTTCATGAAGTAATCAGTAAGCTTTTCATTTTCTTTTTCACGCAATTGCTTATTTTCTTCTTCAAGCTCTTTATTCTTTTTCTCTAACTTTTCAATTCTTCTTTTAAGAGAAGCGATGACGGCATTTTGATTGTTCTCGTCCCGTTTAATCCTAGAGTCCACAAATGCTTTTTCTTGTTGATTTCGCAAGAAATTGATGCGTTCTTTGAGCTCTGTATGGTTATACAGTGTGGCTTTACTCACTCCGGCTTCTTCTGTCACACTATTGAAGTTAATTGCTTTAGAGCTCTTGGTTAGACGTTTTATAGCTTCCTCAACCTTAGCTATAGTTGTCTGTTTCCTTTTTTCGTGTAGCTGCCTTAGTTGCTCTTCACGGTCGAAATTTGCTTAGCGTATGTTTTCGTTAAAATGTGGGTGGGACCCCATGCCCATCAACTTAACAGAACGAATTGCCGCAAAAAGATAAAAATGAAT
This sequence comes from Bacillus sp. GB_SG_008, assembly GCF_052038115.1. Classification (NCBI taxonomy): domain Bacteria; kingdom Bacillati; phylum Bacillota; class Bacilli; order Caryophanales; family Bacillaceae; genus Bacillus; species Bacillus sp. GB_SG_008. The sequence continues at coordinate 229,796 of NZ_JBPZSK010000006.1, read as the reverse complement.
TTCGGTGCTATAAAAACCACAAAATTTTCGTTTTGGTGGTACTTTAAAATCTTAGCTTGATAGCAATGTGGCGGTACCCCTAATACATGTTTTCATATTATTAAAACACTCAAAATTTCTCTTAAGGATGGAAAATTTGTATATCATATTTATATAATTTATGTTATGGTTTCATATGTTAATTACTTACAATTATTTTCAAAAGGGGTATGAGGTATGAAGGCAAAGAAACTAATATGTTTAGCATTTCCACTTATGTTAGTAGCAGGGGTAGGGTGTTCTAAAGACAATACAGAAGAAAAGAAGACTGAAACTGTTAGCAAAACAAAAATGAAAGTAGTTCTATCAGAAAAACAGTATCCCTATTATATTTGTGAACAGATGGTAGAGTTTCAATTCAAGAAGGATGAAATATTGTTAAAACTAGGAGAAGCTTCAAAGGATAATAAGAAATATAATGATGTATTTAAAACAGCAAACGATATGGATGAAGCCTTAGACCGCATGGAGAACATAAGAGTACCTGATAAATACAAAGACATTCATAAACTCGTACAAGAAGGGATAACAGATGCAAGAAAAGGAACAAAGTTAATAAAAGACGCTGATAAAGAAGATGGACAGAAGATTCAAGTAGCTGTATTAAAAAGTTCTCCACATATGTCAGGTGTAGATGGAGAACAGTGGAGAGAAGCAATTTATAAGTTAAATCAGGAAACCAAAGATGCCTACGCCAAAGCACTTGATAAGAAAATGGAAGAACATACAAAGTAATAGAGTAACTTGTAATTATACATACAATCATTCAACTAATAAGGGGTAATAGGTCTCACCATACATGCCCATCAGCTTAAGAGATTTTAATACCCTCAAATACCAAAAAACGTTATCCTTTCTAAATAAACTAAATTAGAAAGGATGACGTTTTCTTATGCATTTTTCGATTCAAGATGAATTACAATCATTTGCGGAAGAATTACAACGATATGTTACACCTGTATTCTTAGAAGAACTTGCAAGAGAAATTGGATTTATAAAGAGAAAACGTAAGCTTTCTGGCTCAGACTTAGCTACTATATGTATTTGGGTTCTGTTGCAAAGTTTTCTAAATGAAGCTACACTCTTGAAAAAAGGAACGAGGAGAATCACAAATGCGATATTTTAAAGGGAAACAGTTCGAACGAGATATTATTTTGGTAGCCGTCGGCTACTATTGCCGTTTTGCTTTAAGCTATCGTGATGTCTCTGAAATTCTGAAAGAACGTGGTGTTTCGGTTCATCCCACAACCATTATGCGTTGGGTTCATGAATATGGGAGCTTGATTTATCAAATTTGGAAGAAGAAAACGAAAAACACCCACTTGTCTTGGAAACTAGATGAAACCTATATAAAAGTCAAAGGGAAATGGTGTTATTTATATCGTGCGATTGATATAGAAGGGCACACATTGGATATTCAACTTCGTAAAAAGCGAGATCATCAGGCCGCTTATGCTTTTATGAAAAGACTAGTGAAAATGTTTGGAGAACCAACGGTTCTCACTACAGATAAGGCGCCCGCATTACTTTGTGCGTTTAAGAAATTACGGGAAAAAGGCTTCTGTAAACACACTACTCATTGTACAATTAAATACCTGAACAATCTTATAGAACAGGATTATCGACAGGTGAAGCGTTGTTTTGCCAAATCCACAGGATTTCAAAGTATTCGTTATGCTTCACGTACGATAAAAGGAATCGAAACCGTTCATGCCCTATACAAACAAAGGCGAAGTCTTCAAACAGACTCCGCCTTTTCGGTATATCATGAATTACAGCAATTACTAGTAGTCTCATAATATTTCCTCATATATTCATGCCTCTGTTTATCTCTTGAGAAACTTTGCAACAGAACCCTCTTATTCATCTTTTTTATTCGGTTCTTGGATTTGAAGGAGTTCAACAAAAACATTTAGCATGTCCTGTATTGGAATTCGATTGTCTACAAAATGTTGCAAATTAAATCCATTAAAAATAGCCATGCCTGCTGTTGCTAAAGTTCTGGCATCTAATGGACTTCCGATTATACCTTCGTCTTTCATTCTCTGAAAAAAATGTGTAAGGAATGATCTCCATTCTTCCATCTGGAGAATAAGCCTTTCTTTTATTAGAGGTAATTGATTAGATATCATACATCCTTGGAGAAGCATGGGAGAAGATCCTTTTTCATAAGCTTCATTTACCAAACGCATAGAGTATTCTTTAAATTTATTTAGCATATCACACTCTTTTTGATTAAGAATTTCCTTTAAATCTTCAAAATAAAAATCAATTCCTTCTTTTATTAGTTTCAACAAAAATTCCTCTTTATTGGAAAAATGAACATAGAAAGCACCTTTAGAGTAACCCGCATGTTTTACAATCTGATCAACGCTTGTCCTAGAATAGCCTTGTTTAGAAAACAATTCAATTCCTGATTGCATTAATTTGTTGATGGTGTTTTCTGATTGTTTCTGATGATAAATTCCCATAGAAACCTCCTTTTTAATAAACTGAATATTTTATTAATTTTAACACATTCTTCATCATATAATAAATTGTTTAATACTGACTAGTTGGTATTAAAAAAATTAACACTTATAAAGGAGATGGTTGAATGACGTTATCTCAAGGAATTATAAAAAAATGGTTGTTACCGTTTATTTTATGTTTTTCAATGGTTTTTGCATTTTTTCCGCAATCTAAAGCGGAGGCTGCTACGACACCAACCTCAGTTTCAAAACAAACGCCTTCAACACAGAATATGGTCCAATTAAAAGACTTGCCCGTTATGATTGATGGTGTTAAGTATACACAAGACGATCCGCATGTAAAGAACGTAACCCAGTTTGTTTTCGATGACTCAGCAAAGGCAAATGGAGTAGTCTATGGGTTTACAAGTCAAGATCACTTAAATGCTCATTTGCAGAAAGCTGTTGCTGAACGTAAAAAGGCCATTAAGAGCGATACAATTACAACTCAAGTCGTTTACTATAATTCGTATTTTTATGAGCATTCTTACTATCGAGGAAATTCCTTCGGAACTTCTAGTAATATTAGCCGGGTGGGCTCATATTGGAATGATAGAATCTCTTCATTAAAGGCAGGTTACAATCATAACTGGACGGTTATGTGTTGGGATATTAACTACAGTGGATCAAGATTTTGGGTGCAATCCGGTATCAATGTCAGCTATGTTGGGTCAACTTGGAACGATAAAGCGTCTTCCATCTTCTTCACTAATTAAACTGAAGGACTAACCGCAGGAAGTATGACGGACCTGAGGAAACTTCTACGAAAATCGTGAGAGACTTTCTCAGGTCCAAATATTTTACTTTAAGGTCATTGAAACGGTTGTTGGATCGAGAATCAAACAACATAAGAGATTGTTTTTTTATATTGAAATTAAGTTATGTTAAGGACCATAAACCTTCGTTTTTGGTGATTTTAAATGGTACTTTTATTTTCCTTTTCGTATAGCGATTCCGTATATCCAAAAGCCAAACCAAAAACAAATTACCAAAACAGCAATACTTAAACGTTTTGGGTTAAGTTTATTTACAATATTTGTCTTAATTTTTTATAAAAACTAAACATAAATCTGTAAGAGAAGAATCCATTTTGATCAATCTTTTTTCAAAATGGATTCTTTTATTTATCCTAAAATGCTGGTTTATGAGGTGTTTTTGAACAAACTTTATTTTAAAGCAACAATTATTTCAATCAAATTTTATTTCAAAGCTGCATTAAGACTTAAAAAATACTAATTTCCTGTAAGTGTTTTAAAAGATATAAAACAACTGTTTACGGTATAAAAATAGTACTATTACTAAGAGGGATTTTTACTTCTCCTTCGGATAGCACTACACTACATTAAAAAAGCTTAATTATTATTGGATAAGAGGGTGAAGTGAATTTAAATTTGCAACATTCTTCATCACAAAGTTGTATGAATGGTGCCTAAAACCATACCGCTGGTTAAAGAAAATACATATGTTGTGGACCTTTTAGGATAGATATAGTTATGCAAAAATGATAGCAAGGGGGTCAAGGGAGTGTTTAATGATTTTAAACTTGTGGATGATCGTCCGTTTTATATTCAATTAAAGGATTATTTGAAAAAAATGATTATGAAAGGACATCTGCTGGAACACCAGAAGCTTCCATCTACCCGAGAACTTAGTAAATTATTATCGGTCAGCAGAAATACTGTTCTCACTGCTTACGCAGATTTAGAACAAGAAGGTTTAATCTATGCAATAAAGGGAAAAGGAAATTTTATAGGAAAAGTTAAAACATCCAAAACTCCATCCATCGAACTAAACTGGAAAGAAAAAGTCAATGAAGTTACCTTGTTAGCTGATGAATTGGATTTAATGAAGCACGGTGTTCGCTGGGAAAAAGGCATGATTTCATTCAATAGTATTGCCCCAGACGAAAAGCTTTTTGATGTTGAAAATTTTAAAAGAGCTTTTCTGAATCGAATGTCTATTGAAGGGGATATCGTTTTGAACTACGGATATGCAAAAGGTTATAAACCTCTCATTGATTACCTTCTTCACTATATGGAAATGAAAGGGGTAGATATTTCCAATAAGGATATTTTGATTACGAATGGTTTCACCGAAGGGCTGGATATTTTATTGTCTTCTTTAGCGAAAAAATCCGGTCGTATTATATGTGAAAATCCGACCCATCATGCTGCCTTAAAACTGTTTCGATTACATGGACTTGATGTGCATGGGATTGAAATGAAGGATGATGGTATTGATATTGATCAAGTTGAGAAAAGTTTATCCGAAATGGATTTTGATTTCGCATATCTAATCCCGTCTTATCATAATCCGACTGGAATTGTCACATCCTCAGAAAAAAGGACTGAAATCATGAACCTTTTTTCGAAATATGGGATCCCTATCGTGGAGGATGGATTTAATGAGGAATTGCGTTATTCGGGTTCTCATCTAGCACCCCTATTAACATTCGCCGGGTCCGGCAACAATGTTATCTATATCAGCAGCTTTTCAAAAATTCTTTTTCCAGGATTACGTGTTGGTTGGATTTTAGCAGATAAAGAATTAATTCATTGCTTGGAAAGTGTGAAAAGGGCAAGAACGATTCATACATCTACACTGGATCAGGCAGTGCTTTATCAATATTTGCATGATGGTTATTTCGAAAAATATTTAAAAAAGGCCAAGTCAGTTTATAAGAAAAAATATGAACTAGCTGTTCATGCTTGTCATCAATACATTCCTTTTCAAAGAATGACTGGAGATGGGGGACTCCATCTTTTTATAGAGTTAGAAAAAGGAATGAATTCGCGTACACTTTTGAAAAAATGCTATCAAGAGGGAGTCGTTTTTTCTCCTGGGGACGTCTTTTACACGGATGGAAGAGGAAGTAATACGTTTCGATTAGGATTCTCTCGATTAAAAGAAGCGGATATTCTTAAGGGAATTAAGATAATTGGAGATACACTGAAAAATGAAAGTGGGAGTTGAAAAAAGTGAGAGTTGGCGTAATTATGGGAGGCGTGTCCTCCGAAAAACAAGTATCCCTTATGACTGGGGAAGAAATGATTGCACATTTGGATAAAAGTAAGTACGAAATTGTGCCTATTCAACTAAATGACAAAAAAGAGCTTATTGAAAAGGTAAGGAATATTGATATTGCCTTGTTAGCGCTTCACGGAGAATATGGGGAGGACGGTACGATTCAAGGTACATTAGAAACTCTTGGCGTTCCCTATACCGGAAGTGTCATGTTATCAAGCGGTATTTGTATGGATAAAAATATGTCGAAAAAATTGATTCGTTATGAAGGAATTCAAACCCCGGATTGGGTACATCTTTCGAATATGGAAGAACTTCAGCTTGATGAAATCGAAAAAATGGGGTATCCGTTAGTGGTAAAACCTAATTCGGGTGGTTCCAGTGTAGGGGTAAAGATCGTATACGATAAGGATTCTTTACTATCCTCGCTTGAGGATGTATTGAAATGGGATTCTGAAATCGTAATTGAAAAATATATAAAGGGCGAAGAAATTACATGTTCCATTTTGGATGGAAAACTTTTACCGATTATTTCAATTCAACATACGGCCGAGTTCTTTGACTATCATGCGAAATATGATGATGCGGCTACGATTGAAGAGATTGTAGAACTTCCGGTCACAACGCAAAAGCGTGTCGCTGAGGCTGCAATGGCGTGCTATAGAGCATTAAAATGCAGTGTTTATGCTAGGGTTGATATGATTATAAAAGATGGAATCCCATATGTGATGGAAGTGAATACATTGCCGGGGATGACAAAAAATAGCTTACTGCCAAAAAGTGCTCATGCGGTGGGAATCACCTATAGTAAGCTATTGGATATGATTATTGAAACATCCTTACGGGTTAGGAAAAACGAAGGCTTTTAATAGAAACATAATTAACTGTAGTGTTAAAACTTATTGTTGATTCAGGAGCTTTAGACCTAGTGGGAGCATAACTGTTCTAGTCTTTCTGGTATTTTAATAGTATTGGAAAATATGATTTTGGACAAAGAACACTATGTCGTATACAACGCATGATAGCTGTATGATCAATAAATAGCCAAATAGCGCGTGTTTTTCCAGCAATTGCAGCTAGGAGTTTTAATCAAACTTTTTTATAAATAATACATCATAGTGTGATGTGAGGAATTCATTTTGACCAATCTTTTTTTCAAAATGGATTCCTTTTTGTTTATTGTAAAAGCCTCGTTCAATTAGTATGTTTGATCAAACTTTGTTCCAGAGTATTAGGGGGGTTACTGCCCACGAATAGCGGGATAAAGCGAACTTCTTCGAAAATGAAAAAAGTTGCTTATTTTACAAGCAACTTTTTCGTTTTAAAAACTAAAAAGATTGATTTTGCGCTGGTTTAATAAATTGTTCCGGGTTTTCGATTAATCCGCACGCAGCGCATTGTACGCGATATGTAGGACCTTGGTAGGCCATATGAAATGCACTCATATTTTCATTTGTATATTCTTCCTCGATTTGACCAGTTTGTGGATTTAATTTTACTGGTTTTGCTGTTTGCTCAATGATATTAAATCTTGTTCGGTTTGTTTTACAATTTGGACAAAGCATTGGTTCCATATCAACACACCTCCATTGTTAGCATTTGTTGATATGGCGGAGTTTATTCATAAGGAAAAACTCTATAAAGGATTTCTGCATTTTTTGTCAAAATAGTAAGAATGTAAGGGAGGAGAAGAATGTGAAACTTCAAATGAAATACATCATTTTATATGCACAGCAATATGAGGAATGCATCCGTTTTTATCGTGATATATTACAGCTACCGATAAAGAGTGAGCACGGTACATATGTTGAATTTGATACAGGTTCTACAATTTTGGCAATCAATAGTAGAAATGATGTTCAAGAGTTAACTGGTTTATCAATTCCGAAGACGTTATCGGAATCATCTACATTTGAGATTGGATTTGTTGTCGATGATGTTACAGAAACAATACATAACTTAAAAGAACACGGAGTAAAGGTGTTAGTAGAGCCGGTTACAAAACCATGGGGACAAACAGTTTCCTACGTTTCTGATCCGGATGGAAATTATATTGAAATTTGCAGTTCATTAGACTAAAGGAGCGGGAGAGAATGAGAAAGTTTCCTATTTTAGAAACAGATCGTTTGCAATTAAGGGAATTAACATTAGTAGATGCAGATGCGATGTTTCGTTATTTTGTTAAAGAACCTGTTATTCGTTATTTTGGGATGGATGCATTTCAAAATATAGAAGAAGTAAAAAACGTCATTCGGAATTTTAGAGAAAGGTATGAAGAGGGATCTGCATTTCGTTGGGGGATCGTATTAAAAGGAACAGATCAATTAATTGGCTCGTGCGGATTTCATTTAATTAATCACAAGCATAAACGTGCTGAAATCGGATATGAATTAGATGAAACATATTGGGGAAAGGGATATGCGACAGAAGCATTACAAGCTATTCTTACATATGGGTTTGAAACACTTTACTTTAAGCGGATTTCAGCTGTTGTATACCCGGAAAATGAATCATCTCGTAAATTATTACAAAAAGCAGGCTTTACGGAAGAGGGGTTGCTTCGAAAATATATGATTCAAAATGATGTCGCGCACGATGCGATTATGTATTCGTTGCTGCAGGAAGAATGGGCAACATTACTTCAAAAAGTACGTTAATTACATGAATATGAATAAAGACAATATAAGACCTAAACCTTTAGTTTTAGGTCTTACAAAATATATCTTTTTATCAAAATTTTTTACAAATTATCAATCTTTATTATAGATGATCAGACTTTTTTATAAATTATCGAACTTTATTTTAAATCTACAACTATATTGGACGGTGTTATATATGAACGATAACCTTACCTTGAAAGAATATTCTTCTGATTATCAATCTCAAATTTTAGATTTAATTCTCTCCATCCAACAAGATGAATATAATATTCCTATTTCAAAAGAGGACCAACCTGATTTAGTTAGGATAGAAAGTGTTTACCAATCCGGAAGCGGTAACTTTTGGATCGCACTTTATAAAGGAAAAGTTGTAGGTACTATCGCTCTTTTAGATATTGGCAATCATCAAGTAGCATTAAGAAAAATGTTTGTAAAAAAGAACTTTAGAGGAAAGACATTTCAAACGGCCAGTCTTTTATTACATAATGCAATTGCATGGGCGAAAACAAAAGAAGTGAAAGAAATATATTTAGGAACGACATTGAAATTTGTAGCAGCCCATAGGTTTTATGAAAAACATCGTTTCGAAAATATAGAACTTAACAAGTTACCTACCAATTTCCCTATCATGCAAGTGGACAAAAAATTTTATAAATACATTGTTTCCTAACTCAAAGACAATATAGAGTATTTCTTTGTTCAATAATCGGGCCAGATTGTGGAATAACCCTAAAAAAGAAAATTGTGTATTTAGGTTAAATTATATAAAAAAGATTGTGAAGGAATGTACTTAAAGTAACGGGCAGGTTAGTTTAACAAGGAATTAAAAAACATTGAGATGGTATCCCAATGTTTTTTAATTTGTTTAATGTTGTTTATCTAATGCTAGCTTTAGTCCAAATCCAATTAGGATAAGACCTGTTGTCTTATCTTAATGTAAAGTGACAAAAAAGTTGTTTAATTTACAATAAAGTCGTTTAAAAAATAATAAAGTTGTTTTAAAAAATGCGAGTCATTCTATTCAACAATCGGGCCGAATTGTTGAGGAATTATAGACAGTAGACATCCTACCTGAATAAGATTAATGGTAAAATTGAGAAGTATGGAAGACTTGATAAAGAATATAAACTAGTTGGTTACAATTAAAAGGGTCTTAATATTAAGGAAGGAAGTGCAAAACTATGGATTTCGAAACAGTTATGCAGGAGCTTGAAGCCCTCGGTAAGGAACGAACTAAAAAAATGTACATATCCAATGGTGCGCACGAGCCGCTTTTTGGCGTAGCTACAGGTGCTATGAAACCAATCGCAAAGAAAATAAAAATAAATCAACGTTTAGCTGAAGAGCTTTATTCCACAGGTAACTACGATGCAATGTACTTTGCAGGCATTATTGCAAACCCAAAAGCTATGAGTGAGTCGGATTTTGATCGTTGGATGGATGGGGCGTATTTTTATATGCTGTCTGATTTTGTGGTGGCAGTAACTTTATCAGAGTCAGATTTTGCACAAGACGTTGCTGATAAATGGATTGCAAGCGGTGACGAGCTGAGAATGTCAGCGGGCTGGAGTTGCTACTGTTGGCTTTTAGGGAATCGCCTAGACAATGAATTTTCCGAAAGCAAGATTTCCAATATGCTTGAAATTGTGAAAAATACGATTCATGATTCGCCAGAACGAACGAAATCCGCTATGAATAATTTTCTATACACCGTGGGGATTTCATATTTGCCGCTACATGAAAAGGCAGTCGAGACCGCAAAGGAAGTAGGTACAGTAGAAGTAAAACGGGACAAGAAAAAAAGCAGTTTCCTAAATGCTTACGAAAGTATTCATAAAGAAATTGATAGAGAGAGGCTTGGTTTCAAACGTAAATATGTAAGATGTTAAAAATTAGCTTAGTATTGGGGTGTTGATCCAAGACGGATTGACACTCTTTTTGTTGAAGTTACTGAACTAACGGGCAGAAGGGTGAAGGAGAATTTAGCTCATAACTTTATAAATACCATTGACTTGGAGTTCACTCCAGCTGTTATGATTTCGAAAGAAATTAGCTGAAAAATTAGGATTCGGAAATCCTGTAAAATATTCAATCTTTGTATAAATACATCTATTCCTTTATTCCAGAAAAGGGCGCTTTTTTTGAATAAAACTTAGATTTTTAAACGACTTTATTGTTATATTTTTTAGTGTAGTGAAGTATCTTGCATCAAAAATTAAACAACTATATTTTTAACCCCGTCCTAAACTTAGAACGGGGTTATGCTTGTTTGAGCTTTTAAAATTAAAAAACTTTATTGTCATTTTACACCTAATTGGACTTGGACTTTCGGAAACATAAGCCATTCACGCAAATAGTTAATGAAAAAGACGTAAACAAAAAACCAAGTGATAGATAGCACTGTATAAATAACACCCATTATAATAAGTTGTTGTGTTGCCGCTGCTCCTGTTTTTATAAATGGGCGTAAAAATGTTAAGAAGAACATTGCAACCTTGGGATTGAGTACATTTGAGAAGAGTCCTTGTTTAAAAGCTGACTTTTTCATTTCAGAATTATTTTGATTTTCAACACTGGTAACTTTCTGGATATGTGGAAAAAGAAGTAAAAGGGGTGGTAGATATTATACCTGACTAATATGTGTCACTCCTTATTCTTTATGAATCTTTACGATTTAGGTCATGATAAATTTTAAGCGCAACACCAAATAATCATTTAGACAGGCTTTTTAATTTGGTTCTAATTGCCCTTATATATATTTAACAATTTAGTTCGTTTAATTATAACTTTTAAAAAAATATTTCACACATTAACTACTTCGTAATACTATATAGTAGTACGAAGTGATGCCATTGTGAAAGAAGCATAGGAGAAAGTAAAGCTCCATAAAGAAAATCAGCTGTATCCAATGGGGATAGCTGGTTTTAAAAATATTTAGAAAATCCAGTTGACACTCCAGCTACTCGGTGATACAATGTACTTGTAATAAGTAATACTGAATAGATTATTTTCTCGAAAGTTATTCAGTAAAAATGCCCCTTAGTACTCTGTAATACTGAATATAAGTCAGACAGAATAGAGGAGGTAGAGGAGGATCTGAACATGGAAAATTTAACTGAAATGCTGAAGGGTTCGCTGGAAGGTTGTGTGCTGGAAATCATCAGCCGCCATGAAACCTATGGCTACGAGATTACCCGCCACCTGAACGAGCTTGGGTTTACCGAAGTCGTGGAAGGGACGGTCTATACCATCCTCGTGCGATTAGAAAAGAAAAAACTTGTGAATATAGAAAAGAAACCGTCAGATATGGGGCCGCCCCGCAAGTTTTACTCACTTAATGAGGCTGGCCGCCAGGAACTTGAATTGTTTTGGAAAAAATGGGATTTTGTATCATCAAAAATAAACGTCTTAAAGTCAATCTAGCTTCATAAGATATTCTGTCTGATATTTTTGGAGTGTCTTATTCAGCTTTATAAAAAAGGAGGAAAAATAGCATGATGGAAATGTTCAAAAAAATGATTGGTGATAAAAAAGAGTACAAAATGATGATGGCACGGGTTGGAGCCCTGCCAGAGGACTACCAGTTTGTATTTAAGAAAATTCAAAACTACATGTGGAATTTCTCAGCGGGCAACGGGATGGATATGCTACACATACAGTATGAATTAATCGATTTGTTCGAAGCCGGTGCGGCGGAAGGTAGACAAGTGCTGGAAATCACTGGGGACGACGTGGCGTCCTTTGCTGACGAACTAGTGGCAAACGCTAAAACCTATGTCTCCAAGTATCGTGAAGATTTGAATCAGAGTATCATGAAGCGATTGAGAAAAGAATAAATTTAATAAATAATACCGACTGATTAGCTGGTTACAAATGTGAATTGCTGCCATCGCTATTCAGTTATATTTTTAACCCGGTACTAAGTAATACAGATTATCAGTGAGACTAAATAGAAGAGTATAGGCAATCTAGCTCCGCAAAGCGCTTTTTATAAGGAGGAAAAAAGTATGAGCAATACAGCGATTTCTGTAAAAGGGTTAAAAAAATCTTTTAAAGACAAGGAAGTCTTAAAGGGGGTGGATTTTGAGGTACGGCGTGGCGAAATTTTCGCACTGCTGGGCTCAAATGGAGCGGGCAAGACGACGACGATCAACATCCTCTCGACGCTGATGAAGCCCGATGGCGGCGAAGTAGGTATTTGCGGCTTTGATGTCCAGCGTCAACCGGATCATGTTCGCCAGAGCATCAGCCTGACAGGGCAGTTCGCAGCTTTAGACGGCATGCTCACCGGGCGGGAAAACCTGATGATGATCGCCAAGTTGCGTGGAGTTTCCAATCCCGATCAAGTCGCCGACAATCTGCTTGCAAGATTCAGCCTGACCGACGCGGCCAACCGCCGGGCAGACCAGTATTCCGGCGGGATGAAGCGCCGGCTTGACATCGCCATGAGCCTGATCGGGACGCCAGCAGTCATTTTTCTCGACGAACCGACGACAGGGCTTGACCCCGAAGCACGGATTGAAGTCTGGGATACCGTCAAGGAGCTTGCCGGCGGCGGCACAACCATCTTGCTGACAACCCAGTACCTGGAGGAAGCCGAACAACTGGCAGACCGTATCGCCATCCTGCATGACGGAAAAATCATCACGACCGGTACCCTTACCGAACTCAAAGAGATGTTCCCGCCAGCGAAAGTGGAGTACATCGAGAAGCAACCGACATTAGAGGAAATTTTTCTCGCGATCATCGGCAAAAAGGAGGAGATGTAAATGAAAAGCAAAACAGGGGTATTACTAGGGCGTTTAATGCGCAACATCATGCGCAGCCCGGATACGATTATCACAGTGGCGATTACACCGATTATGATGATGTTGCTGTTTGTCTACGTATTTGGCGGCGCCATAGAGACAGGCACGGACAACTACGTCAATTATTTATTGCCGGGAATCTTGCTGATGGCTATCGCATCCGGCGTCGCTTACACTTCCGTGCGGCTGTTTACGGATGTAAAGAGCGGACTGATGGCGCGTTTCATTACCATGCCCATCAAGCGCTCGTCGGTATTGTGGGCTCATGTATTGACCTCGCTTGTTTCCAATGCGCTTACTATCGTGGTGGTTATCCTCGTCGCGCTCTTGATGGGCTTCCGTTCCAGCGCTGATATCCTAGATTGGCTCGCGGTAGCTGGGATACTCGGGCTGTTTACGCTGGCGCTGACATGGCTGGCAGTCATTCCCGGATTGACAGCGGGATCTATGGAAGGGGCGACAGCCTACTCGTACCCGCTGATTTTCCTGCCGTTTATCAGTTCGGCCTTTGTCCCCACCGAAACCATGCCTAAAATTGTCCGTGCGTTCGCTGAGAACCAGCCCGTAACTTCAATCGTGAATGCGATTCGTGCCCTCTTGTATGAAGGGTCTGTTGGCAACGGTATCTGGATCGCACTTGCTTGGTGTGTCGGCATCATGGTCATCGCTTACTTCTTCGCTAATAAAGCATTTAAACGCCAGTTAGGATAAGTACACCATCGGTTCGGTGTCTCGTGGCAACTAAATCTTCCGAAATAAAATATATGTTTGGAAAAGCACGGAAAAATTTTCCGTGCTTTAATTATTTGTCATGTTCTCAAGGTAACTATTGTCGATATAACAACTTCATGTTATTCCACAATCGGGCGCGATTGTGGAATAAGAAAGAACATTACATATTAGTCATATAAAATATGTAATGTCCTTAAATTTATTTGTTTTTTAAAATTTAGGTCTTGATAAAACTTTTTTTCAAAATGGATTCTTCTCATTTACCGTAAAATACGGGTTTGTGAGGTGTTTTTGATCAAACTTTATTTTAAAGCAACATTTAGAAAATCGGTAAAGGTAAAGAAATTGTGAAGATTTTCACTTTAACTAACGGTCATGTTAGTCAAAGAAGGAATATTTAAATATAACGTTGAATTTAGCTATGATAATGGAATTGATCAAAATTGTTTAGTCATTGAATGTGTTGGAGGAAGAGCTAATGAAAAAAAAGCAGTATTATTTTCTTTGAAAGAAAATTTCCAAGTGCAAACATGATCCTTATTAAGGAACAGCTCCCGAACCTTATTGATACTGGTTTTGGGAGTGATGCGAAAGATACAGAGCGATTAATTAAAGAAGTAGGTGTTTTACCAGAAGAATTACACCTTATTGTGAACACGCACTATCATAGTGACCATGTAAGAGGCAATTTTTATCTTCAAAAAAAATTATGGTGTTTCGATTGCTACTCATAAATGGGAAGCCAATTTAATTAATTCTTGTGACCACGAAGCTTGTAGTGCAGAATGGTTAGAACAGCCTGTATCCTGCTCGATTAAATGATTCGTTCCGGAGCAGCAGGCTGGCAGAATAATCATTTAATCGCCATCACCCATACCAAGCACCACAAAAGAAATGGATGAATAGGAACATAAAGCCGAAAGATTGGAAACCTCAAGATTTTCTCATCTAACTAAAAGCCCAGCCTAAAAGTAAAAAATTCCGGGGGAGATTTATATGCCATTAAAAGTAGGAGATATAATTTCGTTTGAACGGACTTTTTCAGTAAAGGATGTTGAATTATTTACAGAGATTTCAGGAGATGAAGGGATTCATCATAGAACCCCAGATGAACAGGGAAGACTTGTAATTCAAGGATTATTAACGGCAACTCTACCAACAAAAGTAGGTGGAGATCATAACGTACTGGCTCGTAGTATGAATTTTGAGTTTTTAAGACCTGTTTTTACGGGAGATATAATATTTTGCGAAGTAACAATTGAGAAGTTTGAAAAGCAAGATAATAATAGAACGGCCATTATGGCATCTTTCTTATGCACAAATCAGAATGAGAAACAAGTATTGAGAGGAAACTTTGCTGGAGTGATATTATAAACTTAATATGACTTATTCAACTAAAGGGCGCGATTGTGTAACACAGGCAGAAAATGATCAAACTTTTTTATAAAACCGAAACATAAACCTGCTGGATAAGAAACCATTTTGATTTACTATGTAATTTTAAAGACCATAGTATTTCAAAATGGTTTCTTTTTGATTCTCACTAAATTAGGGTTTGCAAAACATTTTTGAACAACCTTTATTCCAAAACAACACTCTACACATATTACTCGTTATAGTCTTACTTAGGGTTAACTTCAATTTTACCCTTGTACTTAATGACTTCGAATCTATCTCCCATTTCTGTTTTCTTAAATGTTTTATCACCTACATATAATTTCTTCTAGTTTTCCGTCTACCATGACCCTAAGAGCGTTTTTCCTAACGATTATATACTCTTTATATATGTTTTTGTTTATCATAACTGCTTGCTTATGTTCACCATTCTTTAGTAAGCCTCTATCTATTAATCCTTGCCCTACTATTGTGAGGCATGAAGAATGGGTGCATATTGGAAAATTTGATAGTCATCTTAATAAGTACTCTGGCATATATTGTGCATATACGGTATACACAATTAATAAGGAGGTTCTGTATGCTGGCATTAGACATTAGAAATTTAAATAAGAAATATCAAAATTTCGAGTTGAAGGATGTATCGTTTCAACTGGAAAAGGGTTATATTATGGGCTTTATCGGTGCCAATGGCGCAGGAAAAACAACCACCATTAAATCGATCTTGAACATGATTCATCTTGATAGCGGCGAGGTACGTATTTTAGGCAAGAACATTGCCGAACACGAGATTGAATTGAAACAGGAAATCGGATACGCATTTAGCGGCATTGACTTTTATACTCGAAGCAAAATGAAGACGTTGACCAATGTGATTAAGAAGTTCTACACGAATTGGGATGATGAAACCTATTACAACTATTTACGAAGATTTAAATTGGATGAAAACAAAAAAATCGTTGAATTGTCGACGGGGATGAAGGTAAAGTACAGTTTGGCCCTTGCCTTATCCTATGGGGCGAAGCTTCTTATCCTAGACGAACCGACAAGCGGACTCGATCCAGCCGCAAGAGATGATCTGTTGGATATTTTTCAAGAGCTCGTGATAGATGGCGAGATCAGCATTATTTTCTCTACTCATATTACATCCGACTTGGAGAAATGCGCGGATTTTATTACCTTTATCGAAAACGGTCAAATTATTAACAGTTCTGAGAAAGATGAATTTATTGCCTCATATCGCCTACTAAATGGTAATGGAAACCAGCTAAATCAGGTGAAAGAAAAGTTGATTTCCTACAAAATAAATTCATTTGGCTTTACGGGATTGATTCACTCCAAAGACTTCGATCCCTCCTCCGATATTAAAGCAACCACGCCGAGTCTCGAAGAAATCATGATTTACTTCTCAAGAAAGGAGGATATGTATGTATAACTTAGTGATGAAGGATTTAAAATTAGGCCTAAATCCCATGTTTTTTGTATTACCTGTTTTGACAGGTGCATTAATGCTTGTTCCCGGTTGGTTATATTTTATTGTCATTCTGTATTTTTGCTGGATAACGATACCGATTATGTTTGCAGGATATAGAATTCAGAACGATTTAATATTTACCACTATGATGCCTGTAATCAGAAAAGACATGGTGAAGGCAAGGGTGTTCGTTATTGTCATTCTGGAATTATTGCATATTGTTAGTGCAATTATCTTTGGAATGTTTAATATTCGCTTATATCCGAATCAAACCTACTATTTCTTCGCACCGCACATGGGTTTCTGGGGACTATGTTTTGTCATGCTCGCAATCTTCAACATTATCTTTATTTCCATGTATTATAAGACAGCGTATAAATATGGTGAAGCAACCTTCGCATCCGTTACAGCTGCCATGGTTTTTGCCGGAGTTGCACAATGGCTTGGAATCCAGAATTCTTTTGTGTCTGACATTTTCAATGGTAGCGGTGCTGACAATATGACGCTTCAAATATTCATCCTGATTGCAGGAATCGTGATATTTATTTCATTCACCATGATTGCTTATCGAATTGCGTATAAGCGATTCCTACAAGTGGAGATACAATGAACATAGCAATTTCGAACACATCTGAAAAGCCAATTTATCAGCAGCTTTTCGAACAAATCAGCGCCCAAATTTTGAAAGGCGAATTAGAAGGCGGCTATTGTTTAACACCAATTCGACAAGCAGCCAAGGAACTTCGCGTTAGTATCATCACCGTAAAGAAAGCTTGGGAAGAACTCGAACGATGCGGTTTGATAAACACAATAACGGGTAAAGGATGCTTTGTAACCGAACTCTCATCCGATGAGATACTGCGAATACGCAACGAAATGGTCATAAAGCAAATGGTTAGCGACATTTCATACTACAAATCCTTTGGTCTTACAATAGAAGAAGTTATTGAACTTTTGAAGAAGGCTTATACAGTTTAACATACTTCCAAAAGAATTCCCCTTCCTCAAGGAATGAGAAGGGTGAAGCCCAATGAGTAGGGAGGGGATGAATTTTGGTTGGTGTAAGCCAAAGGAATGAAAAAGGAATTTTCTCAAATGAGACAGAAGTTATAGAAAGAATACTTTTGATCTCAAAGTTATTGTTTGCTGAATGTAGGCGGTGCACCATTAGAAATGCTAAAGCAATACCGAAACAAAAGGACAAAACGAATGGGGGGTGATGACAATGTTGTTGAATCAAAAATATGAAATCTTTCCAACAGAAGCACAAAAAGAAGTGTTAGACCGTTGGCTACAATATTGTCGTCAAACTTACAATTCTGCCTTGCTAGACAAAGAACGGAAATATAAGCAAAATAAAGAAAATTACAATCGTTATGATATGCAAAGACAACTTACATTGGACAAGAATACGTATCCTTTTCTAAAAGAAATGCCTTCTCAGCCGCTACAAGAAGTTTTTGCACGTCTGAAAAAAGCATTTGATAATTTCTTTCGTAAAGATGCAAAATATCCAAAACAGAAAAAGTATAAAGATTACACGCTTCTTTCCATTTCCGCAATTTGGGTTCAAACGAAATGGAAAGAAGCGCTATGCCATGTCTTTTTCTGATAACGGTAAATTATACAATACAAAGCTGGGAGAAATAGATATCCTACTCCACAGACCACTCGAAGGAACAATCAAGCAACTGATTCTCAAACGTCAAGGGAAAAGATGGTACGCTATTTTCTCTGTCGAAAGACAAGTGGTACCATCTGATATCGATACCAATCGTTCGATAGGAATTGACGTGGGATTACATAAGTATGCCGTTCTTTCTAATGGTTTAGAATACGAAAACCCTAGATTTCTCCGTGAAAAAGAAAAACAACTAAAGAAAGCACAGCGAAAACTTTCTAAGAAGAAAAAGGGTTCTGCTAACTTCATAAAACAAGTCGAGCGTGTTCGCAAGCTACATGAAAAAGTAGCGAACCAGCGCAGAGATTTTCTTCATAAACTCAGTTACAATCTAGCGAAAGATTATTCCGTTATCGTTGTAGAAAATTTGAACATTCGTAACATGGTCAAAAACAGAAAATTATCGAAGTCTATTTCTGATGCAGGATGGGGAATGTTTCGAAACATGCTTGCTTACAAATGCGAAAATCATGGCGGTGTACTCATCAAAGTAGAACCAAAGTATACTTCACAAGACTGTTCTTTTTGTGAGAATCGCGTGAAGAAGTCTCTCTCTATTCGTACTCACATTTGTACAAAGTGTGGAACGGTATTGGATAGAGACTATAACGCGAGCCGGAACATCTTACAAAAAGGATTAAAAGAATTGTTTGCCACAAACTAAAGTCTACAAACTGTAGGGCAAGGTTATGTCCGAACAGTATAATCTACGCCTGTGGAGACTGTGTAAGACGTAGTGGGACACCCGACTATGCAACAGTTTATGAAATAGGAAGCCCCTTATTCAATCGACCGGAAGGTGGATAAGGAGGGGTTATTCACATAAGACGTTGTGATACGAAATGTGATCTTTTTGCGCAGTAATCCCAAAGAAACCCATCATTTTACAGGGAGCTTTTTGTTTTTGAGTTAGATCAGTCAGGCAACTTTGCTTTGTCTATGGACCATTCAATTTTTTTAAATCTGTTCAACAATCGGGCACGATTGTTGAACAATACAGGTAGAAAATGATTAAACTTTTTTATAAAAGCCAGACTAAAGTCTGTTGAAGAAGAAATCATTTTGATCAATCTTTTTTCAAAATGGTTTCTTTTTATTTATCATAAAACGTGGGTTTGCGAGGTATTTTTTGAACAAACTTTATTTCAAAACTACAATTCGCTCTATTTTGAAATTTTCTCCTTCTTTATCTTTATCTTCATAAATGTAGTGAATATATGACAAATACTCCAGCCGTCGAATTTTATAGTTATAAATCAAGGTACAATTTCAAAAACAGTACCTTGGTTAAAATCAGTCACTTTCATAGAGCCATAAACGCCTAAATATAGTCTGGTTTGATCCAGATTCGTTCCCAAACTAACATAATAAGCTGATTGAGACCCAAAATTATAATCGGTTTCAATAACACTAAAATCATTTAGTTTACAATCTGTACTTACCCTGGTATAAGCTAAAACCCCTCTAACCGGAGGTCGAGATTCTTCATGCCGAGCAAAATCGGTAAACACAACGCTTCCCGTTAAATTTGGGATTCCATTCCCTATATATGGCTGGACTCCTGTAAGTGCAGTTCCTCCAAACTTGTCTGGTCTGGGATCTTTATGAAAATAACTAGTTAAAGGTTGTAGACGCCTCACTGAAGTTTTTACTGTTTCATTGTAATAAGCAATTGTTTTCTCATCCAAAGTCGGATTCGCAGAACAGCTACTTATAAACGCAGTAGGAAAAGCACCTTCCCACCCCCGCCAACCAAAGTTAATAAATCCTTCTTGGTCAGGGTTAGATCTCATTAAAGAAGCTTGAATAAGCTGAGTAACCGGTATTGGTTTATAATGTACGAATGAAAAAATCGACTCTACCAAATCCTGTCCGACAATCCCTACATATTTGATATACTGATTATAAAACCTTTGAAATGAAATGCCTGTTATATTACGAACCCCTTTGGCAATTACCGTAAGCGATTCCTGGATAGGTACGGGAAGTTCATTAAAACGTGTGACCACGGGTGGATTATTGATAAATGTATTCTTAACTACATCAATTTCAATTATTTTACCGAATATTTCCATATTATCCTGACTTAAATTAAATGGATCATAGCCTGCTCCACCATCACCAGTTGTTAGAACAAGTTTTCCAGTTTCAGGTGAAAAGTTTAAGCTATTGACACCATTATGATTAAAAAATGGTCTTCTTATGTTAAGTAATGTCCGTCGTTTTTGAGGTTGACCATTCGATTGTAAAATCCATTCTTCAACTGTATCAATATGATCATATTGAGTTTCTCTATTTGTCCACCTTAGGTTTAAAGTTCTGGGATCACACGGGTTAGGCTTAAAATGTTCAGAAAGAGCACCTGGACCTTGTGTTCCAGCTACTGAATAATGAAGATAAAACAGACCGTTATAATAAAATTCTGGATGAAATGCTAGCCCTAGCAATCCACGTTCATCATATCCACTACCAGAAACACCTTCCTCAGAAGTACCTAATTTTATGACTCGCGGGCGAATATCTAAAAAAGTCTTGATAACTCCGTCTCCTATGTAAAAGATCTCTCCTACCTGGGTTGCAATAAATAGTCGTTCAATTGAATCACCCGGAAGTATAGTTGTTTTCAAAACGGTGGGTAAATTTATCTTACTTACAATAGGTCGTAAACGAACCTTAACTTTTATCAACTAATTTTACACTCCTTCTTATTGTTTTCTTTTATAAGAATATGACTAGAACTGTTCTATTAGTATCAAATTAGGGCCGGGGAATTAGGGGGATTTCCTTTTAATATTGGTCCGTTTTTGGTAGGTTTTATGTGGATATTAAGATGAGCATATGGAAATTTCAAACTGTTTATATTACTCAACGCAATTGTAGATGGTGCTTTTGCATTTATATTGAATGGTGTTATTAAAAAGATAAAAGTATTTACATTAGTTCGGTTAAATTAGATTCAATTTTTCGTTTATTTCTTTTGTAAGGAGTTTTTACTGTATGGATTTCAGTACATTACTGAAAGTAAAAGGGAATTTACTTAATAATATTATGAATTAATCACTTAAAGTAACGGGTGCTTATCTTCAATAATCGGGCGCTTTAATTGAGAAAGAATCACAAAAATTATCAAACTTTTTTATAAAAGGATGGTTCAATTGAATATAAAAAAGCGTGTTTTAATCAATTTTTTTCAAAACACGCTTTTTCTATTTGTTCTTTTATCAAGGTTTATTAAGTTAAGTTAAGTTAATCAAACCTTATTCCAAGGCTACAATAGTAGATTCATATTACTGCCTTTATTATATAGGTTTTTTATTGATTATTCTAACAGTTGTGGAACTCTAACCCGTTATTTTATGTTTTTTACATTTCTTAGATGTAGTGAAATAGCGTAGCTACAATGAAACTGTAACCAAAATGATTGTGGAAAATTGCTTATTTTACACTTACACCACATATGGTAGTCTGATAATAACAATATTATCCAATAAGAGGGCTGAATTAAGGTTCTATAAGTAATAAAATAACAATTATAAGGAAGGAGGATTATCGCATGAAAAAGTATTGTTTCTTGTCTATCCGCAATATGCTGATTTTGAAATAGCTCACGCATTATTTTTGCTTAGAAAAGTGGGTAAAGAAAAAATTACTACTGTTTCCGTAGATGGGTTTGATTTAATTCTTTTTTCTGGAGGAGACGGTGTTCGTGAAATACTAGATGAGGGAATTGTTAGTAAGATGTTAATGAACACCTTTAGCTTACACATTTCCATTGTCTCTATATGTGCTTCCGTCATTTTGTTGGGCAAAGCAGGGATACTTAACGGTAGAAAATTTACGTGTCTTCAGCATACATATGAGAAAACAAAGTCCTGTTTGAAGCATTAGTATATACAGGAACAGATATTGAAGTTGAAGAAACAATTATAACTGCAAACTCTGCAAACGCAGTACCTTTTGCAGTTATAATTGTAAATTAATGGATTTTTTGAAAGAAAAAGAAAAATTAGATTCAACAGTCAACTATCCACCACTTAAACGCTAACGCGCTTTGAAGTGGGGGCTTAGAAAAAGCCCTGGTTGTCTAGCCTTAGTCTTTTATAGACTCCGTTCGTAGGTTGCATACCCAAGAATGATTCCCTAGTTCTTGGCTCTATGGTGGCTCTGTAACAGTTCTGATTGGGAAGGAACGGTCAACCACAAGCCTTCTTGTATAATAAGTTGCTAACACCTACAAACATTGGCGAAGGGAAACAAACTCTTAGGAGGGACAAAACATGCGTGTATTTGTCAAGAATTTACGAGGAGAACCACTTATGCCTTGTAGTCCTCGTAAGGCTCGGCTTCTTCTCAAACAAGGAAAAGCAAAGATTGTGGGATATACACCATTTACCATTCAGCTTCAATACGCTACTGGAGAAACGGTACAACATGTTACAGTCGGCGTTGACAGTGGTGCAAAGCATATCGGCATTGCGATTACCACTGAAGACAAAGTGTTAGCAAAAGGAACCATTGAGTTGCGTCAAGACGTCAAAGAAAACCTTACACTAAGAGCTACATTACGCAGAGGTAGAAGACAACGAAAAACAAGATATCGCAAAGCACGTTTTCTCAATCGGAAAAAGAAAGAGGGCTGGTTACCGCCATCGATTCAAAGCAGAGTGGATAACCAAATTCATTGGATTGAAACATTCCGCTCGTTATTACCATCTCCAAAAGTGATTGTCGAGGTAGGAAAATTCGATGCACAAAAGCTCAAAAATCCTGATATACAAGGAACAGAATATCAACAAGGGGATGCTTTTGGCTTTTGGAATACGAGATATTATGTATTCGCAAGAGACAATTACGCCTTTCAAATTTGTAAGAAAAAAGGTGGTATCTTGCATACGCATCATATCATCGAACGATGCAACGGCGGCTCTAATATGGCAGATAATCTTGTAACTGTACATGAGGAGTGTCATCAAAAATTTCATCAAGGGAAACTCAAACATAGTTTCAAGAAACCAAAACAATATAAAGAAACAGCTTTTATGAATATACTGCGTTTGCAAATCATGAAACGTTTAGATTGTGACATTACGTATGGCAGTTGCACAACACCGAAACGAAAAGAGTTAAGTTTAGCCAAAACACATATAAATGACGCTATTGCGATCACAAATCCAAAACGGTTACAAGAATATGACCAAAGTGGCGAATTTCGCATCAAACAATTTAGAAAGAAAAAGCGTTCTCTCCATGAAGCAACTGCGAGAAAAGGAAGAAAAACGAAAAATACAAGCGCAAAGCGAAATAAGAAAAATACATCACATGTAGATGGAATTCATTTAGGTGATAAGGTGAAAGGATTTGGGCAAATAGGATTCGTGACGGGGTTTACAGGGAAAATGGTGTACGTACAAGATATCGATGGACACTATATACAAAATCCGTCTAAATCTTATAAGCAGATAAAGATATTGGATATAGAATGTATCCACCATAATACCAACTGGTTGTTTTTACAAGTGAGTTAGGCTGTACCTAACCGAAATTCATTCCCATCTTACCGTTGGGCTACTACCTGTTACATGTTTGAAGATGGGGACTTCTTTCGGAAATAGGTTAAAGTTTTGTAAGGGAATAATCTCTTAACTGAAGAATCTTATTTAAGAGAATCTCAACAATGTAAATCAATATAAAATAGTAATAAGGAAGAAACAGGAAGGGTAGATGGAAAATGGGGAATTTTTCAATATTAAACATTGTTTCAATTATTCTTTTCTTCGCTTTAATACTGTTATTTTTTATTTCGCTTGGTGCATTTATACGTTCACGACTCGTCAATCAATCTAGTCAAAGAGCTTCTTTAGTTGAAATTGAGAAGAAATTAGATAGAGTTATTGAGATGTTGGAGGAAAAAGAGAAAAATTGACAACATGCTTAATAAAACAAGTAAGAAAATATATGAAATTAGAAAAGAACAAGTAATGTGGATAATGCTTATTACTTGTTCTTATATCGGTAATATAAATGCTGTCTGAATGTTTAATTTATAATAGTATTATATAATTCTAGAGCTTCTTTTACATTCAATCCATTTTTTACGATGCCATGAATAGATTGAATCATAGCAACTGGATGTTCAGATTGCCAAATATTCCGTCCCATATCTACACCGATTGCTCCTTCTTGCAGTGCGTTGTATGTAATTGTTAGCACTGCTTCTATTGTGTCTAATTTTGGTCCTCCAGCAATAACGACTGGGGCAGGACATGTACTTGTGATTTTCTCAAAGCCTTCACAGTAATACGTTTTAATAATATCAGCGCCCATTTCAACACATACGCGTGAAGCTAGTGCTAAAAAACGTGCTTCTCGTTTTTGAAGTTCTTTTGCTACTGCAGTAATTCCTAGTACGGGCAAACCGTAATTATGTGCTTCGGATACAACATTGGCAAGATTTGTTACAGTTTGAGTTTCATAATCAGATCCAACAAAGACAGATACACCAACCCCAGCTACGTTATGACGCAGTGCTTCTTTTATTGGAGTAACAATTGTTTCATTGGCAAGATCTTTCCCAACTACAGTGGCCCCACCTGACACACGAAGGACCATAGGAGTTTTACAATTTTCCGGTATACAAGAGCTAAGGACACCTCGAGTTAAAAAGAGGGAGTCTGTATATGGAAGTAAGCTTTTTACTGTTTCAAGAGGTTGTTCTAATCCATGAATTGGCCCTAAAAAGTAACCGTGATCAATTGCTAGCATAACTGCTTTTCCGTCAGGCAAAATAGTATTTAAGCGATTTTGAAATCCCCAAGTCATAGGATATCACTCCTTAATTACATTTTGGATTTTCTGTTTGTACAGTATCTTTTTCTTGCAAGTGAGGCGATTTAATAAAGAGCGCTTTAAAATTTTGAGAAGAACGATTGATGAGATAGTGGGATTCATGAGGACGAACTTGTAAGACATCGCCTTGTTTAATAGGAACTTTTACATGATTAATATAGAAATCTATTTCACCTTCTAATGCGTAGAAAATTTCTTCACAAGTTGTATGATAATGGTTTTGAAAATCTTGCCCTGGTTTAATGACAACAACACCTATATCAATATTAGGTCCCTTCACTAAATATTTTGGTCCATTATCACCGAAGCGATAAGAAAAATCTTCTTCATTTACTTTTAGCATGCTTTTCACTCCTTTATGTAACAATTTACAGAGCGCCAGGTGCAATCCACATATGAGAAGTAAATCCTTGATCAGCTAATTGTAGTTGCTGCTGATATACAATTTTCCAGTTTTGATATAATTCTTGATACTGTTGATGGTTTTCGATATTTGGTATATACGTTGTTTCCCATTTTACAAATTGTTCAGAAACGGCTTCCATTGAATGATAAATACCAGCACCAACTCCTGCAACTATTGCTGTTCCTAAAGCAGCAGCTTCTTTTACTACTGGAACTTTTACAGGAACACCTAATACATCAGCTACAATTTGACACCATAACTTTCCTTTTGAAGCCCCCCCAGCAAAAACTACTTCTCTTGGGAAATGTCCTGTTAATTCTTCAATTAATTTTAAATTTCCATATGTTACAAAAGCAGCACTTTCTTCAATTGATCGAAACAGTTCTTTCTTCCCGCATTGTTCAGAATCTAAGCTTAAATTTATAAAAGAGGGAGATGCATGGCGCCAAGAAATATAGTTCATGACATTAGAAAAAATCGGAATGATACCGTGTGATCCAACTGGGACATGCTTTGCTTGTTCCTCTAATAATTCGTAAGCATCGATACCTAGTTCTTTTGCTCTTTGTTTTTCTTCTTGACAGAAGGCGTCCCGAAACCAGCGCATAACAAGGCCGGGAAAAAAGGCAATTGTTTCGTATTGCCAAAGAGTAGGAAGAACGTGACAATTTACACGAATGCGAGCATTTGGATCTGGTACAGGATTGTTTACATTCACTTCTTGTTGCCAAAAACTTCCTCCGCAAATGAATGTTTGCCCGTTTTTGACAACTCCAGAACCGAGAGAAGCCATTTGCGCATCTCCACCTCCAGTAACAACAGGCGTTCCCTCGAATAATCCAGTTTCTGCTGCGCTTTGTTTTGTTACGTTTCCAATAAGAGTTCCGGCTTCATTTATTTGTGGTGAGAGCACAGAGGAAAGTTTGCATTGGGCCACTAATTCTGGAGCCCAATTTCTATTTTGTAAATTGAAAATTCCCGTTGTACATCCATTGGAAGGGTCAATTTGTAATACGCCGCACAGTTTATATAAAATCCAGTCATTTAACATGGTAATAGAATGTACCTTCTTATAAATCTCTGGTTGGTGTTCCGCAATCCATCGTAACCTTGGTAATGCACCTAGAGCGAACGTTTGCCCTGATACCGTATATAGATTATGCTCAATGTGAGGGTGTAGTTGTTTAAGTTGTGTAACTTCAGCAACAGCACGGTTATCAACATTTGCACACGCCCAAATTTCAGTACCATCTTTGTCATATAAAACAAATCCTTCGCGCATACTTGTTGCACTAATTCCTTGAATAGAAGAAGGAGGAATACCACTTGTTTGTAGTACATCTTTTGTACATTCTTGAATAAGTTTCCAGTTTTCCTTTACGTCAAAATCCATTGAACCTGGGTATCGTGGGTTTTCTATGTGAACCCATTCTCGTTGACTAACAGCAAGTTGATTACCTTGTAAATCAAATAAAACAGCTCGGATACTACCAGTTCCGGCATCATAAGCTAATAGAGCAGCCATTATATTCCACTCTCCTTTTCCAATAAAGAAAGGGCAGTTTCTTCATCGATAATCAATGTATGAATGTACCTGCCTTTCAATGCCCCGTAAATCGCATCAACTTTTTGTTTACCGCCAGCTACTCCAACGACGTGTTTCATATTCCGAAGTATAGAAAGAGGCGTACCGATAATTCGTTTATGATGAGATAAACTTAGGATGTCTCCATCGATGGTATAAAATTGTCCAAGAATATCACCAACACCATGTTGATTTCGAATATATGTCATTTCCCGAAGGGTCATTTTTTCTTCTTTTAAAATAGTCGCATCAGAAGATAAGCCGCCAATTCCAACAACAGCAGTATTTGCGAGCGATGCAACATGCAACATGTCTTTCACAGATGGTTCAGATAGTATGCTGTCTGCCATTTTTTGTGTAGAAGCTAAAAATGGAGAAGGGATAATATGGAGATTTCCATGTACTTGATTAAGGTAATTTTGTTTTTTAGGAAGATAGTAACTTACGCCGCCGGTTAACGTGACCATAGAAATATTCATAGTTACATCAAAATTAATATTGTCCAGCGTTTTTGAGATAGTTTCACCCCAGCCAATACCGAGTAAATCGCCGTGTTGTAAATGTGTTTCTAAATATTGCGCAGCTGCTTTACCTAATGAATCAGAAAGATTATCTTTCGGCGTTGGAATAATGAAAGCATCTATTAGTTGAAACGCTTTTACAAGCTCTCTTTCTATACTTAAACAATGTAAACCAGTGCCTTTAATATGAAATGTAACGATTCCTTCAGTCCGTGCTTTTTCTAATAAACGGACAACTTTGTTCCGGGATATATGTAGTAATGAGGCGATTTCTTGTTGGGTAAGGTGATCTTTGTAATAATACCAAGCAGCTTTTGTTAACAAATTTTCTTCAAAGTTCAGCTGTGTCATGCTTTTCATCCTTTCAACAAATGACCGATGTTTAAACATATGTAAGTATATTTTTATTTATACCGTCTGTAATAGGAGGTTTACTTGAGAAAAATAAGTTCTAGATATGAGGAAAAGGATATACAATGCTACAAAACAAGTAGAGCAAAAAATTAACGGTTGAAAAATTGTTTCCTGTTAAAGGTAGGTGAAAGAAGCTTGGAACAAGTTCCTTTATTGGAAGTTAAAAATGTAAAAAAAGCATTCTTACAGCAACCTGTGCTAAAAGGAATCAATTTAACAGTAAAGAAAGGGGATATTTTCGCATTAGTAGGTGGTAACGGGGCTGGAAAGTCAACGTTAATGAAGATATTGACAGGGTTGTACACTTATGATGAAGGAGAAATCAAAATAAAAGGGAGATCTGTTACATTTTCCAATCCATCTGAGGCTCATCGAAACGGTATTTATTTAGTTCCGCAAGAACCGCTTATTTTTCCTAATATGACTATTGAAGAAAATATTTTATTAGGCATGAGGCAAAGTAAAAGAGAGCTTCGGACGAAATTAGATGTACTCATGAGGCAACTTGGCTGGAATCTAAAGCTGGGTGAGCGTGCTTCATTGTTGTCTATTGCACAGCAGCAATTAGTAGAAATAGTTAGAGGATTAATAAGAGAGGCAGAGATTCTTATTTTAGATGAACCTACATCGACGTTAACAGAAAATGAAATTAAGAGTCTATTTGTTGTGATGAAAAATTTGAAAGAACAAGGAATTGGCATGATTTATATTACTCATAGGTTTCCAGAGATTTTTGCAATTGCGGATCAAGTAGCTATTTTACGAGACGGCGTAATTTCTAACCAAGGTAATGTAAATGAATTTACTTACGATATCCTATTACAGGGACTACTACCAGAAGATTATCAGCAAATTCAAAAGAGAGAGAGTTTATATAACGAGACAGCGTCGTTAAAGCAAGTATTACAAGTAAATCATTTATTTAGTCATAGATTTCGAGATATTTCATTAGAAGTAAAAGCAGGAGAGATTGTTGGAATTGCTGGTGTTGTGGGAGCGGGAAGAACGGAATTAGCTGAAGTATTATATGGTATTACATCTGCAACCGAAGGAAACGTTCTATTAGATGGGAATGAAATTACAACGTGGTCAACAAAAAAGAGAATTGATGCAGGAATTATATATGTACCTGAAGACCGAGCGAGGCATGGGATTTTTTCAATTGCTTCTGTACAACAAAATATGACCTCTGTTCTCTTATATCGTTTAAGTGCATTTTTTTTAAATCAAGAAAAAGAAAGCGCTTTAACGGATGGGTATATTAAAAATTTTCGAATTATGGTTCACGATACAAATCAAAGCATAGAGTCTTTATCGGGAGGAAATCAACAAAAAGTAGTGTTAGGGAAATATCTTGCTTGTCAGCCTAAGCTTATTATTTTAGATGAACCAACACGTGGTATAGATGCAAAAGCGAGATTCGAAATATATGAAACAATTAAAGAACTAAGAGAAAATGGTTTAGCGGTATTGTTAATTTCCTCAGATTTAGAAGAAATCATGAATTTAGCAAATCGTGTGTATGTAATGCGAAATGGTAATATCGTGTCACATTTAGAACAGGAAGACATTTCATTGGATCGTATTACACGTTCTGCTTATGGGGGAGAGGAGGTTTCAAATGGATGAAATATGTTACATATATATTGAAAATGCGTGAAACCTCTATTGTAGGGCTGTTATTTCTTTATATTATCTTTGTTAGTGTAATGAACAAAGATTTTCTTCAATTGGATTCTTTTTCGATTATTTTAAAATCAAGTCTTATTTTAATTGTTCTCGCAATTGGTCAATCATTCGTGTTATTCACTAAAAATATTGATGTCTCGGTAGGATCGATAATGGGTTTATGTGCTGCTTCGTGTGGAATGTTTTTGACCAGTGGAAATAATCCTTTTAGTGCAATTATAATTACATTTTTGCTCGGTGCGTTTATCGGAATTGTAAATGGCGTAGGTGTGACAAAGTTTCATGTTCCAGCAATTATTATGACACTAGGAATGCTAGGTATTATTCGAGGTTTGATGATTATATATACAGAAGGGAAATGGATCGAAGATATTCCAAATGACTATAAAAAATTGTCTTCCGTAACATGGTTAGAGATTCCGATAACAGTTTGGTTCATCGGACTATTATTAATAGCTGCTTATCTTTTCCTAACAAAGATGTCGTTCGGAAGATATTTTTATGCGGTAGGAGATAATAAAGAAGGTGCAAGACTGATTGGGATTCCGGTATCGTTTGTGCAAATTTTAGCCTTTATGATTTCGGGCATTACTGCTGCAATTGCTGGATGTCTATTTGTTATGAATATTGGGTTTGTACCGAATCAAACAGGAACAGGAATTGAACTGCAAGTAATCGCTGCTGCGGTGCTTGGGGGTATTAGTTTAAAAGGTGGTACGGGATCAGTTTTTGGTGCAGCTTTAGGAGCATTGTTTTTAGAGGTGATTAGTAGTTCATTAGTATACTTAAAAATCCCAGCCTTTTGGAACAACGCAATTTCAGGATTTTTATTATTACTTATTATTATTCTAGATAGTGTAGTACAGAAATGGAGGAAACAGAGGCAGAGGGAGGTGGAAATATGAAGTCTAATCACTGGCTCTTTTGCTGGGAGGGAGCACTCCTTCTTTTGTTATGTATGGAGTTTATCGTTTTTAGCTTATTAAATGCAGATTTTTTAAATATAGGGAATTTATTGTTTAGTATTAATGATTTTATTTTTATTACAATAGCCGCGATACCGATGACATTTGTCATTATGACGGGAGGAATCGATGTTTCAGTTGGGGCAGTTATGGGGCTTACATCTATTCTTATCGGTGTATTATGGATAAATGGGGCATCTATTGGTATTGCGGTAATAATTGCTCTTATTATAAGCGTATTAGCTGGTTTTTTAAACGGTGTTATTATTCAAATGACATCTGTTGAACCGCTAGTTATAACATTAGGAACAATGTTTTTATATTCGGGTATCGCTCTTGTAATTTCGGGTGGATCTAAAGCAACTGGATATGAAGGAATTAGCGGATTGCCAGATTCATATGTCCAGTTTGCAAATGGAATATTCTTAGGAATTCCTAATTTATTTTGGTTACTCCTTATTATGACTGTTTTATTCTCTATTCTGCTGCGCTATACAAGATATGGTCGATATGTAATTTTAATAGGCATGAATGAAAAAGCAGCTAAATATTCTGGAATTCAAACGAAGCGAGTTGTTATTTTAGCATATATGCTTTCTGGTCTAGGCGGTGGATTAGGTGGAATATTTCTAACGGCTTACTTTGGTTCAGCTCGAGCGGATTTAGGAAACGAAGCAATTTTACCAGTCATTACAGCAGTTGTATTAGGCGGTGCTCTTATTACTGGTGGAAAAGGAAGTATTGTAGGAACTGTTCTTGCAAGTATTGTTATTGGAATTATGCAATATGGGCTACAGATGACAGGATTAACAAATGAGCAATCCAATGTTGTAATCGGTATTATTTTAATTCTCTCTGTTATGGTACGCCATTCCAAGATAAGATACTTCTTTATCAAAAAAATTGTTTCACATAGGGAGGAAACAACATGAAAAAGAAGATAAGTGTATTCATCATTTTATTGGTGTTTGTTGTTTCTATGATGGCATGTACAAATACAAAATCAGATGGGAATAAATCAAAAGATGTGAAATTTGCCTTTATTCCTAAATTAACTGGAGTCGGTTTCTTTACATCGGGCGGAGAAGGCGCAAAAGAAATGGCGGATAAGCTCGGTGTAAATTTAAAATACGATGGACCTTCTGAGGCAAGTGTATCAGGGCAGGTAAAATATATTAATAACTTTATTAATCAAAACTATGATGCGATTATGGTTTCATCTACTTCTGTCGACGGTTTATCACAAGCTTTGCAACGTGCAAAGAAAAAGGGGATTACAGTATTAACATGGGATTCTGACGTTAATCCGAAAGATCGCTCTTTCTATATAAGTCAAGGAACACCAGAACAATTGGCCAATTTGCTTATTCAAATGACTGCTTCACAAATTGGTGATAAAGGAAAAGTAGCATTCTTCTATTCTAGTCCAACAGTAACAGATCAGAATCAATGGGTTACAAAAGCGAAAGCAATTATAAAAGAAAAATATCCGAATTGGGAAATTGTGACGACCCAGTATGGGGAAAACAATGCTCAAAAATCACTAGCAGTAGGTGAAAGCATTTTGAAAACATATCCAGATATTAATGCAGTCATTTGCCCTGATGCAACTGCATTACCAGCAATGGCACAAGCTGCAGAAAATTTAAAAGTGGATAAGAAAGTTGTTATTACTGGTTTTTCAACACCTAATGTCATGCGAGATTATGTGAAGCGTGGTACAGTTCAACAGTTTGGCTTGTGGGATGTAAAACAACAAGGTGCACTTGCAACCTATGTTGCAAATGAAATGGTTGTAAAGGGTAAAAAGTTAAAAGTTGGTGATAGCTTTGAAGTTCCTGGTATTGGAAAAGTGAAAGTGGAACCAAATTCGATTCAAGGATACGATTATGAAGCAGAAGGAAATGGAATTATTGTATTGCCAGAACGGGTTGTGTTTACAAAGGATAACATTGAAAAATATAATTTTTAATAGTGTGTTTTTAAAGAAAAATTAATTATAATGATGAATATTTTCAAGTGAAGAGCAACCTAATATGGTTGCTCTTTTTTATGAAATAAAAATGAAACTTTTTTGAAAATCGAGAGAATATAGAGTGAAAGCTTTGAGAAAGGAGCCCCGATGCGAGTGAAGTAGAATTACAAGAATGATTGCTGTCCAAAGGGAAAAATAGTTGTAGACTGAAAAAGGGGGCTAGATATAGAAACAAAAGGAGCAGATGCAGCCCCTTTTATTTCTTATCATAAGGCTCTGTTAAACTAAAATGTTGATAAGTGAATATGAACAATGACTGTCTAAATTTCACAGTCATTATTTTTTTAAATCCTTTCTAATTGTTTCTTTCCATTTATTGATGTTGTTTATTGCATTTTTTTCTCCACCATTATATAAATCTTCAATTGTCATTGACCATCTTCTATATATACGTTTTCTTTTGTGGTTTGGCAGTGGATTGGTTATTTTACCTACTTTTGAAACGAGTTCCCTATTTTTTCTAAGAATATAACCAGTATCCCAATTATTATCATAAGCTCCAGTGAATAAGTTTATCAAATGATTATATCCATCTTTAGTATAGTTAGATGGGTGTTGAATCATATAACAAGAAACAAGCCAAAAATGTAAATCATATAATTTAGAGTCGTTATGCTCCCAAACCAGTGGGAATTGAAACATCTCGTAACAGGAAAGTCCATCTATTTCATTTGCTCCACATTCAATACATTTACCAGATTCCATTATTGTATTATTGTCAACCATTGTCGTTAAATCCTCCACTGATATACTTGTTCTTTTTGGGTATGTGGTAATTTATCAATGTGCTTAAGTAGATTACTAAATGCTTTGCTCATTCTTGCTTCCTCCGCGAATGTTTGTTCTTATAACAAATATACTAAGGATTCGAGAATGTATTAAATATCAACACTATACTTTAACAGAGCCTATCATAAAAACGGACAATATTTTATCACCATTTTTACCTTTGATTGTCCCAAAAGTATGATTTTCATTTATTCTCTAGATTTTTATGTTTGCTCATGAGTTTCTCGGTATATTCAATCGATTTTCCTCTAGGAACAGAAAGGCATTTCCATTTCTCATTTTTAAGTAACTTCCCTACATATACAATTTGGCCAATATGATAGGAATAATGTGATATTTGCCTTTCAATAGCTTCAATTACAGAATGAGCCTCTCCGCGTATATGAATTGTCTTTTCTAAATCGTTTTCTTTCAAACTATTCAATGTTGTAAATAAAACTTTCCATCCTTGATTCCATGCCTCATATAAGGCTGCTTTAGAGGGAAATTCCCCAGTAAATTCATCATCACGGTTTCTAGTTGATTTTTCCCCATCTGTTGTTAAAAAATCAGTCCATCTAGAAAGCATGTTTCCCCACATGTGTTTGATGATAATGGCGATACTATTAGATTCTTCATTCGGATATATATGGAGTTCTTCATAACTTAATTGATCGATAGCATCTTCGCCTAACTTTTTCATAGAATGAAATGTTTTTAATACACAGCGTAAATACTCTTTTTCAATTCCCATTATAAACACCTACCTAAAAAATACTTTTATAAAGGATTCGATATTTACCTGTTGTAACCTTTTATTTGAACGTAGTGGAATATAAAGTTCTTAGCAGCCCTTTCTTTCATAAGGAAGGGTTGTTTCGTTATAAGTCGAATACAGTAATGTTGCAAGAGAGGAGTAATCATATGTTATTTCAACAAGGAGAGCTATCTATTCGATACATAACGGAAGATGATGTTCAAACATTATCAAACTGGTTATCAAATCCTGAAGTTTTACGTTTTTATGAAGGGCGAGACAAACCACAATCAGTAGAACAAGTTCGAGAGCGTTATATAAGTAGTTCTGAAGATAAAGAGAAAAAGTGTATTGTGGAATATAAAGACCGAGCTATTGGCTATGTACAAATATATCCTTTAGATGCAGAGTGGAAAGCGTTATATGGATATGGTAAGAAAGAGAATGTATGGGGGATGGACCAATTTATTGGAGAAACAGCATACTGGAACCGAGGAATTGGTACAGAGCTTGTGCAAGCTGTAATTACATATATCAGTAACAAATTAGGTGCAGTCGCAATTGCGATGGATCCAAGGGTAAGAAATGAACGAGCAATTCGTTGCTATGAAAAGTGTGGTTTTCAAAAAGTGAAATTGTTGAAAAAACATGAATTACATGAAGGAGTATTGGAAGATTGCTGGATGATGGAGTATAAAAATGAGGGGAGAGTTGGTTGATGAAACAAGCACTTATAGTAATTGATGTGCAAGAAGGAATGTATACAGCAGGTGTGCCTGTACATAATCGCTCTGGCTTATTGCAAAATTTACAGGAA
Source organism: Bacillus sp. GB_SG_008 (assembly GCF_052038115.1). NCBI lineage: Bacteria > Bacillati > Bacillota > Bacilli > Caryophanales > Bacillaceae > Bacillus > Bacillus sp. GB_SG_008. The sequence goes on along the minus strand of NZ_JBPZSK010000006.1, from coordinate 194,670 downwards.
GTAATTCAAAAATGTCGTACACATGATATACCTGTTATCTATGTACAACATAATGGAACTGAGGGTCATCCGCTAGAAAAAGGAACACCGGGTTGGCACATTCATTCTAAAATTACTCCGATGTCAAATGAGGTTGTAGCGGAAAAAGAAACACCTGATTCTTTTCATGAAACAAATCTTCGTGCAGTTTTGCAAGAAAAAGGAATTAAACATCTTTTCATTTGTGGACTGCAAACCGAATATTGTGTAGATACAACCGTTCGCCGTGCCTTTAGTGAAGGGTATAAAGTAACACTTATTCATGGTGCACATAGTACGTTTGATTCAGAGCAATTATGTGCAGAAGATATCATTCAGCACCACAATAAAGTGTTAGGCTGGTTTGCGAATATAGTAGATGTAAAAGATATAAAGTTAAATTAGAAACATAGTATGTAGAGAGAAATATTTCATAATCTAAGTGTATTTTGATGAAAGTTAAGCCACCATTTTTAGAGTGAATTGTGGATTTAAAACAAAGTTCAACCGTTTATATATGAGTGCAGTGACATAACTAGGAGGTTTCCACTATGACAGCTTTCTTTGAACCTATGGCGTTCCAGCTGAAAACCGAACGACTTGACCTGAGTATGTGGGAGGAATCCGATGCAGCCTGGTTGAGAAAACTAATTGGTGAACGTGGTGTGGACATGCCGACTCTTGACGCCGCCCGTAGCCGGATTATCGAGATGCGCAAGAGAGCAGTCGAAAATGGCATTTCCCTTCTCACTATTCGCCGCCGAGACGAAGGCGATTTCATCGGATACTGTGGCTTGATTATCGGTCGTTCCACACTTGAAGAGCCGGAGATCGCATATGAGCTGTTCCGCAGCGTTCACCGTAAAGGCTATGCGACTGAGGCAGCATCCGTGGTCCTGGACGCTGCGATTGCTACCGGGCGCAACAGGCTTTGGTCGACTGTAGGCGCTTGGAATGTTGCGTCCTTCCGAGTGCTAGAAAAGATAGGATTTGAGCGGCACCACAGCACGTGGGACGAGCGCGGTGAGATAGTTTGGAACGTACGCGATCTTTAGAGATTTCGACCTTTTCCGAAACTATGGAAAAGGAGAAAAGGTCATTACTTTAGGGGAGAATCCAGATACAGGTAAAAGGGCTGGTTTATAACCCAAATAGTGACAAACTATAACCAATACGAAGCATTTACTCCTGCTGAAGTAGTGACAAAAAAAGGTGGCTGGACAAAAATCTTATTGCACTAACTGAGTGCTTATCTTGAATAAGATTTAAGCGGCGATCTTCAAGAATCGGGCGTGGTTGTTGAACGACATAGGTAGAAATGATCAAACTTTTTTATAAAAACCAAACTTAAATCTGCTTAGAAGAATCCATTTTGAACAATCTTCTTTCAAAATGGATTCTGTTTATTTATCGTAAAATTTGGGATTGCGAGGTATTTTTGATCAAACTTTTTTTCAAAGCTACATAAATCCCTAGAGATGATGCTTATTTATAAGTAAATTTAGTTTTTTATTAAGTCCTTACACAGTTCTTCTCGCCGAAATTAGTCAATGTCATGCGGAGTTAAAAAGTAGGAGGAGTAATTGCAAAGATTACTACTGCTTTCTCCTTATACGGATTTTCCCATTTATGCTTCATATAAGATGGGATTTTTACACTATCACCTGTGTATAAAGTTAATGTTTCTTGATTTAAATTTAGAGTAACAGTTCCCTCTAAAACAAATGCGATTTCTTCACCTTTATGCTCTATTAGTTTTTCGGAAGAAGAAGCTTGAGGTAATAAAGTCATAAGAGCAAGTTCAAGGGCTCCCGTTAAATCTGGAGATAGTAATTCATATGACAAATGTTCACTTTCAGGAAAACTAATCTTTTTTCGTTGGTCAGCTCTTACAACTAAGCTTTGTGCACTTGTATCTTCCAAAAAGAAATTAAACATAGGAATATTTAATGCGTTAGATATTAATTTAAGGGTTTGCAAGGATGGGTTTGCAGATCCTTTTTCGATTTGACTTAACATAGAAGGTGTGACATTGACGAGTGTTGCCAGTTCTCGACTACTCAAGCCTTGTGCTTTTCGGTATTCTGCTATTCTTTGTCCGACATTTATATCATTCATGTTGATTCTCCTTGTATATGAATTATTAAAGGTTTTTATTAAATTTAATTTAAATTTATTAATATATATTTAATTAATTTCGTTTGTGTGTTAAATTTAGTTTAATTATAATAAATAAAATTAAATTTTAAAATGCTAACATCTAACATTAATTAAATAAGGATAAAGAAGGGAGAATTCACAAATGAAGAAGTATGATAGCACAGCTATACAAATCTTAAAAGAAAAGCACCCTTTACTAAATCAACTCGTTTTGACGGAGGAAGTATTTTGGGTCAATCCTAATAAAGAAGAGTTTGAAACCGGAATTAAAAAAGCACCTCTTACTAAAGACGATGTAAAAGATGCTGAGGAAAGATTAAAACGTTTTGCACCGTATATTGCGAAAGCCTTTCCTGAAACAAAAGATACGAATGGGATTATTGAATCTCCTTTAGTGACAACGCCTTCTATGAAACAACATTTAGAACAAGAGTATGAGCAGCATATAGTAGGGAATTTATTACTAAAATGTGATAGTCAGCTTCCGATATCAGGATCTATTAAAGCAAGAGGTGGAATTTATGAAGTTCTTAAACATGCGGAAGATTTAGCTTTAGAACATCATTTATTAAATAAACAAGATGATTATTCCATTTTAGATAGTGATCAATTCCGCACGTTCTTCTCGCAATATTCAATCGCAGTAGGTTCAACAGGGAATTTAGGGCTTAGTATTGGCATTATGAGTGCAAAATTAGGATTTAATGTGACAGTTCATATGTCCGCTGATGCAAAGCAGTGGAAAAAAGATTTACTTCGAAGTAAAAATGTCACAGTTATTGAATATGCAGCGGATTATAGTAAAGCAGTAGAAGAAGGAAGAAGACAAGCCGAAGCGGATCCTATGTGTTATTTCGTTGATGATGAGAATTCAAAAAATCTGTTTCTTGGATATGCTGTAGCTGCTTCTCGCTTGCAAAAACAACTGCAGGATCAAAATATTGTTGTTGATGCTGACCATCCATTATTTGTTTATTTACCATGTGGTGTCGGCGGAGGTCCTGGCGGCGTAGCATTTGGTTTGAAATTATTGTTTGGTGATCATGTACATTGCTTCTTTGCGGAACCAACTCATTCTCCATGTATGTTAATTGGTTTATTGACAGGTCTTCACGATGAAATTTCTGTCCAAGACTTTGGCATTGATAATGTGACGGAAGCTGATGGCCTTGCGGTAGGAAGAGCATCTGGATTTGTTGGAAAAGTAATTGAACCGTTGCTAAGTGGATGTTACACAGTAAGTGATCAAGAATTATATAGACTATTAAAAGCTTTTGTCGATACAGAAGGAATCAAATTAGAGCCGTCAGCATTGGCAAGTGTATACGGACCTGTTCAATTGTTCAAACAACAGCAATATATACAAGAAAATCATCTGCAAGAAAAAATGATGCATGCAACGCATATCATGTGGGGAACAGGTGGAGGTATGGTTCCACCTCACATTATGGAAGAATATTATAAAAAAGGATAAATAACTTATAAAATCAAGAAGAGTTTTTAAGTAATCTTTATTGTAGATTAAAGTAACTTATTTGTATGAGTACATCACTTATCTAAAGTGGTGTACTTTTTGTTTTTTTATGTTTTCTTTATGGTTTCATATATTGCCATAACAAAACTGTAGCAATAGTGATTTACCGTAACATCAGTTTCAGTTATAATTGATTTGTTTGTAAAATTTCGAAAATTCTTACTGGTAAGGAGGAATTAATTTGAATACATCTCAACTATCTGAACGCTTTAAGAACTTTGCTAAAATTGAATGCAGAGGTTCAAGTAAACTGTATGAGTATTTATCTATAAAGATTTCAGAAGATGATGAGTTAATGGAGTTATGTGCAAATTCTCGAGAAGGGCAACCAGTTCCTAATTTATTTTTAGGGGCTGTTCATTATCTATTGTTAAAAGGAAAAGAACATGTTTTAAAAAAGTATTATCCAAGTATTACTAAGCATCCAAGAGAAATAGAAGATTCTTTTATTCATTTTAAGGATTTTTGCCGAATGTATAGAGACGAAATTATTTCTATCTTAAAAAGCAGGTTAGTACAGACTAATGAAGTAAGACGTTCTGCTTATCTATATCCAATTTTTTGCTATATTTACAACGTTGTAAAGAAGCCCTTATCACTAATAGAAATTGGAACAAGTGCTGGTCTGCAATTGTTATGGGACAAGTATAGTTATTCATATGGAACAAATGAGGTTTATGGAGATAAAGACTCAAATGTCCATATAACATCTGAAATAAAAGGAAATCATACGCCGCCATTTCTTTTATCTAGTCCTCCAGTAGCTTCAAAAGTAGGATTAGACTTACATATTAGTGATTTAGGAAATTCAGAAGATTATTTATGGTTAAAGTCGCTTATTTGGCCTGAACATGAAGAAAGGTTAGCGCTTTTTGAAAGTGCAGCTAAATGCCTTATCGAGAATCCAGTAAAACTTGTAGAAGGGGATGGAGTGGCATTACTTACAAATGTTGTAGAAAAACTTTCAAATGATACTGCTATTTGTATTTTCCATACTCACGTTGCAAATCAAATACCAGAAGGTTCTAAGTATGAACTAATAGAAAAAATAAAAACGATTGGAAGTAAAAGAGATGTTTTTCATATTTACAACAATATGTGGGATAGAAAACTTCATCTTGATTATTTTTTAAATGGTATAGAATATAATCAAACTATCGGAGAAACAGATGGGCATGGTAGATGGTTTGAGTGGAACTTGAAGTAGCGTATAGGGCGGAAGGGGTAACTAAGATAGGTATAGACGTAATTTTCCCAATTGAAATTTAAATTAATAAGTATTGATGACTATAACTTATGGTAACCCCAAAAGTGATTCTTTGTAAGAACACTTTTGGGGTTATTTTTGATAAAGAGAGCTATCCTTTTCGTGCTGCTTTGTACGTTATCAGTAACTGTCATGCCGGAGATAATTTTCCGTTAAGCTGATACTCTGTTATAACAGTAACATCTTTAAATGTGAACGAAATGAAACAAATAAAATATGTTAAATAATTGTGTTGATTATAGTAAAAAAACTTGGTATGGTTATACATTGTTATAGCTAATATGGGAAAAAGAAAAGAAAAGCGAAATCAAGATAAGGATTGCTATTCTACTGTGAAGGATTTTAAAGGAACGCTGTTTTTGTATAAATAGAATATTAACTATAAATGAATATTTTGAATATAAGGTACAAGGAGATAATAATATGAAAGACAAACTAAGTACAATCCCCTCATTATCTTCAAACTCTGTTTATTTGGGTGTTTTGCTAGCTGTAGTTGGAGGGTTTTTAGATGCTTACACTTTCATCAGCAGGGACGGAGTATTTGCTAATGCACAGACAGGAAATGTAGTACTACTCGCTATAAGAACAGCTAATGGGGAATGGGGAAGTGCTTTGCTTTATATCCCGCCTATTTTAGCTTTTATATTAGGTGTTTTAATATCAGAAGTAGTAAAGATTCCTCATATAAGGCATTTATTACATAGTTATAGACGCTCTATTCTTATGCTAGAATGTATTGTTTTAATCATTGTAGGTATCTTGCCAAAAAGTATACCTAACATAGTGGTAACAGTATGTATTTCGTTTGTATCATCTTTACAGATCTCTACTTTTAATAAACTAGACAAGTGGGCTTACAATTCAACGATGACAACAGGTAATCTTCGAATTGCAACGCAGGCAGCATATTTAGCATTCAAAGAACATGATCAGGAAGAGAAAAAACGATTTAAAGAATTTCTTGTTATCATTGTTTCTTTTATATTTGGTGTGCTGTTAGGGACTTTTTCCACCACTCATATAGGGATCAAATCTATTTGGATTGCATCTGGAATTTTAGTGATTGCTCTTATTATGTATCATAAAGATAGAGGTTATTGGAGAAAATCCGTAACGTTGAAATGAAAATTTTTAAAAAATGTTGCTCTAATAATCCCTCATGTGGAGTGCAACGCGCTGATAGCATAAAAATCGTAGCTCGGTAAAAAATCCTGAGAAATAATGGTTCTCAGGATTTTTCCAATTGAATTTAAGGTCAGTAACTACTGACGACTATAACTTATTGCAATTCAAAAAGTGATCCTGTGAGAGATCACTTTTTTGTTATCTTTGATAGAGTATTATCGTAAATAGCTGTGCGAAATGTATCATTTCCGTTTTTTCGCATCTGTAACATTCTGTTCTTCAGCAAACTCTGTTCCATAAGCTAGCGATCGGTGGAAATTAATATCTTTTCTATTGCTTGTTTGCTGAGTAGAAATACGACTGAGTAAATAACTATGAACAAAGACTTCTGCTACTGTAACTACTATTGCTGATAAAATACTTCCCCAAGCAATTTGCATATAATTATCTAGAAGTACGCTGCCGAAAATCCATACACTCATATAAGTGAAAAGAAAATCAACCATGATTGCAGCGGTATTTCCCACCCGTGGTAAGAAGATTAGGTCTCCTAACATATACGAGGCAATCGTGATAAATAGACTGAAGGAAAAGATGTCAACAAATGTTGCATCAAAGAAAAAATCCAAGCCAATTGCAAAAGCAATTATGCAGGATACAAACTTTATAAGCAGAATAGTAATATGATTCATCATCTGAACCTCTCTTTTTCTATTTAGTTTGAATGAAAATAGGAAGTTTATGCATGGAAATTTAAAGTTCAAATTGTAAGGTGGAGTTAAATTAACAATGTATCATTGTAAAAAAGATAAACACCTAATTCAAATACCTAAATAGGAGGAAGATAATGACTCAATTATTAATCAATCCGATGTTCTTAGTACTCATTCTGTTTCCGGTTGTTACGGTAATTTTAAGTGCAATCGCTTATGTAGGGTTAAAAAATTTATTTGTTATGCCCTTAATCATTTTTCTGCTTTCAATAGTCTTTATGATTATGTATGCAAATGAAACATTTCTCTATTGGGTAATTTTATATTCAGCTTTATCAATATTGGTAGGGCTTTTGTTCAAATTTATTTTGTCTAAATGAATTTAGTGATTTGAACTGCTGTTTAACTTTAAGTTGAAGGATTTTTGAATGAACTGAAAGGAAAATGAAATGTTATTCTCAAAGGTAGAACTGATTTTTAAAAGTAAAAATTTTTATCACTCTTCATTTATCTGAATGTTAAAAAAACACAAAAAATGTTATATTAAAAAGAGGAAATTAACATTTTTAGGTAAGGAGGGATAGAGATGTGGATTACTTCAGAGGTAGAAATTCCAGATGAATTATTTGATAAACTCGAACAAGGGAAATTGGTGGTATTTGTTGGAGCTGGAGTATCTATGAAAGGTAATTCAAACTTACCGAATTTTGATGACTTAGTTGATTATATTGCGAACGCTCTATATGTAGAAAAGCGTGAGGAAAATGAACCGCACGATTATTATCTTGGGAAAATTGCGAAAACGAAAGATGTTCATCAGATTGCTAAGAATCTTGTTCATGTAGCGTATTCAAAGCCAAATCCATTGCATGATTCTATTTTACAATTATTTGCAGCTGATGAAAATGTTCGTATTGTAACTACAAATTTTGATCAACATTTTACAACTTTACTCGAGGAATCGAAGCGTAAAGTAAATATATATTATGCTCCGGCACTTCCAACTGGAAGAGCTTTTAAAGGATTGGCATACATTCATGGTAATGTGGAACAAGAAAAAGAAAATTTAATCTTGACAGATGGTGATTTTGGAAGGGCTTACTTAACAGAAGGATGGGCAAGGCGGTTTTTAGTAGACCTATTTTCTAATTATACCGTTTTATTTATTGGTTATAGTCATAATGACCCTGTTATGAAGTATTTAGCAACTGGATTACCACCTAGTACGAGAAGGTATGCCTTTGTTGCTCATGGAGAAAATACATATCACTGGGAGCATTTAGGGGTTAAGCCGATTGTATATCCGAATAAGATGCAAAATCATCAGTCATTAGCAAAAGCAGTACAGCGATGGGCAGAGCTAATGGGTGATAATTATATTACAAAAAGAACACGGATTCGTGATATCGTAACGGTTCCACCATCTTTAGAGCAGGAGCAGCTGTCTTATATTAAACAATCTGTAAAAAAGATTGAAACACTTCGATATTTTGTAGAGTTTGCAAGAGACTACGAATGGGTGGAATGGCTAGAAAAAGAGGGGCAGTTACGGAATTTATTTTCAGAAGAAGCTGATACTTCTGAGAAAGATCAGTTGCTTGCACAGTGGATTGTTGATCATTTTTTATTAAGTCATCAAAATGAATTATTTCAGTTAATGTATAAAAATAATACGAAGATATCGGCCTTGTTATGGAATACGATATGCACGTTTTTAGTAGATATGGAACAACCGATACATACGATTTCCTTTGCAAAATGGCTTTTATTATTGTTAGAAAAGGCGAAAGCAAAAGAATTTTTTATTGGCAATTTGCCTTCTTTACTTCATAAATGTACGTACCCGGAGCATAAAGAAATTATGGTTCTTTTACTAACTTGTATATTAGATGGAAAACTGAAATTGAAGCGACTTCGGCAATGGGAACAAGAGACGCAAGATGTTGTAGAGTTAGCGGAAACAAATCACCTGTCAGCTGCAACTTTTTCAAAAATGCAGCACATATGGGAAGTGAAAATAAAGCCGCATCTTTCTTATTTTGCTATACCAATTTTGCAGATTGGATTAGAAAAATTACAGAGATTAGCTCTAAAACAAAAGACCCTTCAAATCCATGATACAATCAGTGAATTACGAAGTGCAATCGAACCGCATGAGCAAGATAGCCAGCCGCGTGAATTTTCTTTTTTAATTAATATTGTTAGAGATTGTATGAATTATATTTGTGCACATGATGAAAATAAAGCAAATTTTTATATTGCTTATATGCTTGAATTTGGAAACACACTGCAAAAGAGAATTGCAGTGCATAGTATGAACCATACTGTGTTCCGAACGCAAAATGAAAAAATTGAATGGTTATTACAACATAAATTGCTTATTGAAGACTCTTGCAAGCATGAGGTGTTTCAACTGTTAAAGAATCATTATGAACAGGCATCTGAATCTTCAAAACAAAAAGTGTTAAAAAACGTAATGAAACACTTTGAAGTAAAAACTTGTTACGCGGCTTGTAACTTAATAGATTGGCTTTACATGTGCGCTCCAGATAACGAGTCTACGAAACAAACATATGAATTTATGAAACAGAAATTCCCTCATTTTTTATCGAGAAAGTATCCGGATTTACAAGAAGAGCGGACGTTACAGCCGATTACATGCAATTTAACAGCAGATGGTTTGTTGCATATGAGAGAGGAAGAAATGGTAAGGCAAGTTCTTCAATATTCACATGAAGGATTGTTTGAGAAACATCATTTTTTAGAAATGCTTTCCAAGGCTTGTAAAACAAATGCACAATGGAGTATTTCTCTTGCATATCAATTAGTTAGATATAAAGAAGTGAGTAAAGAAGTATGGTTTGTATTAATGAGGGAGTGGCGCAATAATCGAAAATTAACAAATGAGCAAATACAAGAGATTTTACCATTGTTACATCAATTTGTACGATATGCTACTTATCATTGGCTTATTAGTAGTTTTCTGTATGAAAAGAGTAATCGGTTAGAGGAATTTCAAGAAGACACAATTCGAGCAGTAAAGCAGCTTGCTTTTTCGTTGTTCCCTCATGTTATGAAAGGTGAGCAAGGAGGAAGAAAAGAGCAAACGGACTACTACAATGAGGCTGTTCAGCATCCGGTAGGGAAAATAACAGCAGTTTTATTAAAACTTCTTGCATATGAACATCTATATGATCGAAATATACATGCTTATTTGTATGTATTTGAAGAGCAGATGCGAAAAAAATCATACTACGTAAATGTTATGCTTGCTAGGCTCACAGCTGATTTAACATTTCTCTATCATATCGAGAAGCAATGGTGTAGAAAGCATATGATTCCTTATTTAGATTTGCAGAAAAATGAAGAGGAAACAAAGTATGCATGGGCTGGGTTTGTAAATACTCAAATTAATTTGCCTTTATTTATACAAACAAAGAAATATATTGCTTTTGCTGTTCGCCATTTACATTTGTTGAATGAACAAACACAAGAAGTATTTATGAAGTGGCTGAGTCTCGTCTTTCTAAAGTGTATTTTATATTGGGATGAACAAATAGATTGGTTATACACTCTTTTTATACAGGGAGAAGAGCTAGAAAAAGTAAAGTTTGTCGGAAATGTATCTTACTATGTAAAAACATTAAGTATAAAAGAACAACAAAAGTTTTGGCAAGACTGGCTTGCAGATTTTTTAGTAGAACGTCCCAAAATGAGTATAATATTAGGGAAAGAATATATCATCTTTCTGCGGTTTGTGTTACACATGGATGCTATTGCTGAAAAAGGGATTGAAGCTGTTTTATCGTATTTTTCTATATCTTCACTGCATAAAGAGAAACAAGAAGTGAAATATTTGTTCAAACAGATGCTGGAAAAAAGTGAGCTAATTCATCAAAATCCTAAAGTGTATGCAAATTTATTTTTCGTTTTATTAACAAAGCTAAATGATGCAGAGTGTATTGAAAATGAAATCATTAATCTTCAGAAAATATTTGATGAAACAAAGCTTGAAAATACACTATTTGAATGTATTCAAAATGAGATGATGCGCATCGGATTGATCAATCGAAATGCAAATGATTCACATTTGTTATTATGAAACATACGATGCAGTGTGAGTAGAATTTTTAAAAAATAATGAAAAAGTGTTGACATGGTTAAAAATAACACTTTATAATACAAATCAATACTTAATAAAAATAAAGCATTGAAGGGAACATAGTAGTGTTTATCTCCCTGTAACAGAGAGCTGATGGTTGGTGGAAATCAGTACAAAGGTAAACGTGAATTACAGTCCTGGAGCATCTTTTTCGTAGTAAAGGCAGATGTCTTTATGAAGGAAAAGACGGTCGATATGATCGTTAACAAAGAAGAGAGGTAGACATATTTGTCTACAACTAGGGTGGTACCGCGATAATAATCGTCCCTACTGATTGAATCAGTAGGGATTTTTTGCATATATGCGGACCTATATGACAATAAAATAATAAGCGCGATGATAGGAAAAATAGTAGTGGTTGTTTCCCTGTAACAGAGAGCTGGTGGTTGGTGTGAACCAGTACATAAACAAACATGAATTACAGTCCTGGAGCATCTTTTTCGTAGTAAAGATGATGTCTTTATGAAGGGAAAGACGGTCAGTGTGATCGTTAACAAAGAAGAGAGGTAGACAATTTTGTCTGCAACTAGGGTGGTACCGCGATAATAATCGTCCCTACTGATTGGATCAGTAGGGGTTTTTTGTATATTTTTCACAAGGAATCGTTACCAACCTTCTTTTGTTACAAATATTAGGTTCAGAAAATAGGGAATTTTCAATCCCTTATTATAAATTTTCAAATGATACAAGGAGGAATTTTCAATGGGAAATCATGAATTAGAACAATTACGTAAACAGGTGGATGAAATTAACTTACAACTTCTGCACTTATTAAATGAGCGTGCAAAGGTTGTTCAAGAAATTGGTCAACAAAAGAAACTGCAAGGTACGAAACGCTTCGATCCTGTTCGTGAGCGTGAAGTACTTGATATGATTGCTGAACATAACGAAGGGCCATTTGAAACATCTACAGTGCAACATATTTTCAAAACAATTTTTAAAGCAAGTTTAGAATTGCAAGAAGATGACAATCGTAAAGCATTATTAGTTTCACGTAAAAAGAAACAAGAAAACACAGTTGTTGATGTAAAAGGTGAATTATTAGGTAGCGGTGTACAAACATTTATTATGGGACCTTGCGCAGTTGAAAGTTTAGATCAAGTTCGCCAAGTTGCTCAGGCAATGAAAGAACAAGGTATAAAATTAATGCGCGGCGGTGCGTTCAAACCGAGAACATCCCCTTACGATTTCCAAGGATTAGGAATAGAGGGTTTGCAAATTTTACGCCAAGTAGCAGACGAGTTTGATTTAGCAATCATTAGTGAAATCTTAAATCCAAATGATGTAGAAATGGCGCTTGATTATGTTGATGTGATTCAAGTAGGCGCTCGTAATATGCAAAACTTTGATTTATTAAGAGCTGTTGGAAAGGTAAATAAACCAGTATTATTAAAACGTGGTTTAGCAGCGACAATTGATGAGTTTGTCCATGCAGCAGAATACATTATTGCACAAGGAAACGATCAAATTATTTTATGTGAGCGTGGTATTCGCACATACGAAAAAGCAACGCGTAATACACTTGATATTTCAGCAGTACCAATTTTAAAGAAAGAAACACATTTACCGGTTGTTGTGGATGTAACACATTCAACAGGACGAAAAGACTTACTTCTTCCAACTGCGAAAGCAGCACTAGCAATCGGTGCAGATGCAGTTATGGCAGAAGTGCATCCAGACCCAGCGGTTGCATTATCAGATTCCGCACAGCAAATGGATATTCCACAGTTCCATGCATTCATGGAAGAGTTAAAAGGATTTAAAAATAAGTTATCATAATTAAATAGATATTGCGTTGAAAGGAAAACAGTAGCATTTATCTCCTTGTTACAGAGAGCTGATGGTTGGTGGAAATCAGTACAAAGGTAAATGTGAATTACAGCCCTGGAGCATCTTTTTCGTAGTAAAGATAGAAGTCTTTATGAAGGGAAAGACGGTCAATATGATCGTTAACAATAAAAAGAGATAGACATACTTGTCTATAACTAGGGTGGTACCGCGATATCATCGCCCCTACTGAGCTGAATCAGTAGGGGCTTTTTTATAGGGTGATTCGAGTAGTGGAGAGGCTACATATAAGCTTTCGCTGTCTAAAAGTAGCAGGATAAAATCGTAAAGGGGAAACAAAGATGAGATATATAACAGCTGGAGAATCACATGGTCCGCAGTTGACAGTTATTTTGGAGGGTGTTCCTTCTGGTCTTTCTTTAACTGCGGAGGATATTAATATAGAGTTATTAAGACGACAAAAAGGTCACGGCCGCGGAAGACGTATGCAAATTGAAACGGATACTGTTGAAATTGTAAGTGGTGTGCGTCATGGCTATACGCTTGGTTCGCCAATTACATTAGTTGTGAAAAATGATGATTTCAAGCATTGGACAAAAGTAATGAGCGCTGAACCGATTTCTGAACAAGAAAGTAAAGAAATGAAACGAACGATTACAAAACCACGTCCAGGGCATGCTGATTTAAATGGAGCAATTAAATATGGTCATCGTGATATACGTAATGTATTGGAGCGTTCTTCAGCAAGAGAGACGACTGTGAGAGTAGCGGCAGGAGCTATTGCAAAAAAGATTTTAACAGAATTGGGAGTAACTATCGCAGGGCATGTGCTTGAAATTGGTGGTATGAAAGCCAAGCAAGTTCCACATGTATCATTAGCAGAGTTGCAGGTTATTTCAGAAAACTCACCTGTTCGCTGCTTAGATCAAGAAGCAGAGCAAGCGATGATGGAAGCGATTGATGCAGCGAAAAGTAATGGAGATTCCATTGGCGGAATCGTTGAGGTAATTGCTGAAGGAATGCCGATTGGTGTTGGGAGTTACGTTCATTATGACCGGAAATTAGATGCAAAATTAGCTGCAGCCATCATGAGTATTAATGCGTTTAAAGGTGCTGAAATTGGCATTGGTTTTGAGGCATCCTGGCAACCAGGGAGTGCTGTTCATGATGAAATTTTATGGGATGAAGAAACGGGTTACACACGAAAAACGAATAACGCTGGCGGGTTAGAAGGCGGGATGACAACAGGTATGCCAATTGTTGTGAGAGGTGTTATGAAACCAATTCCTACATTATATAAACCACTGGCAAGTGTAGATATTGACACAAAGGAAACGTTTCAAGCAAGTATTGAACGTTCAGATAGCTGTGCAGTACCAGCAGCAAGTGTAGTAGCAGAATCAGTTGTTGCGTGGGAGCTGGCAACTGCATTAGTAGAACAGTTTGGGAAAGATCGTATGGATCTTATTAAACAAAATATTGCTCAGCATAACAAGTACGCAAAAGAATTTTAAAAAGGAGGGATTTTCGTGAAAGTAAAAGAACAATTAGGAACACTGCAACCATATAAACCGGGTAAATCGGCAAAACAAATGCAAGAAGATTATGGTTTTCATTCATTTGTAAAATTAGCTTCAAATGAAAATCCATTTGGCTGTTCACCTCGTGTTATGGAAGGGTTACAAGAAGAGTGGAATGAACATGCTTTATACCCAGACGGGGGAGCGGTTGAACTCCGTCAAACAATTGCGGAAAAACTACATGTTAAAAAGGAAGAAATTTTATGTGGAAGTGGGCTTGATGAAGTGATTCAAATCATTAGCCGAACGATGCTTTGTCAAGGAGATAATGTCGTTACGGCTGGAGAAACATTTCCGCAATATCGTCATCACGCAGTAATCGAGGGGTGTGAGGTGAAGGAAGTTCCGTTGCAGAATGGAACTTATAACTTAGATGAAATTGCGTCAGCAATCGATGGGAAAACAAAGATTGTTTGGATTTGTAACCCGAATAATCCAACAGGAACATATGTAAATGACCGAAAATTACGTGAATTTATGAGGGAAGTTCATAAAGAAACATTGGTTGTGATTGATGAAGCATATTATGAATATGTCACAGCGAGTGATCTTCCAGATACAATTTCATTACTAAAAGAGTATAAGAACCTTCTTATATTAAGAACATTTTCAAAAGCGTATGGATTAGCTGCATTTCGAGTTGGTTATGCAATTGGGAATGAAGCAATAATTGAGAAATTGAATGTCGTTCGCCTTCCATTTAATGTGTCAGCACTTGCACAAAAAGCAGCAGTGCTTGCATGGAACGATGAACAGTTTTTACAAAAGACAATTCGTGCAAATCGAGAAGGCTTGGAGCAATATGAAAGATTTTGCAAAGAAAATGAAATTTCGTTTTATTCGTCTCAAACAAATTTTATCTTTCTACCGTTAGAAGATGCACAAACAGTTTATGAACTTTGTGCACACGCTGGGTATATCATTCGTCCGTTTCCGAATGGTGTTCGGATCACGATTGGCACGAGTGAGCAAAATGAAGGAGTGATTGCAGTGTTAACACAACATTTTAATAATAGTAGGTCTCGAGATGAGGCGCATGTGTAAAAAAGTTGTATTAATTGGAACAGGACTAATTGGCGGTTCACTTGCTTTAGCAATTAAGCGAGAACATAGTGTAACCATTACTGGTTATGACATTCAAAGTGAACAAGTAAAACGTGCAAAACGATTGAATGTAATCGATGAAGTGGGAGTGGACTTAAAGACAATGTGTGAAGAAGCACATTTAATTATCTTTGCATCTCCTGTCGAAGAAACAACAAAGTTGCTTAGAAAACTTGCTTCATATCAATTGCGTGAAGATGTTATCGTTACGGATGTCGGGAGTACAAAAGGAACAATTATGAATGAAGCTGAGACGTTACTAGAAAACGGTATTACGTTTATTGGTGGGCATCCGATGGCAGGATCTCATAAAACGGGTGTAGAAAGTGCGAAGGCACACTTATTTGAAAATGCCTACTACATTTTAACGCCAATGAATACTGTTCAGACGGAGAAAGTCGAACAATTAAAGGATTGGTTAAAGGGAACGCGTTCGCATTTTCTTGTGTTAAATACAGAGGAACATGATTATGTAACAGGTGTTGTGAGTCATTTTCCGCATTTAATTGCTGCAGGCTTAGTTAAACAAGTAGAAAAACATGCGGGTGACAATCCATTGATTCATATGCTGGCAGCTGGCGGTTTTAAAGATATTACCCGCATCGCTTCTAGTAGTCCGAAAATGTGGAGTGATATTGTAAGACAAAACCGTACTCATTTATTACAGTTATTAGAGGAATGGATTATGGAAATGAAGCAATTACAGCATACAGTCGCAGAAGGAGATGCAGAAGTACTACACACTTACTTTGCGAATGCAAAAGAATACCGTGATTCCATGCCTGTTCGTAAAAGCGGTGCGATTCCTGCTTATCATGATTTATACGTTGATGTTTTAGATAAAGTAGGGGCGTTAGCGCATATTACAAGCATACTTGCAAAGCAAGAGATTAGTATTACAAACTTGCAAATACTAGAAGCGCGTGAAGGATTACTCGGGGTGTTACGTATTAGCTTTCAAACAGAAGAGGATCGTATGAGAGCAACGCAATCTTTACAGCATGAACAGTATCAAACATATGAAAATATTTAAATGAAAGAAGGTGCCGTAACAAATATGAAAACTGTACAAACAGCTATAGAAGGTTTGCAAGGAAAGATTATTATTCTAGGTGATAAATCAATTTCGCATCGTTCTGTCATGTTTGGCGCAATCGCCCACGGAAAAACAACGATTAAAGGTTTTTTACCAGGAGCAGACTGTTTAAGTACTATTTCTTGTTTTCGCGAGATGGGCGTATCGATAACGCAAAACGGAGATGAAGTAGAGATAATTGGAGCAGGAATTGAAGGTTTACAAGAAGCGAAGCGAGTACTTGATGTTGGGAATTCTGGTACAACGATTCGTTTATTGCTTGGAATATTAGCGAATACAAATCTTCATTTTTGTTTGCAAGGTGATGCTTCAATTGGAAAACGACCAATGAAACGCGTTACAAAACCGCTTAGTCTAATGCGAGCAACAATTGATGGAAGAGAAGACGGAACGTATACACCGCTAACGATACGAGGAGGAAATCTTCAAGCGATTGATTATATTTCACCTGTTGCAAGCGCTCAAGTAAAATCTGCTATTTTATTAGCAGGCCTTGGAGCGCAGGGTGTAACAAGTGTTACAGAACCTCATATATCACGAGATCATACGGAAAGAATGCTTCAAGCATTTGGTGTACAAGTAAAACGAGATGGAACAAAAGTTTCAATAGAAGGTGGGCAACAGCTAAAAGGTACGAACATTCATGTACCAGGAGACATTTCATCGGCTGCATTTTTCCTAGTAGGCGGTGCCATCACTCCGAATAGCAAACTTACATTAAAAAATGTTGGAATCAATCCAACAAGAACGGGAATTATCGATGCTCTTACAAAAATGGGAGCAAAGTTAGAAATTGAACAATATGATACAGATGCTGCAGAACCTGCTGCTAATCTTATAATTGAAACATCAAAGTTAAAAGGAATTGAGATTGGCGGCGATATGATTCCAAGATTAATTGATGAAATTCCAATCATCGCTCTTGCAGCAACGCAAGCAGAAGGTATTACAATTATCAAAGATGCACATGAATTAAAAGTGAAGGAAACAAATCGAATTGATACCGTTGTAGAAGAACTAACAAAATTAGGGGCGCGTATAGAAGCAACGAACGATGGTATGATTATTTATGGGAAAACATCATTAAAGGGAAATACCGTAAATAGTCATGGTGATCATCGGATTGGAATGATGCTTGCAGTAGCTGGCTGCATTGCAGAAGGAGAGACATTAATCCAGGATGCGGAAGCAGTTGGAGTATCATATCCTAGATTTTTTGAAGAGATTGAGAAATTGAAGTTAGAAACCCGGTAGATTGATATAAAATCTATCGGGTTTTCATTTGCAAAATTTATGTTTTCTGATTATTGTGTTATATTTTATTGTGCATGTGCAGTTAGTAATACGATGGAGGGAGAGCGGGAGCATGGAAGTAACTCAATTATTAGAAGAACAACATCGAGAGGCAGTAAGACTATCTGAATACGCCTTTCAATATAAAGTACCAGAAGATCAAATTGAAAAACGTCTTCAGCTTTTTAAAAAGTATCATCAAATATTTGGGATATTAGAAGGAAAAGAGCTTGCCGCAAAATTACACCTAATTCCGTTTGAAATCTTTTTAGGTGAAGAAAAGTTCAAAATGGGTGGAATTGCAGGGGTAGCTACATATCCAGAATTTAGACGCAATGGGTATGTAAAAAAACTATTAAAGTACGTATTAGAGACAATGAGACAAGATGGTTATAGCGTTTCAATGCTACACCCATTTTCTGTTTCTTTTTATAGGAAGTATGGATGGGAATTGTTTGCGAATCGCCTTGTTTGCTCATTATCAAAAGCTGATTTAATCATGAAAGAACACGTACCAGGAAGTATAAAACGTTTTAATAAGGAATCACATTTGAAAGAGGTTGAAATTGTATATGAGCAATTTGCAAAAAGGTATTCTGGTATGCTAGTTCGTAATCAGGATTTCTGGTTGGATTTTGTTTATGGTGATCTGCATGCAGCTGTTTATTATAATCAAGTTGATGAACCTACAGGTTATATACTTTATAAAATAGAGAGTTCTAAGATGAAAGTAGAAGAATTTGTGCCATTAAACAGTGAGGCTAGAAGCGGTTTATGGAATTTTATTTGTCAGCATGATTCGATGATTCAAGAGCTTGAAATGATTGTTCATGAAAAAGAACCATTGCTGTTTTCACTGCAAGAGCCTCGTGTTAAGGCTGAAATAAAACCTTACTTTATGGTTAGAATCGTAGATGTTGAGCGTTTTATTAAGCAATATCCATTTGCTTGGGAACATAACGAGGAAGAGCTTATTTTACATATTTCTGATTCATTTGCACCTTGGAATAATCAGACAGTCTTATTACGAGATAAAGAGGTAGTTATGGTAAACGAAGAAGAAGCTATAGCGTTGAAAGAAAAAGGCGTACACCTAAATATTAATGCTCTATCTACAGCTCTTTTCGGCTATAGAAGTCCATGGGAATTAAATCAAATAGGTATCATTTCCGGAACAGAAGAAGACATAAATCAATTTGAAAACTTGATTCCTTCCCAGCAACCATTTATTTATGATTTCTTTTAATTGCTGTGAATAGATAAAGAACATAAAAAGTGCTATGTGAAAATAGCGCTTTTTATGTTCTTAAAAATTAAATGGTTCATCAATATTTTCTATATATTGTAGGAATGTGATGGTAATAATAGCTGACTTGTGGATGTGTTACTGATAAGTGAATGGGTGGATATGGCCAAATGAAAGGCGTTACAACTCCTACAACGGGGCTTGCTGTATGAATAGCAGCAACGTGAACGGCAGAAGGGGTTGCTACAGGAATGCCAGCAACAACCCTTGTTAGAAAGAGGTTCATAATATGTTCACTCCAATGGATCATGTATGAAATAGTATATTCTTTCGTTTGTTTGAAGTGTGCAGGTGAATTTTAATTAGGATTGTAAAGGTTCTTTTTCTTGTTTGTAATTTCTACCTTCAGGAAGTGGTTATTTCACTTTTACTCCATCGATAAGAGCATTCAATTGTTTACAGTTCATTAAAAAAATGCTATGTACTCATATCTTCAGTTTGTATTCTGAATATATATAGCGCCCGTTCAATTTCTATTTATTTTTAATAATATTTATTTTATAATAATTATAATTAAATTGTACTTCTTATTTGGAGGTGGCGATGAAAAATTATAGATTTTATTCATTTTGGATAGCTCAAACAAGCATCTCATTAGCTGATGTCGTATACATCATGGTCATTACGACTTATATTTATCAGAAAACAGAATCTGTATTATTCGCTTCTTTATTTCCTTTTTTTAAGGCCCTTACAAGATTAATAGCTGGCTTGTCAGCACCACTAATCCTACAAAATACTTCTATGTCAAAAACACTTGTAAACTTACAAATTACTAAAACCATTTTGATCACTTTATTACTATTAGGATTTACATTCTTAACTTCTCATATTTATATTTTATTCGCTTACATATTGATACTTTCTTTCGTAGAAGGATGGGGGAGTCCTTTATTAAATTCTATAGTTCCCCAAATTGTTTTAAAGGAAGAGCTCGTGAAAGCTAATAGCTTGTTAAGTATTTCTAATCAAGCGGTACAAATTGGCGGTTATACTCTGACAGGACTTATTGTCGTAAAAATAGGACATATTCCTACTTTACTAATAACGGCTGTCTTGTTATGGATTTCTATCGTTTGTTTGTATATAGCAATTCGCTCTTTTTATGATCAGATAACACAAAATCATGAGGCATCCAAATGGACCCTTATGAAGGAAGGGTGGATTCACCTTTGGAGTAACTCAACCTTGCGATTGGTTACGTTAATGGATGTAATTGAAGGGATTGCAGGTCAAATATGGGTTGGTGCGATTACATTGGTTTATGTAAAGGAAGTACTTCACAAAGGAGAGCAATGGTGGGGTTACATTAACGCTAGTTATTATATCGGTACAATTGTAGGAGGGTTTATAACAATATATCTAGCGAAAAAGATTCAAAAAAATCTTATACTCAGTATGGTAGCAGGATCTTTTTTATTTAGCATTCTTACTTTGTTATATGGGCTTAGTAGTATTCCTGTCTTATCACTTATACTCTGTATTGCCATGGGGCCGGCATATCAAATACGGGATGTAGCACAGCAAACTGCATTTCAAACAAATATAGAGGTGTCATTACTTCCAAAAGTATATGCATCTCGTAGCGTGCTGCTATCAACGATTTCGAGTCTTTCTATTTTTATAATTGCCCTTATAGCTGAATACCTGGGTATCAGAATGGTTTATATATTTGGAGCTATACTTATTTGTATTTCGGCTGGACTATCTTTTGTTTTACTTAAAACAAAAAACGAGAAAATGAATGTTCATAATACAATTGGATAGAGCCGAGAAAATATGAATTTACAATGTAAAGGAAATCCTAATTCCTCGTTTATAAAACCGAGAAATTGACAACGGAAACGACTGAGCGTTCCGGCACAAAAGCCAGAAACAAGGGTTGGGAGGCTGCTGTTTCGACTATTGAGATGGCAAATTTAAATCGCCAACGCCCGTCTTTATAATAAAGTGAATGGATAGATTTCTTCAGATTATCGGCACCCCCATTTCATTGAGAGACTTGAATGGGGGTATTGTCGTGTATAGGGCAAGTTTCAAGTTGAATATGTTTCTTCCATATCTAGCTTGTCAGTTTCTTTAAATTCGTGGCAACAATCGTTAAACATTACTTAATATTAAAGAGCGAGAAGCAAGATTCTAATGAGAGTGTTCTTTTCATGTAAAGAGTGGCTGGGCAACAATTGGATAGAGCTTCCCATTTAAGGCAAAGGAAATCGCTCGTGTCTCCTCAGATACAACTAGTGCAAGAGCATCGCTTTGTTCCGTTACTCCCAGCGCGGCACGATGCCGTGTCCCTACTTTCTTTTTCCCTAGATCTTTTATCGTTAAAGGAAGAACGTTCGCTGCTGAAACAATTTCATTAGCCCGGATTAAAACAGCACCGTCATGAAGAGGATTTCCAGGATAAAATATGGACTCCAATAGAGTTGAAGTTACAGCAGCTCCTACCATTGTTCCTTTTTGAATGATGGCATCAAGTGGGTCGCGACGTTCGACAACAATCAAAGCGCCATGCCCCTGTTCAGATAGATGTTGAACACAGCTAGATAAGTCTTTGTACGTGTCAGTATAAGATGATAAATAACAATTTAGATAAAAAGAAGCGGCTATTGATTGAGTATGTAAAAAATTTCCCTTAATCTCTTGAAGGTTGCCTAGTGTGCAATAATTTTCATTTCCCAGCATGTTTAAGTTATGTTGAAGTGCTTGGATAATTTGTTGTATATTTTCTGCAATCCGTTGTTTCATAGGTGAAAAATCGCAATCTGTATGCTTCATGTGCATATACCTCCACTTGTTATTTATGATAGTGTGTAGTTGCTTGAATTAGCATCATCGAACGGTAAATTTCTAAGCAACACATCTTCTTTTTTAGGTATGGTGATACCTAAATGCCTATATCCTATCTTCACTAATTCATACTTCTTAACAAGGAGGGACTTGGCAGGAAGAATCCAGGGATCTTCAAATCATATCTTGTGGGTTCCATTCTTGTTCAATTTAGTGTAGTTGAAGATAGTATCAGTAAGTTATTCGGTTAATATAACTTGTTAATTTTAACCGAATCATTCAATGAGGTTGAAGTAATCGCGGCCAGCATTAAAGGAGGAGAGGCATATAAGAAAGAGACAGGCAGAGATTTAGGAGCATGATTTTGGATCGGGATGTCTACTTGATTTCCGTTAATTTTATATACAATATGTTATGATTTAATAATTTTAATCATCGGAAGCTGACCTTTTCTTCTAGGTGACAATTTTTTAGTATCTCTTTTTGCTTAAGAGCTTCATGGGGAAGTACTTGGATATATTTTATATATTTTATATATTTGATTAAATTAGATATTTTCGTCTAGAAATAATCTTTTGATTTCGATGTGCCTTTTAAAGTCTGCTTCAAAACTTATGAATTATTGATCTGTTTCATCAAGTCCATTAAATTTCAATGTCATATCTCCTTTCCCTCATTAATATAATTAACTTTTCCTCATTAATAAGTATTTTTAGAATGAACCAAGTTTCGATTAAGTATAAAAAGTTCATGTGTATTTATAATAACACTATAATGATTACTCTAAAAGTGAAGGCGGCACCTGTGAAAGCCATCAGTATCGTCATGTTAATTCTACTCGCTTCATTAAAAAGCGAGTACGTTCTATGATAGGATTCAAATCCTTTCAGACAGCCAAAAAGAACAGATTGATTTAAGGGATTAGTCTGTCCAAAATCAGAAAGAATCCATCCATCAATAATGGGGATGCTATTGCGAAAAGAGGTGAGGAAAATGTTCCGAGTTATGATTCAGTTATTAATAATTTTTCTTTCTTCAATTTTATTATGTGTTGCTTATAATGTTTTTCTTATACCTAATAAAATTCTTAGCGGTGGGGTCACTGGAGTCGCAATGATTCTAGGACATCTGTTCCCTTTAAATACAGGGATTATGATTTCTCTTCTAAATTTACCTATTTTTATCCTGGGATATTTTAAACTTGGAAAGAAATTTATCTTTTACAGTATATTTTCGGTTGTTACAACAACTATCTTTATGCAATATATCCCAGTTTATAAGATAACATCCAATCCTCTTCTTGCTTCAGTATTCGGAGGAGTTTTTGGGGGAGTTGCTATCGGATTAATATTTCGATCTTCAGGATCAACAGGCGGATTCGACATCATTTCATTCGTAATTAGAAAAAAACGCGACATTCCAGTAGGAGCATTGGGTTTCATTCTAAATACAGTGGTTATTGCAATTTCTGGTTTTATTTTTGGGTGGGAAAATGCGTTATATACTATTATATTCATTTATGCAACCGGGCGGCTCGTTGACGTAGTTCATACTACCCAATTAAAGTTAACCCTGACTATAATTTCATCGAAGCCAAATAACATCAAACAAGAACTGCTTCCTCATTTTAATCGGGGAATGACAATTTGGGAAGCGAAAGGGGCTTTTACTGACGAAAAAAAGGGAGTTATCATGATGGTAATTACTCGCTACGAGTTATCAGATGTAAAAGATTTTATTCGCAAGATTGATCCAAAGGCTTTCGTAAATATTACACAAACAGTCGATGTGGTAGGGGTATTTCGAAGAGAATAATGAGCTGGTCATTTATGCAACCTAGAGCCGCATATAAGGATAGGAAGAATTTATCTCTGACGGTATGTCTTAGATCTTATAAGCATTGTGTTTATAATTATAGAAGCTAAGTTATTTCCATAAGGAATAAGGGCTGCACTTGAAATAATTTCACCCTAATCTATTTTATGCCCATATACAATACCTACTGACATAATTGTATTGATTTCATTCTCATCATAATCCCAACCAACTGAAGCTGAAAGAGCAATAAGTCTAGGTATTTCTTCTTTACAAAATTTATATATTTGAAACTCAATTTGACTCTGCACTACAAATCCCTCCGCCTTCTATAGGTCTCAATACATGACAATTCCATTTTATCAATAACTTTTAAAACTTTAATATCCAAAAGCTAGATAAACAAAGCTAATAGAGTAATTTTATATTTAAGACTCTTTAGTAGCGTAAAGATGAGTTAATTGTTTATTTATAATAGTTTTCTTCATATCAATAACTTTAGCTATTTAATTTTTTGTTATTTGTGGAAAAGATACGAAAAAAAGTTTTGAAAAGCTTTTTATAAGAAAATAGAGGAGAATATTTATAAATAGACTCATATTTCCAAGCATCAAAATTAGAAGTTTTGTGTTGTATCTTTAAACCATTGGAATCATTTCGATTGTTATGATAGCTCATACATTCACATCTCCTTTGATGGTATTGTCTACGCGTTTTGAACAAAAAGTTATGCTTCCTGAGCTTCTTTCAGAATAGTAATATACATTTGTAGGAAGAGAATCGTATTTAGACGACATTTAATATATAGGATAGTGAAGTGAAATTTATGAGAGAAAGACGAGGAATTGCTGCAGAAAGCTCTTTGATTTCCTTGCAGAAAATGAATCTATCGTTGCTATTCATTCAAGTTCTACTATATAATAGCAATAGTCTAAAATAAGTGAGTCGTAAGCTGCGACTTTTAAGGCAATTGGCGAGAAAACGCTGAAAACAGCGGTATTACTAGGAGGAACTACATGATTACAGTAAGTAACGTAAGTTTACGTTTTGCAGATCGTAAGCTTTTTGAAGATGTTAATATAAAATTTACACCAGGTAACTGTTACGGTTTAATCGGAGCAAACGGTGCTGGTAAATCTACATTCTTAAAAATTCTATCCGGTGAAATTGATCCATCAACAGGAGATGTTCATATTACACCAGGTGAGCGTTTAGCTGTTTTAAAACAGAATCACTTTGAATATGAAGAATTCCCAGTTTTAGAAACAGTTATTATGGGGCATACACGTCTTTATGAAGTAATGCAAGAGAAGAATGCGATTTACATGAAAGAAGATTTCAGTGATGAAGATGGCATGCGTGCAGCTGAGTTAGAAGGCGAATTTGCTGAGTTAAACGGTTGGGAAGCAGAATCAGAAGCTGCAATTCTTTTAAAAGGATTAGGCATTGGAGAAGACCTTCATGCAAAAAAAATGTCTGAGTTAACAGGGGCAGAGAAAGTAAAAGTATTACTTGCACAAGCATTATTTGGTCAGCCAGATATCTTATTACTAGATGAGCCTACCAACCACTTAGACTTAAAAGCGATTCAATGGTTAGAAAACTTCTTAATGAACTTTGAAAACACAGTTATCGTTGTATCCCATGACCGTCACTTCTTAAACAAAGTATGTACGCACATGGCTGATCTTGACTTTGGTAAAATTCAACTTTACGTTGGTAACTACGACTTCTGGTATGAGTCTAGTCAATTAGCATTAAAATTAACACAAGATGCTAATAAGAAAAAAGAAGAGAAAGTAAAAGAATTACAAAACTTTATTGCACGTTTCAGCTCGAACGCTTCAAAAGCGAAGCAAGCAACTTCTCGTAAGAAATTATTAGATAAAATTACATTAGATGATATTAAACCATCTTCTCGTCGTTATCCGTTCGTTGGTTTTACACCAGAACGTGAAGTAGGTAATGATTTATTAACAGTAGAAGGCATCTCAAAAACTATTGACGGTGAAAAAGTATTAGATAACGTGTACTTCACTTTAAATAAAGGTGATAAAGTTGCATTTATCGGCCGCAATGATATTGCGATGACAACATTATTCAAAATCTTGATGGGTGAAATGGAGCCGGATAGTGGTTCATTTAAATGGGGTGTAACAACATCTCAAGCATACTTCCCACGAGATAACTCTGAGTTCTTCAAAAATAGTGAGTATAACTTAGTAGAGTGGTTGCGTCAATTCTCACCACAAGACGAGTCTGAAAGTTTCTTACGCGGCTTCTTAGGTCGTATGCTATTCTCTGGTGAAGAAGTAAAGAAAAATGTATCTGTTTTATCTGGAGGAGAGAAAGTGCGTTGTATGCTTTCTAAAATGATGTTAAGCGGTGCAAACGTATTAACATTTGATGATCCAACAAACCATTTAGACCTTGAGTCTATTACAGCATTAAACAACGGTTTAATGGCATTTAAAGGTACAATTCTATTTACATCTCATGATCATCAGTTCGTTCAAACGATTGCAAACCGAATTATTGAAGTAACGCCAAGCGGTGTTGTTGATAAACAAACGTCATATGATGAGTATTTAGAAAACGAAGAGCTTCAAAAACAAGTAGCAGCGATGTATAAAGAAGCAAAATAAATGCTAGCATCCCCTTATATGGAGGGGATGCTTTTTTATGTTTTATGGAATAGGTAAAATTGATGCTGCATAATAAGAGGAGTCTTTGCTTTTTAAAAAGAATAGATAGTAAATATTTTAGAAAGTTGAAGGGAATGAAATGCATGAAAGATTTGAAAGAAAGTGCACAACGGGTACAAAATAAATTGTTAGAGCTAGGATATGAAAATCAAGTAATAGAATTACCAGAAAGCGCAAGAACTGCTCAAGAGGCAGCAGAAGCAATTGGCTGTAAAGTTGCGCAAATTGGTAAATCGATTATTTTTAGGCTCAAAACGATTGATAAACCACTGTTAGTTGTCGCGAGTGGAACAAATCGAATTAATGAAAAGCAAATTACGAAACAGCTAGATGATACATTAGGAAAAGCTGATGCTGATTTTGTACGTAAGCATACTGGATTTGTAATCGGAGGTGTTCCGCCATTAGGACATACAGAGCCTATTATGACATTCATTGATGAAGATCTTTTGCAGTACGATGTGATTTGGGCTGCTGCAGGGCACCCGAAAGCAATATTTCGTTTAACACCTGATGAACTAGTACAAATGACAAAGGGTCAAGTAATTTGTATAAAGTGACCATTTAATAACTGGTTACGTTCCGATGTTTGTAAAATTAATAAAGATGATAAATGGTATGGTGTCATTTGGAATAGTGGTAGTGGAGTAAATATACGTTCCGGTTCTGGCACACAGCATTCAGTTGTTGGAAAACTTCCACAAGGAGATTATGAGATTGATGGAAGAGAAGGCGACTGGGTTCATATTAAAGACCGCGGTTGGATTTATTTCGATGAATCTTATGTAAAGTGGATTAGATAATCTTAAACCCAGCTCCTTTATGGGGCTGGGTTATTTATGTTTATTTAGAGTTAAAATAAACTTTTTGCATGCCTAATGTTTTATAAACAAATTTGAAATCGTCATCCTTTTTTATGTATTGTACAGAATATCCTTCAGCTTCTGCACCTTTAAAGACTTCGTTTTGCAAAGGTGTCGGAATGACTGGATGATGATCTGTATCCATTTGATACACTTTACCATCAGCCGACACAAATTCTGTATTCATAATATCATCGACTCTATAAGCGAAATCTGCAGTTTCGGCATCAACCACTTTTGTTTTAACTTTTACAAGTGCATATTCCATACCATCAGCTGGAGCTTTATTAAATTCATTTTCTTTTTGAATGATTTGCCACGCTTGATCTCCTCGAATAACTTCTTGTATAGTCACTTCAATTTTAGCCTTATAAGATTTTGAAGTCGCTGAATCAAATATTTCATCATCAAAAGTCGCTGATTGCCCCATAGCTACAGGGTTAGAGCGCGATCCTGCTTTCGATTCTTCTTTTTTAGGTGTTGAAGTAGATTTTTGTTCTTGTTTTGGTTCATCTTCTTTCTTTTTTACTTCTACATTTGAAGATTCTGAACAAGCGCCAAGAATCCCAGTTATTAGTGCTCCTACAGTTACAACTTTAATTAAGTTAGTTTTCATTCCCCAATCCCCCTAAATATGTATTAATATTTCAATAATAAGTATAGCAAATAAACAGAAAATATTTTACAAAATTTAAAATAAATAAGTTTCTTTTTGTAAGAAATACTCCCTCTATAGAGATATGTAATTCCAATCATCATATTTACTATAAAAAGAAACATAAGATTGCCGTTTTGGTCAACTTATGCTTCTAATATGCATACAACAAAAAAACAACTAGCCCCTCGTAAGAGGTACTAGTTGACGTAAAATTCGAAAGCGGAAGTTTAATATTAGTTGGTTGATTTAGTAATGCTTCAAATTCTTTTTTATCCATAAGGGGTATCGCCAGCATTTCGGAAAAAAACCACGTTAAGAAAATTTAGACTAGAAAAAAGCCGCATTTTATCTCGCTAAGGATACACAGCTCTTTAAAATTTCACTTACTAGATTAATAGAATATGTTATATGTGGGGTTTCGCCCCCACACGACGAACCAGCCTCAATCCCAAAAGCAAACGAAAATCTTTATTTAAAATCGTTTATTTTGCTTTTTAAGCGTATGTTTTTGTTATTGGAAGTAATCCACTTAGTCCTATGTGTTTATGCCTCAACTTATTAAGGATCTGGAGAAAAAAAAGCCCCCTTTAATAAGGTGGCTAAATAGTTTGAATTATCTCAGTAATAAGTTTCGTGTAACTCTCCGCTAAATCTATAGCTAGACCATGAATCTATAATATCTATCTGATAATTTCCAGCTTTCATATTTGTAAATGAAGCAAAATAACCAGATGTTCCCTTAAATGATCCCCAGTAAAAAGGCTTATATACTGTACAATTTCCAGTAGATTTACTACATAGACGCACTTGTAACATCGATGGATTACTATAAATTGGAGTCTTATATCCAGAGTTCTTGTTTATTGAATGTAAATCGACTAATCGTATCATTATATTCTGTCCCGTGTTAGGAACCCAAGATGCCCCATCATACTCTCCATCTTCAGTTACAAAACTATAAAAAGTTCCACCGTAAGTGGCTTTTCCGAATCCTGGTCCTAAAGTTCCTGCTAATGCACTTTGTGATGGTAGTATTATAGATAGAACTAAAGAACACAATAAAACAAACGGTAACAGACATTTTTTAATAACCTTTTGAGATAATGTCATTAAACCAACTCCTTACTATTAGATAAATTCATACTAACCGGTTATAATGTTTTTATATTATTATGAATTATCTGCAAATATGACACTTGAATTACCAAATATTTGTTTAAATGATCAAAAATATAATATACCGATATGGATGATTTACAAATTTATAGGGTAGATAAAGGAGAGGTATTTATATGAAGTACATAACAGGTGAAGAAACTAAAAAGAAAATTATCGATTCTGCTTTTCAACTGCTTGCAGATAAGGGATATGATGCAATGAGTATTGATGACATTATGAAAGGAGCTGGAAAAACAAAAGGTTCATTCTATGTTCATTTTAAGAATAAAGAAAACCTGTTATATGAAGTTATACAAAATCGATTAGATCGGGATTTTGATCATGTCGTAGAAGAGACTTTAAAAGAATTATCGGATGAAACATGCAATGTTCAATTGGTATTAAAACGATTGATGAATTTAGTACATACGGGTACAGGAGGAGTAGATCGGGAGTTATGGACTGCTGCTTATTATCAAATGGTTGTTCTTTCAAGGAAAAATCAAATCGTTCGTGAATGGATGATAAATCAGTATCACGCTTGGGTAGATTTTATGTCAAAGATTATCTGTAGAGGACAAGAGCTAGGACAAGTTCGTACTGATATAGATGTTCGTGTCATGGTCAATATGCTTATTAGTTTATTTGAAGGTTATGAACTTCGTTCAATGGTTGATCCAGAAATCGATGTTTATGAACAATTAAAACTTATTGAGTTGTTTTGTATGAATGATAGTTTATGAATAGCCTATTCATGCTCGGTTAACATAACGCATCATTATCAGAAGTTCTCCTCATCAACAATCCCCGGCTTATCAACATTCTGTGAAACATCCTCTTCACCTACGTATGCAGTTTCTTATTCATCACATTA
This sequence comes from Bacillus sp. GB_SG_008, assembly GCF_052038115.1. Taxonomy (NCBI): domain Bacteria; kingdom Bacillati; phylum Bacillota; class Bacilli; order Caryophanales; family Bacillaceae; genus Bacillus; species Bacillus sp. GB_SG_008. Next base: position 164,655 of record NZ_JBPZSK010000006.1, on the reverse strand, counting down.
TATCAGTGGTTAAAAGCAATCATTGTCTTTATTTCCTTTACTCCACATGTATAAAATTTTGCATAAACTAACGGCCAGCTTATGGGTTAATCATTAACTCAAGGCCAATTTATGCTTCCAATTCCGTTAGATAATTAGATAATCGCCTATAAAAGTAAGTGTTTTATGGTCAACTAATGCTTCCAAATGCGGTCAACTTATGGGTAAAGTGACATTTATCTCTGTAAATAAAGTAAAAGTTGACTCCATGAATGGGTCAACTTTTAGGTGTTACATCAATTTCGAATTCATCATTTTAATTAGCGAATCACCATCGATTAATTCTATATTTTTATTCTCCGCATATTTCCTTGCATTTTTGTTGAAATTACTAAGTGTTACAAAATAACCTCCAACAGCTTCAGCGTCCATGATGGCGCTATGAAGCTTCTGAATCATTGGTCTTCCAATGGTACTCTTTGTATAGCGTTTTACTTCAACAAACTTCATTTCTGTTCCTTTATGCAAAATAATATCTTTTCCACCGTCATTAGAGCCAGATGTTACTTGTGCAGCGTATCCGAAAGAACGAAACATGTCAGCGACCACATATTCAAATTCTCGCGGATCTATTTCTTCTAAATACTTTCGATTTGCTTCTATTTTCAATCGATTAGCACGAATCTCTTCTGTAGATACTTCTGGATTTTTCGTTATTGCACCGATTAGAAAAACAAGTAAAAGTAATAATATAGCCCAAATCATGCAATTCACCTCAGTATGAGTATGCCCAGGTGATGTTTATTCTAAATCTTCTTCTATCCAAATTTCTTCCACGCTCATTTCTAAAATCTTCGCGATTCTGATTGCATTCCGTAAAGACGGTTCGCTTTTCCCGTTTACAATTTGACTTAGCTGTTGAGGCGTAATATTTGCTCGTTTAGCTAATGCTCCTTGTTTTATCATACGCTCGTCCAAAATCTCCTTCAGTTTACATTTCATTTTATTCACCTCAACTTCGTATATTCGATAACAAAAAGAAATTCCCTATTTACTTTTTTTAAAATGGACAAACAAGTTTTGACGTCCTACGACATATACCTTTATCAACACCACGAGGAATACCAAGTGGAATCAAGGACACCAAGAAGGGAGAGGAAATGCATGCGTTGGCAATATGCACATCTTAATGAAACTCCTTACCTTTATTCTTCGAAGGAATTAAGAAAGTTGTATAGGAATTCTAATGGCAAGAAAGAAACAAATGCAATTATGGATCACATGGAAAGACATGAAGTCTTTAATTACAGGGAGTACAAAGGATACTATCGGTTATCGAACGATATTATGGATGATTTGTATGAAGATGAGGACGAAATCCTTGATTGGGGCGATATTTTGAATAATTACTATCCTGTTATGGCTCCTCAAGGATTGCAATTAAAAAGAAGGAGGGAAAACCGATGACCATTGTGGGTGAAGTTATCACTGTATGGACTACAACGGGTTTGTCTGTTATCACGATGAAGGTAGCGGAGAAAATGGGGCACAGTATTCCACATTGGCTTCCAAAAGTAACCTTGTACACGATGTTCACAGGCTCGGTTTTGTATCTTCTACGTTATCTTCTTTTCGCATTTCTATGAGGGAATATGATGTGGAATTTGCACATAATAGGCGGTGCAAGAAATTCAACTTGTATCGCTCTATTCCAAAAACAAGGGATATATACCCTTATAAAGGGTATATGGGGAGTGGTGAAAATGATTGAATTACTACTTGTTCCAACAGCGGCGTTAGTTTGTGCGTATTACGGTGATAAATTCAAAAGTAAAAATGATGATAGAAAGAAGATACAAGTGTTTTTTGAAGTCAGTGGAATTGCAATTAAACGTGAAGATAAGCTGCAGTATCCAACCTTCGTTGAACAAAAAGACGACGACCGCAGTACGACGTATGTATATCGGTTGCCATTAGGAATGCCAAGTAAAATCATTGAAAAGGTAGAGGATGTTGTATCAGAGGGATTAGGAAAACCAGTGCGGATCCAATACGATAATTACAAATTAAACATTCGTGTCTTTCTTAGAGAAATTCCGAAGAACTGGCCGTGGTTCATTGAATTGGTGCAGAGAGGAAAATGGCGTGTTCCGATGGGGCAAAGCCTAGAAAAATTGATTTATCACGATTTCGACGAGACACCTCACATGGCAGTTGGTGGACTAATCCGTATGGGAAAAACAGTGTTCTTGAAAAACTTATTTGCTACTTTAGCATTAGCCAATCCGAATTATGCTCATTTTTATCTTATTGATCTCAAAGAAGAAGGACTAGAATTTAGTGAATATCGAAACTTGCATCAAGTAGAACGAATTGCCGAAACACCAAAGCAAGCACATAGAATGCTTTTGAAAGTGATGGAGAAAATGAATGAACGCGGAAAGTACATGAAAGAACGGGGGATTAAAAATATCGTTCATACAAAAGAAAGAAATCGATACTTCATTGTAGTAGATGAAGGGGCGGTACTTGCGCCAGCGAAAGGGTTACCAAAAGGACAGAATCAAATGTTAGAGCAGTGCCAATATATGCTCAGTCATATTGCAAGGGTAGGCGGTGCACTTGGTTTTCGTATTATATTCTGTACACAATACCCAACTGGCGACACATTGCCGCGTGTTATAAAACAAATGGCTAATGCAAAACTTGGTTTTCACTTACCAACTCGCACGGCATCTGAAGTTGTGATTGATCAATCCGGTTTAGAACATTTACCGTCTGTGCCAGGAAGAGCAATTTATATGAAAGAAGATTTTACAGAACTCCAAGTTCCATATATCGATGATAAAGTCATGTGGGAGCATCTAAAAGAATTCGAGGTGGAGAAGCATGAGTATCCAGAGTCACTTGAAGATCAATCGACAAATGGCGATACTTGCGACGATTAGGAAGCTGCAGTTTGCTCAAGGAGACATCTTATGTGTGTGCATGATATGGGAGGGATACGAAACGCTAACAGAATTATGAGTGATTTAGCGCTATATGTTAACAAAACCACTTACGGAAAGGAATATGTATACTATCTTAACAAAGAAGGTCATGCAATGTTCGGTGATGACGGAAAGGTTGTATCACAAGGGAAATTGGCTCATGCACTCCTAAGAAACGAAGCATGGCTGCATCTTTATTGTCCAGATGATTGGCAGATAGAAACCGAAATGCTCTACACCAGAAATGGAGAGAGGAAACGTATTATTCCCGATGTTAAGTTTCGTGATGAAGAAGGTATACTCCATGCAGTTGAGATAGATCGGTCACAGAAGATGAAAGTGAATGAAGATAAGTTAAAAAAGTACGAGGAGTTTACCTTTATATATAAGAAGAAATACGGAAAAGTTCCTGTGATTCACTTCTTTACAGTTACCTCTTATCGAGAAAAGAAGCTGGAGCAAATGGCTACAAAGTATGATGTGTTTGCAAAAATTTATCCCATTCAAGAAATATAAAAAAGTGCTAACAAGTTTGCAAACGAACTTGCTAACACCTACTCAAAAAAGATATAAAATGTCGCTGATATATCCTTTATTAAAAGTTGTATCTCTTTACTCATTACAACTAAACGCAATTATTTAAGATACATTAACTAATATATTGAGTATAAACCTCTTCTTTTCTCACTTGCTTATAAAATGACGGGTAGTATTGCTGATGCAGAAGAAATTATTCAAGATGTATTTATAAAGCTGAATGAATATGAAATGAAGCACACATCAAATGTAAAAGCGTTTCTGTGTAAATTGGTTACGAACCGCTGTTTAGACCTATTGAAATCTTCTAAGAAAAAAAGAGAACTGTATGTTGGGACATGGCTACCGGAACCAATCGCTGTAATAGAAACAGATCCATTACAGGAAATAATGATGAAAAATGATATTTCATACGCTTTGCTTGTATTATTTGAACAATTGAATCCAATTGAAAGAGCAATCTTTATACTCCGTGAAATTTTGGAATATGACTATGAAATAATTGCTGAAATTGTACAAAAAAGGAAGTGAATTGCCGTAAGATTTTAAGTAGAATGAAAAAAATGCTTCCAGAACTTGAAAAGCACATTGAGGTTGAAAATGTAAAGGTAAATCATGAACAAGTTATCACATGTTTTATAAATGCTATTCAGCAAGGAAATACAAATCAAGTTATGGAAGTTCTTCGGGAAGATGTTGCTTACTATGCAGATGGCGGCGGAAAAGTAAAAGCTGCAGTAAAACCTATATACGGTGCAGTGCGTGTAAAACAACTTCTTATTTCTTTAGCAACTAAATTTCTTACGAATCAAGAAGACTACTCTATGATGCAAATAGAAGTAAATGGTTGGAGTGGAATTGTAATAAGAAATCATATAGGAATACAGGCAGTACTGAGTTTTGAATTTGAAAGAAATAAAATTAAATCCATTTATATTATTTTAAATCCTGATAAGTTAAGACATTTGCATATTGATACGCATTCAGCTAGTTAAGAAAGGAATTATATTACTAGGAATTGTTAATGATGGTTCATTTGCTTTGCGAACTGGATATGATTTAATTTCACATACTGTATGAAAAATATAATTTTATCCGTATTAAAGAGCAATAAGTCCTCTATTGATGAAAGTTTCACTTTATTATGAAAATATAAAAGGCTTACATTCTTTATAATAGAATGTAAGCCTTTTACCATGTTAAATTCGTTTATCGTGCCAAAAATTTAATGGGAAATGTTCATTTTCATTATAACTATCAAGCTCATAACCTTTTTCCTTTAACCCTTTAATAATAGCAGGTACAGCAGAAATGGATTGCGGATGAATATCGTGTAAAAGAATGATTTCATTGTTTGATTTTGCACCATCAAGTACATGTTGTACAATTTGAGCAGAAGCAGCATCCACTGGTATTTTATTATATTTCCAATCTAAAGAATCAATTGTCCAGTCCCATACTCGCAAATCATTTTCAACGACTTGATTTCGTTCGGCTTCAGTAAGACCTGGCATTGAACCGTATGGTGGACGTGTTAATTTTGGTGCATATCCAATAATATTGGCAATTAATGCTTGATCCTCTTTCATTTCATTTACGTAACCGCCTTGTTTGTACAATTTATTATAGTCATGAGACATACTGTGCATCCCAACATAGTGTCCTTCTGATATTTCACGTTTTACTAAATCGGGATATGCTTTAACATTGGAACCGACCAGGAAAAAAGTAGCTTTCGCATCGTTTTGTTTTAGTATATCCAATAATTGAGCTGTGTACTTTCCTGGTCCATCGTCAAAAGTAAGATAAGCAACTTTTCTAACTTGACCATTATATTGTTCGGGTGCTTGCTTTGGAGCCAGTGAAGTTTGTATTTCACTTACTAGCTGAACTGATTGTGAGGAATCTTCTGTACTCGCATTTACAATGTATTTTGCTCCTCCGGATACTCCATATATGCACGAAATTCCTACGCACATAATAAAAGCTCTTTTAAATAAGGTTACAAGAGATGGTTTGCTACGCATACATGTCCTTCTTTCTATTTCTATAATTCCATTCCATTCCATTTTATTATATTAGTAATTTTATGTATAGTGTTGTAAAAAAATATGTTTACATACATGAAAGGGATTTATGGAGTGTATGTGAGATTTTTTTGGTTTTTATTTATTAATGTGATAGTAAAATCATATATTATTTTTTAGAATCTACAAAAGGTTGGAATGAAGGGGGAGAGGTTCAATTGTTCGAATTTCGTACGTTAATTACTTTATCATGAAGAGAGGATTGTTCGCTCAATATAGAGACGAACATCCTCTCTTTTTACTCATACTAAAATATAAACTGTACCTTTTAACTATATTTCATTCTATTTTGGTAGAAACATATAAAGTACTATAAACGTCTGTCTTTGGTACTCATACTACAGCTTCTTTATGTAACAAGGGGGAGCATTTGCGTACAAAATCTGCGAAATAATGGCGCTACACCTATTAGAGGTAGCGCATTAACAATGTTCAGTTATATGAAACCTAAGAAAAATTCTTGTTAACTAATATGTTAGAGAATCACTTTATAGAAATAGCTTGATGTGTTTATCATAGATGCAAAAATAGTTCCTAGTCCTAGGAAGACCTTAAGCTTGATGATAAGGGCTTTTTCAATATGAACGATAGCAAAATTAGGAATTTCCAAATAATGAAGTGTGCAAACCAAGCGGTTTTACAGGAGAAATTAGTTGGCATGGTTTTTGCTTTATATAAATGATGAGTAAATAGAGAAAGGAGGAAGGAAATAAATCACCGACTACTCTCCTTTGGTGGTGAGAGTCTCAGGAAAGAATAACAATGATTCAAGTGTTCCTCTCTATTGTTTCAGGAATCATTGTCGGATTCGTACTTGGTTTGCTCGGCGGAGGTGAATCAATTCTTGTTGTTCCTCTTTTGCTTTACGTTGTTGGGATGAAAGATCCGCATGTGGTAATTGGCACGACAGTGTCAGCCGTTACCATAAATGCCTATGCAAATCTTATTCCACACGTACAAGCTGGCACAATGTGCAGTGGAAAGTGGCAATCATTTTTGCCGTACCCGGTGCCATGAGTGCGCCTATTATGGCACTGCTTGCAGATTTAGTGCCATTACACGCCAAACAGTAGTATTATCCTTTTCATTTGCGGATGGTCTTGGAAATATAATTTTTCCGACAGGTGGTACACTGATGGCCGGATTGGCAATTGCGGGAATGCCTTGGATAAAGTGAGCGAAATGGATTCTCCCTTTGATTTTCATTCAATACTTAATCGGTTTATTAGCAGTCATAATCGCTCATTTTATATTTAATATAGGACAGGCAGTAAGTCCTTAATTAAAGGAAATAAAGCACCAAAATGGAGTTCTTGTTACCGATATACAAACAAAATAGATAGAATAACTCATTACATGCGGAGCCAATCAAACCATTGCTGTTTAACATTGGTGGTCGCTGTTTAAGAAAAAATGAAATGATACATGTTTTGGAAGGGAATTTCAAATAACTTAAATTCAAATTTTGATGAAATTGTCTTAAGATGTTTTTTCTTAATCTTGAAAAGATTTTTCTCAATCATGATAGGAAATGGGACTGATTAACCTATATAACGGTTGTGAAAATAGTGATTTTACAGAATATTAAAAAACGGCATGGAAATTGCTAATAAATATTCATGAATAAGAGATTAGTATAACGAGGAGGTAAGTGATGTATAAAACCGTTATTCTAGGGACTGGCCCTGCTGGGTTGACCGCAGCAATCTATCTAGCACGTGCTAACATAAGTCCTTTAGTCATTGAAGGGCCTGAACCAGGGGGGCAATTGACTTTGACGACAGATGTTGAGAATTTCCCTGGTTTTCCTGAAGGGATTATGGGGCGAGAGTTAATGCAGAACATGCGTAAGCAAGCTGAGTGTTTTGGAGCAAAGTTTAAAAGGGGATGGGTTAGAAAAATCGACTTTTCTAATAACCCTTTTACCTTAACGGTGGAAGGAATAGGGGAGCTTAAAACGCAATCTTTAATCATTGCAACGGGTGCTTCTGCGAAACTTTTGGATATTCCAGGAGAAAGGGAAAATATTGGGCGTGGGGTAAGCACCTGTGCAACGTGTGATGGATTTTTCTTTAGGGGAAAGAAAATTATCGTTGTAGGCGGCGGAGATTCAGCTATGGAAGAAGCAAATTTTTTAACGAAGTTTGCTTCGGAGGTTCGTGTTGTTCACCGCAGAAAGGAGCTTCGTGCTTCCAAAATTATGCAAGATCGGGCCAAAAATAATCCGAAAATTACTTGGAGTTTAAATTACATTCCTGAAGAAGTTATTGTAGGAGAACGACACGTTACTGGCTTGAAAGTAAAAAACAGCGAAACCGGAAAAAATGAAATTCTGGAATCTGATGGTATTTTCATAGCAATCGGGCATAAACCGAACACGTCTTTTTTAGGCAATCAAATCAAAACGGACGATATGGGATATATCATCGTGAATCCTGGTACAACAGAAACAAATATTCCCGGTGTATTTGCATGCGGGGATATTCAAGATCATAAATACCGCCAAGCAATTACTGCTGCAGGAAGTGGTTGTATGGCTGCTCTGGATTGCGAAAGATATCTTGATGCAAGAGAGCGATCAAGTAGTGAAGACAATCAGTATAACATTGAGAACAAAATATAGGGAGGAATGTAATTATGAAAGAGATCAAAACAAGACAAGAGTTTGATGAGGCGATTTTATCAGCAAAACCAGTTGTTGCCAAATTTTATGTTGAATGGTGCCCAGACTGTCAGCATACCGATTTATTCATGCCAATTGTGGAAGAAGCGTATAAAGAAAAAATAGATATGATCGCAGTAAATCGAGATCATTTTCCGGAACTATTAGAGAAGCTAGATGTGTATGGAATCCCAAGCTTTATTGCTTTTCAAGAAGGGAAGGAACTTAATCGCTTTGTAAGTAAACTCGGAAAAAGCCAGGAAGAGGTTGAACAGTTTTTCAATCAAATCGTAGAGGCAAGTGGAAAATTAGTATAGATAATCATTTACTAGTATTTAATTGGGAGGACGCCTATCTAAAAAGATTTCGGCACTGCTTCCAAACACATCCAAAACTGAAACTCTAATAGAGCCGCTCTACTTTGACATTTATATTTAACGATAATCATGGTTACAACAATCTGTATCACCCGCATTAATCTGAAGCCAATAAATATTGAGTAATCACTCAATATTTATTGGCAACATATTCAAAATCACCGATTTATTCCGCATTAAAGGGCAGTAAGACCCACACTGATGGAAGTTTCACTTTATCACAGATGCAAAAATAGTTCCTAGTTCTAGGAAGGCTTTAAGCTTGATGATAAAGGCTTTTTTAATATGAATGATAGCAAAATTGGGAATTTAAAAAGAGTGCAGTGTGCAAATCAAGCGGTTTTACAGGGGAATTTAGTTGGCATGGTTTTTGCTTTATATAAATGATGAGTAAATAGAGAAAGGAGGGAGGAGATGAATCGTCAACTACTCTGCTTTGTTGGTGAGAGTCTCAGAAAAGAATGACAACGATTCAGGTGCTCCTCTCCATTGTGTCAGGAACTATTGTCGGATTCGTACTTGGTTTGCTCGGCGGAGGTGGATCAATTCTTGCTGTTCCTCTTTTGCTTTACGTTGTTGGTATGAATGATCCTCATGTGGTAATTGGCACGACAGCGTCAGCCGTTGCCATAAATGCCTATGCAAATCTTATTCCACATGCACGGGCCGGCCACGTGCAGTGGAAAGAGGCGATTGTTTTTGCCGTCTCTGGTGCTTTTGGTGCCTATGCGGGATCAACTATCGGAAAGCTGATACCTGGTAAACAGTTGTTGTTTCTTTTTGCCATTCTGATGATTGTTATGGCTGTAAAAATGGCTATGCCAAAGAAAACGAGGAGTCAAGCAGACGATCTTAAAAATCAAGTGAAAATGCCACAGCTGATCATCATGGCTATTCTGGTGGGACTGTTATCCGGTTTTTTCGGGATTGGCGGTGGATTTTTGATTGTTCCCGGTTTGATCTTTGCAGCGAAAATGCCGATGATTTCTGCAATTGGATCTTCCCTGGTGTCGGTCGGTACATTTGGACTTACAACAGCGGTAAGCTACAGCTTATCCGGGCTTGTAAACTGGTGGATTATGTTCGCGTTTGTTGGAGGTGGAGTTGGCGGCGGGCTGGTGGGTGCCTGGCTGGCGGCGCGCTTAAGTAAACAGCAGCGCATACTCAATTATGTATTTTCCGGTGTGGTTATGTTGGTCGCCATCTACATGCTGATTATTAATGCCGAAGTCTTAGATTTATGAGCTGTTTTACTAAAATTGAGATGAGGTGATTCGAATAGAAAATGTGAAGAATAAGACACATTACAAGATTTTGATTGTGGGCGGTGGGAGTGCCGGAATTACGGTTGCAGCCCGTTTTCTGCGTGAATCACGCCTCCTGAGTGGAAACATTGCTATCATTGATCCGGCGACGAAACATTATTATCAGCCGTTATGGACGCTTGTCGGAGCTGGCGAAGTTGATAAAACTGTCACGCAAAGGGAGGAAGCGTCCGTTATTCCGAGCGGAGCGGTGTGGGTGCAGGATGCGGTTACCACATTTCAGCCAGATGAAAATGCTGTTATAACAGCATCTGGAAAGAAACTGCACTATGAGTATCTAGTTGTTGCGGCCGGGATTCAAATTGACTGGCATAAAATCAAAGGGTTAAAAGAAAGTATTGGAAAGAATGGGGTATGTAGTAATTATTCCTATGATTATGTTGATAGCACATGGGAAGCAATTCGCACCTTCAAAGGGGGAACTTCTATCTTTACCAATCCGAACACTCCGGTGAAATGTGGTGGAGCCCCTCAAAAAATCATGTATTTGGCGGAAGATTATTTCAGAAAATCAGGAGTGCGCCCACAATCTTCAGTTATTTTTGTTTCAGGCAACCCATCCATATTCAATGTGAAAAAATATGAACAGGCATTAAACAAAATAATTGAACGAAAAGAGATCGAGACATGGTTTATGCACCATCTCATTGAAATTGATGGTGAAAAAAAACGAGCGACATTCGAAAATTTGAACACAAAAGAGCTTGTAAATATGCAATATGACATGATTCATGTGGTACCACCGATGAGCGCCCCTGATTTTATCAAGAACAGCCCGCTTGCGGCAAGTAATGGTTGGCTGAATGTAGACCAATATACGCTGCAGCATCAATGCTTTGACAATGTATTTGGCATTGGGGACTGCACCAACCTGCCTACGTCGAAAACGGGGGCTGCGATTCGTAAACAAGCGCCCGTGCTTGTGCAAAATTTACTTCATCGTATGCATGCCAAACCAATGGTTCATAAATATGACGGCTATACATCTTGTCCGCTTGTTACCGGATATGGACGGCTTATACTGGCTGAATTCAATTATGATTTACAGCCGCAAGAAACCTTCCCTATTAATCAGTCACGCGAGAGGTTCAGTATGTATGTGTTGAAGAGAAACTTCCTTCCCGTTATGTATTGGAGGGGGATGCTTAAAGGTATGATGTGATCATGTTTCTGATGGTCATAACAAAACAAAATCAAAGTAAGCTAGCACTTAAAAGGAGGATGACTTATGCTACTCAAATACTTTTATGATGAGAAACTAGCTCAAGCTTCATACCTTGTGGGGTGTCAGGATACCGGCGAAGCGATCATTGTTGATCCGTCACGTAATATAGAACCTTACATAAAAACGGCAAGAGCTCATGGCGTGCGGATTGTGGGTGTAACGGAAACACACATCCACGCGGATTTTTTGTCTGGTTCGCAGGAGCTAGCTTCAAGGCTTGGGGCCACATTGTATTTGTCTGACGAAGGAGGAGCGAACTGGAGATACGAGTATGCATCTGGGTATAAACACTGTTTTTTGAGAAATGGAGATGTGTTTGCCATTGGAAATATCAATTTTGGGGTGATGCATACACCAGGACACACTCCTGAACATATCTCACTGCTCGTAACAGATGGCAGTGCATCTACCAAGGAGCCGATTGGCATATTTACGGGAGATTTTGTGTTTGTCGGTGACGTGGGGCGTCCTGATTTATTAGAAAAAGCCGCAGGGGTACACGGTTCCTCAGAAAAAATGGCACGCATGATGTATCGGTCTCTACAGCAGTTTAAAAATCTTCCTGACTATCTGCAAGTATGGCCAGGACATGGAGCGGGCAGTGCCTGTGGAAAAGCGTTAGGAGCAATCCCATCGTCAACCATCGGCTATGAAAAACAGACAAATTGGGCCTTGCAATATGATAATGAGGATCGCTTTATAGAAGCGCTGTTGGTTGGACAGCCGGAGGCGCCCCCTTATTTTTCAATGATGAAGCGGTTGAATAAAGAGGGAACGCAGCAAATCCAAAGAATAGCGGTACCGTTTCGTATGAAGGTTTCGATAGATATTGTACAAGAATGGACAAAACAGGGCATTGTCATTGATACGCGTCCAGCCAGTGAATTTGCCGCTAAGCATATACGGGGCGTGATTAATATCCCTTATAATAAATCATTTGTAACTTGGGCGGGATGGCTGTTGGATTATAATCAGCCTATATATCTTTTAGCAAGCAATGCTGATGTGGAAGATATTGTGAATGATCTCCAGTCCATTGGATTGGATCGTATTGTTGCAACGATGGAACCAAATGTCATTGAGCAGGCAGACGAGGCTGATTCTCGTGTGATGAAGTATGAAGAAGTGACAATGGACAAGATAGCTGGCGTTCTTCATACAGAACGCATATATGTACTTGATGTCCGAAGCATGGGCGAGTGGGAGGAAGGCCATATTCCGCAAGCAAAGCATGTGATGCTCGGTCATCTGCAGGAACAGGCACACAACATTCCGCATGATAAACCAATTTTAGTTTATTGCAAAACTGGCGGAAGATCTGCTATCGCTGCAAGCCTTCTGCAAGTTCATGGTTTTAAAGAAGTACAAAGCCTTGTGGGCGGTTATGAGGAATGGATGAAACAGAAGAAGATGCTATCCACTAGAGATGCTTAAATGCAATCTTTGGATTTTATCATACAAGCGAAAATATTTACCATGATTGCACAGTTGCTAACACTTGAAATGAAAGGGTTTTCAAAATTAGCATCGCAGTATTCGGAATTCAATCAAGAAATTCTATAAAAATAAGGCGATTTTATAAGGGAAATAAGTTGGCATGATAATTGCTTATATAAATTACGTAAAGAGGTAAGATGCATAAGCAAACATGAGAAGGAGAGATACTTGATGAAATATAACTTTGACCAAGAAATCTGTCGCTTGGGCACTGACTGCGAGAAATGGGATAGTCTTGAAAATAAATTTGGTGTAAAGGATGTTATTCCGATGTGGGTGGCCGATATGGATTTCCAGTCTCCGCAGCCTGTTATCGAAGCGTTAAAACAGCGGGTGGAGCACGGTGTATATGGCTACGCACTTAGATCAGACTCGTATATGGAATCCATTGCTGGCTGGTTAGAAAGAAGACATCGATGGTCCGTTGAAAAAGAATGGATTACCCACAGCCCAGGCGTGATTCCGGCCTTATCGTTGGCGATTCAGTCTTTTACGAAACCAGGGGACAAAATTATTATCCAACCGCCTGTATACCATCATTTTGCCCGTGTAATCGAAGCGAACGGCCGTGAAATTGTAAACAACCCGCTTATGCTTGAAAATGGGCGTTATTCCATGGATTTTGAAGATTTAGAGGCAAAGATAGATTCAACGGTAAAAATGTTGATTCTATGTAGTCCTCATAACCCAATCGGAAGGGTATGGAGCAAAGAAGAATTGACGAGATTGGGACAGCTTTGTATGAAGCATAGCATTCTTGTTGTAGCAGATGAAATTCATTTTGATTTTGTTTATAAACCACATACTCACATTCCTTTTGCGTCTATTGCAGAAGAGTTTGCGGATCACTCCCTTACCTGCATTGCGCCAAGCAAAACTTTTAACCTGATGGGTGTGCAGACGGCAAGTATTATTATTCCAAATCAGCAACTGCGCGATAGGTACGATCAAGAACTTCATACATTATCCATTGGTTCGCCAAACATATTTGGCGTTGTTGCGTTAGAGGCTGCTTACCGCTATGGAGAAGAATGGCTGGATCAACTCCTTGAATATTTGCAGGGGAATTTGGAGTACACTCTGAGTTACTTCAGCAACAATATTCCGCAAATCAACGTCATCCAGCCAGAAGGCACATACCTTGTATGGCTGGATTGCCGGGAATTGTGTTTTTCAGTTAAAGAATTGGATGAATTTATGTTACGTAGAGCACGAGTTGCAATGAATGAAGGATACATCTTCGGTATGGAAGGTGAAGGATTTATGAGGCTCAATATTGCTTGCCCGCGTTCGATGTTAAAAAATGCGCTGGGTGAAATAGAAAAAGCTGTCGCTTCTTTGTGCAAGGCTTAGTAAGTTATTTCATGATAAAATGGTTTTATTATTCCATATAACGCTATAGCAAAGGAGGATAATATGGCAGGCTTTATTGGCATACAGCAATTTATTCAAGACTACGCTGAGAACACGGCAGAAATCCTTGGTTTGGATATAACTGTGCTTGATGAAAAGGGCGTTCGCATTAGCGGGACTGGCTATTATAAAGAGCTCATTGGCAAAGCGGCTCCGGAAGGCTCCTTTTTCAGAATGATATTAGAAACAGGAGAGCCTGGAGTGATCTATGATGTAAAAAAAGATGAGTCGCAATGCCTGAGTTGTAAATTCGTGAATCAATGCAAAGAACTCGCTACCATCGGTTTTCCTATTGTAAAGCAAGAAAAAACAGTTGGCGTCATCGGCATGATTGGTTTTTCCCATGAACAAAAGGAAAAAATGCTTATAGAAGCAGAGAAGCTGATACAGTTTTTAAGCAATGTCAGTATATTGTTAGTCAATAAATTAGCAATGCTGGACCTTAATAAAGAAACGGGTTGCAAAATTCAAGAGGATATCCCGACCCCTCCGAAAGCCATTTCTTTTGAAAACATTCTTGGTAAAGATTCTGGGCTTCAAGATGTGATTAAAAAAGCAAGACGGATTATAAACAGCCCATCTACTGTCCTGATTAGGGGAGATAGTGGTACGGGGAAGGAATTATTAGCCAAAGCAATACATTTTGAAAGTAAGCGCCGAATGCATTCATTTGTAGCTGTCAATTGCGCCGCCATACCTGAAAGTTTGTTGGAAAGTGAGTTGTTTGGTTATGAGGGGGGATCATTTACCGGCTCAAGACGGAATGGGAAAATAGGGAAATTCGAATTAGCGCACAATGGAACCATTTTTCTTGATGAAATTGGGGATATGCCCCTTTTTATGCAACCAAAATTATTACGGGTTTTACAGGAAAGAGAGATTGAAAGAATCGGTGGAAAAAAAGCAATCGGGATTAATGTACGGGTGATTGCGGCCACTCACCGAAACCTGGAAGAAATGGTGCAGAACGGAACCTTTCGCGAGGATTTGTACTATCGTCTCAATGTCATCCCCCTCCATACTAAACCTTTGCGAGAGCGGTGTGATGATATCGCCTTGTATCTCGAACATTTCATTCATAAACATTGCAAGATCATGCAAAGGTATCCACTGAGACTTGATCCCATGCTGGAGCAATGGCTTATACACTATGACTGGCCGGGGAATATACGGCAGCTAGAAAACGCTGTAGAATATATGGTCAATATGGCCGAATCAGATATTATCGGCTTCCATGATTTACCTGACTATGTATTTCAAAAGGATCATCTCTCAGTCGAGAGTAGGGGATTGAGTTTAGAACAAATGATTTCAGAATATGAAAAAGACGTGATCCAGAGCTACTTCCTAGCTGAAAAATATCGAAATGATAAAGAACAAATTGCTCGGGAACTACAGATTAGCCTGTCTACTCTTTATCGCAAGTTGGAAAAATATAAATTATGTTAACTTCATTAATAAGATAACTATTTTTCTTGATTAAAAGTTAATTGAAATTCAAGAGGGAGAGTGCTTATATCATTTTCTCGCCGGTATTTTTAGAGAGGGGTGAGGACAAAAGAAGGAGAGACATCTTTTTAAATAACTGAAATTTCTAAAAATTTAACAAGAGAGATAAACGGCCAGATACGCCAGCATACAAATTGTATTTGAAATATGAGTAAATAGGGGGTCATGCTATGGGGAAATTAGAAGCAGAGTTAAGTAACGTCCTTGAAAAGCGAAATTCAGACGGATCATTACAACGGAAGCTGAAATCTAGACATTTAACGATGATGGCTATTGGCGGCGCTATTGGAACGGGATTGTTTGTATCCAGCGGATCAACGATTAGCACTGCAGGGCCGGGAGGAGCGCTTGCTGCATTCATTCTGGTCGGAATCATGGTTTATTTTGTCATGAATAGTTTGGGAGAGCTATCGGCCTTCTTACCGGTCCCAGGGGCCTTTGACATCTATGCCTCAAAGTATGTTGATCCTGCGTTAGGCTTTGCGTTAGGTTGGAACTATTGGTATACAACCGCGATTACGGTTCCTGCGGATTTGGTGGCCTCTACCCTTATTATGAAGTATTGGTTTCCAAACGTATCTTCTCTTTTGTGGAGCGCACTATTTCTGGGGTTGTTGCTAATCTTAAATGTTTTATCAGTCAAGGCATTTGGGGAAAGTGAATACTGGTTTGCCAGTATTAAGGTCATCTCGATCATCGTGTTTCTCGTTATTGGGGTTGCCATGATTTTTGGGATTATGGGAGGACATGCGGTTGGGCTCAGTAACTTTACACAAGGAGATGCTCCTTTCCATGGCGGGCTTATATCTATCTTTAGTGTAGTGCTCGTTGCCGGTTTTGCATTTCAGGGAACCGAAGTGATTGCGACGGCCGCTGGTGAAACTGATAATCCATCGAAAAACGTACCAAAAGCGATTCGTTCAATCTTTTGGCGAATCCTCATCTTTTATGTGTTGACGATTTTTGTTATCGGCTTGATTATCCCTTATACAGATCCGAACCTACTTAAATCGGGCGTTCAAAATGTTTCTATCAGCCCATTCACACTCGTTCTTCAAAGAGCTGGGTTGGCATTTGCTGCTTCCGTCATGAATGCCGTGCTCCTTACGTCTGTTTTATCAGCAGCGAATTCAGCAATGTATGCGTCTTCACGTATGCTATGGGCGTTGGCGAAAGAAGGAAAGGCACCACGCATCTTTGCGCAGCTTAACCGGAAGGGAATTCCCATGTGGGCTCTATGCACGACGGCGATTTTAGGACTTGTCTCCTTTTTGGCTTCCCTTTTTGGGAATGGTTCGGTTTTTATTTGGCTAGTAAATGCTTCTGCTCTTACCGGATTTATCAAATGGTTCGGTATTGCCGTCAGTCATTACCGTTTTCGTAAGGCATATGTGGCACAAGGAAGAGATTTAAATGAATTGCCGTTCAAAGCCAAATGGTACCCGCTAGGTCCAGTTATTACGCTATTATTTTTTGTAGTTTTTATTTTGGGACAGAATCTTTTTTCCGGACATCAAATTAGCTGGGCAGAAATTCTGGCGACGTATATTGGTCTTCCTATTTTCTTGCTTCTCTGGCTTGGTTATAAAATCATTAAGAAAACAAAAGTGGTTCCTCTTATGGAATGTGATTTTGAACGTAAAGAATCATAGGGAAAGCTGTATGTAATGTACAGCGCTTATTTTCAGAGGAACATGAAACAAAATTTCGTTTAAATGAGATTATATTAAAAAAAGAGGTGGTTAATATGATAAAAGAATCAATCGTAACCAAAGAAGCTCCCAAGGCTATCGGTCCTTATTCACAAGGTATTAAAGCAGGAAATGTAGTGTATACTTCAGGGCAGCTACCAATTCATCCTGAAACCGGAGAAATGCCTGATATGATCGAGGAGCAAACAAGGATGTCATTGGAGAATCTCAAGCAAGTTATAGAAGCGGCGGGAGCAAACTTACAGCAGGTAATAAAAACAACGGTTTTTTTAAGTGATATGAATCATTTTGCTGCGAT
Source organism: Bacillus sp. GB_SG_008 (assembly GCF_052038115.1). Classification (NCBI taxonomy): domain Bacteria; kingdom Bacillati; phylum Bacillota; class Bacilli; order Caryophanales; family Bacillaceae; genus Bacillus; species Bacillus sp. GB_SG_008. Next base: position 147,044 of record NZ_JBPZSK010000006.1, on the reverse strand, counting down.
GAATCAAGTATATGGAGAATTTTTTTTCGAGAATTATCCGGCTAGAAGCGCGATTGAAGTTGCTCGTTTACCTAAAGATGCTTTAATTGAAATCGAAGCGGTTGCTATGATTTAATGATGGTAATTGAAAAGAGAACGTCAGATTGATATTCTCTTTTCTTTAATTTATATATGGCTAGTCTTAAACAGAGAATACAGGAGGAGATTTAATATGAATTTAGCCCAATTTCCCAGACGGCGATATACACCAACATATACACCCATTGAGAAATTACATCATTTTTCTGAAGTGCTTGGGGGCCCTTCCGTTTATATGAAACGAGATGATTCACTTGGGCTGACGGCTGGTGGAAATAAAACAAGAAAACTAGAGTTCCTTGTTGCCGATGCATTGGAAAAAGGTGCGGATACGTTAATTACATGTGGAGGCATTCAATCAAATCATTGCCGTTTAACACTGGCCGCTGCCGTTAAAGAGAAAATGAAGTGTATACTTGTATTGGAAGAGGGGCTTTTAACAAATTCTGAGCCAGATTTTAATGGTAACTATTTTCTGTATCATTTACTGGGAGCTGAAAAGGTTAAGGTTGTGCCTAATGGGACGGACTTGATGAAAGAAATGGAGAAAGTAGCTAAAGAGGTAACGGAAGAGGGGTATAAACCTTATATAATTCCGGTTGGGGGATCGAATGTCATTGGTGCAACGGGATATGTTGCCTGCGCTCAGGAGATTTTGACACAGTCCTTTGATCAAGGAGTTAATATGAATGCTGTCGTTTGTGTAAGCGGTAGCGGGGGAATGCATGCAGGTTTGGTGACTGGCTTTTATGGAAATCAAAGTAAAATACCGGTAATCGGAATAAATGTAAGCAGAGGAAAAGAGGAACAAGAAGAGAAAGTTTTTCAGCTTGTTAAAGAAACTTCAGCACACATTGGCATACCAAATTCAATCCCTCGTGAGGCTGTTACGTGTTTTGATGAGTATGTAGGACCAGGTTATGCTTTGCCTACGCCTGAAATGGTGGAAGCTGTCAAGCTCATGGCAAGAACAGAAGGGATTTTGCTGGATCCGGTATATACAGGTAAAGCAGCAGCGGGACTCATTGATTTAATACAAACAGGCATCTTTAAGCCGGACGATAACATCCTATTTGTGCACTCTGGCGGTGCCTCAGCGTTATACGCCAATACTTCGCTCTTTGCCCATTCAGCTAAGCTTAATTAAGAATAAATTCAACTAGATTTTTTTTCGCTTTCTAAATAATTAATATAAACTATTTAAAAATTTGCATACAAATAAATCCTATCGGGTTTCGATCTTTTTATTTAAGCTACATTATTACGAAATACGGAATAGTTATATATGACACACAAGATATCAAAGACTGTTTTCTTCTCGTAACGATGAGACTTTCGTCCATTTTTATGCAAGAGATTGAACAAACAAAGAAAGGTCTTTGATAGTTCTTGGGTGTTTTTATTGTAGAGATTGATATATAAGTAGGTAGTAATCTTTGATGATATGGACTGTTTTGTATTCACTTTGCTCTTGTTTCTTCTTAATGAGGAGTAGTTGATGTATTTTGTACATAGTAGAGGAACAAAGAAGAATGCTAATATGATTTTTTTATTTATCACGTTTTGAATACATACTTTTCTAGTTGTCTTTGAAAAAAATAAGTAAGTTGCGATAAATTCAATAAAATCAAGGGAATGAGTGTAAACTTCTATACAAAAGTTTACATTTTATTTATTTTGTTTCACTAGTTTATTTGATGATGATTTGTTTAGGAATCTTCACAGTTATCTTTCTTGGTTATCATAATATGTTTTATCTGCGTATTTTTTGTCATTTCCTTTTAGATAGGCTAAGATTATTTTTGGATTTTTAAGTAAAGTCCAGTCTCCATATTTATCAAATCTTCTGCATGAAGTTATCATTCCATTTTTAATTGTACCGAATTTCTTATTATTTTGTTTTCCCCATTCTTTTAACCGTTTAGCGAAATCTGCATCTTCTGCCATAAGCATGTTTTCATTAAATCCGTTGATTGCCATAAAGTCTTTTCTATAGCACCAAAAAATCCCTACAGATATAGCTCCATACTTAAAAAATAAGGGGATTATTATTAATATTGCGGAAACGAATATTCCTAAAGATATTCTTTCAAACTTTCCAGTTACTCCGCCGCCAATGTATTTACCTGAAGCTAAATATTTGTCTGTATTAGACAACATAGACTCTGTCATTTGGGTATCAGCGTCTATAGTAATGATTATTTCTCCGCTAGCTATTTTGGCCCCTGCATTTCGGATTTTGGATAAGTTTTTATCGTTATTTATTAATGTAATACAGTTATACGACTTTGCTATTTCCTCTGTTTTATCTGTGCAACGATTTAAAACAACTATGACTTCAGTTTGATCTTTATATGCCTCTGATGCTTTTGCAATTGAATCTAAACATTTTCTAATGTACTTTTCTTCATTGTGTGCAGGGATTATAATAGAAAACTTCACATCTTTTTTAAAATCGACTCCTGAAGATTCGTTTGTTTCAGTCATAATACTCACCCCTTTTTATAAAGTCGATCTTTACCATATATAACATATATTAACATTTATAGAGTTGTATTATCGAAAATGAAAGTAAACTATTAATAAAAAGTTTACATTGTCTTTTAATCTCTAATAAAAACCTTGTGTTGTTAATTCATTCATATTTCTTTTCCTCATATTTTATTAAATCAAACCTATATAATTTCACGTATCATAAAAAATATGTAAATTAAATTTCAGAAATAGGTATACTAACATATCATAAATCTTTCTACAACTAAAATGAAAACCTTCAGCTAAACTGAGCGGTTAAAGAGAGGGAAGAGTGCATGCCACCGTAGTCTAATAAAATATAGTTTTAGTAGACAGCAAGCTGTATAGGATCATTAAGAGTTTGTCCGAGGTAACTTAAGATGTACCTATACAAATGTGATAATTTCAAAATGAAGATTTAGTTGCAATCAGTGGGAAATTTGTCATTCTTTTATTAATGGTTGGCTGTACCAAGAGGAATTTTACTGCCTAAACAATGATTAAGAGGAGTAACATTTTGGGTACATATATTTTATAATTTCACATACCATATTTTCTTATAAAAAATAGGAAAAAAAGAAATAGACGTCGAATATATCGTAAGTGTTAGATAAAAGCCAGAGAGAACCAAAAAATAAAAACGAAATATGAGGGATATATATGAAAATGGGGCCAATGGAGGCAGCTAAACAAGTTCTAGCATCTCAATTTCCAACATGTGATGCGGCTCTTTTAGGAGGAAGCATCGCAAGGGGAGAGGGAACGAAAACTTCGGATCTAGATATTATTATTTTTGATGGCAAGCTTCCGTCTGCATATCGTGAATCTTTCATAGCTCACGGGTGGCCTATTGAGGTGTTTGTGCACAACTTTACATCTTATAAAGATTTTTTTGCGAGTGATTGTAAACGTGGTCGTCCTTCTTTGCCACAGCTTGTTGTGGAAGGAATTGTGTTAAAAGATACAAAGGGCATCATACCAGCTATAAAAAAAGAGGCGCAGTACCTATTGGAAAAGGGGCCAAAACCTTGGACAAAAGAAATGATACAGCAGAAACGTTATTTTATTACAGATGTGTTAGACGACCTTATTGGTGCAGCAAAACGAGAAGATGAATTGTTTATCGCAAGTCATCTTGCCACTCTCCTTCATGAGTTTATTTTACGAATGAATAATTGTTGGATGGGACAATCGAAGTGGTTTATGAAGACATTGAAGAAATATGATGAACAGTTTGCCGAAGAGTTTGTAGCAGTGTTTGAACAATTTTATAAAACAGGCGAGAAAGAGCAAGTGATTGTATTTGTGAATGGTATTTTAGACATGTACGGAGGAAGGCTCTTTGATGGTTTTTGTATTGGGAAGGTTGAAAAGCGAGGAGCAATTACACAATGAATTTACCAAATATTCAATTAAGGGAATTGACATTAGATGATATAGAAGACCGCTATCAATGGTCATTAGATAAAGAGGTAACGAGATATTTAGTAGTTCCAGATCAATATCCACCATTCACATGTGAAGATACAAGAAGATGGATTGAAATGTGTATCAATCGAACAAATGGGTATGAACAAAGAGCGATTTGTTCTGAGGAAGGTGTGCATATTGGCTGGGTAGACTTAAAAAATTTTGATAAAGCAAATAAAAATGCAGAACTAGGAATTGCGATTGGAGATAAGCGATATTGGGGACAAGGATATGGGATAGCAGCATTATATCAAATGCTGCAAGTTGGCTTTAAACAATTCAAATTAGAAAAAATTTGGCTGCGAGTAGATGCAGACAATACGAAAGCAATGAAAAGTTATGAAAGAGCTGGATTTGTATGTGAAGGATTAATGAGAAAAGATCGACTGAGACGAGGAGAATTTGTTGATCGTTATCGTTTTAGTATGCTGAAAGAGGAGTTTATGGAAATGCTACGGAGTGATAACAGTATATACTATCAAAAATAATAAAGTGTCTATTGAAGTAATAAATACATGGCCAGAAACATTACATTTTAAACAATATTCGTATTCTATTACATTGAAACATACACCAGAATTTCTAGACTCTATTCCGAAACATTTACCTTTATCTTTGTAGAATAAGGAGGAACTTGAAATGAAGGGAACTACTTTAAATGTAGAGAAAAATAATGGTTATTTTATTTCAACAAATAAAGATTTGTTGCAGATTGATATAATTCATAGTTTTCTCAGTAATGATTCCTATTGGGCAAAAGGAATGCATAAAGAATTAGTTGTAGAAGCGATTAGAAACTCGCCGCTTTGTTATGGTGTATATGATAGTGAAACGAATCAACAAGTAGGTTTTGCAAGAGTCATCACAGATTTTGTTCGCTTTTCTTGGTTAGCAGATGTCTTTATTTTACCTGCATATAGAGGAAAAGGATTAAGCAAGTGGTTAATAGGGGTAATTGTAAAACATCCAAAGCTGAAAGGCACCCGCTTTATGTTAGTTACACAAGATGCTCATACGTTATACGAGCAGTATGGATTTGAGAAAATTACAGAACCAGAGAAATTCATGATAAGAAAGTTAAACATGGGAGTTGTTATAGAAAGCTATGGATTAGAGTTATAATACAAAATACATATAATAATATTATGTAAACTTTAAATTTTTAATGACATAAAAGGAAAATATCTAATTTTGCATAAAAGAAAGGAAGTAGCATAATGATTAGAATCTTAACTGAAACTGATGCGGAAAAGTATTGGAATTTACGTTTAGAAGCATTGCAGAAAAACTCAGAGGCATACGTTACTACATATGAAGAAGCCATTCAAAAGAAAGAACCAATCAAGCAAGCGGCACAAAATTTACGAGCAGAAGGTAACTATACGTTCGGGACCTTTGATGAGGAGAATAACTTAGTGGGAATTGTAACACTATTAACAGAATCAAGAGCAGCACTCCGCCATAAAGGACACATCGTAGGGATGTATGTAAGTTCTCAAAGCAGAGGAAGAGGGTATGCACGTAATCTAATACGCGAAATCGTGAAAAAGGCAAAGACTCTAAATATAGAACAAATTGGTTTATCGGTTGTTTCTGACAATATTGGGGCTAAAAAATTATATCATTCAATTGGATTTGAAACGTATGGTGTAGAAAAAAAGGCATTGAAAATTGGTGAAATATATCGGGATGAAGAATATATGGTGTTATTTTTATAAGAAATATACATAAAAAAGTGAAATAGATTCAATTGGCTCAGCTAATGTTTTTATAATATTAAAAAATTGAAAGAATGATAGATATCCAAGCAAACTCTATCTCTATCACGTATTTTAAAATAGAGGTAGAGGAGGTGACTAGAATAGTTCGAATTATTGATTACCAAGCAACAGAGCCGCTTCGTAAGATAGATGAAACAAAAGCTTTTAATATTCCACAATCTCCAAAAAAAGTTAAATTAGCAGAACTACGTGTTCATATTCCGCGAAAACATGTGCGCGAAAATCATGTGGAACTGATTTTCACTGTTGGTATAAAAGGGATTACTGGTATCGCTCAAGTTGTGTTTAGAATTTTTCGTGATGATCAAGAAATCTTTGTGTCTCAACAAGGGATAGAATCTAATGACTCAGAACAATTTTATATCGTAACATTTCAAGCTATAGACAAGAATCTAAAACCTGGTTCTCATATGTATCGTGTAACTGCTGAGAATATTACTAATAATACAACAGCAGCTGTTGTCGGACCACTGTCTTTTAGTGCTTTAGCTATAGCAAACGACCATGATCGTGATGAATAATATATAATGAATATAGATTGGGATAATGAATATAAATTGGGATATTGTGTAGGGAGGGGGGGCTTCTCCCTTCCTTTTGGTAATGAAAGAAGGATTATAAGAAAATTATTATTATCAACTTCATTTCCGTCAACTATGTCTTGGGTGGGAATGAGTCTTGTTATAGTTGGGCTGATTTTACATAGTTATGTGACGTTTATGGAGAAAAAAGAGGAAAAAATAACAGTTTGAGAAGATGATCTTAAATGGTCGTCTTTTTTATATTGTATAAAAGAGAGGTTATGTATGAAAACAACCATTCATACTCTCTTTGTATTTTGAGGTGTTCTTTTAGTTTTTGTTAAATATTAAGAAAAATATGATAATATGGAAATGGGATATACAAGAAATTATATTTCCTATATAGCATGGAGGATTTTTTATGAATATAAACGACATAATTGCAAGAACAAAAATACCAAATACGATTCATACAATTGCAAATGATTTGCGAAAGTTAGGTGTTACAGAAGGAATGACAGTTATTGTACATTCATCTCTTAGCTCAATTGGCTGGGTAAGCGGAGGGGCTTTGGCTGTAGTAGAAGCTTTAATGGAAGTTGTTACAGAAGAGGGAACAATTATTATGCCAACGCAAACGAGTGATTTATCTGATCCGAAAAATTGGCAAAGACCACCTGTTCCAGAAAGTTGGTGGAAAATTATTCGTGACAATGTACCCCCGTTTCATCCAGAGACAACACCAACGCGAAGTATGGGGAAAGTAGTGGAATGTTTTCGTACTTATCCAAATACAAAGAGAAGTAATCATCCTTTACATAGTTTTGCAGCGTGGGGAAAGAATGCCGAACAAATTACCGAAAATCACAAGCTTTCTCCTAGTTTTGGGGAACAGTCACCTTTGCAAAAAATGTATGATTTAGATGGATATATATTGCTAATTGGGGTGGATCATGATTCAAATACATCACTTCATTTATCTGAAGTTCGTGCGCAATATCGAGACAAAATACAAATTGGGGCACCGATTATTGAAAATGGAGTTCGTATATGGAAAGAGTATGAAGAATTCGAATATGATTCTGATGATTTTGAGCCGCTAGGAAAGGCATTTGATGAAACAGGAATGGTTACATATGGAACGATTGGAAATGCATCATGTAAATTGATGAAACAACAAAAGGCTGTCGATTTTGGAACAGAGTGGTTTTTGACACAAAAGCAAACGAAGAAAATTTGTAAATAAAGGATGGAGAACATGAAGGAGAAAAAGGTATTAATTACAAGCGGCGGTTGTTTAGAAAAGTGGGATCAAGTAAGAGGGCATACAAATTTGTCAACTGGAAGAATGGGAAGACTTCTCGCGGAAGAAGCTTTAAACGCCGGAGCTTCTGTTATATATTTACACGGATATTTTGCAGAGAAACCTGAAGCGGATGATAGTCTTTCATCCTATTCTTTTGAAGGGATTGTTGATTTACAAGATAAAATGAAACAAATAATTACAAGTGAAAAAATAGATATTGTGATTATGGCAGCGGCTGGCTCAGACTGGATTGTTGATAAAATTGTCGATCGAGACGGAAATGTAATGAATGAAATAGGTAAGTTATCAAGCGATATGCCGCCAGTTATTCATTTTAAGAAAGCTCCAAAGGTATTAGCACAAATTAAACAATGGGATCCAAATGTTGTATTAGCTGGATTTAAATTAGAAAGCGGTGTAAATCAACAAGAATTAGTAAATAGAGCACAAGCTCGAATGAAAGGTTCACAAGCAGATTTCATGGTTGCGAATGCTTCGGATGCGCTATATACCTATGAAACGAATCACTACATTATTTCCAAAGATGGTGAAGTGCAAGTGTGTAACGATAAAACAGATACAGCAAGAAGTCTTATTCATAAAATTGCACTGATGCATTCTGAAAAAGAAGAAGCACTCATTCATTATTGATGGATAAGTGGGAACATATGTATATGTTATGAAAAAATGCTATAGCGTATATTGATCGAAATGAGAGGACGAGAGGATGGAAAATTTATTAAAAAAAGCAATCCAACTGCGCAATGAGAAGAAGTTTGTTCAGTCCAGAGAGATATTGTTGAGTTTAATAAACTTTACGCAAAATCCGGAAGTTTTGTATCAATGTGCATGGACGCATGATGCGATGGGAATGGAAACGGAAGCAGTTCCATATTACGAGAGAGCTATTGAACTAGGACTAGAAGGAGAAAGTTTGCGAGGTGCATATATCGGTTTAGGAAGTACATATCGGTGTATTGGGGAATATGATCAAGCGATTGCTACATTAGAGTCGGGAATAGAACGTTATCCAGATGATGATGCCATGAAAGTGTTTTTATCGATGGCAAAGTATAATATACAATCTCACGAAGAGGCGATGAAACTCCTGCTAGATGTGGTGGTGAAAACAGAAAATGTAAAAACATATGCAAAAGCAATTACATTTTATAAAGAGCGGTTAAATGAAACCTTTAAATAAAATGGTAGAATTACAAGTAAATAACTACCGGCCGAAAGGTGCAACATTCAGTCGGTAGTTAAGAATACTGAATAAACAGCGTCCTTTAAGAGTGCTGTTTATTTCGGAATGATTACAAATGCATTTGGAAGATATCGCATTCCCACGGAAGTTTCAGTTGCGGGTTTAAGCTGTAATTCTCCTTTATAAATCATCGTTGAAGAACCTCCACCGTCTAAGGCAAATGCATCTATACATCCATATTTTTTGAACAGGGATACCATATCTCTCATAGAAGCACCACGATGATTCTTGTTCCAATAAAATCTTCCGTCTGTTACAATCATTATTACATTCCCTTGTGAATCTTGTCCGATTCCTGTTCGAGGTGCCCAGCCATATGCTTCTTCAACTTGATCCGTCACCATATCTTTTCCGTCCACAACTAGTTGCGGTCCAAATGTGACAGCTTGTGTTACGTTCATATGTTTTAACTCATTAATGGAGTATGTTCCTGTAATGAATTGTCCTTTGTTTGTGAATCCACAAACAACATTACGTGCATCTCGACTAAATCCAGGCTCCGAACGAATAACGCCATCAGAAATTGCAATCCCTATGACTTCTCCGCCGCGCCCAACACCTCCTGGATCTTTAAATCCACCTGCGTTGATACCTCCAATAGCTCCATTTTGTTCAATGAGCTCAGATAATGGTTGTCCCTGGTTATGATATTTGGAACTTACTAAATGAATGGTAGTCGGATCGTTAACCTTCATTATTTTTGCTGTGAAATGTGGATCTTCGAGCGTTTCAACAGTTACAGATAAAGGGTGTTTTTTACGCGACAACGAAAAATTGGGAAGTTTTGATTTTTGGGTGGACGGTGCATAAATAGCAGTGTTCAATTGCTGAATTTCATTTTTTGATAAAAGCAATCTTGCGAATTGCGGGTGTTGTGATGACAGAATAGATCCTCCGATCATTTCGCGAAGTTTATGGCCAGCGCTTGTACCGTACAACCAAATCATCCCTCCTGCTAGGATAATGAGGAGTACGAGACTTATTCGTTTTATTCCCTTTTTTATCCGTCTTTGCATATGAATACCTTCTTTTTTTCATAGTATGTCACATTTGTTATTTTTCAACACAATTAAAAACCGATAAGTATAAAGCTTACCGGTTTTCGTCGTAAAAATTAGAAAAATATGATAAAATGAAAGGGTAACTCATGGTCAGGGTGGTTGTTCCATTATCACTTCTCTAATGAAGGGAGGTGATAATTTGAGCGAACTTTCGTTACTTTTGCAAGGTGGTCTCTTTCTCATTGCATTGTTGACGTTTGTTGTGTTATTAATTGACAAGCTCAAAAAATAACAACCCACTCTACGCCAATAGAAGGTGGGTTGTTCAATTCATAAGAAACAAATAGGATAATGAATAATCCACTCTGATGAGTTATATGGGACTAGTGTGTTGCCGCACACTAGTCTTTTTCTATTCATATGCTAATTTGATTTATTTATGTGATTGTATCGCTCTTTTCATTGTTATTATAGCATAATCCTGTTTATGTAAGAAAGGAGACCATATGTTCTTATTTTTGTAATCATATCGCTTGTTTTTTAAGATTGAATTCCGCTTGTTGTTTTAAATAATCCATTCATATATTCTTTTAAACTCTTTTTGTAAAACTCTTGATTGATTGTATCATTTACACCAACAATTGGCGACGGAAGGTCATATGTTTTTTGAGAAAGGTGAACAACGACATCGAACACATCAAAGAAGCGAATAAAACAGAATAATCCATCTTTGTCACTTAATAAGATAAAATAATGATTTTGGCAATCGGTATTTAATGTGTTCCACAATGAACTTTTGCTTAAATCTCGTACAATATTTCTATCTTTTAATTCGATAAAATCTACATTGAATAAAATATTAGAAATGGCAACTGCATCTGGATCATGAAAATAGCCATCTATTGTATGTACAGCAAATAAATAAGCCATTTTCAATAAACTCATTTTATATTTGCGATTATCAAGCAGTAATTCGCGTTGAATGGAACCGGAAACTTTTTTTACTCGTTCTTCTTTCCATATTTCATCATGAAGTGAGATATCATGTCTTTGACATAGTTTCATAATAAGGGAATTTGAAAATTGAAATTCGTCGGTATCAGTTTCATCATTTGTATATTCTTCATCATATATATCTAGAAGAGGGGAATCAATTTGATGTTTAAGTTGATCAATTTTATACTGTATTAATTTATGGCTAATTAATGGACGATCTACATTTGTTACTATTCTTTCATGACATGTTTCACACACTGTATCGATATAGTAATATCCACATAACATTTCTGGAATAACATATTGTTCTATACATTGTTTTTCTTTTTCTCTACATATACTACATACCGTCATACCTATCACCTTTTAGTTATAAATTTTTATATGTCTTTATTTTAGTGTATTTATTTATGTTTTGGAATAAAGAACGAAGAAATAGCATGTAAAATTTTGTTTTGATTTGTTACAATGAGAGAAGAAATTTTAAAGGAGGCTTTTTTTTGAAATCGAAAGCTCATTTTTGGACATTAGAAGTGCTGATGGTTGTAACGATTATTTTTATCTGTACAAAAATTTCGTTTTTATTTCAGCCAATCGGCATTTTTATCTCCACATTGTTTTTCCCTATTTTAATTGCTTTATTTCTTTATTTTATGTTTAATCCAGTTCTTGTTTTTTTAGAGAACAAAAAGGTGCCGCGTAATTTAGCAATTTTGCTACTGTATGTGTTCATTATTGCATTAATAGCTGTGGGGATTGGTGTTGTGGTTCCAACTCTTTCTCAGCAGCTTATGGATTTAGTAACAAATATGCCGATTTATATTAAGGAGGCGACAGAATACATAACAGATTTATCACATCATAGGTTATTTCAATGGATTACAACACAAGATTATGTTTCACTAGATGTGATAGAAAAGAATGCTCTTCATTATTTGAAAGAGATACCAAATACGCTTACATCGAGTGCGACTGTATTATTTGGTATTATTACAAACCTTGCATTAATTATTTTCACAGTTCCATTTATTTTGTTTTATATGTTTAAAGATGGACATAAATTTCCTGGAGCAGCAGTTCGTTTTTTACCAGAGGCGTATCATGAAGAAGGGCGTCATGTTTTAAAAGAAATGAATGAAACCCTTGCTGCATACATTCAAGGTCAATCGATGGTTTGTTTATTTGTTGGGGCTTTCACATTTGTCGGTTATTTAATTATCGGGATGCCATATGCTTTTGTTTTAGGAGTTGTGGCAGCAGTTACGAATATCATTCCAAACTTAGGTCCGTTTATTGGGGCGGCACCTGCGGTTATTGTTGGACTATTTGTATCACCGATGCAAGCGTTATGGGTTATTGTTATCGTAACGATTGTTCAGCAATTTGAAAGTAATATTCTATCACCGCGAATCATGAGCGAAAAATTAAACATTCATCCGTTAACGGTTATCGTGTTGATTCTTGGTGTCGGAAATTTTGCAGGAATTATCGGGATGATTTTAGCTGTACCAACATATGCTGTGACGAAAACAGTCGTTTTAAATGTAGTAAGGCTATTTCAATTGAAAAAAAATAAGAAGTAGAAAAAAGACCAGTTACGTATTGTAGCTGGTCTTTTCATGTTTTAGTACCAATAGTATGATTTTATTCCAGTAGCAGATTTTGCAAACTATTCTGCTGTATGTTACAAACTTGACAAAGATAATTTTCAATAGTGCCGTATTTTTCTATAATTTTATTGTAAATCTCATCTAAATATTCACACCGTACCTCTAACATTGGTTTTAAACGTTCGGGTGAGATTTGAAAAGACCCATCCATCTAATAAATTTTTTGACTTTTTTCATAGCTTTCGTGACTATATCTCCAGTTACCCATAATGAAATTCTTTCAAATACTTATCTTCGTTTATTTAACATTCTCACACCAGATTATGAATTGTTATGCAGAGTCTATCTCCACAATCCAAACCATAATTCGCTGCTTTGACAAAATCATAACAAACATCTCCTTTCATCGTTATTTGTTATTAAAAAATTAAAGGTGGTTATAAAACGAAATTTGACGATCTTTTACTTCGTCCATGATCTTTTGAACACATTGTTCATGTTCAAGTTCTTCTTTAGATAGACGGGTTTTTTGAATCGTAATTGTTAAAAAGAATATATGAAATGTCATATACTGTTTACTCCTCTCAAGTGTATAAATTTGTAAAAAGGCGAAAATCGCACAAAAAAGCCACAGGAAGACAAAGTGCTCCTGCGGCAAGGCGTGAAAAAGCCACAGGAAAGCATTCGACCTCCTGTGGCAGAATTATTTAAATCATAATAAAGGCGATTTTCAATTCTCCATATGGGTGGTCGAATATTTATTTAATTGTGAGACAGATGCGACATAAACACTTATTTTCATCATTTCATTCGACCTCCTTTGGAAATTTTTTCTTACTTAAGTAAGTATATACAATTAGGTAACTTTTGTAAACCTTAAAATGTAAAAATAGGGTAAAAGTTTTGAATTTTAATGAAATTGCACAATTTCTAAGGGAGATGTTGTGGTGTATAACGAACTATTAGTGTGAGGAGGGATGGAACAACTACTTTTAACATTTTAATAATAGTAACCTTTTCTTGCCTAAGACAAAAGTGAATAATTGGAAAAATATAAATTGTAAGTAAAAAATATGTATAAAAGAATACACTTGTAGAAGGAGGGATGGGGATGAAAGGTTGGAAAGATGACGTTTTTAAAATACTTGGAGCATGGTCGCTACTTGGTGCTTATATCATTTTAACGATGACTATGCGCTACTCATGGTCTACGCTGTATCAAAGTTTAGCTGTAATAGGGGTACCTGTTATTGGAATAGTGTGGTATTTCGCGATAAGAAATTTAATGTTTGCGAACACGTTGTTTATAAGAGGCATGCGTGTAACCTTATATCTCGCTTATGCGTGGTCATGTTGGATGCTTCGAAATATTTACGGTGTAGGAAATGAAGAAGTTTGGCTCTCTGTTAGTTGGTTACTTCCAGCATTATATCTTTATGTAGCAGACAAAAAAGCAGAATGGTATGTGCTTGGAGGCGGAGCATTACTTTTCTTTTTATCAACGATAGACGAAATGACGTGGTTTGCTGTTTCAGATAAATGGCAATCTATTTTAATAACTATCGCTTCGCTAATATGGTACCGAATTGAATTAAAAATGCCAGGGCGTTATTTATTTTACACAACTAGTTTAATAGGATTATGGATGGTGTATCTTGAAAATTTATATGAAGGAGGAGAGCCTAACTATCGGATAAAAGTAGTGTGTGCAATCCTAATGACAGTCATGTACATTACTATATTTAAAAAGATAAAAGAAGGAAATCTGTATAAACTAACAACTGGTGCAATCTTAACGGCGTGGTCATTGTATGCATTGATAGACATAACCAATCTATTTACAAATTTAACTATGAATATCTCTTATATATTAATGGGATTGGTTGGTTTGTTTGTCGTAATTTCACAACAATTTTTTACTTGGCAAGAAAAAAAGAATCAAACACAAACAAATCCTCGAAAAATTGGAGAATATGTGCTGTATGTTTTAGTAAGCTCAATAGGAAGTGTTCTTTTCCTTGCAAGTCTCTATTTTATTTTATGGGAAACATTAAGAGAAAGCAGCGTAATCATGATTGTAAGCGCTACGCTCAGTGTACTTGGAATATGGGGATATAAAAAAATAACAGCAAAATTTTTACGTATTTTTTTATTTGTTTTCGCTATCATGGCGGGAATTACAACACTTGTAACAGATCACCATTACATATGGGGAGTGTTGTATGCTGGTTGTATTTTTGCGTATTGGATGTTCGCAAAACATAAGGCAGAACAACATAGTTTATGGTGGTTATTGGAAGGAATTATACTTAGCGAATGTATGAGAGGTGCGGACTTTTCAACAAGTATGTGCTATCTCGTACTCATTCATATCGGATTTTTCATTTTTGCGATTGCACGAAAAAATGAATTTTTATTACGAAATAGTGTTGGGTTTGGAATGATGTATGTATTTTTCTATTTGTTAGAGAAATACGAAGGTGCAGATTCTTGGTTTATTGTAATCGTACATGGTGGATATACATTACTTCTTGTGTTAGGCATGCTATATGTAAAGGATTCTGTAATTAAACGGATTGGTATCGTTATTTATTTGTTTACGAATCTTATTATGTATGAAACAAATTATATTGGAAACTATGGATTGAGTTGGATGTTATTTCTTGCAGGGGTTGTATTGTTACAAACGAAAAAACAGCAAAAACAAGAGAACATTGTAAAATATAACATAACATACAAGAAAAAATATGTATGGTTAGTAGGTATACTTTCTACTTTTATTTTATTAGGTACTGTTACACAGCAAGAATGGAACTATTATAACGGTAATACCGTGTTACTAGAATTAGAAAATCCAGTTAAGGAATTAGGAAATGTGAAAAAAGCCTGGTTTTCTTTCAAAATAGAAGCGGAAGTAAACGAAATGATGCTGAATCGTGAAATACAAAAAGAAACAAAAACACTTGTGTATATAAAATTGAAAAAGGGACAGGAAGAGAGTTATCGAATAGATAAAATAAAGCTTAATAACTACCCGAAAGAAAAAGGTATCTGGATAAAAGGATATATGAACTATGGGTATGTTACGATAGGAAGTACACGTGAAGTTCCTATTACCCTTGTAAAAGGGGAGGGGCTGTATGCAAAAGTGCAAATTGCAAAGAACGGAAATAGCAGAGTAATTGAAATTCAGTGAAAGTAAAATGTGCATGAGTGGGAACAAGGCATAAAAGGTATTTTTTCAGACTGTGGAGAAAAGTTTCTCTACAGTCTGTTTTTGGCTATTTTGGATTACCCACATGTCTTTCCAAATACACGGCATGCCTACTCTGACTTGATCTGTAAGGTTAGCAGTTAAATGATTTCCATATTATCTTAATTTCTTTGATTCTTCGTGAAGTATAGCTTGGCTGAGGACTACAAAATCAATAAGAAATTTAATCTCCTGGTCATTATATTTTTTGAAAAGTTCTCTCATGGATTGACTAAAAGAAGTGAAGAGAGGAAGAATCTCTTTCTCCACTTTTTCAAGATTTACATGAATGATGACACGTCTGCGGTCGTTCAAATCTTTATCTCTGTACACATAATTAGTTTTTTCAAGCCTGTCAATTACACCAGTAACGGTCCCCGTCGTAAATCCAGTTATTTCGGCCAGCTTGCCGGCAGTCATAGGATAGTTCCGTAAAATAACATCCAGGCATTTGTGATCCGTTGAATTCAATCCCAGTTTTTCAGCCATGTTTTGATGGAACATGATCGTTTCCGTGCTGTAGTTTCGTAATTCCTCATTAAACAATTCAAGTAATTGTTCCCTCGACAGATTTTCTAGTGACATTTTGATAAACCTCCGCATATAATATTTTATCTCACGAGATAAGATATTTATAAAACGAGATAAGAAACCTATTTAATATATTATATAAAAACAATACCAATTCAATGCAAGCAAATAATTTGTAGTCGTTAGGCGCGGAAATGTCTTATATGAGTGGGAAAATAAACTGAAAGGTGTTTTTTATGAATTCACTGAAAGAAGTTCTTACGCAAGAAAAAGAGATTACGATTCATACGCTTGCAAATTACATGAACCAATATACCCGTAATAATTGGAAATCCGTATTGCAGGAAAATCAATTGGAGTTTCAGGATGCATTTGATAAGTCAGGGGAATTTGCTTACGGTGTCTTCGGACGTAAGTTGTTCGGACCCTTGATCAAAGAAATTGAGCGTGAAGGGTTTGTCTTGGAGTCGGACCATTTGGCTTCTTCCGTAGAGTATTGGGGGCCGCCGGAAGAACGGGAACGGTGCATGTGGCATGTTTGCAAAAAAGCCGACGGTACTCTGATGGGAAGCTTGGTCACCCGTGTCTTTCACGATCATACTCAGTTTCGTATACCCTGTTCACCGGATATTATAGCACTTGAGAAGACGGAAAGAAGCGAGATTGTCGAGGCACTTTCGCGCGCTTCCACCCGCATCACCAAATATAACGAATTTACTGGTACATTTTTAACAGAAAAAATTGACAACGGCGAACAAAAGGACCATGGTTGGGAATACAGTGTTGAGGTCGGATTGGGGGATTATCTTGAAATCGATAACCCCGAAATGAGCGAGGGAATGTTTGATCATGCTCTTTCTCTTTGGGGACGCAATAACTGGGAACTAACGTCAGTTGTTCCTTATCAGGGACGTCTAATCGCGTTCTTTAAACGTTCTGTTTTCGGAAGAGAGAATACATGAAGATAATCACAGTAGTTAACGACTTTCTAAGGGGTAGCACCATGAGAATTAAAAACTTAGTCGTTGCTTCAATCAATAAAAATGAGCTCTCCGTATAGTCTTGCTCATCTGCAATCTGCAAAAGTCATTTCTGTGAGTAGATTGCACTTGGGCACACGGTTATGGGTTCTACCTAAAATTGTATCCTCTCCCCCAGATATCTTCTCCTCCTTGACGTGCAGATATCTGGGGGTTTTTGTTTATTTTTCTTGAAGTGCACTTTATTCAAAAAGCTGTGCCCCCTGTCATTCCTTTTTCAAGTAAAAGGTCAAAACTTAAACACAGGGTCTTCAACAATCTGAACCGATTCTTGAATTAAGAGAGACTTTTTGCCCCACTAAATAAAATAGAAAAAAAGATAATGTTCTATATACATTTTGTATTTGATTTAGTAATCATAACATCGCTTATCAGTAGTCCATATATCTAGGAATCCACAAAAATGCCATCCAGATCAATTCTGAAGGGTATTCATATTTACATAATCAGCGTTATCGGAAGTGAAATGAGCTTACACATCCAAGCTGTTGATGATAGCTAATATTTGATGATCTGTCCATTTGCCATTAATCTTTACATTTTCTTTAGCTATACCTTCTTTTTTAAACCCTACTTTTTCTAATACACGAATAGATGCTATATTGTCAGGCATAGCTCCTGCTTCAATTCTATGTAGTTTTAATTCTCTAAAAGCAAAGTCTACAACAAGTTGAAGAGCTTCTGTTGTATAGCCCTTTGCATTATACTCCTTATCTAAAGTAAATCCCGTATAACAGCTTTGTACGTCTCCCCTAGCAATTTGAGTTAATGAAATGTCTCCGATAAGTTTATCAGTTGCTTTTAAAAAGATTCCAAAAGCATATACTTGCCCTTCATCTTTCTTTTTTAATGCCCGTTCAATGCGTATTTTTTGATGTTCTTCTGTATAAAAGGCTTCTGGGAGTAATGGGCAAACTCGTTGAAAAAATTCGCGATTTCTAGTATGTAATTTAGCTAACTCGCTGGCGTCAGAAATCTTGTAAAGTCGAACGTATATTTGTTGTCCTACTAGTTTCATAAAACCCCTCCGATATCCTTTTAATACAATTTTATCATGGTTAACGAAAGAAAAGATTGATGAATATCATATTCATATGAAGTTAACATAACGTATCATTATACGCAGTAAATATAGAGACTAATTCTATATTCAACAAGGATTAGGCCTTTTTCTCTTTTAAAAGCTTTATGCAAGAATATATACATTCTTGTTTTATTACGTATGTTTTCTCAGAATTGTTCTGATTTACCGTATAAAAATCGCATAGCTACTATAGGGATCCAATTGGAAGACAGAAACTTTGCAACGCAATGTGGGTGTCATAACTATGTTAAGGGGTGTGGAGATCAGCTTCCCGAGTAAGATTTTATACCAAATTAAAGAAGCATCTGTCCATTAAGACAGATGCTTCTTTAGTTCCCTCATAGAGAGCGCAATTGTTTAATAACTTTATCTATTTTCGTTGAACTAAGAAAGATGTATATGTTAAAATAAAAAAATGACCATAGGGTAATATTGGTTTTGTTTCAATAATTACCCAATATAATTTTATCAAAAAACAACTGTGTTTGTCAAACTTTTGGTCAAATTATTTTTGTCGATAAGGAGTGACAATATGGAACAGTATGAGCAAGAATGGACGATAGAACAGCAACGAGTAGAGGAAGTAATAAAGAAAATTAAAGAGGAGATAGATGTTCTTCAGCAATATGTGAGCAGCGGGAAAAAAGAGGTAGTCAATATTCGAAAAGACTTTTGGAATGATGTAACAGTTAACTTCGATAATGCTGAAGAGGCTGTTGAAACTGCAGCAAGTATAAAGCAACAAGCAGAGTTGTTGTCTGAAAGAGAGCGCAGTCATCATCATGCAGATAAGCAGCTTACGATGCTAAAACGGCTAGAGCAATCTCCGTATTTTGGGAGAATTGATTTTTTAGAAGAAAGTGAAAGAAGTACTGATCAGATTTATCTTGGGATTCATTCTTTTTTTGATGAAAGCACAGAACAATTTCTTGTATATGATTGGAGAGCACCTATATCCAGTCTATATTATGATTACTCGTTGGGAGCGGCCGTGTATAAGGTACAAAATGAAATGATTACAGGAGAAATCACTTTAAAGAGACAATTCATCATTCGTAACAGTCAAATGGAGAGTATGTTTGATACAGGAGTAACGATTGGTGATGCATTATTACAAGAAGTGTTAGGGAAGAATGCGAATACACAAATGAAAAGTATCGTTGCTACGATTCAGAAAGAACAAAATTTAATTATTCGTAACGAAACGAGTCGTTTACTTATTGTGCAAGGAGCAGCAGGAAGCGGAAAAACATCTGCTGCATTGCAGCGTGTGGCTTATTTACTATATCGATATCGAAATACATTACATGCGGATCAAATTATTCTTTTTTCTCCTAATTCAATGTTTAATAGTTATATTTCGACTGTTCTTCCTGAATTAGGAGAAGAAAATATGAAACAGACAACATTTCAAGAATATTTAGAGGAGCATATAGATAAGAGTTTTGATGTAGAAGATCCGTTCACACAAATGGAATATGTCCTTTCAGAGATAGAAGAACGAGAATACTCAGTACGTATGCAAGGAATTCGATATAAAGCAAATGCACTTTTCGTGAAGGTTGTAGATAACTATGTGACGTATTTGAGACAAGATGGAATGATTTTTAAAGATGTTAAATTTCGCGGAAACTTATTAATGTCGAAGGAAGCAATAAAAGAGAAATTTTATTCTTTTCCTGTTTCTATGAGAATTCCTAATCGAATAAAGTTAATTTCTGAGTGGTTATTAAAAGAACTAAAGAAAAGAGAGCGGCTAGAACGAAAAGAACTTTGGGTTGAAGAAGAAATACAACTGTTAGATAAAGAAATGTATGCTAAAGTTCATAAGAAACTTCAACAAGAAAAACAGTATGGTGATAATACATTTGATGATTTTGAACGTGAACAACAAATGTTAGCTGCAATGATTGTGAACGCCCGCTTTAAACCACTTCGTAAACGTGTGAAGAGACTTCAATTCATTAATACGCCTGCAATTTATTTACAGTTGTTTACAGATTCGTTGTTTGCAAAGCAATTTACAGATAGTAATAGCCTACCACCAAATTGGAAAGAAATATGTAAAGAAACGGTAGAACGCATACAGCGCTTTTATATGGCATATGAGGATGCGACACCTTATTTATATATAAAAGATCAGTTGGAGGATTTACAAAGAAGTACATCTGTAGAGCATATATTTATTGATGAAGCTCAAGATTATTCAGATTTTCAATTTACCTTTTTGAAGCAATTATTTCCACATAGTAAAATGACGATACTTGGTGATTTTAATCAAACAATACATGCACATGCGACTGAAAATGGATTTTCGCAATTATATGCTTTATATGGAGAAGAAAAAAGTGAACGCATTGAACTTACACGTAGTTATCGTTCGACGAAACAAATTATTGAATTTACGCGGCAACTTATTTCAGGGGGAGATTCTATTGAACCTTTTCAACGTGAGGGAAGCAAACCAGTTATAACAGTAGTAGACACCGAAGAGGAACTGCATCAGAAAATTGTAAGTCGGATTAAAAATTTGAAAGAAAATGGTCACAAAACGATAGCAGTTATTTGTAAAACTGCTCAAGAAAGTAAAGCAGCATATGACATACTGCAGCAATATATACAAATTCACCTCATCGAAAAAGAAACAGCTTCGTTTGATTCAGGGATACTTATTGTACCTTCTTATTTAGCGAAAGGTGTAGAGTTTGATGCGGTTATTATTTACAACGCTTCATATAAACAATATAGAAAAGAAAGTGAACGTAAACTTTTCTATACAGCTTGTACACGTGCTATGCACGAGTTATATATTTATTATATAAATGAAATAAGCCCGTTTTTATCAACAGTTGAGGCAAATACTTATACGCAGGATAAATAAACCACATAAACAGAGGTCATGATTTATAGCATGATCTCTGTTTAGCTTACATTTTTATCCCGCATTAACGGGCAGTAAGACCCCACTTCAAGATGCAAAGAGAAACGAGGAAGATAGGTGGGGGATAACTGTCCGAAAAAGCCCGATTGATTCAGCTAACCATCAGTGGGGGATAAAAAAATCCCACTGATGGAAGTTTCACTTTATATGGCAGCAGAACAGTTACATTGTGTTTCATTCATAACAAATGGCGTGTCTTTGGGGATGAAATTTCCGCACATAAGACATAATAATAGGTAAGAAATTCCGATTAGAGTAAAAAATCGCGGTGTCAACTGCTGATATAGGATGATTAAAATGTGGAAAATGATTGTTTCCTATCTTCCAGAATGGAAAGTTTTCGGGCAAGCTTTTATCGTATTTTTCATTCCGTATGTAATTTCAAAAATTTTTAGTTGGATTCATTCATTAGAGGATGAGGAATGAAATGGATTGTTATATTGAAGAGCAAATATCAGATGTAGTGAATACTTTTGCAATGAAAAATTTGTCCTTCTTTTTGAAAAATAAATTTGTACGGAGTGATATGGAAAATCGAACCATGTCCTCGCTATTGTATATGAGGCCTAACCTTCCATATCAACAGACGTAAAAAAGCATCGGGTTTATCATCGTATTGAAAGTATGTGCATACATTGATTACTGGAAATTTAGGCAACAGTAATACATATGGAAATCCACGAGGATACATTCTCTCCATAACAAATACAGCCACTCCTAACCAAGCATATCCATTAAAGGTGTCAATTTGTAAGGAAGAAGGAGTATGTGGCCGTAAAGTTTCACCTGGAATAGGGCAGTGATTGATTTCATTCATTAAATTCATAAAATGATCTCCTTTATTTATATATATCTAGTTTGAGTTAAAAGAATGAAATAACCTAATTTTTTACCCCACATTAACGAGAAGTAAGATCCCGATATAAGATTCTAAGAAAACAAAAAAGATAGATGGGAATAACTGCTGTCATGAGCCCGATTAGTTGAACTTTATCTGTGTCGCTAGTTTTTTGTTTTGATGAATATGATTTTGGATGTGCTTAAAGCGAGCGCTACCATCCTCATTTCTTCCACCATTAATAGAAATAAAAGCAACTTTTATACCAATTTCAATATCTTCTCCTAATCTATTCTTCTAATCTATTCTCCTGCGAAGATTTTAATCCAAACGGATACTCCAAATATTAGATATTTTTAAACGCTTAACTCAATTAATTAAATGAACGCGTTTATCAATCTTCGTAAAAACCTAGACATTTCTTCTAGCTTGAACTTGACTTCGCTATTGCAATAGCTTTTATCCAATGAAGAATCGATTATATGTAATAACATAAATTTCTTTTTTTTGGGAAATGATTATAATTGTGAACTGTTTAATTTACACGATTGAATACTATAGAAAGCATGGTACTAGGTTGCTGGATGTACATTAAGTTTTCAAAGAGAAAGAGTGATGGGAATGAGTGAGCAGAAATCAAAGATCAAACAAATGAAGAAAACAACCAATACATATGAAGATAAGCAGGAAGTTAGGTCTTTTCAGGACTCAACAGAACATTTTACAGGCGATTTCACCGCAGATTTGGAACTTGTAAAGAAAGAAATTAGTTATAACTCAGATGTACACTTTCGGGAGTTTAACATTGGGCGTACAGGTATTCAGGCGGCAATCATTTTTGTGGACGGTCTGTCGGACAAAGAGCTTATCGACACACACATTATGAAATCATTGATGCTTGATTTTTATGAAGAATACAAACAGGATTCATCTTATATGAAAGGTACAGTTTCAAAAAAGTTTATTAAAGAACAAATCCTTCCCATTAGTGAAGTAAAAGAAGTTCATGATATAAAAGATTTAATGTCAAAAGTGTTGACAGGTTCAACGGCACTTTTGATTGATGGATCATTAGGTGTATTAATTCTTGATACAATAAAAGGGAGAACGCGGAATATCGAAGAACCGATATCAGAAGTATCGGTTAGAGGTCCACGAGTAGGTTTCACAGAAATTTTAAGCGATAATACCGCTCTTTTGCGACGTCATGGTGAAAATGAAGGCCTATCATTAATAAAGTTACAAGTAGGAAAGCGGGCAAAAAAAGAACTAGCCGTTGTTTATATGAAAGAAATTGCTGACTCGGCATTAGTAGAAGAAGTTAAGAGGAAAATTCAGAAAATTGATATTGATAATGTACTGGAATCAGGTTATGTAGAGCAGCTCATCGAAGATAATTATTTCAGTCCTTTTGCGCAAGCGCAGACTACGGAGCGCCCTGATCGCGTCATCGCCGCACTAATGGAAGGTCGGGTTGCGATTTTATTGGACGGGACACCTTTTGTTCTGATCGTTCCAGTTACATTTAGTATGATGATGCAATCGCCCGAAGATTATTATGAACGTTGGATTCCCGGCACGCTCATCCGCCTATTACGTTTTGGAGCAGCAATCATTTCTCTTTTTACACCTGCCTTGTATATTTCCTTTATCTCGTTTCACCCTGGATTGATTCCGACCAAGCTAGCCGTTTCCATCATAGGAGGACGGGAAGGTGTGCCGTTTCCTGCAATTATAGAAGCACTGCTTATGGAAATAGCCATCGAAATTTTACGGGAAGCCGGACTGCGTTTGCCAAAACCAATCGGCTCGGCGATGGGAATTGTTGGCGGATTAATCATTGGACAGGCTGCGGTAGAAGCAGGGATTGTTAGTCCCATGATGGTAATCGTAGTAGCTGCAACTGCCATTTCCTCATTTGCTCTTACACCTTATAGTACAGCGATTCCGCTGCGCTTTCTTCGCTTTGTAGGCATGTTTTGCGCTGCCATGTTTGGATTGTACGGGGTCATTCTGTTTTTCCTTTTCTTATGCAGTCATTTGGTGAAACTAAAGAGTTTTGGCGTACCTTATGTCAGTCCGGCTGTTCCTTATCGATTAAGTGATTGGAAAGACTTTTTGGTTCGCATGCCATTTCAAATGATGAAACGTCGTCCGAAGATGCTAAATCCGAAAGATTCCATACGAAAAGGGTAGCTTACTTTGAAAAGGAAGTGACTCGTGATGATTACTAAACCTAAAGATCAAATTAAGACGTCACAAGCGGCTGTTATTCTTATCAATTATGTACTTGCAGCAGGCATTCTCACCTTGCCTAGAACAGCTGCGGAGAAAGTGAAGACACCGGATGTTTGGATAACTGTTATTTTAGGCGGGATGATTGCGATGGTTGCAGGATTGATTATGGTCAAATTAAGCCAACAGTTTCCCGAAAAAACATTTTATCAATACAACCAAGACATTGTAGGAAAATGGGTAGGCGGGTTATTGAGCCTATTATTAATAGGTTACTTTATTAACCTTTCCTCATTTGAAGTTAGAGTGCTAGAAGAAGTAACGAGTTTTTTTTTACTGGAAGGCACCCCTGGCTGGGCTATTATTATGACATTTATGTGGGTGAGTCTTTATTTGATGTTAGGCGGAATAAACCCAATGGCTCGTCTGTTTGAAATTATATTCCCAATTACGGTCTTCCTTTTTTTGCTGACTGCCTTCATGAGTATCGGAATATTTGAGATAGATAATCTTCGTCCAGTACTAGGATTAGGAATTATGCCAGTGCTAAAAGGGATAAAAACAACAACTCTTGCGTATTCAGGATTTGAAATTATGTTGCTCCTTTTGGCATTCATGAAAGAGCCAAACAAGGCTGCAAAGGTTGTTCTAGTCGGAGCTCTCATTCCCTTGATTTTTTATGTTATTACAGTTGTGATGGTAATTGGGGCGTTTTCCGTCGATGGAGTGATAACGAGAACATGGCCAACGTTTGATCTCATGCGAAGTTTTGAAATTCCTGGCTTAATATTTGAACGTTTCGAATCTTTATTACTTGTAATATGGATTATGCAAATCTTTTCAACTTATACAATCTGCTATTATGCTGCTGCTTTGGGGCTGGCTCAACTCTTTAAAAAGAACATTCATTCGTTTATGTATGGGTTACTTCCGTTTGTTTACATCATTTCCATAACTCCCAAAAATACCAATGATCTATTTAAATTCGGGGATATGATTGGTAATGCTGCTTTGGTATTATTCGGTGTATTGCCATTGCTTCTTCTCATAATCTTCAAATGGAGGAAGAGAAAGAATGAAACAAAGTCTTAATCATATACGGTTCCTCCTGATTGTACCGTGGGTTCTTTTACTTCTGTCTCTTACAGGATGCTGGAGCAGCCATGAAATTGAAGAGTTGGGCTTCGAGGTAGGTTTGGCATTTGATAAAGGAAAGGAGTCGACTGTTGAGAAAAAATTTCAAAAACAAGGCGGAGGGTATTCAAAGAAGAATATTATAACATCGACCTATCAATTTGTTGAACCGCAATCATCAAGTGGAGGAGGAAAGGCCGGATCATCGCAACAAAAAGCTTACAAGAATGTTTCTGAAACCGGAGATTCTCTCCACCAAATGATTCGTGAAGTTTCATTAAGAAGAGATCGTCCTATAATTTTTCACCACACGAAAGTAATGGTTATTAGTGCAGATCTCGCACGCACGTATAGTTTGAAAAAGTTACTTGATGTTTATCTTCGTGATAATGAGATTCGACCAAGCTGCCTCATGTTAATTAGCAAGGGGCGAGCTAGCAAGACGCTAGAAACAGATGAACCAGGAGAAATTCCGGCGTTTCGTTTATTTGGAATTGCAGATAATCAATATAGGACTTCAAGAATTTTACCTGCTGTTCCGCTTGCTAAATTACCAGGCAAGATGCAATCCGAATCCAGTTTTCTTTTGCAAAATGTGCTTTCGTCAGATGGGGAAGTAAAATTTTCAGGAGCTGCGATAATCAAAGGAAAGACAAAAAAACTGCGCGGCTTTTTGAGTGAAAAGGAATTGGAAGGCTTAACATGGATATCTGGGAAGGGGAAAGGTGGTTTGGTGAAAGGTGTTGATAAAAAGACAGGACAAGTGATCATGTATGAGGTCGCGGCTATGAAAAGTACGATTACCCCTCACGTTAAAGGAAACAAAATTTCTTTTGATGTAAAAATGGAATCAGAGGGACGAATATCTGAAAACTGGGTCGTTTCAGGGAATCCTTTTAAAAATGAGTTTCTAAAAAGGGCAGAGAGAGCTGCTGAGCAAGAAGTAGATCGGCTAGTGAAGCATACATTAGAAAAAATTCAAAAGGAATATCAGGTTGACGTTGCCGGCTTCGGCAACAGATTAAGAATTGAGTATCCTAAAACATGGGAAAAAGTTAAAAAAGATTGGGATGAAACATTTAGTGAGGTTCCAATCAAATACAGCGTAAAATTAACTATTCAGAATTATGGTGCAAAAGGGTCGTAAATTCTTCCTCCTTATCGGCTTTACGGTCTGATTGAAGAGGGGATATTCTTTTGAAATATGTTAAAAATAAGTTTTAAAAAACAGAAAAGAACAGTGAGTTTAAACATCACTGTTCTAACTTTTGTAAATTGGGATTTTGGCTCTATTGTTACTCAGACTCCATATACACTAACAATTTATCTACGTTGACAATTGTCGTTCCATTTACAGCGGCATGACCTTTTCCGAGAATAAATCCACGTTTATTTCGAATAACTTCATAATATAGGTCTAATCGATCACCAGGCTGAGCGCATCCTAAAAATTCTACTCCTTCTAATGATGAGAGAAATCCTAATCCAACAGTATTTTCCAGGCTGACAAATGCTCCGAGTTGTGCAATTGCTTCAATAATTAACATGTGTGGCATTGTCGTTTGTGATTCTGTTATAAACCATTCATTGCAACTTACATTTTTGTAACCTTTTACCCACTTGCCAGATTCCATTTCAACGATATGATCAACCATTAAAAAAGGATGTCGGTGCGGAAGTACACTTTGAATGTTAACTTTGTTCATGCGTTACCTCCTGATTATATATTATAAGTGCAGTTTCTAAATCAAGATAAGAGAGGGAGAACTGTATCAGCTATTCATTCCTCCTATAAAAATAAGTCCCCTGCTTCGAAAAAAAGAGCAGGGAAAAGGTAATTAATTTTTTACTAAATTGGCTGCACCCTCACTAGAAAAAATACCACTATTTTTAATGTTGTTAACTACTTGTTGTAGCTTCTCTTCATTTTGAACAAGGGCAATACGAACAAACCCTTCGCCATGAGGGCCAAACGCATGACCAGGTGTGACAACGACATTGGCACGATCAATTAATGCGTATGCAAATTCTAAAGAAGTCCAGCCTTGTGGAATTTCTGCCCATATGAACATACTTCCAGCCGGTTTTTCAACATGCCAGCCTGCTTCGGCTAGGCCATCAATAAATGTATCTCTTCGTTTTTGATATATCGCCCGGTTTGTTGCGCAATATGAAGCACCTTCTCGCAAAGCAACAGTTGCGGCTTTTTGAATTGGAAGAAAGACACCGTAATCGATGTTTGATTTAAATTGTTTAAGTGTTTCTACAATCTCTTTATTTCCAATCATATAGCCAATACGACTACCAGCTAAGCTATAACTTTTAGATAGAGAGTTGATTTCGACACCAACATCTTTTGAACCCGGAATGGATAGGAAGCTAATAGGCTTTTGTCCATCATAATAAAATTCAGAGTAAGCAAAGTCATGAACGACGATAATATTGTATTCTTTTGCAAAAGCAATAACATCAGTAAAAAATGATTCTGTTGCCATTGCCGGTACAGGATTACCAGGAAAGTTTAATATCATCATTTTTGCTTTTTCGGCAACTTCTTTCGGGATCGTATGTAAATCAGGAAGAAAAGCATTTTCTTTTTTTAATGGCATAAAATACGGAGTTGCACCTGCCATTGCAAGTCCTGTTGCATATGCCGTATAACCTGGATCTGGAACAAGGATAATATCATCTGGATTAGCAAAAGCCATCGGTAAATGAACAAGTCCGTCTTGTGATCCCATTAATAATAATACTTCGTTATCAGCATTTAAAGCGACATGGTGATTAATCTCATAATATTCTGTCACAGCATTGTGAAATTCTTGTGTACCTGTCAATGTATATCCATAATTCTTTTTTTCATTTGTTGCACTTACTAGTGCTTCTCGTACAATATCAGCCGGAGGCATATCTGGATTTCCGATACTTAAATCAATAATTTCATGACCTTCTGCAATTTTCTCTTTTTTATAGGCTGCTAATTCACTAAAAATTGAGGATTGGAATGCTTTCATTCTTGTTGCAAGCGTGTACTTCATGTATAACCCCTCCTAAAAAATACTACTGTTTTCATTAAACTTTGTTTTTAGTATTCATATTCTTTTACTTTTCTGAAAACACACATATTTACATTTTAACATTTTTTTACGAAAATACAAAACTAGCAATTAAAACAAAATTTCATTCACTGTACTACTTTTATAAATAATAATAAAAAGTAATATAACCCCTCTAAAATTTACACATAGAATATGGATTCCTTATTTGGATATATAATGCAAAAAGTAAGGTCACTTCAAAAAAATCATTAAACACACCTATTACAATTTTTTCATAACATTTATTACTCCTAATAACTAAATTTCACAAATCAGGAAACAATAGAAAATGTATATTCACAAAAGGAGAAATAAACATGAAGCAAATTCCTATTGGTGTATCAAATCGGCATATTCATGTGACAAAGGAAGACTTGGAAAAACTTTTTGGAAATGGCTATGAGTTAACAATAGCAAAAGAACTTTCTCAGCCAGGAGAATTCGCCGCAGCAGAAACAGTTACCATCAAAACTGAGAAATCAGAAATTGCGAAAGTACGAATTCTTGGGCCAGTTCGCAAATTTACACAAGTGGAGATTTCAAAAACAGATGCACGGAAGCTTGGAATTAGTGCTCCCATTCGTTCATCAGGAAATATCGATGGAACACCTGGTATTACCGTAATCGGTCCGAATGGTAAAATTCAAATTGATAAAGGGGTAATTGTTGCTGAGCGGCACGTTCATATGACATCAGAAGATGCGGAACATTTTCGAGTGAAAGATGGGCAATATGTGAGTATTAAAGTAGGTGGAGATCGAGCGATAATTTTTCATCAAGTATTAGTTCGTGTGAAAGATACATTTGCACTAGATATGCATATTGATACGGATGAAGCGAACAGTGGTGATATTAAGACAGGTGACTTTGGTGAACTACTTTCATAATAATGAAAGCCATCTCTAACATGAGATGGCTTCTACATATTTGTTGTTTGAGAAGTATTTTTACTCGGTTGTTTTTGCTGTGATAATGAAACTAAAATAATAAGTAGAGAAATGACACCGAAAATAAGTACCATATATTGCAATCCGATTGTATCTAAGAAGAAACCCGTTCCGAGTAAGACAATTTGGAACATTACACGCTCAAACATATTACGGAATGAAAATATACGCCCATGGTAGCCTTTATCAATTTTCGTCTGGAAAATCGTTGACATAACAGGAAAGAAGCAGCCAACACTAAATCCAAACATACCGAAAGATACAAGTGTCATCCATTTTATATTACTAAAAAAGAGGGATAAGTGAGAGAAAGCAATACAAAATGAAAAAATATACAGTAACTTATATGATGAAACGTGTTCTGATAAACGTTTAATTACAAATGCACCGAGCATAAACGATAAACCTTCAATTGTATAAATAAATCCTTTAATTGTTGTATCATGCTGCATTTCACTAATATTAATAACCATTAAATTAAAGCCACCGATAAATAATAGCGGAATAATACTTAAAATTAGAGCGCGAAATGCAATAGGGACTTCTTTTAAGATGTGAAACACTTCTATAAAACTTGTATTTTGTGATTTCTTTTCATTCGTTATATCTGTTTTCGTATCTTCAAAGTTTAATAAAAAAGTAAAAAAGAATAATAGTGCGTAAGCGGCCATTGAAAAAGCATACATATATTTTAAACTCATTACAACAAGAAGGACTCCGCCCAGCGAGGTACCGACAATACGAGCGATTGTTCCAGTGTTCATATGAATTCCATTCATTTGTAATAATTCATGTTCCTGAACAATAAGTGGGATAACAGATTGTAGTGCAGGGAAATAAAAGGCTGCAGAAATTTGAATGGCGATCATAAATAAAATCATAAATAAAATACTCTCGTAATGAATAGCAAAAAACATAAAAATAACGCTTAATACACGACCAAAGCCTGCATATAGAAGTACTTTTTTCTTAGAATATTGGTCAATAAACCTTCCTGCCATGGGACCAACAAGGACTCCGGCTAATAATCCAATAAACATAATAACGGATTTCATAAAATCAGATGGAACATGCTTTTGCATGAATTCTAGGTTACCTAGAATTCCAAGCCATAAACCTACCCCAGCAATAAATTCACCAGTTAGAACAATCCATACGTTTTTATTACGCCACATAGAATAACCTCTCAGTCTTTAATAGTAGTGAAACTCGTATATAAAACCTCCTTTTTCCATTTCATCTTATAACTGTATATTTTGAGTTAGGGTATATATTAAGGGTTCGAAAGAAGAATTTCAAATTTTTTGATTTACAAGTTATTTCCATTACAAATGGACAGATTAAAATAGATTCATGTAACTATTAATATATAAAATCAATAGGGAAATAAGGATATAAAGGCGTATATAAATATGATGAATGTATACATGGGAGGACTAGATGTGATAAATAAAAATTAGTTTCTGCAGGACTTTAAAACTGTTCATATAACTTTATGAAGGAAAAGGGGATTAAAGGGGCTGATGTAAATGAATAATGAAAAGTTAGTTGTGAACCAATTTGGTCAAAATGCTACGAAATATGTAACGAGTCAAATTCATGCAAAGGGAACGGATTTACAATTTCTCATTGAAAACGTTCAAAACAATAAGAATGATCGTCTTCTTGATATTGCGACCGGTGGAGGACACGTTGCAAATGCATTAGCTTCTTTATTTCAAGATGTCATTGCATTTGATTTGACAGAGAACATGCTAGAGAAAGCAGAACAATTTATTCGTTCAAATGGACATACAAATGTTTCATTTGTACAAGGGAACGCAGAAAAATTACCATTTCCAAATGAATCGTTTGATACCATTACGTGCCGCATTGCTGCACATCATTTTACCAACATTGATCGATTCGTTACGGAAGTACATCGAACATTAGAAAAACATGGTCTGTTTCTTCTTATTGATAATGTTGCTCCAGAAGTTGAAGAATACGATGTTTTTTATAACTTTTTAGAGAAAAAGCGTGATCCAAGTCACCAACGTGCTTATAAAAAGACAGAATGGATATCGTTATTAGAAAGAAATGGTTTACAAGTACAATCATATACCACTTTTGATAAAGAATTTAAGTTTGAATGGTGGTGTGATATGATGAATGTTCCTAAAAATGAAAGAGATGAATTAACACACTATATGATAAAAGCTCCTAAAGAAATACAAGAATGGTTTCATATCACGATAGAAAAAAATGAAATACAGTCTTTTTATACAGAAATGACTTTGTTCGTTGCTAGAAAATCATCTACCTTAAAAAGATAATTCATACTTGCGGGATTTGTAGTAGTCGATATACTTGGTAGAGTAAAACATATATAGTAAGGAGCAACAATGATGATTCGTGTACGTATTGAAGGAACAGAAGCTGAAGTTATGCAATTTTTAAAAGATATGCCTGAGGTACCTGGATATGAAAAAACACATTCTCGTGAACCACGGAAAGGAAATAATCCGAAGTATACAAATAGCAAGAGTGTTTTAGCGTATTTAACATATAAGCAAAAAGAACAAATAAAATAATAGATTACAAAATAACCAAGCCAATTTAGGATTGGTTATTTTATTTTGCATGAGAAAGAGAAAAACTACACTTATAGCTTATTAACTTGATGAATAGCCCATGAGAGCATGAATGCAACATGTTCATGTGTAAATACTGACCTGTTATAAAAATGTTTTAGACTGAGCATCGTTGGTCTAATTAGATTTCCCTATTTTTTTATTAAAATAAAGTACTAGACTAAATAGTAGATATACGATTTTTATACGGGGAAAAAGGACGATTGAACTTACAAAGAACCACCTATAAGCTTGATTATGTGAACAAGAACCCCCCTCCAGACCGCTTAGCTGGAGGGCATTTTTATAAGCTTCTAGTTACATTGACTGCCGATAACTCATGTTATGCCAACTTCACATGTAGACGTTATACAAATAAAATCTTTAATTGCTTCTTATGCAATTATGGTATATATGGTATTTTTTCCAAATAAAGTAAATGTGTGATTAATAATGAAAAAATTAAGAAAGCGGAGAGTGAAACATGAAAAGCAGTAAACGAATTCGAAGTCTAGATATTTTACGAGGATTAGCAATTTTAGGGACCTTAGGAACAAATATTTGGATTTTTGCACATTTAGGGGATTTGAATTATATATTTACCTTTACTCATAACAAGTGGTGGTTATCGGGCGACGCCTTTTTACGAACTTTATTTTTAGCTTTAATTAATGGCAAATTACTTGGCTTATTAACCATCATGTTTGGCGTTGGATTGGAATTAAAATACCAGCAATCGCAACGGTTGAGCCGTCCTTGGCCAGGAATATACATATGGATCTCCTTAATTCTACTTCTCGAAGGGTTTCTGCACTTTACCTTGGTGCTGGAGTACGACATTTTGATGTCTTATGCAATGACCGCGATTATTGTCTCTCTTATCGTCAAAGTAGGAGAAAAAACGATGCGAATAACGATGATCAGTACTGCAGTGATTCATGCCTTCTTTATATTAATTGTTTGCTTAGGTGTACTGGGACATCAAGTAAATAGTGAGTCATTTGCAGCACCTCAAGAAGTCACTAAGCTTTATCAAAGTGGATCTTGGTTGGAACAGGTTCAATATCGACTTAGCCATTTTTGGAATTTGCGGACAGAAGCAATCTTTGTTATTCCCTTTAATATTTTTCTATTTTTAACAGGTGTTCTGCTGATGAGGAAAGGAGCTTTTGCGAACGATGATAATGGACGGAACATTCGCAAAAAGATGATGAAGATCGGACTGTCTCTTGGTTTACCTCTAAACTTATTGCTGTTTATTCCCGGAGGTTATTTTGATTTTCCAGTAAGGTATGTATTTGCTCCGATTCTGTCGATTGGATACATGGGGGCAATCAGCTTGTTGGTTGAAAAATTCCATTCCTTTTCATTATGGAGCTTTCTAGAAAGAGCAGGTAAGATGTCCTTGAGCTGCTATGTATTACAAAATATTTTGTGTTCAGTTCTGTTTTATGGTTGGGGCTTGGGGTTTGGTGGAAACCCCAACTCGTTTACGGTCATTTCTGTTTGGATATTAATCTGTTTGCTGCAGTTACTCTTTGCTACTTTATGGTTAGGTTACTTTACCATGGGACCGATGGAAACAGCACGCAAGCATCTAGTTAACTTACTAATAAGGGAAAAAACATCGAAAAAAGATTTGCAGGCATAAGTGTTCTTTTTAAAAAATGTTTTAGACTAAATATCGTTGGTCTAATTAGATTTCTCGATTCTTGTTTTTCTAATTTAATAAAATAAAGATATAGACTAATTGCTAAATGAGCCACTTGTATTTTTGCCATGTGTAATTTCCTAGCGAGAAGTCACTACAAATAACGCTGATTATGTGAATGGAAAGTTCCTTCATTACTTCTGAAGGGACTTTTAAAGGTTTTACGATACTTTATACTAGCAAAAAGTGCTTTCATGTACAGACAACACCTTTTCAGTCTACAACTATTTTTTAGCAGCCTAATACTTTTTCTATAGTTTAAAACATTTTTTTAATGAAACAAATACAACGAACACAGAATGCATAAAAGACATATATTATTTTGAAAAGAAAACAACTTCTGTTTGGAATAGGTAAAGGATGTTTATCATGCTTGAAATGAGTTACCAAGGGTTAACAGGTGAAGTAATTACAAGATATGATCGAGAATATGAAGAAGCTAGACAAGAATGGAATCAAGCAATTCAAAAATTCCCTTTAGTTATTGTGTATTGTTATACAAAATGGGATGTGAGTAATGCGATTATTTGGGCAAGAAAAAATTGCATAGAAATCCGGATTCGATCAGGTGGACATCATTATGAAGGATATTCTATTGGAAATCGTGTTCTTGTTATTGATATAAGTAGAATGCATCGCATGCAATTGAATGAGAATAAGCATACGTTAAAAGTGCAAGGCGGAGTAAAGAATAAGCAAGTCTATGATTTTATTTCTGCGAAAGGGTATCCATTTCCTGGGGGGACTTGTCCGACTGTAGGGATAAGTGGGTACACATTAGGAGGCGGATGGGGATATTTGAGCAGATACCTTGGACTTGGATGTGATAGTTTACTAGAACTGGAATTAATAGATTATACAGGGAGATTGATTATTGCAAACGAAAAGTCTCATAAAGATTTATTTTGGGCAGGCTGCGGAGCTGGTGGTGGGAACTTTGGTGTTGTTGTATCCATGACATTTAAACTCCCAGCAAAAATAGATAAGGTGACTTTAGTTGAAATATATTGGCCAGATGCTTTATTAGAAACACACAGAGAATTTCTGTATAAATGGCAAGAGTGGATAATTAATCTAGATAACAGAATTACGCTTGGTGCCAGTATATATAATTCAGAAACTGAGGAAATGGCGATTTATGGACGAGGAATATTTTATGGTAAGCCAGAAGAAGCAGAAGAAATTTTACAAATGTTAATCAACATAGACGGCATAAGAATGAATTTAGAATATATAACATTTTTTGAAGCTATTACAAAGTTACAATCATCTTATCCGGAATCAGAGATGTTTAAATCTACAGGAAGATTTGTGTATCAGGATTATGATGAACAGGAGATTAATGCCATTGTTGACCTCATTCAAGAGAGAGCAGCAGGAAGTATTTTTGCAGCAGTAAGTCTATATGCACTTGGTGGAAAAGTAAAAGAGGTGCCTAAAGAAGCAACAGCATTTTATTATCGAGATGCCAAGTATATAATGGGGATTCAAACTATATGGGAGGATGCAAAATTTGCAAAAGACAATATCAAATGGATGGAACAGAGTTTTAAATATATAGAATCAATAACAGAAGGATCATTTGTGAACTTCCCTTATAGCGGTTTGAAAAATTATGAAGAAGCTTACTATGGCAGCAATGCTAAGAAATTACGGAAAGTGAAAGAGAAATATGATCCATTAAATGTATTCTCGTTTCCACAGGGAGTAACGGAATGTCATTAATAATGATTTAAAACAGAGTTTTCGTTCCAAAAAGTATGTTCAAAAGTCAATATACTAACTATGTAATTTCGTAAAGAAATAGCGACTTCAGTGCATAGTTCTATAAGAATGTAGCATAACTAATGATAAATAATTCCGCATTTGTATCATGTATAACTATATTTACTGTTATAAGGAGGAAATAACTTCATGTCATTCATATGGTCATTAATTGTTGGTGGCATTTTAGGATGGTTTGGTGGCTTACTGATTGGAAAGGATATCCCTGGTGGTATTATTGGTAATATAATTGCCGGCATCATCGGCTCTTGGATTGGTACAGCTTTATTTGGAAAATTTGGTCCAGTTATTGGTGGTTTTTACATTGTACCAGCTTTAATTGGTGCCCTTATACTGATCTTTATCGCTAGCTTTATACTTCGCATGATAAAAAAATAAAACAATAGGATTGTTTACTTTCGTAAACAGTCCTTTTTCGTTAATTTTGTGTAATGTTAATAAATCTGTTATGCTAGGGATATACCATTTGGAGGTGTCAACATGAAAAAATTTACAGTTAATTTTCATCAAGAAGATAATGCACAAGCAACAACTGTTTATAAGTTAAATGAAGATGACTTTAACAAAGCAACAGAAGGCGGAACTCGTCATCTGTTTGATTTAGATACAAATGTTGGCTTTTTTGTATTCTTTGATGCAGAAGATGCAGAAGGTAATGAGCAATATTTAACGCTCCAATATGAAGGTGATCAAGAAGAACCAATCGCTTGCTACGGTTTCGATTTAAAGCTATTTTATGAATTTGTAGCACTGTATTTAAATGATCTTGAATTCCAAGGTGAAACAGATGAAGAAGAGGAAGAATACGGTCCAATTCATCATTTAGCGCACTTGCTGTATCATATTGTAGAAGATGGAAAAGAGATTGAAGCTTAATTACATAACAAAGGCTGTTCCTTATGCGGACAGCCTTTTTGTTTTGTCTTGTTTAAGAATATAATTTATAAAGAAATATTGGCCGATGCCACCAATAATAAGAAATACGGCACAAATATTAAATAAGAAACTCCCGCTAAAATGTTGTAATAATAATGCTCCAGCTACGGGACCAAGCATTCGTGAAATATCCCAATGCGTACCGTAAATAGAGAAATAAATCCCTCGCATATGTTCCGGTGCTAATTCTGAAACAAAACGTAGTAAGTGATTTAATGCGATACTCTCTCCGATTGTTAAAATTAATAGTGTGAAAAACAGTAGCCATAATGTATTGGAATAGCCGTAACCAATCGCGGCAATCGTATAGCAAATATAAGAAATAACAATAATTTTTTGCATAGAAAATTTCTCTGCCCATTTTACGATTCCCACTTGCAAAACAATCTCCATAATTCCTTTACATGTAGCCATAAATGTAAATACAAACATAAAATTTGTGAATAATTCCTTTTCAGCATAAAGTCGATAATTCGTTTCCATTTGTGCGTAGAAAAAACTAATCGGCAGCATAAAAATCATAAGTCCAAATACGCTATAATGTTCTAAGAGAAAATGCTTCCATTTCGTAGGCGTAGTTTTTTGTTCATCATGTTGTTGAAGTGGAGCAGTCTCTGGGAGCTGCGTCCATACAAGAACAGAATAGAGAAATAGAGCAGCAGCTTCTAAGATAAAAAGAATGGTCGGATCATCTTTGTAGAAGAGATATCCAGTCGCTGGACCAATGATGGTTCCAACGGCTCCAGCTGTTTGAATGAGAGCGAATACTTCAGCTTGCTTTTCTTTCTCTGTTACATCAGCAATTTGCGCTCGTTGTGCAGGGATATAAAGAGAACGTCCCAGACCATTCATAATGTAGAAGAGAGCGAATGGTATAACGGATTCCGCGAAAATGAAACCAGTCATAGCACTTGCCTGTAAGAGTAATCCAATTAAAATAATTGATTTTCTGCCAAAGCGATCAGTAATACTGCCCCCAAAAAGTGTAAAGACAATTTCGCTAAGCGGTTGTAATCCGAAAAGTAACATGGTAAACAAGGCGTTTCCGTTTAATGCTTTGTTTACATATATGATAAAAATAAGTGCGAGCATTGCTCCAGTTGTACTCGTTAGCAGTTCTCCAAATAACCGAATCCATATAGGCTTGCTATAACGTTTTCCAAATATCATCATTTCATTCTCTCCTTTCTATATGGAAATTCTATGATGGAAAGGAAAGAGGAAAAAGAGTAGAATGAAGCAAAGAAATTTTTCATCTTTTAGGGGGACATGTATGATAATTTTGGATCATTACATACGGCTTTGGCTGCAGCATGCCAAAGGAAAAGAACTTGGTGAAAGCATAGAAATATCGCTGCAAGACATTTCAAAATCATTATATTGTACAGATCGAAATAGTAAATTCACAATAAAAAAACTAGAAGAAATGCAATGGATTAGTTGGTCTCCAGGACGCGGAAGGGGAAATCGGTCTAAGCTTGCTTTTCTACAAGAACCTGCCGCACTTATTTACGAAAGAGGAAAAAAGCTTGTAAAACAAGGAGAAGTTAAAAATGGAAAAGCCTTCATTCAAACATATGCAGAGTATTTTCCGTACATATTAGAACAATTTCAAGCATGGATTGACACACTTTTTGGATACCATATTGAACAGTCACCTAAAGGAAGAATAGATGTTTTACGATTAAACATGCGTATAAACCCAATTACATGTCTAGATCCTATGTATGTTACGCTTCGCTCTGAATGTCATATTGTTAAGCACGTCTGTGATACGCTCGTTCATTACAATGAAATGACAAATGAAATAGAACCTCGTCTCGCTTTTTATTGGGAATACAATCATATACATAAAATATGGACATTTTATCTTCGTAAAGGAGTGCATTTTCATAATCAAAAACCGTTTACTGCACACGATGTCAAGTATACGTTCAAACGTTTTTTTAGTACAAAAGACAACCCTCATCTCTGGATGTTGCAAGATATTGAAAAAATACATATTGTTGATGAATATACAATTGAAATTCATTTACAAACAGAAAATGAATTATTTTTACATATTTTAGGTGGAGAACATTGTTCTATTATTCCTGAATTACAGGAGAAGGAGAATGATCAATACATATTAAACGGAACAGGTCCATTCAAGCTTCTTAAAAATGATGATGCATTACTTATTTTAGAAGTAAATCATTTGTATTTTCGCGAGCGCCCATTTCTTGATCGTATTGAACTTTGGTATTTCCAAGATATAAGTAGTCATAGTGGTTATGAAGTATTGTTAGGTTCTTTACACCATGATAGAAAGAGCGTTAAAAAAGAAACGTCTCAATTAGAAGCGAACGTAACATACATTACACTCAATACAAAAAAGCAAGGTCCAATGCAACATATAGCCTTTCGGCAAGCTTTAAAACAAATCATCAACGGCATGCAAATATTAAATAATTTAAAAGGTGAACGTGGAGAAGTAGCAATGAATCTGTTATTAGGAAAAACAATCGAAATAAATAAAGAAAGTTCAACTAAAGAGTTACTAGGAATTAGTGGGTACAAAGGAGAAACATTATATTTATATACCTTTCAGGATCAAGATCATGTTGAGGATTCACATTGGATTCAAAGGGAATGTGCCAAGTATGGAATTAAGATAGAACTATCTTTTTTAGATGCACATGAACTTCTTACACTTCGAACAATACAAGAAGCTGATTTGATTCATGATAGTGCTACGATGAGCGAACACGCTGAATTAAGTTATCTATATTTACTGCTAACGACAAATAGTTTTCTTCATCAGCATAGTTCTTTCAATTTAAATGAGAAATTGAAACGTGTATTTAAGGAACAAAATCGGAGTGTGCGTATGCAATTGTTAGAGGAAACAGAACAGGAGCTGTTAGAGAATATTCATATCATTCCTTTGTATCGAAATTATATGACGATACATACGCATGAAACCATACAAAATGTAGCAATTAATTCCCAGGGCTGGATTAATTTTTATCATATATGGTTTAAGCATACACATAACGTAACAAAGTAGTAAAACAACGTGCACATACCCATCATTTCTTCGACCTTCATGCGATGAAATGATGGGTTTATTCTTTAGATAGAAAACGGATAAAGCTATATGGAGCATAGTGATAATCTTAGTCTATTTTTATAAAAATGGGAAAATGTATATTTACAGCGTAACAATGTTATGTTACATTGAATAAAAAGAAGGGAGAGCAAAATTTTGAGTCAGGACTTAATTTCGAAAAAAGACTTGTTAG
This sequence comes from Bacillus sp. GB_SG_008, assembly GCF_052038115.1. Lineage (NCBI taxonomy): Bacteria > Bacillati > Bacillota > Bacilli > Caryophanales > Bacillaceae > Bacillus > Bacillus sp. GB_SG_008. The sequence goes on along the minus strand of NZ_JBPZSK010000006.1, from coordinate 107,074 downwards.
AACTTACTGGAATCTCCTATGGTCAGCTATATAGGTGGAAAAGAAAAAACTTAATACCAGAAGATTGGTTTGTGCGAAAATCAACGTTTACAGGGCAGGAGACGTTTTTTCCTAAGGAAAAGATTTTAGATAGAATCGAAAAAATTCAGACGATGAAAGAAAATTTGTCTCTTGATGATTTGGCGGACATGTTCTCACCAAATGTGAATGAGATTTGTTTAACAAAGGAAGACATTGTACAACGTGGGATTGCTTCAGAATCCGTTGTACGTTTTTTTATAGAGCAAAATCAAGAAATGACTAAATTTCGTTTTGCAAAAATCCTTTTTATTTATATTTTGGAAAAGGTACTTCAGTCTGGAGAGATAAGTCTTGAAGAAGGAAAATTGATGTTACATGTTTTAAATGAGCACTATGAAACGATGAAGAACAAACATGGTGAACTTATTTTTATTCGAAAGTTAGGTATTTCAACATGTTTCTTACTTTCGAGTGTAGAGGATTTATATTTTGATCAGGGTACTAAAATTGTTATACGTTTACCTTTAGTGATTTGTGCAGAAGAATTAAAAACAAAGTTGTTGTGATGGAGGGAAAGTAGTGAAAACTGATGACTTATTAATTAATGGACATGGAATGTCGAACGGAGGGCAGTTTCGCAATGTACAATTAAACGGAAGAGGGACTGTAAATGGGGATTTAGAATGTGTGGATTTCGAATGTAACGGTTCTGGTCATGTAAATGGAGATATAAAAGCTGAGACAGTAAAAATAAGTGGTTCCGGAAAGATAAATGGAAAAGTAGATGCTCTACAAATGAGCATTGAAGGCAGCGGCAGTATACAACAGGCAGCGGTTGTAAAGAAAATAAAAATTTCCGGTAAAGGAACAGTCGGAGGAAATGTATTTGGTGAGGACATGAATATTCACGGTAAAGCAATCATTGATGGGAATTGTGAAGTAGATACATTCAAATCAGAAGGACAATTTATCGTGGGTGGCTTATTGAGTGCAGATGATATTTTTATTGATATGCACGGTGAATGTAAAGCAAAAGAAATAGGCGGTCAAACGATTAACATAAAATATAGGAAATCCGCTTTAAGTTGGCTCTTCGAAACAATGTTTACTACTCGAATGGAAACAGAGTTAATAGAAGGGGACAATATTATAGTTGAGTATACAAACACGAACACAATTCGAGGTAACAATGTTACGGTTGGACCAAATTGTAAAATTAATCTTATTGAATATACAGGGGTTTGTCAAATCGATAAAAACGCTAACGTAAAAGAAAGTCGAAAAATTTAAATTTTTAACAGAAAGGGAAAGATAGCATGAAAGAACAGTATAACCTTAGTTTAAATGGTTCTGGTAATTCATCAGGTGGTATCTACAAAAATGTCAAAATTCGCGGAGAAGGAACGATTTTGGATGATATTGATTGCGATGTGTTTAAGACGTATGGAACGAGTGAAGTGCAAGGAAATGTAAAAGCACACATGATTACTGTGTTTGGAGAAACGAAAATTCGTGGAGATTTGGATTCAGAAAATGTGAAAGTTAACGGTAATCTTGAAGTTGGTGGCCCGACAGAAGTGAAACGTACAAAAGTACGAGGGATGTTTGACATTGGTGAAAATTTTACTGGTGAAGAGGTCGATGTAACGGGTGGAATAAATGTGAAAGGTAACTTAGAAACAGAGAATTTCATATTAAATGGAGGTTTTACAATTACAGGTATGCTGAATGCTGGAAATATTGATATCACTATAAGATATGAGCACAGCAATGTAAAAGAAATAGGAGGCGAGAAAATTACAGTTCGAAAAAAATCATCGTTCTTTCCTTTCTCGAAACACGGAGGATATCTTCATGCCAATATAATCGAGGGAGATGAAATTTATCTTGAATATACAAAAGCTGATGTTGTTCGAGGTAACAATGTTACGATTGGTCCAAAGTGTGAAATCAGTGTGGTAGAATATCACGAAAGTTACAAAAATGCAGATCGATCAATTGTGAAAGAATATAAACAAATATAGTGGTACATTGAAAAACTTGATTTAAGAGCTATTTTTTTTCGCGTCTTACCTCAAGATTTAAAGGGAATTTTAATGAAATTGATGAAAAGCACTCCCTTCATATGAAGAGAGTGCTTTTATTTTAATGATTCAGTAACCTAAACTGAAATTATTCTTCAATAATCTCGTATTCTTCATCTGCTAATAATAAAATTTGTAACTTCTTACCTTTATTATGTACTTCGATTACATCATATGTTCCTAAATTTTTCACTTTATTTGCTGAAGCATTTACCATTCCTTCAACAGAGTCGATTAAAATATCTTCTTCAATGTAGGTTTCAGGTAAAGACATATCTTCAGTTTCTAATACACATGCATATAAATTTTGTAAATCAGTAGCTGTTGGGTTTAATTCCTCAACATCAATTATAGTTTTTACTGCATCTACATGCTCTTCTCTTGGTTGATATACTTTAATTTTTGCCATGTTTTATTCTCCTTTATTTCTTAATCTAAGAGGCTATATATTATTATAACGTTTTTTATGAAAAACATGAAATAGTAATATGGCCATAAATGAAAAAACGTTTTTTTTATTTATATTAGAAAAAATTCATTGCTGTTTTTCTTCATGAATACAATATAACAGAAATGTTTTATATAAGATTTTTCGCTTTCTTAATCCATGTATTGCATATATAATTTAAGAGGGACTAATCGAATTTATGTATATTTATAAAAGAATTGAGGTTTAACGAACAATGACAATAAAAATCATTACAGATAGTGCGGCAGATTTACCAAAAGAGTTGCTTCATACTTATGATATAGAGGTAATTCCGCTTCGTGTATATGATGAACAAGAGAATGAATTTTTAGATGGAGTAACACTAGATCCAATAGACTTGCTTCGAAATATGAAAGAAGGGAAAGTATATAGAACATCCTTACCTTCTTTAGAAACAATTCAAGAAGTATTCACTACATACGCAAAACAAGATGTAACATGCATTTATTTAGCTTTTACTTCTGAACTTTCTGGTACGTATCAATCTTCTGTTCTTGTAGGAGAAGAAGTAAAAGAAGCCTATCCTAATTTTTCTTTAGACATTATTGATACAAAATGTGCGTCAACTGGCCAAGGACTTGTAGTATTAGAAGCAGCAAAAATGGCACAAAACGGAGCAACAAAAGAGGAAATTTTAAACCGTATCGATTTCATGACGGAACATATGGAACACATATTTACTGTTGCAGACTTACAATATTTAGTTCGTGGTGGACGATTAAGCAAAGTAGCAGGATTTATAGGTGGCTTGTTAAATATTAAACCTATTTTAAATGTAGAAGATGGAAAACTCATTCCACTTGAAAAAATACGTGGCCGGAAGAAAGTGTTTCAGCGTATAGTAGATATTATGGAAACAAGAGGGAAAGATCTTAAAAATCAAACAATTGGAATTTCACACGGTGATGATTTAGAAAGTGTAAACATACTAACAGAAATGATTACTCAAAAATTTGGATGTAAAGTATTTGTAGTAAATTCAATTGGTGCAGCTGTTGGAGCTCATGCTGGTCCGGGAACATTAGCTATATTTTTCTTAAATGAAGTGTAAAAAAGAAAATGTCTCTTAAAATAAGAGGCATTTTCTTTTTTATTATGAAAAATTACTAATTTCCAAACTCTTATATGCTAATTATATTTTATGTGAGGATGGGAAAATCTTGAAAATTTTTTCATGGTATGTGCCGTGATGTTTTTACTTATTTCCAATTTGCTGCAAACAATCGAGCTAATAATGAAGGTTGATACTACTTATTCGTTGAGAACGAATAGTTCTATTCTTTTTCTTTAAAAAGGAAATCAACTTATTAAAGAAATGAACACATTCTGTTTACAGCAAGAAAAAGGGAACATAAGTAGAATTAATAATCGTGGATTTGATGTATTGCACCCAAAGAGCACAAAATCAGTAGAATGCACATATAAAAATACAAAATAAAATATTATAATTATTCCATTAAAAAATAATTATAACCAAATCATCTACTAAACAATAATTATCACGACAAAACATTGAATTTATTATATAATTTTAACATAATAAATATTAATATAATAACGTTTAAATTTTATTTTAAGGGTGTATGTTCATGAAAAATATTGATTTTATTCTTGAAAGCGATGAGGCATTAAAACCATCAGAACGACTTATTTTATTACTATTAGAAAAACATAGAATATTATATACGAATGATTTACTTGTTTTGTCGAATTTATCATATAAAACATTAGTAGACTCTTTAACAACACTTGTTAGGAAATCTTATATAATCAAAGAGAGTGGAAAAGGGCGTAAACAAAATAGATATAGTTTAATATAAAAAGATTATTGTAAACTAAAAAACAGGAAGTGCTCACAAAATATGCTCTTCCTGTTTTATAGTTAAAACTCATCCTCATGAATTAAATTCCCTGCATCATGGTCTTTCATTAATCTCTGCTTCAAATAATTTTCTTTTGTTGTACGATCATCTTTATGACCAACAGCTGCTGCAATGATATGTGGTGGTACTTGTTTATAATCATATAAATATTGAACATAAAAATGTCGAAAGAAATGAGGAGTTATTTTTTCATTTTTTGTAAATGATAAATTAGTTTCTTTTATGATTTTGGTGATATATTGAGACAAATAATTTTCTTTATATGCTGTATGATTTTTTGTTTGAAAAATGGTACCACCATGCTTAATACCTAACTCAGTTGGCAAACGGCGACGGATTCGAAAAGCGATTATCCGTTCAAATACAACTTTGTTAATTGGTACAATTCGTTCAGAATCACCTTTCGTATTTACATATAAATAATAACGATTACGCAATGTATCATACTCTAAATCTTCCCACTTCGCATGTGCAACTTCCGCAATACGTAGTCCAGTTGTTGCTAATATTGAAAGCAGAGCATAATTGATAGGATTATTTTTATAATATGACAGCAATTGTTTTACTTCTTCATAAGATAATTCTCTTCTTGGTTTATGTTTTTTCGTTATCGTTGTACTTAGTATGTCAATATATAGAGGCTCTTTAATGTATTCAATTTCATATAACCATTTTAAGAAGGACCGAGTAATTCGTAGTTTTCGACTTATCGTTGCTGGTTTATATGCTTCGTTAGATTGATAGGAGATTGCATCTTCAGCAAGCCACTTTTGATAATTACGAATATGTCGTTTTCTTAAATTTATCCATACTTTACCCACATTGAAATTCTCCACATCCATTTGTAAAAATTCTATATGTTCTCGAATAAAAAAATAAAACTGTGATAAATCTCTAGAATAGAGAAGACGAGATGTGTCTTTTACTCGTTTATTTTTATCAAAATGTGTTTGTCGATTCAAATAATAATATAAAATTTCTTCATCAGAAAAACCCGCATATGAATATGTATGTTCACGTTCATTCTGCTCTTTTCGATCCTCAGCTTGTTTTAAAAAATCTTCATTCCATATTGCAATCGTATTTCCGAATTTTTCTTTACTATTTTTATTGTGTAATAACGAATTATAATTATAAATTGGTAATAAATTAAATTTCATGTCATATCAAATCCTTATGTATTTCTTATGTAGTTTTAATGAAACAAATTAAAGTGTACCTATAATTTATTTTAAAGTGCATTTATATAAAACACAATATTAATTGTAAACTATAGAAAATCACACATTTTCTATGATTTAAAATTGATTTATAAATTTTATTTTTCGTGAGTTGAATTAAAACAATACACATCTTATTTTTAAAATTAAAAGAAATTATATTTGTTTATAATATAATTATAATTTTTTATTTAGCTATGTTATAATGAAATTACATTTTATTTCGTTATTATTTTAAATTATATTTTTATATAAAATATAATTAGATTTAAATAGAAAGGATTTATTTGCATGTACGAGCATACATATGAACAATATATGGATACAAATGAGGTAAAAGAGTATTTACGTATTACAAATTTCACATTTAAAAAATTAATGAAAGAAAATAAATTAACTCCAATTAATAAAGATACTTGGCGATTAGATGGGAGTTTTTTGTTTCAAAGAGAAGAGGTTACTGTATTACAATCACATTTACATACAGAAGGAATCACATTAAACCAAGCAAGTAAACAGTTTCATGTTAGTATGTATCAATTATGTAAATGGATCGAAGAAGGGGAGTTATCCTATACAATTCAAATACATCGAAATAAAGAAACAAAATTTGTACAAGAGGAAGAGGTAAAACAATTAGCTGAAAGATTAGATGACGCCAATGCTCTTTATACATATTCTCGAAAATATAATGTTGTTTTATTTCAAAAATTTATACAAGGAAATACAATTGCTCGTATAACGTCTATTCCTAAAAGAGGAAATATTATAGTAACAGATGAATTTGGAAATGATATGACACTGCAAGAGGCGAAAGAAAGTGGCTTTTTTCCAGCATATCAATTATCAGATAAACCGAGGAGTCATCATCAAAAATTTGTAAAGTTTCGTTTTCTAAAAACACATCATTTACGAAGTGATATTTTTCAGCGAATGGATTACTTATTGCAATATGTATCTCCACGAAATCTTCGAATTTCCGAAGAACACAATTTTTGGATCGTTGAAATTCGCCAATCACTCATTCAAGTTCCTATGCAGTTTCAACAAGAGTGGATTGACTCTCTTATGCCATATATAATAGAAGGAAAATTAGCAAAACGTCTAAATAATAGTATTTACTTAGACAGCAATAGTGTTACGAAAAGCATAGTATTATCTTCATCTGAGTATCAGTCTATCTCAAATATTGTAAATGAAGAAAAGATTTCAATAGAAGAGTTTATTACTTCAGCAATTCGAGAAAAATTGGATCGGCATATAATGAAATATTAAAAGACTTATCATGTAGATAAGTCTTTTAATATACAAAAATTTTTAAGGTATCTAAAAAACGGCCTTTCAGATTCCTTTTTTAGAGGGTTTTATATAAGTGGTAATGATATTATACCTATAATATATGAAATTCTATACAGAGGCTCAAAGAATCCTTAGATTCATTTGGATATATTTAGGTCCTATTTTCCCACATATAGTTTACATAATAATTTTATGTGTTAGAATTTTGAGTGAAAAAGAAAAGGATGTCTTTCTGTAATTTCGTGATATTGTTTAATTTCATTTGTGATTCTTTGTCTTCCTTTTTCACTTGTGTGCCAAGTATCGCGATTAATTTGTCGTTGATCTTGCAGTGGAAGAACATCTAAGATTTTATCTTCCGCAGCATATAGTGAGGCAAGTAATAAAAATCTTCGACAGAAAAAACTTTTTCCAGCAAGTAATACATTCCTTATTTCTTGATTATTGATTATGTTAAACGCACTTTTTATTACACTTTCTACATTAGAAAAATCTCCTGTAATCGGTTGGATTTTCTCATGAGGAACTCCTAGTTGAATTAATAATTCTCTATGATACTCAAATTCATTTGCTTGTAGAAATATATTAAAAATAGAAGGAATGAAAATATGTTTTACAATTTCTTGAGAGCAATGCTTTGCAACAAGTTCATTTAATTCTAGGAAATGACCGGGATGATACAGCATAATGTCTGTTTCTGTAAACAAGTGCTTGCGATCTATAAAAACTAAATCACTAATTATAGAAAAATAGTTCATCATGATAGATTCCTCCTAACAAAAATAAAGCCCTTTAGAAATTCAATATTGATTGACTAAAATCCTGTATGAAGGTCCGACAAAAATAGTTAATCGCTGTTGTTACAAATCTTTGCGGTAAAAGAGTAAATAACATTTTTTTATAAACATTGATAAAGAAAACATTATGTTATTATTCTGTTAACTCATTTAATATATATTGTGCAGATGCTTACAGTTAGGGGGCAAACGATGAATATTCAAATTGTATTATTTGATGGTTTTGATGAACTAGATGCCATAGGACCATATGAGGTATTAAAACGTGCTAATGAGTTCGGAGCAAATTTCGATGTGAAAATGGTTACATTAAATTTGAATTCGGTGACTGGGTTTTATGGCCTAACAGTCGAAGTGAATGATTTTCTTAGTGAAGACAATTGTCCAGATATTTTAATTGTACCTGGTGGTGGGTGGAATCATCGAGGAGAAAAGGGAGCAAAAATAGAAGCGGATAAAGGTATATTACCTGAATTCATCGCTAAATTTTATCAGCAAGGGGCTGTTATCGCTGGTGTCTGTACGGGCGGAATGTTGATGGCTGTTTCAGGAATTACAGCAGGACGGAAAACTACTATGCATCATCTTGCTAAAAACGAAATGGCATCATACGGATGTGAAGTGCTAAGTGCCAGAATTGTTGATGATCATGATATTATTACAGCAAGAGGAGTAACTTCAGGTGTCGATTTAGCTATATGGCTCATTGAACGCTTTGTAAATTCTGAAGCAGCTTATTCAGTCGAAAGAAGACTAGAGTATGAAAAAAGAGGGACAGTATGGAAAAGGATTTAAATCCTTGAATAAAGAATTGAATTTTTAGGAAAAATCAGCACTTTATAATAAAGCACTGATTTTTTTATTTATAATCTTGAAATCAAATGGTATAATCTCAATTAAAGTGTAATATTACACTTTAATTGAAGGGAGAGGATAAATTGAAAAGAGGTAAAATAATAATTTCTTTAGCCATATACACTACCTTACTAACTGTATCAGTACATACGTATAAGCAACAACTTACTCAGCCTGTTATAACAGATTCAGGACGATTACTTCCGACAAAGGTTAAACGAATAGAGAGTGTTGACGATGAAAAAAAGCTGCAACAATTGGTTCGAGATGCAAATACTTCAAATGAAAAACTCTCTATTGCTGGGATGCAGCATAGTCAAGGTGGTCATACATATTATCCAAATGGCACTGTTTTAGATATGAAAAGTTATAATAAAATATTGGAGTTCAATCCGAAGCAAAAAAGAATAAGAGTGCAGAGCGGCGCAACGTGGAATGACATTCAAAAAATTATTAATCCATACGGCCTTGCCATTCAAGTTATGCAATCACAAAATATCTTCACCATCGGTGGTTCTTTAAGTGCAAATGTACACGGAAGGGATATTCGGCATGATGCACTTATAGATACAGTTGATTCATTTCGTTTATTAATGGCAGACGGCGTAATTAAAAATGTAAGTAGAAATGAAAATGCAGAACTATTCTCTTTAGTAATAGGTGGATACGGTCTATTTGGAGTCATTCTAGATGTAACACTAAAGTTAGCAGAAGATGAACTGTACCAAATACGAACTAAAACGTTAGATTATCACCAATATACTTCTTATTTCAAGGAGCATGTTGAGGGTGATGAACAAGTGAGGATGCATTTAGCTCGTATTTCTGTCGCGCCAGATTCATTTTTACGTGAGATGTATGTGACAAATTACGTTCTCGCTACGAATCAAGAGAATCGAGAACAATATATTACTTTAAAAGAAGAAACAAATGTTGCACTTCCAAAGTTTTTTCTTGGATTATCTAGGTACAGCGACTGGGGAAAAACGATGTTTTGGAATATCCAAAAAAAATATTTTGAACGTACGGATGGATCTTATGAAACTCGTAATAATGTAATGCGATCAGATAGTGTATTCATGGAATATGAAAATCCGAATCATACAGAAATTTTACAAGAGTACTTTATTCCTGTTAATCACTTTTCTTCGTATATAGATGACCTCAGAAAAGTATTAGAACAAGAAGAATTAAATCTTCTTAATGTTACTATTCGATATGTGACAAAAAATGATAGTGCAGTTTTGTCATACGCGAAAGAGGATATGTTTGCTCTTGTACTTCTTATCAATCAGGGACGATCTGAAGAAGAAATAGAAAAAACAAAAAAAGTGATACAGAAAATGGTGAATGTTACTTTGCAACATGATGGAAGCTACTATTTGCCATATTATCCTTATACAGAAAAACAACAATTGCAAAAAGCTTACTCACTTACAAACGAATTTTTTCAAAAAAAGAGGGAATACGACCCACAAGAACGGTTTGTTAATCTATTTTACAAGGAGTATGGTCAATGACATATACAAGATTTGTAGTTTCACAAAGTCTCATTATGATGGCAGGAAGTATGGTGTTTCCTTTTTATGTATTACTACTAAGAAACGTTGGCAACAGTTTTTCACAATTTGGCTGGGCATACGGTTTATTTGCGTTAACATCAGCTCTTGTGTACCCTCTGATTGGTAGAATCTCCGATCGATTCGGTGATAGAAAGCTCTTAATCATATATTCTTGGTCAATGGCTGTTTTGATGCTATGTTTTCCAATTGCTACAGATGTTTGGCATGTATATATTTTGCAAATTATGATGGGGTGTTTAGGAGCTGTGCAGAAAAATACAGAAAAAACATCGCTTGTACGAAAGGTAGAACGTCAAGATGCTGGTTATGAAATTGGAAAATATCACATATGGACATCCTTAGGAGCAGCAATAGCTATTATTTTAACAGGATACTTAGTTGATTTTTTAACCATTGGAACTATTTTTTATGTCGCTTCAATTCTATATATGATAAGCGGTATCGTAATTTGGCGGACAAATAATCAAACCACATATAACCGATAACATATGTTATCGGTTATATGTGGTTACATAAAAGTTTAATTTACATTTAAATGCTGTAAAAACAAAGTAGCTGATACGTAGCGCTTCGCTAATCTTTGTACATAAGCAGTATGGACAGATAATGTTGCAATTATAATTGCATTTCGAATTGCTTCGCGTTGTTCTTTGTTTATATGTTCAATTTTAGCTGCTAACTGATCAGCTTTTTCTTTAATCGTTTGTTCAATAGTACGAATCGTATTCGTTGTATTGAATTGAACGTAACCTTTTTGATTCAGCTCTTCAAATAAAGAAGAGTAAAAAACATATAATTGAATAGGGTTAATTAAATCATCAGTGCGATCTGCAGGATCATTCACGATAAGCTTTAACAATTTTCGAATGGACTCAAAATCGAGTGCTGTTTTTAAATCTTCTACAATAAATAATAAGGCCGCTTGTTCAATTGAATATTTTTTTCCTTTTTGCGGAGAGCCAATCATCTCTTTTATATCGCGTTTCACCCAGTTTTGCAGTGCCGTAATAGAAAAATTAGTATTTTCAATTTGATTTCCAAGTGCAACGATTTCATTCAAAGAGAATCCAATATCAATTTCTTCTATTTTAATAAGCTTTTCAAAAATAGGTGCTAGTGCAGTTGTAAGAAAGGCCGTAACACTTTGACCACTCTCAATATCTTCTTTATGCGACTTTCTCCAAGCTTCTTGTAAAATTGCAAGAGGCTTTTTTGTATTCCATCCTCTAAGAGAAAGGAGGAGCATTGCCATTTCGTTTCGTGTGAGATGAAATGTTTCCATCTTTTCACCTCCGATAATATAAAAGTTCTTATGAACTTATATTATGTATTGTTTTATATAAAGTCAATTGTATTCTTATGATTTTTTCTGTAGTCAAATAAGTTAATAATCATAAGAAATAACTCTTGATTATTTTTATAAAAGTTCATATAATAAGTTCATAAGAACTTTTCTATTAACTTTAAAATTTATCTATCTTTTTCATAGTTTAAGAGAAGGATAGATAATTATATATACTTATAGTAGAAGGAGAATGAATATTATATGTTAAAGAAAATCGTTACACTATTGACTGCATTTATGTTTGTCTTCGCCGCTAGTAGTTTCATTTCAGTAGATAGTGCTTATGCAAAAACTTACAAATCTGGTAAAAAATCTTATACTCCAAGTTCAGGCCAAACACAAAAATCAACAGTGGATTTAAAGAAAAAAGATTCTAATGTAAATGCAAATAAAACGACAGATTCCAAAACAAAAGCAACAAATACAGCACCAAAAAGTAATAAAGGAAGCTTTATGAAAGGTCTTTTAGTTGGTGGTATTGGTGGTTTATTAATGGGTAGCTTATTTGCTAACATGGGAGCTCTTGGTTCTGTATTAGCATTTATGATTAATATGTTCGTAATGGCTGGTATTGTAATGTTAGCGGTTCGCGCATTCAAATATTTTAAAAATCAACGTAAGAAACAGGTGGAAGAAGCAGCATGGAAACGATAAAAATTTCCGAACAAGAGTTGATCAATGCACTCTGTGTATATATTGCACAAAAACGTCAAGTTGTTCCGGAACAAGTACTTGTGGAACTGATGTACGATGACGATTACGGCTTCTCAGCTGAAGTAGAAGTAAATGGGCGTCAACAAATTTTAATTCAGGCAAATTTAATCGAGGCACTTCGCCTATGGCTTGATATGGAATATCATATTAATCCGTTTGCAGCAAGATTACAGCTTGAATTACATGATGAAGAAGGCATTATCGCTTTGGCGAATTTAAATCATTCATATGAGTAATATAAAAATAGCTGTTGAGATGTAACTATTCTCAGCAGCTATTTTTTATGCTTGCAAGAGAAAATATACATTATAAATTGCTGTTAATTTAGGATACTACCGTTTTTCTCGTACATACTAAATCATAGTACATATTGAAAAAATGGAGGGAATAAAATGGATTTTCAGCAACAAGGTTCAACATATCAATCATTACAACATTATAAAGAAGGATTAGGAAAGTTTACGCAGCAAATCCCAGAAATCGCTGAAACTTACAACGCTTTTACACAAGCTTGCTTCCAAGAAGGAACCTTAACAAAACGAGAAAAGCAGTTAATTGCATTAGGCATCAGTTTAGCTATGCAAGATGAATATTGTACAATTTATCATACAAAAGGTTGTATGGATCAAGAATGCTCTGATAAGGAAGTGCTAGAAGCGTGCGGCGTTGCAGCGGCATTTGCTGGCGGGGCTGCAATGAGTCAAGCTGTTACACTTGTGCAGGAATGTATGGAAGAATTACACCGACAGAAGCATTGAAAGATAAAAAACTCCTTCATCATAAAGGAGTTTTTTATTCATTCATTAAAATGAATTATAGGAACATGTTAATTATGGTGCATTATTGTCATCTAACGACTGAATGAAATCATCTACTACTTTATTAAAACCGTCTGCTTCTTCTAAAAAAGGGCAATGACAGCTATCTTCAAAAATTATAAGCTGAGAGTTTTGAATATACTCGTGTAAATGTTCGCCTGCTGCAACAGGAATAAGTTTTTCTTCTCTTCCGAAACAAAGTAAAGTAGGAATAGTAATTTGATCTAAGTAGTCTCGATAGTCCACAACAGATTGGTCAAATAAAACAGCGCTTGCTATAGACTCCGGGATAGTTGTCACTTCTTTTAACATCCACTCAAAATCTTCTTCAGAAAGAGGATTTTTGAACATTAATGGTATAAATCCTTTCAGAAAGTCAATTCGATTGATTTGAATTTCTCGCATTATATGAATAAGAGCAGAGAAATCGAATGCTCCAATTGAAAAATCAGGCCATTTAAAATCTGAAGCTAGTTCATCTACGATAACAGAAGCTTTCACATTACTTTCTCCAAATTGTTTCAAATATTCCCAAACAACAAATGCTCCCATAGACCAGCCGACTAATACAACGTTCTCAAGAGATAACTTTTCTATAAAAGCATGTAAATCACGAGCATAGTTTGCAACGGTATGCCCAGATTGAACGTGAGAAGAACGGCCATGACTTCGCAAGTCCAGTGAAATCGCCCGGTAGTTTTCACTAAAGTAAGGAAGTTGTTTATGGAAAAAGCGACTACTCATCCAAACCCCATGTACGAATATAATCGGCGTTCCTTGACCTTGATCTTCATAATATATATTCACATCATTATCAAGTTTTATATAGGGCATGTACATAAACCTCCTTTTCACAGAAAAAATAAGTTTATATATTCAAAAATATGCTTTATTTCAGTTATGTATTCAAATCTTCTTATGATAATTCAATATCATCTTTGGTATTTGAACAGAATAATTTTACACATTGGCACAGAAATCTTGAATTTACATGTAAATTCAAAAGAAAGCTTGATTATTTATAAAAAAATTCGCCTAAAATATTGTCATATTCTGTCCTTTAAGATATCCTTTTGTAGAGAGGTGAAATCATGGAAAAAGTACTTATTTTCGGGCATAAAAACCCAGATACAGATGCAATTTGTTCTGCAATTGCATATGCAGAACTAAAAAAAGAATTAGGAATGAATGTTGAGCCTGTTCGTTTAGGCGAAATTAGCGGTGAAACACAATTTGCTTTAGATCATTTTAAAGTAGAAGGACCACGTTTTGTTGAGACAGTAGCAAACGAAGTGGACAACGTTATTTTAGTTGACCATAACGAGCGTCAACAAAGTGCTAATGATATCGAATCTGTTCGTGTATTAGAAGTAATCGACCATCATCGTATTGCTAACTTTGAAACAAGCGATCCTTTATACTACCGTTGCGAGCCAGTTGGTTGTACAGCTACAATTTTAAATAAAATGTACAAAGAAAACGGCGTTGCAATTCGTAAGGAAGTTGCAGGATTAATGTTATCTGCAATCATTTCAGATTCTTTATTATTTAAATCTCCAACTTGCACAGATCAAGACGTAGCAGCAGCTCGTGAACTAGCAGAAATCGCTGGTGTAGATGCAGAAAGCTATGGCTTAGAAATGTTAAAAGCGGGTGCAGATTTAAGCGGTAAAACAATGGAGCAATTAATTTCCCTTGATGCAAAAGAATTCCAAATGGGAGATGCAAAAGTTGAAATTGCACAAGTAAACGCTGTTGATACAAACGATGTTCTTGTACACCAAGCAGAATTAGAAAAAGTAATCTCTGCAGTAGTAGAAGAAAAAGGTTTAGACCTATTCTTATTCGTTGTTACTGACATCTTAACAAATGATTCTGTTGGCCTTGCAATTGGTAAAGCAGCACAAGTTGTTGAGAAAGCATATAACGTAACATTAGAAAACAACACAGCTACTTTAAAAGGTGTTGTTTCACGTAAAAAACAAATCGTTCCTGTTTTAACAGAAACATTCCAAACTCTATAAGAGAAGCTTTGGACGAAAAGGAAAGAACAAGCTGATATACAGTCTGCTTGTTCTTTTTTTGTTTTTAGGAAGCATAAAATTTCGGATATTAAGGTCTGTTACTTTAACTTTTCATATAGGAAAGATGAAAATTGGGTAGGAAGAAAAGAAAAACCTGATGTTTTTATCTGCGAATGAAAAATGTTATGATTTTATTACAAATTACTATTTCATATTTTAAAAAATGAAGCAGGTTATATAGGATTGAAAGAGAAAAGAGGTAAGAAGGTAACAATGAAAAGATTATGCATAATTCCATGTGGGAAAAAGAAGATTTGGGATAAGTACCCTGATGAGGGGCCGACAGAAGCAAGAGAAGTGTACATTAGTCCATTCGGAAAAGCGTGCCAAGCGTATGCTTCTCAATTTTTTACACACTGGGTTATTTTATCCGCAAAGCATGGATTTTTACTGCCAACCGATATAGTAAAAGAAAACTATGATCTTGCTTTTAATTCGAAAAGTAGTGAGATTATTAATATAGAACAACTAAAAAAACAGATGATGGATAAAGACTTGCTAGACTTTGATGAAATTGTTCTGCTTGCAGGCAAGAAGCATAAAAAAGTAGTGACAAAGCTATATCCAGAAGAGATTATTTCTTATCCATTAGAAGGCTGTAAGGGGATTGGATATATGTTGCAGAGGCTCAAGAAGGCGGTTGAAAATCATAACGAGATTCAGTAACAGTTAAAAGAATTTGATTTATGAGGGAGATTAATAATTAGTTATTGAAAAATAAAGGGGCATTAGGGATCCCCTTTATTTTAAAGATAATTTTCATTAAGATCATACTAAATGTTAGTTATAGTTTATTGCTTGCTTCATAAGATTTCTTATCTCTTTAACCGGTGGTTTTTTATCGTATATATCAATACGTGAAAAATAATAATTTAAATTTCTAACAAGACCTTTTCCGATTTTTTCCTTTAGGAAAGGAAATACTTGTCCAGTGTAGTCTTCGAGAGATTTACAATAGTATTTTTCATCCAAATAAATGCTATATTTACATGTTAGCTCTACTAGTGGATTACCTTCAGAATCATATACATCTTTAGATTCAATAATGTCTATTAGTGCAAATCTATCATTAAGATAAACTTTTTTCTTCTTTTTAGGCTTATTAGAAAGAATAAAAGCGATACCTATTGCGTTAATCAAGATGTTGCCTCCTATAAATATAAAGTGAAACTTTAATCAGCCCTCATTACGGGCAGCACATCTCCCAACTAATTTCTTTGCCTTTGCTGAATTTTGAGGTGGGGGTCTTACTGCCTATTAATACGGTATAAAAAAAGATACTAATAAAATATATCGATATGTGTTAAATGTAAAGGGATAAGGTGGATTTAGATAACAATGGAAATAATCATATCAAATAGCGAATGATAATTTTGATATTAGTCATTTTTTTATTAATATTATTGCTAAAAATGGTTTTCTCTAGCTTTACATGAGTTGTTAATAATTATTCGTAAGCATGCGAAGTGTTGGAGAGAAGTAGAGAGTACAATGACTTTTGACTAATGGTATAATACTAATAAATGAAAGACTAAGAAAAGCAGGTGAATTTTTTTTGTTTACAAAAGCACAAGAACTTTTAGCTTCCTATTTTGGCTACTCGTCATTCCGTAGAGGGCAGGATGAAACAATTAAAAATATATTGGATGGAAAAGATACCGTTTGTATTATGCCAACAGGCGGTGGTAAATCTATATGTTACCAAATTCCAGCACTCGTATTAGAGGGCACAACATTAGTTATTTCTCCGCTTATTTCACTGATGAAAGATCAGGTTGATACTTTAACGCAAAATGGAATTCCCGCTACATATATTAATAGCTCTATTTCAATCACTGAAGCCAATCAACGCATTCAACTAGCAAAACAAGGGCATTATAAATTGTTATATATTGCGCCGGAGCGTCTTGATTCTATTGATTTTGTTGATCAACTAATTGATATGAAAATCCCGTTACTGGCAATTGATGAGGCACACTGTATTTCACAGTGGGGGCATGATTTTCGCCCAAGTTATTTACATATTCAGCGTGTACTTGATTATCTTCCAACGCAGCCAATCGTACTCGCATTGACGGCAACGGCAACGCCGCAAGTACGACAAGATATTTGCAGTACTTTAGGAATAGCAGAACATAATACGATTATGACGACTTTTGAACGAGAAAATTTATCGTTTTCCGTTGTAAAAGGACAAGACCGTGATGACTTTTTGTCAGGATATATTCGTCAAAATAAAAAAGAAGCGGGTATTATTTATGCAGCGACACGTAAAGTTGTCGATCAACTTTATGAAAAACTAAATAAAGAAGACGTTTCTGTAGCACGTTATCATGCTGGTATGAATGATAACGATCGTAATGAACAGCAAGAACGTTTTTTACGAGATGAAGTAAATGTAATGATTGCAACATCTGCATTTGGAATGGGAATTGATAAATCTAATATTCGATACGTGATTCATTATCAACTTCCGAAAAACATGGAAAGTTACTATCAAGAAGCTGGACGTGCTGGACGTGATGGCTTAGATAGTGAATGTATCCTACTTTATTCTCCGCAAGATGTGCAAGTACAGCGATATTTAATTGACCAGTCAACAGGAGCTTCTCGATTTTCTAATGAACTAGAGAAACTGCAACATATGACAGATTACTGCCATACAGAAAATTGTTTGCAATCATTTATTTTACAATATTTTGGCGAAGAGCCAAAACAAGATTGCGGTCGCTGCGGCAATTGTACAGACGATCGAAATAGTATCGATGTTACAAAAGAAGCACAAATGGTACTATCATGCATGATTCGAACAAATCAACGTTTCGGTAAGCAAATGATTGCGCAAGTATTAACAGGGTCAAAAAATAAAAAGGTAATTGAATTTAATTTTCATACGTTACCGACGTATGGATTGCTATCAAATCAAAGCGTGAAAGAAGTTAGTGAGTTCATTGAGTTTTTAATCTCTGAGGAGCTCATTGCAGTTGAGCATGGGACGTATCCGACATTAAAAGTAACAGCAAAAGGGAAAGAGGTTCTAGTTGGTAACCAGTCTATTTTCCAAAAAGAAAGAGTAGAAACAAAGAAAATTGTAAAAGATCATCCACTATTTGAAGAATTGCGTCATGTGCGTAAAGAAATTGCACAAGGAGAAGGAGTGCCACCGTTTGTTATTTTCTCTGATCAAACATTGCAAGATATGTGTGCAAAATTACCAAAAACTACTGGGGAAATGCTGCAAGTAAAAGGAATAGGTGAACATAAGTTGGAGAAATACGGTAATATATTTTTACAAATTATCGTAAACTTTCTTGAACAGCATCCTGATATAGATGCGATGATTACGAAAGAAGTTATAACAGAACGAAAGCAATCGAAAAAGGCAGTGAAAAATTCTCATCATGTTACATATGAAATGTATAAACAGGGAGATAAACTTTCTCATATCGCTGAAGTACGCGAGCTGTCCATGCAAACTGTAGAAAATCATTTAATTCGTTGTTTTGAAGAAGGAATGGAAGTGGATTGGTCAAGCTTTGTTCCGAAAAAATATGAATCTATGATTGCATCCGCAATAGAGCAAGCTGAAGGTGGATTGAAAGCTATTAAAGAACATCTTCCTGATTATATTAGTTATTTTATGATTCGTGCTTATATACAAATGGATAAATAACAGAGTGACAGCGAGGGATGAGAATATGCATTATGTTTTTGTATATGGAACGCTGCGAAAAAATGAAGCAAACGCTCATTTTTTACAAGATTCCATATGTATTGCAAAAGAAGCTTGGACATATGGTTCATTATTTGATACGAATGAAGGGTATCCAGCGATGACTCATTCAAAGGATAAGAAAGTATATGGGGAAGTATATAGAGTAACAGATGCTGTATTAAGCGATTTGGATAAGTTAGAAGAATATGCAGGGGACTCTGAACAAGATCTATACAACCGAATTACACAAGCTATCTATATAAACGAAAAGATACTAGAAGCTTATGTATATATAGCACAAAAGCAAGATATGCTGCAGCATCAGATTGTAGAAGGTGATTGGGTATCCTATCGCAAATTATTATTTAAGGATAGATAATAGAAGGAGAGGGAGAACCCTCTCCTTTTTTCATAAATATATACAGAAAGACAGAGAAACCATGCCGATGATTCAATCAGAACAGCTTAAAAAAACAAATGCCTTCACCAGAATGGATTAAACAGTTAGTGTAGTTATTTTATGATTCGTGCTTAACTTGTATGAAGTCATTCCGCTTTACATGATATGAATGATTCGTATAGAATATAATCGATCTTTATTTCATGTCACTTCTAATTTATCCAGATTTTTAATACGCTAATGAATGAGAGGGATTTGAAAGGGATTTGAAAGGGATTTGAAAGGGGCGTAAGGTATGAATAAACTAATATTTAAACAATTTGCGATGACAAGAAGTTATTTTATTAAAAACGTAGAATCACTTTCGAAGGAAATAGTAAATGTGCAGCCAGACGGTTTTAACAATACGATCCAATGGCATATTGGCCATGTATTAACGGTTACTGAACAGTTTATGCTCGGCTTTCCACATAAAACGACGCATCTTCCTGCAAATTATATCGAATTATTTGGAAACGGTACAAAGCCAGCTGATTGGAAGGGAGATGTACCTACCGTAGATAAACTCATTGTTGAGTTGAAAGATCAATTAGTTCGTCTTCAACAAATTCCTGCTGAACAGTTAAATGAAACGCTGGAAAAACCATTTATGGGACTTGGAACCTTTGGAGAATTAGCCGGCCTTACATTAATGCATGAAGCAAATCATTTGGGGCAAATTCAAGCGATGAAGCGCATTATTGAACACGCGGGAATAAAGAACTAACAAAAATCCAAAAAATAATTTAATGAGTTTCAAAAGGAGTTATTCTCAGATGAGATAGCTCCTTTTGATTTTGCAAAAACACTTATACGATTCTTTTTGATTTAATGTTCAAAAAAATCAACAAATAAAATTGACATAGGGAAAATGACAAGATTTTATTTCAAGAAAATAAAAATATATGGATGGATTATAAGCAATTTGTTCAGGAAGACGCACTCGGACGTAAGTTTGTAGCTCCAGAATGGCAGCTGCTATTTAAAGCAAAAGAGGGCAGAATAAAAGATGAACAAGATGTTAAGGCATATATACCATATATGAATGAACAACAAAAGTTATGGTTAACGAGTGCGCTAAAAGAACAATTTCCTTCGTCAGCATGGATTAAAGAATTAATATAGATTTTTCTTAGAAAGTTCCCTCTAAACACTTGACTTACAGGCTTCATTTTTAATAGAATTAATCTTCGATTGAAAATTCCAACGAATAGGAGGGAATTACAAACATGAAGGAAATATTTGAACTAGAGTTAGAGAAATTAAATAACACGCTTTCGCAAATTAATCAGCAATTGCATAAACTAGAGAGTATTCCAGTTTATCATGGAGAAAACTTTACAGAACAAGTGCTTGAAACTATGCGAGAATCTAGCCGGCAAAGACTTCGAATCGCCAGTCAGGAACCTTATTTTGGACGCTTAGATTTTCAAGAAGAAGGAGAGCTGCAGCAAAAACCCGTCTATATTGGTAAAGCTGGTGCTTCTGATGAAGAAACACAGCAGCCAATTGTCGTTGATTGGCGAGCGCCTGTTGCAAGTATGTTTTATTCATTTACTGGAGGAGAGGATGTAGCTTTTTATGATTCTCCAGAAGGAATCGTTGAAGGGCTTGTTCATTTAAAACGAAACATTGCTATTCGGAAGCAAACATTAGAGCGAGTTGTAGATACATATGTAAGAGGAAGTGATGATCTATCACTTGCGGATGATTTTCTTCTCTATCGTTTAGGAGAAAATAAAGATAACAAGTTAAAAGATATTGTTTCAACGATTCAATCTGAACAAAACGAAATTATTCGTGCGGAAAAAAATGTTCCCCTCATTATTCAAGGTGTTGCAGGTAGCGGAAAAACAACAATTGCCTTGCATCGTCTTGCTTTTTTAATTTATCAATATCGTGAACAGCTTCGCGCTGAGAAAATGATCGTTTTTGCACCTAACAGTATATTTCTTGATTATATATCCAGCGTATTACCAGAGCTTGGTGTTGGTGATATTCATCAAACTACATTTCAAGATTGGGCATTACATACGTTAGAAAATAGTGTTTCTGTACAGAGTACTGATAAACAATTACAACAAGCATTCTCTATTCATAAGGACAAAGATGAGATAGCGGCTGGGAAATTAAAAGGATCCATGGAGTTTCAAGCGTTTATCAATCAGAGTCTGTCCGATTACGAAAAAAGTATCGTGCTAACGAGAAATTTTGAGCCTTGGGACTATTCAGTATTACAAGGAGAGGTAATTCAGCAGTGGTTTGAAACAGAATATAAACACTATCCGTTAGGAAAGCGAAGAGAACGGATTGTTGCTCGTATGAAACGTTGGATTGAGATGGAACTCAAGATGATCTCAGACACAAATAAAAGGAAGCAACTAAAAAAACAAGCAACGCAAAGACTTAATAGCTATTTAAAATTTTGGCCGAAGATGAATGCGCTATCCTTTTACAGTATGTTAATGAAACAAGAAGGTATTTTAAGTGTGTTGCCAGCTGAACTTGTACAAGAAACAGCAAAAAATTGCCGAAAAAAAGAGGTTACTCTAGAAGATTTAGCACCGCTCATCTATATTCATCACTATTTAGAGGGAATAAAACCTGGGCAAAAATTTCATCATGTTGTTATTGATGAAGCGCAAGATTTTTCACCGTTTCAACTTTCCATCTTAAAAGAAATAACACTTGGAAATTCCTTTACTATTTTAGGTGATTTATCACAAGCCATTCACGAATATCAAGGTATTCACGATTGGCAACAGTTTCAAGATGTATTTTATCAAAATGCCCAGTACTACGAATTAACGAGAAGTTACCGCTCAACAAAGGAAATTATTCACTTTGCAAATGAAGTTATTCAAAATGCCAATATTCCAGTAGGCCTTGCCAATCCTGTCTTTCGCAGTGGCGAAAGTGTAAAAATAATCTCGACGAATGATCAATTTCAATCTGTTTTATCTACTGTGAAGACTATGCAAGAACAACATGTAAAAACGATTGCTATTGTTGGACGAACTGAGGAAGAGTGCCGTGAGATATACGGAAAACTCATAGAAGCTGGTATTTCTACAAATATAATAGAAGCCAATCAAAGTAAATATGAAGGCGGTATTTCAGTCGTTCCTGTTTATTTGGCAAAAGGGTTGGAATTCGACGCAGTACTACTTATCGATGTAGATGAGGCTCACTATAAACAAACAAAACAAGATGCTAAATTGCTATATGTGGGATGTACCCGCTCTCTACATGACTTACGGATTTTTTATTCAGGGACATGTTCACCTTTAATTCAACAAATTCCAAGAGAATTGTATGAAGAAAGGATAGATGTTTAATCAAACTAGAACAGAAATTAAAAAGATGTAGCGCAAAAAAGTACTTTATACTAATACCTTTATGGCTACATCTATTTGTTCTGAGATTTTAATTTTTTCACACCATTACTTTGACCAATAACAACTATTTGAGCCATGTTAATGAATAAACCTGTCTCAACTACACCTGTTAATGTTTTCAAAAATTGATGTGTTTCACTTGGATTTGTTATGAAATCAGGAAAAGCACAATCTACAATAAAATTTCCATTGTCTGTTATGTATGGTTGATTATTTTGAAGACGTAAAGTAGTTGTACAGCCTAATAATGTGCGGATTCTCTGTGCTGTATGCTCTGTTGCAAAAGGAACAACTTCAACAGGCAATGGAAATCCACCTAAACGGGACACTAATTTAGATTCATCTGCTACAATAATAAGCTGTTTTGATGCAGTTGCAACTAACTTTTCACGAAGAAGTGCACCGCCACCACCTTTTGTTAATTGTAAATCATCACTTATTTCATCTGCTCCATCAATAGTTAAATCAAGTTCATCTACTTCAGATAATGACACTAAAGGAATTTGTAGCTCTTTCGCAAGTTGTTCTGTTTGTCTAGAAGTAGGTACACCACGAATCGCTAGACCTTCTCTTACAAGTTCTCCTAATTTTTGTATTGTCCAATATACAGTTGAACCAGTACCAAGTCCAATTGTCATACCTTCTCTTATGAAATCAACAGCATATTCACCAGCTAAGCGCTTTGCATGCAACATATTACCTCCTCATCGTACAATTTATTCAGCTGGCCTTGGTCCCGCATCCATTCCGGAAGTCTCCACTGTTAAGACAGGACGTACTGTCATATCTGCATTTACATACACTTGACACGATAAACGTAAGTAATCTTCTACACCTTTTTCCGCAAATACATGCTTTTCAACCTTGTTAAGTTCACAAAAATCACCATCTAATATTTCTACTCGGCAAGTTGTACATTTTGCTTTTCCACCGCAGCGGTGAAGAATATTTACACCGTTATCTTCTAGCGCTAATACTAATTTTGTTCCGCTTTCCACTTCAAAAGTTCCTATTCCTGGAACGGTTATTTTTGGCATATTATCTCCTCCTTGTATAAAATGTTAATAACATAATTATCACCTTGCCATGTATAAGGTAAACATAAGACTATATAACGTTTCATTAGTGAAAAAATTACATTTAAAAATTCGTAGATGCCGTAACTTTTTTCTTTGTTAAATCGTTTATTAAGTAAGCGCGCTTAAAAGGAGTGATCACTTTGAATACAAAGAGAAAGATGATTTCACAATCCGATTCGGATATTCAACAATCAAATAAATCTGTTATTGTTAAACATTATGCGGAACTAAAGCGTTATTGTACATTTTTAACGAAAAGTACATGGGACGGAGAAGATCTAGCACAAGAAACAATATGTAAAGTATTGAAGAAATATACGAATGCGGAATGGAACCAAAGTATTTGTTTAACGTTGTTATACAAAGTAGCTCGTAATCAATGGCTGGATCAAATGCGAACAAAAACATACGAAAGAGAAAATGGTCAAGAAGCTTCTTATGAACCGCATGCAAACGTTGCTGAATTGTATGCTTTAATTGAAACAATGCTATCTTGTTTAAACGAAATGCAAACTGTCATTTTCTTATTAAAGGATGTGTTTGAATACAGCTTAGCTGATATCGCAAAAATTTCTTCGATGTCAGAAGGAGCAGTAAAAGCTTCATTATTTCGAACACGGAACAAATTGAAAGCGATAAAAGAAGAGGAACGTTTTGGACCTTCAAAAGATATGGAAGAAGAAATTGAAGTACTTATAAAAGCAATTCGGCAACAAACGCCAGAGCTGTTGGTAAACCTTATACCAACACTGAAATTTTCAAGAATCTCGCTACAACAACCATTACTTTTATTACATCAAAAATCTTCTTACAACTGTTTCTCATGTGCTGCTTAAACTAAAATACTGGAGGGATTTTTTATGAATACAATTCCTTATGTTATAGAGCAAACGAAACTTGGAGAACGTTCGTATGATATTTATTCCAGATTATTAAAGGATAGAATCATTATGATTGGTCAAGAAATTAATGAACAAGTCGCCAGCAGTGTTGTTGCGCAGTTGTTATTTCTCGCAGCAGAAGATGCAGAGAAAGACATATCTATTTATATAAACAGTCCTGGCGGTTCTACTTCTGCTGGTTTTGCGATTTTAGATACGATGAATTATATTAAACCGGATGTACAAACCATTTGTATCGGTTTAGCCGCTTCATTCGGAGCGTTATTGCTACTGGCAGGAGCAGAAGGGAAACGCTTCGCTTTACCAAATAGCGAAATTATGATTCATCAGCCACTTGGCGGAACGCAAGGGCAAGCAACGGAAATTGAAATTTCCGCAAGACGGATTTTGAAGTTAAAAGAACATATTAATCAAATTATTGCTGATAAAACAGGGCAGCCAGTTGAGAAAGTAGCAAGGGATACAGAACGAGATTATTTTATGAGCGCAGAAGAGGCAAAAACTTACGGTATTGTAGACGGAATTATTGGTTAATACTGAAAAGGGGTTGTTTGAACATTATCGTTCAATAACCTCTTTTTAAATTGAATTTTCTCAATTAATGGAATAAAATGAAAATATTATATATTCTTCAGTATTAATATATAAAATACATATTATTTAAGGAGCTTGTAATGCAAAGGAAAAGATTAAGAGATTTAGATATTAATATCGGAAAATTGAAACCAGGAACATTTAATGCAATTACCGATGTAGAAGGCGTAATCGTCGGTCACAAAACAATTTTACACACAGATGTTTGTTCAGGACTTACTGTTATTCTACCTAACAACGGAAATCTAGCTGGGTCGCATTTTCCAGCAGGATTCTTTTCTTTTAATGGAACTGGAGAATTTACTGGAAGCCATTGGATTGATGAAACAGGTACTTTAGTAACTCCTATTGTTTTTACCGGCAGTCATTTACTCGGTTTAGCGCATCATTTTCTTTCGCGTGCTACAAGAAGAGTCGAAAATTTAGAACCTTTTTCAAATGGAATAGTGGCAGAGACGTGGGATGGTTGGTTAAGTGATTTAGAAAAAACCTCCATGACATATGAAGATTTAGAAGAAGCGATTATACATGCCAAATCTGGTGTAGTTGAAGAAGGAAATGTTGGTGGCGGTACAGGAATGATCTGTTTTGAATTTAAAGGCGGAATCGGTACCGCTTCCCGAATTGTTGAGTGTGAATCAGGTACTTATACAGTTGGAGCTCTTGTACAAACTAATTTTGGTAGAAGAGAAGATCTTATTATTAATCATAAACCTGTTGGAAGCATATTAAATGAAATGGAAGTACCATTACCATGGGGGACTCCAGAAAATGCAGGCTCACTTCTCGTTACATTAGCAACGGATGCTCCATTATTGCCTTCACAATGTGAAAGAATATCAAAAAGAGCATCGCTAGCAATGGCTAGGTTAGGAGCCATTGGAGAAGAAGGTAGTGGAGATTTTTTCCTGACTTTTTCAACTGGGAATTGCTATTCTTATGATAATGAAAAAGCTTATCCTGTCGATATGTTTCCATCAGAACAGCTAGATTTTATTTTTGAAGCGGCAATTGAATCTGTTCAAGAAGCAATTATTAATTCTATGTGTATGGCAGAAACCATAACAGGACAAAAACAAAGACAAGTGCACGCATTGCCGTTAGATAAGTTAGTAAAAATTTTAAAATAACGAATTCTATGTATGTTTCCTCATAATCAAAACAGTTTTATTTGTAAGAAACACTACCTGGTGCATATACACCAGGTAGTGTAATTTGGTAGAAAGAGCACGTTAAGAAGGGGATTAACATGAAAATAGAAATAGTTTTTGAAGAATTTCCAGTTTTAGAATCTCAGAATTTAGTATTAAAGAAAATTGAAGATGTTCATTTACAAGACGTATATGCAATCTACAATAACGATAAAGTGTTTGAATACTGCGGAATTATACCGAAACATAATATGAAGACGGTAAGTAAGATGATTCAACACTTTGAGAGGGACTATATTAAACAGAGTAGAATTAAATGGGGGATTTTTCGAAAGAATGAAAGTGATACATTAGTTGGAATCATTGAAGCAATGGATTTTAATCGAAAGGTCAATATAGTTACAATCGGATACTTTTTAGCAGAAAAGTATTGGGGAAAAGGTATTGCACCTGAAGCGGTTCATGCAATCGTAAAATTTTTATTTGAAGACGTTCATATAAATAGAATTCAAGCTGAAGTTATGCCGGCAAATGAGATATCAAAGAAAGTGCTTCTAAAGAATGGATTTATAAAAGAAGGTTTATTAAGACAGGCTACTTTATGGTCCGGAAAGGGAGTCGTCGATTTAGAAATATATAGTATTCTTCAAGAAGATTATAAATGATATAGACAAAATTACATTTACTTAGTTTATGCTTTTCTTAGAGAAGTAACAACCTTCATTTAAGTTTTTTACGATAATAAAGTGAAACTTCCATCAGTGGGGGTCATACTGCCCGTTAATACGGGATAAACCTCTATCAATCATTATTCGCCTATCATTGCATTGCTAGCAAATTAGAGAAACGGAAAACCTCCAAAACGAAAAAAAAATTAATTCTCATAATTAAATTTTTTGTTTTGAGGTATCTCTTTTTTTGCTAGCTTTATTTTGC
The DNA here is from genome assembly GCF_052038115.1 of Bacillus sp. GB_SG_008. Classification (NCBI taxonomy): domain Bacteria; kingdom Bacillati; phylum Bacillota; class Bacilli; order Caryophanales; family Bacillaceae; genus Bacillus; species Bacillus sp. GB_SG_008. The sequence goes on along the minus strand of NZ_JBPZSK010000006.1, from coordinate 79,667 downwards.
TGGCGGCTACCTCTTGTATGAAAAAACAATCATCATTTATTCCTAACGTTCGTAATAAAATAGTAGAAGGACATTCATGGTAATGGGAGGAAAAGGAATGCACCATAACGACCGGAAAAGGAAATGGAACAACTTTTCCAAGACAATTCCGTACTCTCTTTTAGATGTAAAAAATGAATTAAAGAAAAAAAGTGAAAAAAAGCAACTTTTCGTTAAAACATGGAAATTAACAGAAGAAGAGACAATGTTAATTCACCAAATTAAAGAGCAAACAAGAAAACACAACAAAAATAATGTGACGCGAACACATGCTTATTATCGTTTTTACCTCCAATACCCAGAAATACACTGGGCGTTGCTTGGACATATGGTATCGCGTAATGGTGGTTGGAATATGACAGATTTAAAAGGGGAGTTATATACAAGGCTATTGTCAGAAAAGGATCAAGGCACCTTCTTTTCTTTTTTAGAACGAGGCAACTGGTTAATCTTCCAGGATGTATATCCGCAATTTTTATTGTACGAACAAAGTGTGAAAAAATCCGAAAGACTGTTTCATCTTCTGCCTTATTTCCATGTATCAACGTTTATGGAAACGATATGGAATCATTTTTGGAGCACAGGTGACCGCTATACGTTAGCTATTGCCACCGTTATTAATGAACAAAGCTATTTAGAAAAAAGGGTTATTCAAAATGAACGTTTTAAAAAGACTGTACTGAATAATATTGGATTCAAACTGTATGATTTTTTCCGCTTTAATCATATCCTTTTTCCATTCTATAAAGATGAGACTAAACAAAAAATATTGCTTTTCGGCGATACAATGAAACATTTCACCTCCCTGCATGAGCGGATTTTACTCGGAAAACGATTATACTCACTACTGTTTCGACATGAGAACGTTTTGCAAAGAGTAGTAAATTGGGCTCATGATCATCCGCATACTGGTTCACGAAAAGACTACTGGCCGCATTTATTTTATGATGTAAATGAATCATTCTCTCGTGCATTTTATGAACGTCGAATAAAGAACTGCCAATTAAGAAAAGGTGCAAATCGTTTATATAGCCCGCGACTAATATACGCATGGAAAGATCTTCATCATGAAGAAGCGGAAAGTGAAGACTGGTTTGAAGACTGGCGCATCATGGACTATTTAATCGATAAGGGAGAAATGGCAGATGGAAAGATTTATAATGAATACTGCAAAACGCTTGAAAAAATTGAATTTGCCATTCTGGTCAAAAAAAATGTCTTGCTCCGAGAAGAAGAAGGGGAGGAATAACTCTCAGGCTTTTGTAGCCACTATCATTTTCTCTAGTTTGATCGGAACATATTTAGACCTACTGTTTGTCAGTAAACAAATGTATGCCTTTCCAACAAGACCATTCCCACATATATTTACAATCAATGTCGCGTTTACATTATTGATATTACCAGTCTTTACTATGTTCTTTTTACGGATTGCAAGAATGTTACCTTCATTTTTAAAAATCCTATTTATCACTTTGATTGGACTTTGTATGAGTATTTCCGAACGGTTTGCGGAGCAGTTAGGATGGTTCACTCATAGCGAAGCATGGCATCATTCTTATTCTTTTTTCGGATACACAATATTCATGATTCTTATATGGAAGTTTTATCGTTGGTTTTAATAACAGGAAATTGTGTTAAAGAGATCTAAAAAATAAACAAAAAGATTGTTCGAAATCCTGTATTGAAATTTAAATAGGGTTTATTAAAAAATTATCCGTTCAATGAAGGGAATGGATGATGTTATTAAGTTAACGAGTGCTAATTGAGCAACCATATTTATTTCCAATAACACGCGTTATGTTGATATTACATGTATAATGGATACATAAAAAAACGCTGACTTTTTATCATCAGCGTTTTTTTTATATAAGAGGTTTTTGAATTAAAGTAGCAAATTCTATTTCATGGACATGTCCGTCGTCTAATGTAGTAGTTCCTTTAACATAGTGTACATGTTTTCCGTCGCCAACTGGGATGGCAGGACCTGTTTCTATTGCAACTTTATGATGATGATCAAAAAAGTCAGTATTAACCATTATTATATGTACATGACTATCTCCTTTTGGAATTACTTCACTTGTAAATCCAGCAAAACGATGATTATGCCTTTCGTTTCCTTCTTCTGCCAGTTTAGTACTAGCAACAAATTCATGTACATGTGTCTGAACCGTATCTGGTGCTTTTCCTGCAGATACTATAGCTGGTTCTGTTACGTTTTCATTATTCGTTTTTGTGCTAGATATATTTTCCGTTCTAGGTATATTCTCCGTTCTAGGTATATTCTCCGTCCTAGATGTATTTTCCGTTCTCTGTTTCCCCCTACCTGAAAATTCTCTATTCATAAAGATAATGCCTCCCTTTATATAAGGTTATGGTACATTTTATTATAATTAGTAAGAATATATGTTAAGAAAATCCCTTCAAATTTTATTCTGAAGGGATTTTCTTAACATGTTAGATAAATTGACTACCGATGACATTCGTGTAACGGTATTATGAATCATAGTGGAAGAAAAGGAATAAAATACAGTGTAAAAATCTGTTGTTTTTATAAAATTTGTTTTAGTATAAATAAGGGCACCAAAAAATAGAAAGAGGTGTCAAAATGTATGGAATAATAAATTATGAGGTATTTTTAATTACAGGAATTCTTTTAAATCTAATTCCTGGTGCAGATACAATGTATATAGTGGGAAGAAGTATTTCGCAAGGTAGAAAAGCAGGTGTTTATTCTGTTTTTGGTATTATTACCGGCTCGTTAGTTCACACTTTATTAGTTGCTTTTGGATTATCCATCATACTTACAAAATCTATTATCTTGTTTAATGCTATTAAAATCATTGGTGTTATCTACTTAGTATATTTAGGAGTTAGAATGATTATTGATAAAACGAATGTAAATTTTCATTCTACTGCAACTAGTAAACTGAACGTTAGAAAGATATATGTACAGGGATTTTTGACAAGTCTTACGAATCCCAAAGTTGCTTTATTTTTCATTGCATTTCTCCCGCAATTTATAGATACAAAAGCTTCTAGTCCTATACCTTTTATTATTTTAGGACTTACTTTTACAATCACTGGATTATTGTGGTGTCTATTTATTGCTCATTTTTCTTCCTATGTTACAAAAAAACTAAGAGGAAACGAAAAGGTAGGAACTGTTCTGAACAAAATAACAGGAATCATTTTTATCGGTATGGGGCTAAAGTTACTTCAAGCAAAAGCTCCTCAATAAGCAAACAAAAGCCCCCTTTTAGAAAAGTTATATGAAAGTTTAATTGGATATAAAAAGCCTCTTTAGAAAAATCTTAAAGAGGCTTTTCTTTTGAAGGTATTGTATCTAAAAATCTACTTTATTACGTTCTGTAAGTATTATAAATCGCACATCTAATCTAATATTTTATATCCCAACTGGATCTATAAGATTTTGAATTTGTTCTTTTGGAGTATTTGTACATATACCTCCGTGATAACAAATTACTGATTCAATATCTAAATCTAAATATTTCTCCAGAGAAGAAAGAGCCTTATTCATATCTAATGTTGTTTTCTCGACAGGCCCTTGTAAAGAACCATTTACACATATCATAGCATCACCGGCAACAAGAGTTTTGCTTTTCTTTAAATAAAGGCTAATATGCCCAGGGGTATGTCCAGGTGTATAAATTATTTGAATCCCTCCACAATAGGGAAGTTCTTGTCCATCTTTTAAAGTCTGATCTACTTTCGATTTAGGAGGATTCATATACAAGAATTGCATTTCCTTAGGAAGAGATGCCCACGCTTCTTTGCTCATACGTTCAGGATCTGTTTTCATAAGTGGGAATATTCCTTCGATATATGGCTTATCAAGTTCATGCGCATACACATCGATTTGATGAGTAGCTGCATGTAATATTTCAGGAAGGCTTCCAATGTGATCTAAATCTTGGTGTGTTACAATGACCGCTTTTAATTTTTCAAAAGGAACCCCCACATCATTCATAGCAGTACGGATTTGATCTAACTGTCCAGGCATACCAGTATCGATCAAAACAGCTGTTTCTTCGTCCCACATAAGTGTAGGATGCAAAACGAAACCTTGTATTTTTAATTCAAGCATTGATACTCCATTTGAAATCTTCATGGATTAAATCCCCCTTAATAGGTGTGTTTGGATTATTATTAACTCCTACATATATTATTTATCACACCCAAAAAACCTAAGTCAATAAATAAATATTTAATCATAACATAAATAAATATTTTTGTCAATACTCCGAATTGATCTTATTATTAGATTCAATCAAATAGAGAGGAGGAGTTCAAAATTGTATAAAGAATATAAAAAGATATTTTAAATAAGGAGTTGTTCCTGTGGATCTTACATCAAATGTTACAGCGATTGTTTTAGATTTAGATGGTACTTTATTGAATTCGCAAAAAGAAGTATCCAAAAGAAATTTACAAGCTATACTCGAATGTTATAGAAAAGGAATAACTGTTATTTTTGCAACAGCAAGACCCCCGCGTTCGGTGAAAGCTTTTCTTCCTCAGGAACTTCAAGAGATAGCAGCCATCGTGTATTACAACGGTGCTTTAATTATTGATAACACATCAGAGTACAGACAACATTATCCGATTGAATCAGCTATTACAAATGAAATTATTGAATATGTGATTACTCATCATTCGGATGCGTGTCTGTCTATTGAATCAGAAGATACGTGGTACAGTAATAGGTCATTAGATTATAGTAAATCTATGAATACAATTGTAAACCCAATCGTAGTTTCTTTACATGAATTTAAAAGAATCAATGCTTCAAAATTATTAATCTCAGAATATCCGTATTACGAGAATTTACACAAGCAATTTGAACATAAAGTAAACACGGTGTGTACCGATTCAGGAACTTTAATTCAAATTATGGCCAAAGGCGTTTCTAAGAAACAGGCTATAATGGATCTTTGTGTTCAAAATCATATTCCGATGAACAGCATAATGGCATTCGGTGATGATTGGAATGATTTAGAGCTTTTTCATGCGTGTGGTTTTCCGATCGCTATGGAAAATGCAATACGTGAACTAAAAGCAATTGCATATTTTGTTACTAAGTCTAATGATGAAGACGGTGTAGCTCAAGTATTAGAAAAGTTAATTTGTACCGTCAATAATAGTTAAAAATGATCAAACTTTTTTATAAAAGATGGATTGAATTAAAAATATTCAGAGCGTGTTTTAATCAATTTTTTTAAAACACGCTCTTTCTTTTTGTTTGATTATCAAGGTTATTAGTATGAATTTGATCAAATACTATTTCAAAGCTACAAATTCAAAAAATTCATTTTTTTGTAAAAAATATAGCTTGAACACCATTGACCAGGGAGGTCAACGGGAGTACAATGTGATTGACTGATGTGGTCAACTGCGATTTTTAGAATGAAAGAAAAGAGGGCTGCCCCTATGTATTCAAAATTTTTGAACCTGGATAAGGAAAAACAAGACCGCATAATAAATGCTGCGATAAATGAATTTGCCCAGAAGGGATATGATAAGGCATCGACTAATGAAATCGTCAAGGAAGCGGGGATATCAAAGGGGTTATTATTCCATTATTTCCAAAATAAAAAGCAATTGTATTTATTCTTGTATGAACATATGATCGATATTCTAATGGAAAAAATTACAAAAAAAATAAATTGGGATGAAAAAGACATTTTTGTCCGCTATCGGCAAATCGCATTGCTGAAAATTGAAATATATCAAATTTATCCCGAAATGTTAAATTTCGCTAAGTCGATCTATAAAGACTCCTCCCCCGCAGTGAAAATTGATATAAACCGCAGGGTGAAGGAATTGTTCGAAAATTCCTTTAATAAATTATTTTCCGATATTGATCTTTCTAAATTTAAAAAAGGGATTGATATCAAAAAGGCGATCAACATTATTAATTGGACATTGGAAGGGTTCGCCTATCAAATGCAAGAAAAAGCATTGTCCCTATCCTGGGAGCAAATCGATAGCGAGGAGACAATAGCAGAAATGGAAGAATACTTGAAAATACTAAGAAATTCTTTATACGAATAAGGAGGTGATCAATTATATACAAAAGTGGTCATTTCGCATAACTGATTGAGGAGAAAAAGGGAGGTTTTATAAATGAACGTAATAGAAATTAAAAATCTAACCAAAACTTATGGCAAGGCGAGAGGAATATCCGATATTAGTTTTAATGTTGAACAGGGTGAAATTTTCGGGTTTATTGGACCTAATGGTGCTGGGAAGTCGACAACGATTCGCACATTATTATCGCTCATTTATCCAACGAGTGGCAGCGCCACGATTTTTGGGAAAGACTGTATTCAATTTGCTCCAGAAATAAAAAAGGAAATTGGCTATTTACCATCAGAAATTTTTTACTATGACAATATGAAAGTAAAGGACCTATTAAAATACTCAGCCAGCTTTTATAAAAAGGATTGCAGTAAGAGAATCAAAGAGTTAGCAGAAATTATGGACTTGGATCTCAATAAAAAAATTGATGACCTTTCTTTAGGAAACAAAAAGAAGGTTGGGATTGTTCAAGGGCTTCTCCATGAGCCTAAACTCATTATTTTGGATGAACCGACGAGCGGGCTTGACCCATTAATGCAGCAAAAATTCTTTGAACTATTAGAGGAAGAGAATAAAAAAGGTGCTACGATTTTATTTTCGTCGCACATCCTCAATGAGGTTCAAAGATTATGTAATCGTGTTGCCATCATTAAAGAAGGGAAAATCGTAACGGTAGAAAAGATTAGTACGTTACAAGAGAATAACTATAAAAAATTTAAAATTGAGACGAAAACAGCCCTAGACAAGAATTACTTCCAAATCGACGGGGTCAATAAATTAGAGGTTCACAATAACGTAACTAGCTTTTTATTTAAAGGTAATATCAATACGGTGATGAAAAAAATTGCTGAAATTGAAATCGCGAATTTGTGGATTGAAGAGCCGGACCTTGAGGAGATCTTTATACATTATTACGAAAAGGAGGCCTAAGAAACTATGAATATCTTTATGCATGAATTGAAGGCTTATCGAAAGTCTACAATCATATGGTCGCTATCGTTAATTGTAATCATTATTATTTTTATGTCGATGTATTCTTCATTTGCTGAGGATGCAAAGGGTTTTATGAAAATATTAGAAAATTATCCAGAGGCGATAAGAAATGCAATCGGGTTTAATCAAGAAAATTTCTTTACCATTTTAGGATTCTATAGCTTCCCTTTATCGTTTATTACTCTTTGCGCAGCAATCCAGGCGATGAATCTCGGCACTTCCATTGTCAATAAGGAAGTCCGTGAAAAAACAGCGGACTTTTTGCTAACGAAGCCTGTTACCCGTACAAAAATTTTGACAGCCAAGTTATTGGCAGCGCTGGTTTCGATTATCATGACGAATATCTTTTATTTCGCTGCAGCCAGCTTTGTGGCATTACAAGTTAAAACTGATGATTTTAGCTTGAAAATTTTCTTTTTACTTTCACTTACAATTTTCTTCATTCAGCTGATATTCCTATCCTTAGGAATTATCATTTCCGTTATTGTCCAAAAGATCAAATCCGTGCTGACCGTCTCGCTCGCTACCGTCTTTGCATTCTACTTTGTGGGAATGTTCAGTGATACGACAGGTGATGAAGTGAAACGTTATTTTTCGCCGTTTAAATATTTCGACACCGCCTATATCATTAAACATTCCAGCTATGAAACAACATTTTTGATTGTTGGTGCAATTATTATTATTCTTGCTATTGCAGCTAGTTATGTTGTCTATATCAAGAAGGATATCCATGCTGTTTAAGAATGCTAGCTTTGCTTGTGGAAAGCTAAATGGAGGGGTTCGGTCATGAATATATTTTTAAAAGAATTGAAGTCTCATCGAAAATCGCTCATATTTTGGAGCATCGGTGTCTTCCTTATGGTGGCATCAGGAATGACTAAATACGAAGCGTATTCGTCGTCGGGCCAATCGATAAATGATTTGATGGCAGATATTCCAAAATCGCTGCGGGCTGTATTAGGTTTCAGTGATTTGGATTTAACGAAGGCCAGCGGCTATTATGGTATGCTTTTTCTCTATTTATTATTAATGGCAACCATTCATGCAGTAATGCTCGGAGCAACCATTATTGCCAAAGAAGAACGGGATAAAACATCTGAATTTTTATTCGTAAAACCAGTATCTAGAAGTAAAGTTATTACAGCAAAGCTATTGGCAGCATTCACAAATATCGTAATCTTTAATCTCGTAACATTCGTTTCGTCCATTATTCTTTTAGGGAAATACAGCGATGGTGAAGCGGTTAATGGTGAAATCGCAATCTTAATGGCGGCAATGTTCATTTTGCAGGTCTTATTTATGGTTATCGGCAGTGCACTCGCTGCTGTAAAAAAGAAACCAAAAACAGCTGCATCAGTAGCTACTGGAATCCTATTACTTACGTATATGTTATCAATCATTATTGATTTGAATGAGAATATGGAAGGTTTAAGATATTTTACACCATTTAAATATTTTGAAGCGAAAAATGTAATGTATGGCGGTGGTTTAGATGTAATCTTTGTAGTAATTTCACTAATATTGATTCTATCACTTTTAGTCGTAACCTATGTTTATTATAAAAAAAGAGATTTGAATGTTTAGTAAAAAGACCGTAATTTGCGGTCTTTTTTTCATGGTTATAAAAATCAACAATGGAATTTAACAGAACCTATAAAGAGTAGCGTGAAAAAAGACAGCCTATGAGCTATCTTTTTTCACACTATTTAAATCGTCTTAAAACGAGAAACTCCCACCATTTCCACGGCAGTAGATTTTTTAATAGAATCATTAACTTTACTCCTTTTCCAATTGGATAACGTAAAGTTGGATGCTGCGATTCAGCAATAGCTACTATTTTCTCAGCGACATCTTTCGGATTTCCTAAAGTTTCACTCCCATTATGAATATGTTGTTCAATTTTCTTCATGTATTCTTTGTAGGGGGACTCAGATTCGGAAGTAGCTTCCGCGAGTTTTTGTCCGATTTCCCAAATATTTGTGTTATATGATCCCGGCTCAATTAATGAAACGTCGATCCCAAACGGTTTTACTTCTAAACGAAGGGACTCACTCCAACCTTCAAGTGCATATTTTGAAGTAACGTAAGGGGAGAGGCCAGGGAAACCCATTTTTCCACTGATGCTACTAACATTAATAATTTTCCCTCGTTTTTGTCTTCTCATAATTGGAAGAATAGCCTGTGTTACTGCGATAGCTCCGAACACGTTTGTCTCAAATTGTTTACGGTATTCTTCAATTGGAATTTCCTCCGCAAAACCACCGCTTGCGTAGCCCGCATTGTTAATAAGAATATCTATCCGTTCAAGATTGTTTATAAAAATTGTAAATTTCCCAATTGATTCTTCGGAAGTTACATCTAACGGATGAATTTTTATATTTTGTTCTATATGCAACGATGTAGCTTTTTCAATCAACTCTGTTTGTTTTTCAACATTTCGCATCGTAGCAATTACAAGATAGCCATTTTTAGCAAATTCTAATGAAGTGAGGAGTCCAAATCCACTTGATGAACCTGTAATAATCACGATTTTTTCTGTCATTTGTTTCTCTCTTTCTATTAAAATTAAGTTTAATTTCATCATATCGAAAGGATAAGGAGAAATTCAATAGCTTATTAAATAGAAACATATACACGTTTATATTTGTACTGTAAAAAAGTAGATTTCTAGGGAATTTACTTTTTTTCATGTCGGAATATGCGCTTACCAGGGAAATAATACGAAAGTGTTTTTATTCCCTAAAATAATCTAAACAGTATAGACAAACTAGTTTTTATGAATAAAGCCCACCCATATACATTTCCGTTAATGTATGTACAATATCTTCAAGAGAGAAATCTCGTTCATTTCGAACAATTTCCCACAAAAACATTTCATTCGCAAAGAACCAACTTCTCGCTACTAAAAAACAGTTCAAATCTTTACGTGCTAAACCGCTGTTTTGTGAATACGTAATATCTTGAACAATCCGCTCAATAAACCGTTCTCGAATAGCGCTCCATCTGTACCGAACTTCGTCAGAAGCACCGATTGCTTCTTCAACCACTTGTAATAGTTGTCTTTCCATTTCCGCCATTTGTAAAAATGCACGCACTTGTTGCTGAATCATACTACGAGCTTCTTGCTTCGTTACTGGCTGAAAGACACGTTCTGCGATTGTATAAAATTGATTCATCACATCATCCATTAATACAATAAGTAAATCATCTTTATTTTTAAAGTATACGTATGCTGTCCCGTATCCTGTTTCTGCCTTTTTGATAATCTGGGAAATTGTTGTTTTTTGAAATCCATGTTCAATAAAGACTTCACGGCCAGCAAATAATAGTTTCTTTTTTGTTTCAAGTGAACGTTGTTTTCTAGCTGAGAAAACATCTTTACTCATATGTACCACACCTTTGTGTTGAAATATCAGAAAATTTAACTTTATTCTAGGTGAAACATTTATTAAATGTCAACTGACATTATGTCATTGACGCTATGTCAGTTTTGATGATATATTTTAACTAATTAGAATTGAAAGAAAATTAAATAGAAGGTGATAGAATGTATTCAAAACCATTTGAACCATCTTACGAGCATGCTCGTCAATGTGACATTTATGATGAGCTTGCATCGTTTCAACATGAGTTTTATAAAAAAGAAGGAACAATTTATTTAGATGGAAACTCACTTGGGCTTTTATCAAAACGAGCTGAACAATCTTTATTAACATTGCTAGATTCATGGAAACAATTTGGCATTGATGGTTGGACAGAAGGACAGCATCCATGGTATTTCTTATCCGAGCAATTAGGAGAATTAAGCGCTCCACTTATCGGTGCTTCACCTGAAGAAGTAATTGTAACCGGCTCCACGACAACAAATTTACATCAAGTTGTCGCTACGTTTTATGAACCAAAGGAAGGAAAAACAAAAATCCTTGCTGATGAATTAACATTCCCATCCGATATTTACGCATTGCAAAGCCAAATTCGTTTAAAAGGGCTAGATCCTGCTGAACACCTCGTTCAAGTGAAAAGCAGAGATGGAAGAATGTTAAATGAAGAAGATATCATTGCAGCAATGACAGAAGATATTGCGCTCATTGTACTACCGGCCGTGTTATATCGAAGCGGGCAAATTTTAGATATGAAGCTTCTTACGAAAGAAGCACATAAACGCGGTATTCATATTGGCTTTGATCTTTGTCATTCCATCGGTTCTATTCCGCATCACTTTCAAGAATGGGATGTCGATTTTGCAGTTTGGTGTAATTATAAATATTTAAATGCCGGTCCAGGTGGAGTTGGTGGCCTGTACGTTAATAAAAAGCATTTTAATCGTTTACCAGGATTAGCAGGCTGGTTTAGTTCCCGAAAAGATAAACAGTTTGATATGGAACACGAACTTACGCCAGCCGGGCATGCCGGTGCATATCAAATTGGAACACCACACGTGTTAAGTGTTGCTCCGCTTATCGGTTCTTTAGAAATTTTTAAAGAAGCGGGCATAGAGCGATTACGACAGAAATCTCTTCATATTACACGCTATATGATAAACCTAATACATCATGAATTAACAGATATGGGCTTTACACTTGGTAATCCGTTAGAAGATGAAAAAAGAGGCGGACATATTTATTTAGAACATAAAGAAGCAGCACGTATTTGTAAGGCACTAAAAGCGAATGGAATTATTCCTGATTTTCGCGCACCAAATGGTATTCGTTTAGCTCCTGTCGCTTTATACAACACGTATGAAGAAGTATGGAAAGCCGTACAAATTTTGAAGAAGATTATGGTGGAAGAGCAGTATAAACAATTTGAAAATAAGCGAGAGGTTGTGGCATAAGGATGAAAGAAAACAAGTGGATTGATATTTCTCAACCTCTAAACAATGATATTGCCACTTGGCCGGGCGATACGCCTTTTTCCTATGAAGTGTCATGGACAAAAGAACAAAGTGGATCTGTTAATGTTGGTAAAATTTCAATGAGTATTCACACTGGAACACATATTGATGCGCCGTTTCATTTTGATAATGATGGTAAAAAAGTAAGTGATCTTGATATTAACGTCTACATTGGTCCTGCTCGAATTATTGATGTGACAGGTTATAAAAGCATCGGAGCAAAAGAGTTAAAAACGCATGATTTAGAAGGAGTAAGTAGATTATTATTACGGACCTCATCAAAAACAAATCAGCACGTATTTCCTGAAACAATTCCGTATTTACGTGCTGATCTTGCACCTTATCTGCATGAAAAGGGAGTGCGCTTAATCGGTGTAGATGTCCCATCTGTTGATCCGCTTGATGATAAAGAGCTAGCAGCACATCATGAGTTATTTAAACACGGTATTCATATTTTAGAAAATGTTGTTCTAGAAAATGTACAAGACGGAGACTACGAACTTATTGCCCTGCCGCTTTCGCTAACAGATGCAGACGGTAGCCCGGTTCGTGCTGTAATAAAACCATTATAAAAATAGCCTATACTGCATAGAGAGGATGTACACATATGAAAGAAAATGAAAAAGTAATTATGGAGAAGGGGATTCATACAGATTTTCGTAATAACATGACATACGGGGAATATTTACAATTAGATAGTTTACTATCTAGCCAAAAACGACTCTCTGATCATCATGACGAAATGTTATTCATCGTGATTCACCAAGCAAGTGAGCTTTGGATGAAATTAATTTTACATGAATTAGAAGCAGCTATCGAATCAATCAAAAACGAAAAACTTGCACCTGCTTTTAAGATGCTTGCACGTGTTTCAAAAATTCAATCGCAAATTATTCAATCATGGGATATTCTTGCCACGCTCACACCAGCTGAGTATATTGAATTCCGCGATTCACTCGGTCAAGCATCCGGATTTCAATCTTATCAATATCGAATGATTGAATTTGCGCTTGGCTATAAAACACCACATGTTCTTAAAATCTATGAAAAAGATGCAGAATTGCACGCTCGTCTACATAAGGCGCTTCATACACCGAGTTTATATGACGTTGCGATTCAAACCCTTGCAAAAGAAGGATTTCCAATTAACCCAAATGTGCTTCAGCGTGATATTACGCAACCATATGAAGCAGATGCAACAGTAGAAGCAGCGTGGTTAGAAGTCTACTCAGATGTAAAGAAATATTGGGACTTATATCAATTAGCTGAAAAGCTAATCGATATCGAAGATTGGCTGCAGCAGTGGCGTTTCCGTCATATGAAAACTGTAGAACGTATTATCGGACATAAAATGGGAACTGGCGGTTCTTCAGGCGTTTCTTATTTAAAACGTGTGTTGGATCAATCCTTCTTCCCAGAGCTTTGGAATATCCGGACAAAATTGTAAAAGAAAAGTCGGTAGCTATTATCAGTTACCGACTTTTCTTTTTAATAATTATTTCATGGTATAGTAAAGACTAGTAAAAAAGTCTTTATTCGGAGGAACGTATATTGGATTTTTACGCATTAGAAAATATGCTCAAAAAAAAGAAAGTACATTCATTTTTAATTCACCAACGTGGTGAATTCACTACAAAGTACTATAAAACAGAACAATGCGCACATAACTTATACAAAATCAATTCTATTACAAAAAGTATCGTATCTACTCTCATTGGAATCGCCATTGATAAAGGTTTTATAAATGGTATACATAGTCCCATAATAGAATGGATTCAAAATATACCAAAAGAAAAGCAAGACCTGACTATATATCATTTATTAACGATGACAACAGGTGAGGAGTGGCAGGAATTTGGAAACGGTGTTGTTTTCCCAAATGATTTTGTCGAGTCTGATCATTGGATAGATTATATTTTAAAGAAACCAATGATAAATCGACCTGGAACAAAAATGAATTATAATTCAGGTTCTTCGCATCTATTAAGTTATATTGTACAAAAGGCAACTAACATGACGACGGAACAATTTGCAAAGGTACATCTATTCGATCCTTTACATATTACCGACTATGAATGGCAGCAAGATCCACAGGGAATTTTTGTTGGCGGCTTTGGCATGAAAATGAAAGCAGAAGACATGCTGAAAATTGGCTTATTATGTCTACAAAATGGATATTGGAACGGACAGCAACTTGTATCTTCAAGCTGGATTGAGCAATCCCATCAAGAAAGATTTACAACATATGAACATATTGGGGCATACGGTTATCATTGGTGGGTATTAGATCAAAACAATTTCGACATGCCCTACCATACATATTTTGCGATGGGATATGGCGGACAATATATTATCATTGTTCCTCAATTAGAGTTAGTTACAGTCATTAGTAGTCAAATGCCAAAGCGGGGCTTAGTACCGCTTAAACTGTTTATAAAACATTTACAAGAAACGTACTAAATTAACTTAGTACAGAATGAATGTTTGCAAAGGATAAGTTGGGGGATGGATATGAACAATTTATTTACAATAGACTGTGGTGAAATATTACTAAGAGAGTTTAGAATTGAAGATGTTGATGCTATTTATGAACTTACTTCACAACCTGAAGTTTATGAATTTTTGCCAGATTGGCGTTCAACAAGAGAACAACGATTAAACTGGGTTACAAATTATGAGGTACCATCCAATAAAGAGTTTTTGTCAGCTGTACCTAATATCGGTGGTCAAAATTATTTGAAGTTAGGAATTGTATTAAAGGAAACTGACAAATTTATTGGTTTCTGCAATACAGGTATCAAAGAAGAGCTGAGTGAACCAAACCGAGAAATCGCTTTTGCTATTTCAAAACATTACAGAAATCGGGGATACACAACAAAAGCAGTAAAAGGATTGGTAAAATATTTGTTTGAGAATACAGATGTTGAACTACTAAATACCATTGTTCTTCCTCAAAATGTAAGCTCGAATAAAGTAATTCAAAAATGTGGTTTTTGTTTTAATGGAAATATAGAGATTGAAGACCAACAATATTATCATTACATTCTTCACAAAGAGGAATGAAAAAGTACTAAATAATATAAAACCTTTTACTACAAACATTTCATATTCAACAAACGGGTGCTTTAGTTTAAAAAAGAGTACACAATAAAAATAGCCTGTATCTTTGATTACTAAGTAATCGTAGATACAGGCTTTATTTTTCGGTAATTAACTGCCCTTATATATATTTAAAGAAATTCTAACCTTTTTATACAAATTGCATTGTAAAACGACAAATCTACTTACAGAACTTGTACAATGCTTACACACGATTGTAAGTCCATGTTTTTTGATACATTTGATTGCATGAGTAATGTTTTTGTTAGTGTATTCTGCCAACGTTCCGCAATGCTAAGAATACACACTTCTGTAATTATTCATTCTAAACATGAATTTTTAAAACAACATCAGTTCATTTGTAGACTCACTCTACATAATGCTTGTTCTTCTGTTACGGTATTTTGTTTTTTCTTATCTCGGCGTTTCTTTAAAAAGAATGTTTAAAAATGTCTCTGTTTTTGTTTCAAATTCTACATCAACAAATACTCCAAATTCTTTTCCGTTCTTCTCTCGCAACCACAACTTAAATTTTTCAACTGATACATTTGCCGTTTTTGGTTTTCTTCCTATGTGAAGATAATCGATAATATCAGCTTGTGGGTATTTTTCTTTCGTTTTTTGCACTGCAAGCTTTCCCCATTTTGCGTATGGAGGTTGAGCATGAATGATTGAAAACGGTCTGTATATAAATAAAGCTACTGTAACAAGTCCGATACATATAATTAAACGTGTATATAAAGGTTTCATATTAAGCTCCTTTATCCCGCTACCTTTGGGCAGTAAGACCTCCACCTCAAGATGCAGAGAAAGGGAAGAAAATAGGTGGAGGAATACTGCCCGTAAGAGCACGATTGGTTCAACTAACCATCAGTAGGGTATAAAGCCCCCCCCACTGATGGAAGTTTCATTTTATAGCATTTTCTATAGTGTTTACACTTAAGCGAATTCATATGAATTTGCCTTTTTTTGTCTTCCTTACATAAAACCGCATCATTTACAAAAAATAACCTTGAAATCATCGTCATATTCAAGGAGGTTGAACTATGCATCGTAAAGCTTTCTTCAAAGTACCGCTTTTACTCGTTACATTTGCGGCCGCTTTGTTAGTAAGTAGTGTTCATGAGAAGGAAGTAGGGGCTTTTTCTAATCAAGTCATTCAAAAAGGAGCCTCTGGAGAAGATGTAATCGAACTACAATCAAGGCTCAAGTATATTGGATTTTACAATGGAAAAGTAGATGGTGTCTTTGGATGGGGTACATATTGGGCACTTCGGAATTTTCAAGAAAAGTTTGGGTTACCGGTTGACGGACTTGCAGGTACAGCTACAAAACAAAAACTCGTTAAAGCTACAAAATATGAAAAACAACCAAATAACACAGCAAATAAACAAAATAACAAACCGGCGCCAAATAAAGGTACAAATGTTCCAAATGGATATTCACAAAATGACATTAAAATATTAGCAAATGCTGTATACGGAGAATCTCGCGGTGAACCTTATATCGGACAAGTTGCCGTAGCAGCTGTTATTTTAAATCGCGTCAGCAGCCCGTCTTTTCCAAATACAGTGGCAGGTGTGATTTATGAGCCGCGTGCCTTTACTGCTGTTGCGGATGGACAAATTAATTTAACACCAAATGAAACAGCAAAAAAAGCTGTACTTGATGCGATTAACGGATGGGATCCATCTGATGGCGCGATTTATTACTTTAATCCAGATACAGCAACAAGCGAATGGATTTGGAGTCGTCCGCAAATCAAAAAAATTGGAAGACACATTTTTTGTCGTTAGGAGGTGGATGAGATATGTTTAGAGGTTTCATTATCGTTTTATTAACAATTGGAGTTGTAGGTACAGGATATTGGGGGTATAAAGAGCATCAAGAAAAAAATGCTGTTTTAATTCACGCTGAAAACAACTACCAGCGGGCTTTTCATGATTTAGCGTATCAAGTTGATTTATTACACGATAAAATTGGGACAACATTAGCAATGAATTCACGAACATCATTATCACCTGCATTAGCTGACGTGTGGCGTATCACATCTCAGGCGCATTCTGATATTGGCCAATTACCACTTACATTGCTCCCGTTTAATAAAACAGAAGAATTTCTAGCAAATATCGGAGATTTTAGTTATCGTACAGCTATACGCGATTTAGATAAAGAACCATTAAATGACCAAGAATATAATACACTCCAGCAGCTATACAATAATGCTGCAAATATTCAAGATGAACTGCGCAAAGTACAGCATCTGGCCTTAAAAAATAACTTACGTTGGATGGATGTTGAACTAGCCCTTGCTTCTAATAATAACCCAGCTGATAACACGATTATCGATGGATTTAAAACAGTGGAAAAAAACAGTCAATCTTACTCACAAAGCCATTTTGGACCAACGTTTACAAGTTTAGAAAAAGAAAAAAAAGGCGAAACGCACATATCTGGTCCAAAAATTTCAGAAGACCAAGCAATAAATATTGCAAAATCTTTTCTGAGCTTAAAGGGAGATGAAAAGATTTCTGTTGAAAAAAGCAGCAAGGGAGCAAAACAAAAATTTTATAGCATTACTGTGAAAGATCCAAAGACAAATAGTGAAACGAATATGGACATTACTGAACAAGGTGGATATCCAATTTGGGTCATGAGCAATCGGGAAATTAAAGAACAAAAAATGAGCTTAAATGAAGCAGGAGAAAAGGGACTTTCCTTTTTAAAACAAAATAAATTCAAAAATATGGAGTTATATGAAAGTTCACAATACGACTCTGTCGGCGTTTTCACATTCGTAACTAATCGGGACAACGTACGTATATATCCAGAGTCCATTCAAATGAAAATCGCACTCGATGACGGTTCGATTGTTGGCTTTTCGGCAAAAGACTATTTAGCTTCTCGTAAAGATATAAAAATTCCAAAACCAACACTATCGGCTTCGGATGCACGAAAGAAAATCAATCCGAATTTGAAAGTTATGGAAGAGCGTGAAGCAGTTATTGTAAATGACTTGCATAAAGAAGTACTATGTTATGAATTTTTAGGAACACTTGGCAAAGACACATATCAAATCTTTATTAATGCCAATAATGGCACGGAAGAAAAGGTGAAAAAACTACAAAGTGTAGAACAAGTTTATGATTAATGAATAGGAGTGACACCTTTGAGAAAAATCTTTTACTTTTGTATCTGTTTGCTTCTATTAGCGAGCTGTAATACAAAAAAGAACAATAATGCAGCGAGTCCAAGTCCAAGTCCAACTTCGAATGCTAAATTGATTTCAACAAAAAACGAAACAAATCAAGATGTTACATATAAATCAGATGAAAAAGTGGCGGATCACTTAGCAAAATTAGCATCGAGCGTACCGGGTGTAAACGATGCAACAGCAGTTGTACTTGGAAGATATGCAGTTGTTGGAATTGATGTTGACGCAAAACTAGATCGCTCTCGAGTAGAGACAATCAAATATTCAGTAGCAGAGAGTTTAAAACATGATCCACTCGGAGCAAATGCAGTTGTTGTAGCAGATATCGATACGTATCAGCGCTTAAAAGAAATGGGCAAACAAATAAAGGAAGGAAACGCAGGAAAAGGAATTCTCGATGAACTCGCAGCAATTGTCGGGCGTGTAATGCCGCAAGTACCAAATGATGTATTTGAAAAGAAACAGATCAATCCAACTAAAGAAAACGATCAACAATTACAAAAAGGCGAACAAAGTGAACTAAAACAAGAACAGGTTGATCAATCCAATCAAAATTTAAAACGATAAAAATAATCCCCGTGTTATATAGCACGGGGATTATTTTTGGGGAAAAATCGAATATTTTATTTATTCATAAAAATATTATATGATTTTGTATAAAAGAAAACATACGTTTTTGTAAATGGAGGAATATATGTCATGCAAATAAATGGATCTATTCAACTCGTTCCATATACGGAAAAATTTAAAGAATCTTTGCAAACATTTACTTTACCTGAAGAACAAGTGCAATTTACAGCCCATCCAATGGAATTACTCAAAAAAGTAGAACAAAATCCAACTCGAAATCCTATTGTTATTTTAGCTGATAACAAGCCAGTCGGTATTTTTGCGTTGCAATCGGGAAGTCGTGTACAAGAATATACAAATAAAGAAAATTCTTTACTGCTTGTTTCATTTTCAATCGATTACACAGAACAAGGGAAAGGATATGCAAAACAAGCGTTATATCAGTTACCACATTATATAGATTCATATTTTCCGAACATAGAAGAAATTGTGTTGGCAGTCAATGAAAGAAATATTCCCGCTCAAAAATTATATGTAAAAGTTGGATTTGAAGATAGAGGCCATCGTAGAATGGGACCAATTGGACCGCAATTTGTTTTATACTTATCATTGGAAAAGAAAACTTCAAAAGACACAAGATAAATTAACTATACTATAATAATGAGAGGATTATGCGTATGATGTAAGAGTGTATATCCTCCTTATTTATAAAGAAATTTTAATAACAAAGCAAAAACTATTGAAGTTGTTTACGGAGGATACTATACAGATAAAACTAATACTTGCCGGTTACGGCACTGTTGGAAAAGAATTTGTAAAACTCATTCATGAAAAAGCACCCTTTATTCGAAAAGAATTCGGTTTAGAGTTAATCCTTGTTGGTATTATTGGACGTGATTTAAAATTATATCATCCAGAGGGACTTTGTATCGATACTTTGCTTACACTAGGCGGGGGATCAGTAGCCTTACACAAATACATAGAACAACATTCGGTTCATAATGAAAAAATGAATGGTCATGTTTTAGTTGAATCTACACCAACCAATCTCGAAAATGGCGAACCAGGAAAACAAAATATGTTACAAGCTATTGAAAGCAGCATGGATATTGTTTCTATTTCCAAAGGAGCACTTGTCACGTCTTGGAAAGAAATAAACGAATCGGCTAGATTAGCAAATGTACGCATCCGCTATAGCGGAGCGACAGCCGCAGCACTTCCTACATTAGATATAGGTCAATTCAGCTTAGCGGGATGCAAGATTGAACGCATCGAAGGAGTTTTAAACGGGACAACAAATTATATTTTAACGAAAATGCATGAAGATAACACTTCGTACGAAAAAGCGTTGCAACAAGCGCGGCAAAAAGGAATCGCTGAAACAAATCCTTCATTAGATGTAAGCGGCATGGATAGCGCTTGTAAGTTATTGCTACTCGCGAATAGTTTGCTGCGTACAGAATATTCACTTGAAGATATTACTGTTAAAGGAATAGAAAATCTATCAAAACAGGATATACAAAAAGTAAAAGAACAAGGAAAACAAATGAAACTAATAGCGAGAGCATATACAGATGATGATGGAGAAGTGCGGCTTGAAGTACAACCATATGCAGTAGACCCGAACCACTCACTAGCAAGTGTTATAGGAACTGAAAAAGGAATTACCTTTTACACGGATACGATGGGGACAGTTTCTTCCATCGGCGGAGCTTCCAATCCACGAGGAGCTGCAGCAGCAGCTTTAAAAGATGTAATCAATCTATATCGAAAAGATATTATGTAACTTTACATACGATTATGTACAAATCCCGCTTATTTGGAAAGAGTGGGATTTGTCATTTCTTAATATAAAAATAGTAATCTATTGTCAATTATCATTGAGTTTTTTGTTTACTTTTTGGCATGAATAGGATTAAGATGTTTTGTAAGCATGTTATTGTTTAGCTGATTGTACATATACAAAACAGAAAAATACCAGTATTATATAGAAGCTAGAAAGAAAGCTGAAAGGGATTGAGAATTGTGAAGAAACTTGATGTACTGTTAATGGTGCTCAGCGTCCTGTTCCCAGTTGCAGGTATAATGAAACAAATTCCTCTACAATTATCATTATTTATGGGAGGATTATTGTTTTTAACTAGTTTTGGAAGTTATCATGCAAAACGAATGCATTCACGAATATTTAGTTGGGTAGCTTATACAGCATTTATCACACTCTTGCTGACTATTTGGAATCAATTCGTAACAACCAGCTCCTTAGTAGCAAACGCAAAAATTGCTGCATGTATTGCTGTGATCCCGTTTTTATTCCGATTCCGTACATATGCCATTACACTAGGATTACTCGCATTATGGGGCGCAATGTTGTGGGATATAAAACAAGTACATTCATTAGCGGTTCTAGGACGGATGATGAACCTACTCACAACAGAACGATTGTATTTACTTATTCTAGTAGCAGGATTTTTAATTGGCGGATTACTTGCAAATGCACTATATCGTGATAACAGTCGTAACGGACAAGACAAAACAAGCGCATTTAAACAAAAAAAGAAGCGAATGAGACCTACATTTAAAATTCGTATTCCGAGTTTACCAAGAATTAAATTTAAAATGTTCAAGTTCGGTAAAAAATCTTCCAAACAAAGAGAAACTCGTCCGTATGAACGAAACTATGAAGAGAGAACACCAACTTACCATACAACGCAAACAGAACAACATAACAATACTGGAACAGGACATGGACAAACGAGAATGGAACGAAGAAAAAATCGTTATAATGCATAGAGAATATGTTTGTACAAATATAAAAACCCGCAATTTCCCTTCATACAATTGATGGGGCATTGCGGGTTTTTACTATATAATAATTAATATATCAAATATATTACTCATAAAATCCCTTGATTTGAAGAGGTACTTGGATAAAGTAAAGTTTCCGCTAATTACATACTTAGAGAAATGGTAATGAAAATACACTCATAAAGGAGAAACTATGCTCAAACACTTACAAAAAACAATCGAACATTTAACTGAAGAAGAAGCAAAAGAGGTGCTCTTTAATTTACTCACACAACTTCACTCACTAGAAACACATTTTAATAAAGAAACATTAACTTCACTTACAAATATACCAAAAGAACTAATTCAACAGTACATACAAAAGACTGATATTACGAAAAGTAAGCATGTTCATATCGCTTTTGGTGATTCAGCAGCAGGTTCTTTAAAACACGCTCTAAAAGAAGCTAACATTCAAGAAGAGTATGTTTTGTTATTTTCCGATGCTTTTTCTGTTGGTCCTCTTTTTCACTTAGATCAAGAGGCAGGGCAAGTGGCGCGTCAGCAATGGCTTCAGGAGAAATTACCGATAGAAGGCTACTTGTATGAAGAATATTTGCAAGAAATGAAAGTAACTTTAGAGAAATTATATGCGATTCCGTCTCATATTCCGATTACAATTTGGACAGGGAACAATGCATATGAACATGTAGGACTTATTTTTGTTTTATTTTTACTAAAAGAGGCTACTCATGATATATATGTCGTGAATACAGCTGATGGTTTTGATAAGTTATTCCGCACACCAAATTTGGATTATACAGTACGCCATACCGCAGAACTTGCTCCTAACAGGTTAATGGCAATACGCGAAGCATATAAAGAGCAATCTCCTTTAATAAAAGAAGAGCGACAAGTACTTGAAAATGAATGGAAAGCATTACGCGAAGATTACGATGTTTTACGTATTTGGGAGAATAATCGTGTTGTTTCTGTTTCAGAAGATTATATCGATCATTTCATCGTACAATGTGCAAAAAGTTTAGAAACTGATGGTTTTACAGATCAATTTTATAAAGCTTCTCGATTAGTCGGAGAAGTTTTAGGACATTTCGAGCAATGCGTAGGTGATGCTTTTATTGAATATCGCCTGAAATCATTAATACAAAAAGGGATTTTTCATATGACAGGGTCTTTACATTCCATGAGGTCTTATAGTGTACGATTAGCACAGCCAGAAAAATGATAACAAATGAACGGAGATGTATATGTCAATAAGTAGTTCCGATAACGTAGAGAATATCTTAAATAATATAAAAAACATAAAAAACATAAAAAACAACATACTTATTAGCATTAAAATTAGCAAATAAATTAATAAGAAAACCGCAAAGGATATTTTTCCTTTGTGGTTTTTATTTATCGAAGATATTTAACAGGTTTAATTTCACTACAATTAGCCGCCTAGATCGTGGTCAATCTGTTAATTGGTACGCTATTAATTAATATCTTATAATGTTTCTCCACAAAAACGGAACTACTTAATATGTGAACATCTCCTTTTATTATCTTCATATAAAAAGTAATATATGATTGCAATTTTCTAAACTTTTATAAAATTAAATGCGTTATAATGATGATTAAATGGTAAGTTTACCAGATATTTCTGAAGATGAAGATTGTAGAGAAATCTTTAAAAATGAAATATATTGTAGTTTTCAAACAGCTACTACACGATTCAAGGAGAGTAAGAATGGTATATTTACGACAATTATTTTATTTTGGTTATCAACAAGCTCTTTCATGCGTTTTTCCTGTACTGATCTTTTTGACACTTGCTCTTTCAAAACTGATCCATATTCCTGGTCTATACCGTTATGATTTTATCTTACTCATCTGCCTTCTCATTCAATATGGAATGTATAAAACCGGGTTAGAAACAAAAGACGAGCTCAAAGTGATTACCGTTTTCCACTTCATTGGGTTAGCATTAGAAATATATAAAGTACATCATGGTTCTTGGTCCTATCCAGAACAAGCATGGACAAAGGTAATGGGAGTGCCACTTTATAGTGGTTTTATGTATGCGAGTGTTGCTAGTTATATATGTCAAGCATGGCGCAGGCTACACTTGCAAGTAGAAGGATGGCCAAAAGCGATATGGACGATACCACTGGGAGCAATGATTTATTTCAACTTTTTCACACACCACTTTATGTATGATTTCCGCTGGATTCTAACGGCCTTATTATTTGTGGTCTTTTTTCACACTTATGTGCATTTCTCTGTGCAGGAAATTACATATAAAATGCCGCTTGTTCTTTCGTTTTTATTGATTGGTTTTTTCATTTGGATTGCAGAAAATATCGCAACTTTTTTTGGAGCGTGGCAATATCCAAATCAACATGGAACATGGAAACTCGTTCACATTGGGAAAATTAGTTCATGGTTTTTACTCGTTGTCATTAGCATTATGATTGTGGCACAACTAAAACAAATCAAAATCCAAAAAAGTAATAGTTCTTCTTACCATAACTATGATAGCTAAAAGTATGTATGAATACTAAACAAAAGAGGCGATCTGTTTTGAAGAAAAGAAGAGTAATAGCCTTTTTTACATGTATTGTAATAATTGCTTTTGGAATAGTGATTGCTGTATTTAATAAAATGAATAATGAAAACGACTTAGATTGTAGAGCTAATGCTGTTCAAATCAAAGCTGTTGCGGTAGATGATAAGAATAAACCTGTATCTAACGTGAAAGTTTATGAAAATTCAATCACTAATCAGGAACGAACTGTTACAAATTCACAAGGAGAGTTTCAATTTTACTCCAGTGTTTGTGGCAAAATTACTTTACTATTTGTTACTCCAGATGGAAATACATACACAAAAAAATATGATAGGGAAGATGTACCTAACATAGTAAAGTTAGAGTAGTGAATTATATAAATTAAAAAGCAAGGGGTGTGCATATGAACATCTCTTTTTTTATTTCCACATAAAAAGAAATATTCAGTCGCAATTTTCTCAACTTTTATAAAATTCAATGCGTTATAATGGTCATTAGGTGCTATGGTCACCAAATATTTCTAAAGATGGAGGTTGGAAGTATGTCTTCAAACAATGAAATGAATCGCAACACATTGCCTGAGATACAATTAACTTCATCAAAATTTAAGCATGAAGCATATGACATTTACAAAGAGTTACGTGCATCTCATCCTGTCTATTCGGTATATCCTCAAAATTGGCTTATTACAAGATATGAAGATGCAGTGAGTCTTTTGAAAGATGCACGATTACTGAAAAATGCTGAAAGTGTGTTTAGTAAAGAAGAATTTGAAGCCTCTTTTACACTAAAAAATGGAGAATTTTTGAGAAAACAGATGCTGAACTCTGATCCACCTGACCATAGTCGCTTAAGGTCCCTTGTTCAAAAAGCTTTTACTCCGCAGATGATTTTACAGCTGAAAGATAGTATCCAATCCATTGCTGATGCTTTACTAGATAAAGTAGAACACCAGCACACTATAAACCTCGTAAACGATTATGCTTTCCCGCTGCCAATTATTGTGATTAGCGAGATGCTTGGTATCCCACAAGAAGATCGAGATAAATTTAGAGTATGGTCACATGCGGTTATCGATTCTCCAGAGACGCCAGAAGCTATTCTTGAAGTCGATAAAAAACTAGGTGAATTTCTTCACTATTTACAATATTTAATAGATAAAAAACGAGAAAATCCTTCAGATGATTTAGTAAGTGCATTAATACAAGTAGAAAGCGGAGGAACAAAATTAAGTGCTCCAGAATTAAGTTCGATGATTATGCTGCTTATCGTTGCTGGACACGAAACAACTGTCAATTTAATTACAAACATGATGTTAGCGTTGCTTGAGCATCCTGATCAGTTGCAGCTTCTGCGACAAAATCCTGATTTAATTGATTCAGCAATTGAAGAATCATTACGTTTTTACAGCCCTGTTGAATTAACGACTATGCGCTGGGCAACGGAACCATTTACATTACATGGTCAAAACATTCAGCCAAAAGATGCGATTATCATTTCATTAGCTTCTGCCAATCGCGATGAAAAGATATTTCCAAACGCTGATGTTTTTGATATTACAAGAAAAAATAACCGTCATCTTTCTTTTGGACATGGCATTCATTTCTGCCTTGGTGCGCCGCTCGCTCGTTTAGAAGCGAAAATTGCAATTCCTACCTTATTACACCGAATGCCTAATCTTAAAATAAAAGGAACAAGAGAGGACATAAAGTGGAGTGGTAATTATTTAATGAGATCATTAGAGGAATTACCATTATCTTTCTAGGCAAATATACACGAAACAGTATGACACTTCCCAAGGCTGTTAATACTAAACAAAAAGGAGGTGTCATACTATGGCTCAAGATGTTCTTTGTGAAGTAAATAACTGCACGTACTGGGGAAATGGAAATAAGTGCAATGCAGAATCTATTTATGTAGTAAGTCATACAGGTAAACAAGCATCTGATAGTAAAGAAACAGATTGCAAAACATTTGTACCAGAAGTTTAATTTTCTAGGGGTAACCACAATGTAGGTTACCCTTGTATTATTTATATTATTGATAATAAATATCATTTCCATTCATGTTTTTATACATTTTTTATTTAGAGAAAATTAAAGAGGTCAACTAAAAGGACTAGTTTCTCATTTAAATTGTTCCATTCGATTTTATAAAATAGATGAATAAGAGAATTCATATGTCTAAATGAATCTCATTTTTACAAAACAGGCATGGATTATTTTTTGATAATCAAGAGAAATATCCTTTATAACGTCACTCAAATCATGACGTTATTTGTGTTTAGCGCATATTGATAATTTTATTATAAGAAAAAAACATTTAATCCTTGACCTGAAATGCGTTTCATAAATTATAACTAAGATATTGTTGAATACGAACAAAAATATACTCATATATGAAAACGATATCACTCGTTATACAGAAACGAAAGCAGGGGATCGAATGAAACTTATTGCAATTGATTTAGATGGAACTCTTCTTACATCAAAGAAAGTAATTAGTGAAGAAAATGTTACCGCAATTAAGGAATGTCAGGAAAAAGGACATGTTGTAACTATTTGTACAGGGCGCTCTATAATAGATGTCCAAAAACTTTTGCAAGAAGCAAATCTAAAATGTCCAATCATTGCCGAAAACGGTGCAATTTTGTATTCAAGTAACAAAATGTTGCAAAGATATCCAATCGTAACTGAACATGCGAAAGAAATTGTTGATTATCTAGAAGAAAGAAATATATTTTATCAATTGTATACAGATCAAGGTGTATACGTTCCAGAATATGGTGAAGAAAGCGTTCAATTTGAGATGGATTTTATAATAGAATCTGATTCACATGCTGATAAAGAAGAACTGAAACATATAGCAGCTTTATATTTACAGCATACTGAAATTAAAAAAATTGCAAGTTGCAAACCACTATTTTCAAAGCAAATTCATATTCATAAAATACTACCATTCTCGTATCAGAAGGACAATTTAAAGTTATTAAAAGATCAATTCATCAATAATAAGGAATTATCAATTACTGCATCTTACTGGCACAATCTTGAAATCAATCATATCCATGCTCAAAAAGGAAATGGATTATATACGCTAGCTAACCATCTTGGTATATTAAGAGAACATACTGTTGCAATTGGTGATGGTTTAAACGATATGTCTATGATGGAGAAAGCTAGCATATCTATCGCAATGGGCAATGCAGTAGAAGAAATCCAGGCAATTTGTCGTTACAAAACACTTTCAAATGATGACCACGGTGTTGCTTATGCCCTTCGACGCTATGTCTTAAATAATATAAATAGTTAATGACGAAAAAGAGAGCAAATTTTGTTGGAATTTGTTCTCTTTTTTTTGTTTTTATCCACTTTCCTCCTCAATTCTATTAAAAAACAAAAAATTTCTAAATAACTCTTCTTTTTCTATGTACCTTGATGAATATAATTCGTATAATAAAAAAGCTAAATAAATTAAAAATTAGACATAATTAAAAAATTAATATAAATACATTTAAATTATATATATAGAGGTAGAGGTGGGAGTATATGTACCGGCTTAGGGAACTTATTAATATTAAGGAAATACAAACAATAGCAGAACAATTTTATCTTTTAACACATATTTCACATCAGCTTCTTGATTGTAATGGAGAGGCATTCTTTCATTACGGCATACAATCCATCGATTTAAATTTACATATAGAAATTCATGTCCCAATTATAATAAATGAACACACCATTGGAGATTTCATCATTTTTGCTCCTAAAAATAAAGTTGAGCCTTGCACAACATATTTCAAATCCCTTGCAGCGTTTATGACCGATATCGGAATGAATAAATTGCAGCAACTCGAGGAAAATCAGTCGATACCTGCTAAAAATATATATACCATTTTACAAAACATGCCTGTTATGGTGGACGCATTTGATGAAGAAGGAACTTTTGTTGTATGGAACAGAGAATGCGAACTAGTAACGGGTTATAGTGCAGCTGAAATTATTAAAAATCCTCACGCATTAGAGTTACTTTATCCGGATGAAGTATATCGAAAACAAATGCAACATGAATTTTCCATACGGGGTAAAAATTTTCGAGATTGGGAAATGACACTTACTTGTAAAAATGGTGATAAGAAAACGATTATGTGGTCAAATATATCGGAGGAATTTCCTGTCCCTGGATATAGCTATTGGGCAGTTGGTGTTGATATTACACATCGAAAACAGATTGAGGAGGAGCTCATACAAAAATCCTCAGAATTAGAATTAATTTTCAAAGCACTTCCAGATTTATGTTTTTTAACAAATTTTGATGGAACAATCGTTGACTATAAAGCAGGCTGCCCATCAAAGTTTTATGTACCTGTCGAACAATTTATGGGAAAAAAATTTCAAGATGTTTTACCTTCAGATGTCGCCGAGCAGCTGAACGAAGCAATTGCAAAAATACAACAGAAACATTCTATGGAAATTATAGAGTATTCCTTACCAATGCATGATAGTACTTATTTTTTTGAAGCGAGATGTTTGCCACTTTTAACAGATAAAGTTATGGTTATGGTTCGTGATATTACAGAGAAGAAAAAGACAGCAGAATTATTAAATAAATCAGATACATTAGCTGCGGTTGGTCAACTTGCTGCAGGAGTTGCGCATGAAGTACGAAACCCTCTAACTGTCATTAAAGGATTTATACAATTATTACAAACTCGAGAAAGACATGATACAGAATTTTTTCGACTCATGATTTCTGAAATTGAGCGAATCGAATCTATCATTCATGAATTTTTATCAATCGCTAAACCTGAGATTACTTCTTTCGAAAGGAAGAACCTTTGTTTTATATTAGAAAATGTTGTGTCATTAATTAACACAAAGGCAATTATGACAAATATTCACATTGCATGCCAATCAAATCCTGACTTCTTATATATTGATTGCTGCGAAAATCAATTAAAGCAAGTATTTATCAATATTTTACAAAACTCTATTGAAGCAATGCCAAATGGAGGGGAAATCATAATTACTGCTAAAAAAATAAACGACAATGAGGTAGTTATTTGTATTTCAGATGAGGGACTAGGGATTCCGGAAGAAAGGATTATAAAACTCGGAGAACCTTTTTATAGTACGAAAGAAAAAGGGACAGGTCTTGGTCTAATGATTAGTTATAAAATTATTGAAAGTCATCAAGGAAGAATTCATATAGCAAGTAAAGTTGGAGTAGGGACATCGGTTGAAATTTATTTACCAATTTCTCAACCTGTTTAATATAAGATATATTTTTGTTGGTTCAATTTGCAGACATATTAAACGGATAACGCAACAAAGTGAAAATATTTCAATTCATTTATTTAAAATAAATCTGCAAAATAAGAGTAAAAGAATCTTCTATTTGGTAAATTCTTTTACTCTTATTTTGTATGTAAATAGAACTTCGAGTGATTATGCTATCATTTTGTGGTATGGTGTTCCTTTTAGATGTCATGCCAATATATTGTTTTTTCGATTATTACAATGAAAAATTATACAAGGTTTTAGAAATCCAAATATTAATTAATAGACAAGAAGAGGATATATAAAGAAGAAGTATTTATTATGTAAGTGTACTCAAAAATGACGTATTACTTCGAGGGTTCTTATTACTACAATCGAAAAGTCTTTGGCTAAAAAGCTCTTTTACCTAGTGATGTTGTCCAATCTTTTTCCCCTTTTTTTGCATTAACTAGTAGTAGCTTGGAAAGGAGAGAGGAGAGAATAAAGATGGAGAACAGAGAATTTAGGCCTAAATTATATAAGCCTACGGATGAAAAAAATCTGAATATCCCTAGTCGAAATAAAAACGAACGGAATAAAGATTATGATATAGAAGTAAGCATTATTATTCCTTCCTATAATAAATACCCGCTAAATTTATTAACTTTATATTCTTTAAATAACCAAACATTTGACCTTTCGAAAATGGAAGTCCTCTTTATCGATGATGCTTCAACTGATCAAACCTTACAAATGGTACGAAAGCATCATTTTTCTTATCATTTTAAGTATATTAAATGCCAACGAAATCTTGGCAGAGCGAAAGTTCGAAACGTTGGAATGAAATATTCAAGAGGGAAAGTTCTTATATTTTTAGATGCAGAAATGATTGCAGAGCCTGAATTTGTTGAAAATCATTTTAATTATCATCAATCAATGGATAACTTGGTTTTATCAGGAGCTATGTATTATAACGCGGTATATTCTTGTATATTTTCGGAATTTAGTCAAGAACAAATAAAAGAAATATCCACTATGGCAAAAAACGACCGAGTGCTCTACGACCGAATTGAAAACTATAAGCATTCCAACATTTCTACTCCTTATCCGCTATTAGAAAGAAAAGATATTGATACTAAGCTTTATAGAGAATTAAAGGTTAAGACTCCTTCATCACAGTGGTATAATACAATACAAGAAAATTTTGATGCACAATTAAATGGATTTCAGTTCCCGTGGATGGCCTTTTTAACCGGAAATGTTTCCGTACGTAAAAAATTAATTGAACAAGTGGGGCCATTCGACAAAGAGTTTATAAATTATGGTTATGAGGACTGGGAGTTAGGATATCGCTTGTATAAGGCTGGAGCTAGATATTTAGTTAGTAATACTGTTACGGCTTATCATCAAGAGCATCCTGTCGGAGAAAGCAGATGGAAAGAAGCGACGGGAAATTACCACTTATTCACGCTAAAACATCCTGACGTGGATGTTCTTATCCTAGGTCTAGAGCTTGCCCGAATTACAGATTTATTAATGATGAACAAAGTATTAGGCGAGTATAAGTTACTCGTTCAAAATCACCCAAATGATTCACTATCTTTTCAAAAAAAGTTCACTGAAATTCTAGAGACTATTGCACTTTTGTTAAAGATTGATATTCGACATATAAATATATTAGAAGCAGCCGGTTTTGACTTAGAGCAGAAAAATGAGCTTCTATCGGATATCAATAAAATAAAAAAACTAAGAAAGTATAGCAATTTGGTTTATGTCGTAGAGAAAATTTTTGGAAAAAATTACAATAGAGTGGGTTTCCTAAAATAAATCGCAAAGTTTTAATCGTTATTTTATACACTTTCTTTGTCTAAGTTATCTATATTATGTTAGGAGTGGGAACGTAAATGGTTTCAATTATTACTTGTACAATAAGAGAGGAGTATATAGAGAACGTTTTCAGAAACTATGAACAGCAAGTATGGAGAGATAAAGAATTAATTATTATTTTAAATAAGGATACTATGGATCTAAATAAATGGAAAAAAAAGGCTGTTAGTTATCATAATATCCGTGTGTATCAACTACATGAACAGGCAACTTTAGGCGATTGTTTAAATTTTGGAGTAGAAAAATCTAAATATAATCATATAGCCAAATTTGATGATGATGATTACTATGGTCCATATTACTTAGCTCATGCGATGCACGAATTTAAAAATACAGAAATTTCTGTTTTAGGAAAAAGCTCTTATTATGTTTATTTTAAGAATAAAAAAGCTTTGATGTTAGTATCAAATACAGAAAAAGCATTTACTGATTCTGTAGCAGGAGCTACTCTAATCTTTAAAAAAGAAGTATTCAAAAAAGTTCAATTTGAAAAAGTAAATAGAGCTGAAGATTATTTTTTTATAGACAGCTGTAAAAAGAATGGTTTTAAAATCTATTCTACTGATAAACATAATTTTGCTGTCGTACGCCATGATACGGAGAAACACACATGGAAATTATCTGACGAAGATTTTATGCAGTGGGGGGAAATGATCGCTAATACAGATGATTTCCGATCATTTGTTGAACGTTCTAAATTTCCATATAAATAGTCTTTAGGGAGAATGGTATGATTCCTATTATAAATCTAATAATAAAAACATAGAGATTTCTTCATCTCTATGTTTTTACTTTTGACTCTGTTAAACGATAGATAATGTTAATAATTTAGCAAAAACGAGAGATTTAAACCTTCCTTGCTAAGCTAACTTGTCAGTTAATTTAACAAGAAATGCAACAACACTATTTAACAGAGCATTATTTTAAAACAACTTACTTATAAATTTTCAACAACTACAAAGTAACTAACATATATGGTCTCAAGTTTATAAATGTGCTTTATCTAGACATCAAGTTAAATGAAATTCCAATAAAGTGAAACGTCTATTTGGAAAAGACAAACAGAAATTTTCTTATTTCTATATCTACTTTAAAAATCGATTATCCACTTTCTCATTTAATTTTAATCTTTCTTTCATGGTCTTTTCTTTTTTTGTGGTTAAAATATAAATCAACAATTACTTTACATAATCACAGGGAGAAGGGAATGAAAATGTCAAGAAGTCTATTCAATCAAATTTTTCATTTATCTATAAAAATTATAGGGTCTTGTATTATTGCATTTAGTGTTACAATGTTAGTGTTGGATTTCATGGTAGGAGATCGAATAGTATTAAAAGGACTGAATAAAAATCTTGGTTCTTTTGCAGAATATGGAGCGATTGCAGCAGGTTCTTTATGGTTATTTCGTAATATTTGGTTATATTTTCATAAAAGAAAAATAACGGTTGCAAAATACACAAAAGAACTTTACATGTTATTAAAGCAATATCATACGTTTATCGGATATGCAGTTTTTTCAGTTGCTACTTGTCATGGTATATATTTTTTAATGGTAGGCAGCAGTCATATGATTCGGATTTATAGTGGAATTTTCACCTTGATAGGATTAGTTCTTGTTGCGATAGCAGGGATTCTATTACACAAACTAAAAAATAAGAAAAAATATATAACGTATCGAAAAGCTCATCAAATTGTTTCCATTTTATTTGGAATTGGATTACTCATTCACCTTGCCGTATAGGAGTGATAGTATTGCAACGTATTTTAATTATCGAAGATGAAGAAAGTTTAGCAGAATTTTTAGAGTTAGAACTAAAATATGAAGGATATGCAGTAGATGTTGTGTATGATGGACGAAAAGGATTAGAAACCGCTCTTAATCATAATTATGACATCATTCTTCTTGATTTAATGCTTCCTAATCTGAACGGGATAGAAGTATGCCGTCGATTGCGTGCAACAAAAGAAACACCTATTATTATGCTAACAGCTCGTGATAGCATCATGGATCGTGTAACCGGATTAGATAGCGGTGCAGATGATTATTTACCAAAACCTTTTGCCATCGAAGAATTATTAGCAAGAATGCGTGTAATTTTGAGACGAAATCAAAAAGAAGAACATAAAAATAAACTCCTTTTAAGATTTAAAGATTTAGAGCTCGATGTAGAATCTCGAACTTTGCACAAAATAGAAGAGATCATTGAATTAACAAATAAAGAATTCGAGTTGCTTATGATGTTTATGAAAAATATTAATCGTGTATTGACGAGAGATATGCTTTTGGAGCAAGTCTGGGGATACAATGCAGTGGTAGAGACAAATATAGTAGACGTATATGTTCGTTATTTACGTAATAAATTGAGTAGCCAAGACAAGGAAGATTACATTCAAACTGTCAGAGGCGTAGGGTATGTGATGCGATGATGAAGCAATTAAAAAAACACATCCGAAATCTTCCTATAAAATGGAAATTAACACTATGGTCAAGTGCATTATTATTTATCTTGTTCTTTTTATATAATATTTTACAGTTTGTTATCATTGACCATTGGACGCTAAATTATGAAAAAAAACAAATTGATAGGCAAGTAAAAGAAATAGAAGCCTATTTCAATAACGAGAATACAAATCACACAGCAAATACGATTGAAAATAGCAAAGAGTTTCTTGCAAGTATAAATGATAAAAATCAAATGATTCGAATTTTGGATGCAAAAGGAAAAGCGCTTGTCACTGTTTCACGCGACTTTAATCCGAACTGGGTTGTTCCAAAGAATGTCGATCAATCAGAAACTTCTATGACAAGGCATCTTGAAGATAAGGTACTTGTGCAGCGTATGCCTATTACAACACGTACATTCACTGGCACAATTGAAGTTGGGCAAAATTTCGAAGCTTTCGATCATTTAATGAAGCTGATTTTTCTTGTTATGGTAGCTGCTGGTATCGGCGGATTATTACTTAGCTTTTTAGGCGGTACAATTCTTGCAAAGCAACTTTTATTAAGTGTTCAAGCTATTACAGATACGATGAACAAAATTAAGACAAATGGTTTAAAAGAAAGAGTGCCGATTCACGAAAATAACGATGAATTTGCCAAGCTTGGATTACTTTTTAATGAGCTGATGGACAATTTAGAAACTTCCTTCATGCAACAAAAACAATTTGTTGAAGATGCATCCCATGAATTACGCACACCACTTGCGATTATACAAGGACATCTCTCTATGTTAAATCGTTGGGGAAAAGACGATCCTGATGTCTTGCAAAAATCTCTGAATTCGAGTTTAAAAGAAGTGGATCGTCTCAATAAGCTTGTATCAGAGTTATTAGAATTATCCCGAGCAGAATCAGAACAAATATATCCTGCTGCAGCCGAGCCTGTACATGTAAATTCAGTAATAGAACAAGTCACACAAAATTTTGAATTGTTGCATGCTGACTTTCAATTCGCTAGACAGCTACATGCGAATCAGGCATATGTCTCTATTCCTTCTTCTTATCTCGAACAAATTTTAGTCATCATACTAGATAATGCTATAAAATATACAAAAGAACATGAAAAATACATTTGTTTGCAAAGTAAGGTAGAAGAAGATAAAATTAAAATCACCATTGCAGATCATGGAGTCGGAATACCTGAATCTGACCTACCATATGTACTCAATCGTTTTTATCGAGTCGATAAAGCAAGAAGCCGGAAACAAGGTGGCAATGGATTAGGACTTTCCATTGCCAAGCGTCTTACAGAAAAATACAATGGACGCATCATGATAGACAGCAAAGAACAAGAAGGAACAAAGGTTACTTTATCGTTTTATTGTGTAAAAAATATATAACAAAAGCGGAAGATATCGTATATATCTTCCGCTTTTGTTATTAGGAACTAGCATAGGAATTTTTAAGATACAAAAGAAAAATGAGAAAAAGATGAGAAAAATTTAAAGAGTATTTCATATAGCTCGTGTATACTGTGTAAATCAACAATAATTGATAACATGTTTAATTAATTAAGGAGAGACTGATATGAATTACACAATATTTCACTGGATCAATAGTTGGGCAGGATCGTCTGCTTTTCTAGATAAAGGGATGATATTCATTACAAAGAGCGCACCCTATATTGCAATTATTTTCATGCTTTCTTTATGGTTTAGCAACAAACAAAAAGAAGCCGCTATTCGTAAGCAATATACAGCTTTGTATACGGTTCTTTCTCTTGGTATAGCATTACTTTTAAATGCTGTGATTCACTTAGTATATTATCATCCACGACCATTTATCACATACCATGTACACCAATTAGTACCACACGCTAATGATTCTTCGTTTGTAAGTGATCATGCTGTACTTGTATTTTCTATCGCATTTACAATGCTTTTACGTGGAGAAGCTTGGAGAAATATCGCTTTACTTTGGGCTATATTGGTCGGGATTTCACGTATATATGTTGGTGTCCATTACCCAGCAGATATTATAGGAGGAGCCGTTTTATCTTTCGTAACAAGCGCTTTAGTCATCAAATATACAAGTAAAATAGAACCTTTGGCACATCTATTGTTTCAAATTTACGCTAAAATAACAAAACGAATTCCGTTGTTATCTAAGTATAATCACACAACTTGAAGTGTTCACCGCCTATCAATATAATATGTCCTATTTGTAGATTAGAATACAGATAAATGGTGATAATAGTAATACTGTACATCAATTTAAAGGATGATATTATGATTTATATCTATACGGACTATGGGGGAACACATACAACTTCACTAGCAGCAGCGTACCATCTGAAAAAGTTACCGACTGATCGAAAACTTACAAAAGATGAAATATTAAACGTTGATTATTTTAATAAATTAAAAACCTCTGATATGGGGAAAATCATTTTTCATGGACGCGATGAAAATGGAGATCCTGTTTATACGGTTGGCCACGGTGCATCTAAGGTTGTCGTTCCAGCTTTAAAAAATTTAAGTGTACTATTACAAGATAAATATCAAAACCATGAAAAAATTGTGTTCTCTAATACATCACCAACTGTTCCAATCGCTATGACATTTGGTGGTTTATTTTCAAGAAGATTAAAAATCGATTTTATTGGTGTACCATTATTAGTTTTCGGCGCAAAACAAGCCTGTAATAATATTATCAGGCTTGTAGAATATACGAAACAAGCCGGAAGACTAACAAATGAAGATGTTGTGATATTAGAAAATGAAAACTTTAAATAGTTTATAACAAAAAGGATGGCTAACAACATATTAGCCACCCTTTTTACTATAATATCTCAACTTTTTTTCGAATCACAATCTTGTCAATGTCCTCTTCTTCATCACCAACATATAAACCACGTTCTTTCAAATACATCTCAAAATACAAATCAGCTTCAGCACGCTCATCGTAGGGCTTCACTGATAAAACAAATCCCATTTTATGTTGTTCTTCCAATTCAACCGTAGAAATATAGGCGGGGATTTTATTACGTAAAAATAACTCTTTAACTGGAATAATCATGTCTTTCATTAACTTTGATAAAAGATTCATTTCAAATTCAAAATTAAAGCGATCAATGCTAGATAAATCTGCAAAAACAACCCCAATAAAACCAGTATTAAAAATTTCTTGGTAATCTTCCTCTTCTATCTTTCCATTGTAAAAATTCTTTTCAATTAAGTAATTTTTAAAATAAGCAACGCCTTCAGACTCTTTAAAAGGTTTCGTAGAAAGAACGAAACCGATTTTCTTTTGTTTATGTAAATACACGCATGATAAGTAAGCAGCAACATTATGTTCAGCAAAAAGAGAACTTGTTGCTTGTACAAGACCATCTAATACATGATGTGCAATATGTAGTCGTCTACGGGAAAAATAATATGATTTTTTTTGTAATTCCAATGTATCGATAAACACAGAGCCAATAAAGCCTGTATTTGAAATGGTAGGAGTATGCTTTTTTCTTCCTCTGCGTTTATTTTGAGCCAATGTAATCCATCCTTCCTAATACCTATCCGATAGGGGAGAGGGAGTATAAAACGAACATTTGTTCTTATATTAATATTGTACTATTTACTGGTTAAAAAGTAAATGTTTAATCTTTAAAAATAAAGTGAAACTTCCATCAGTGGGGGTTTTTTCCCACTGATGGTTAGTTGAACCAATCGGGCTTTTACGAGCAGTTATCCCCACCTATCTTGAATCTTGAGATGGGGGTCTTACTGCCCGTTAATGCGGGATAAATAAAAAGATGCCTCAAAAAGGCATCTAAATTAAGAAAAGGGGCGAGTAATCACCCCTTATGAATAATGTATATTTATATTAAGAAATAGAGACAATTTCTTCTGCATCTTCGACGTCTAAATGACAATCCATTGTACGTACATCTTGATCTTCATGGCTTCCAAAATAAATAGTAATTTTCATATGTATCGCTCCTTTATTTTAGGAATACCTAAAATAATCATTTATTGATTTCTATTATATACCACTTTACATATTCGTACAATCTTACCAATATTAAAAAAGAGTTTATTTAATATTAAGAATATTGATATAATAAAGTTACCTATATTGAAGGAGGAATTAACATGCAAAAAACACTAAAACCATTTTCAAATGAAGGAAGAGGAGTGAATATCAACTAACGCAAGATAACACTCCTACTTCCAAAATCATCATAAAAAACGAATGGTAGAAAGTAGGAGAACAATTGAAGAAACAAACTATCGCGTCACATAACATTGGAATTTTATTTTGGGTACAGTTTTTTGGAACGATAAGTTTTTTGCAGCCGGTAATGACACTTTTTTATATGGAAAGAGGATTAACGGCAGCAAATATATTTGTTGTACTCATGTGTTGGAGTGGGGCCGTACTTGTTGGAGAATTACCAACAGGTATTTTTGCTGATAGGCTCGGTGCAAAGTTGTCATTTTTAACAGGATCTATCATAAAAACGATTAGTATTTCTATCTTATTATTTGCAGATAATCTATGGCTATTTTGTCTATATAGTTTATTGAACGGTTTTTCGGTTACATTTTTCTCTGGCGCAGACGAAGCATTAATTTATGAGTCATTAAAGGAAACAAATGAACATCATTTAATGGATAAAGCCATGGGGAAGATCCAATCAGCAGGCTTTATTTCAATGTTAATCGCTGTAATCTTCGGTTCGTATTTCGCTAAAGATTTACGCGAAGAACAATTTACACTTTTAATTGTACTCGGAATATTATTTCATCTGATAGAACTTGTTTTATTACTTTTTATTAAAAGCCCAAAGAAACTGTCATCTTACCGAGAAGAGTCTTTTTCACAAGTAATCGAAGGAATAAAGGTTATTCGTGAAGCACCACAATTACTCGTTATGTTTTTAAATGTCTCTCTTGTATTCATTCCGGCAAGTGCAGTTTATGATACGTTTAACCAACCATTGTTCACGAATGCAGGCCTTCCTGTATTTGCAATTGGTATTATGTATGCTTTAGCTGCCATCCTTGGATACTTTTCTTCAATATCAATCGGATGGCTTACTAGCAAATTCTCACGTATAGTTTTAATGAATGCAACAGGTGGTTTAGCTGTTTTAGGGCTGCTTTTATCAACGTTTTATGGAAATACACTGTGGGTCGTATTAGGAGCGTTCTTTATTTTACGGTTTGTACGTGCCATTCGATATCCGATTTATTCGCAGCTTAGTAATGACATTATTCCATCCCATGTACGAGCAACAACGATTTCGTTACTATCTATTCTAGATTCGATATTAGATCTTGCTATTTTCGGAACACTATCATTTTTAGCCGTTAATGCATTACCATTTGTCTTTGCTGGCTGCGCATGTATTGCATGTATCGGAACGTTTTTACCGATTAATGGTGTTAAAGCAGGCGTTGAAATACATCATTCAACGAATCGAAATGTAGAGTAAAAAATACCCCACAAGTTTTCAATAAACTTGTGGGGCTGTAAAAAATAAGGAAAAACAATTATTTTATCCCATTTTCGGGGGAAGTAAGATCCCATAAAATCTCGATTTGGCGAGCTTTCCATTAGTGGGAAACCACTGATGGAAGTTTTATTTTATATCAAGGAGGGAAAGAAAATGTTAAATATACAAAAAGCTAACCTAGATGATATGCAATGGGTTAATTTTCAATATAAAAAGGCTAACTTTGTACCGTCACATTTAGACAATGAAGAGATTGGAATTGCATATTTAAATGGCCAAAAAGCCGGCTTAGGAAGGCTAGTAAAAATTGATAAAAATAACTTTGAAATAGGTGGAATATATACGTTAGAAGACTATAGAGGAAAGAAAATTGCTGATAGTATCGTTGCATTTCTTATTAAAGAAGCTCGGAAACTTCAAATTCAAAATGTATATTGCATTCCATATGAACATTTACAACCTTTTTATAGTAAACATGGATTTAAAGAAGTAGTAGATTTAGCTGCGGTTCCTAAACAAATTATAGATAAATATAATTGGTGCTTAAAGCAATATGATATAAAAACATTGTTAATGAAATTATAGACTTGAGAACACACATAAGCTGTGTTTTTTTGTTTTTCGAAAAAGTACGGACAAGGAAAACATATTTATTCCTTCATAATCTCTCTCTAATATTCCAAACGATTTGCTGTATACTCGTTTCTCAATATTGATATATTTATATCCCTTATTTTATTTCGGAAAATTTTTATATTCACACTCTTAGAATTATTTTTACATAACCCCAAATTAGGCATTTGAACAAGTTACAATACCTAATTGTAGGTCATATTTTGTTGAAGAGTGCATTCACAATAATCTATCGTCTTACTTATTGCGGGACGTATTTTCATTATGGCTCGCTAAAAAAATACATGGGGGTTATGA
The DNA here is from genome assembly GCF_052038115.1 of Bacillus sp. GB_SG_008. NCBI lineage: Bacteria > Bacillati > Bacillota > Bacilli > Caryophanales > Bacillaceae > Bacillus > Bacillus sp. GB_SG_008. The sequence continues at coordinate 39,368 of NZ_JBPZSK010000006.1, read as the reverse complement.
AATGAATAATTTTCAACATGAATTACAAGCGTTAAATCTGAATGATTATCAAACTGGAAATGTCGTGTACTGGGATAGCCAAATTCCTTCTCCATACTATATTGATGAGGACTATACTCGTCGTTGCGGCGGTTGTGGTCGTTGCGGAGGGTTCGGTCGTTGCGGAGGGTTTGGCCGTTGCGGATTCCGTTGCTTTGGATGCTTCGGATGCATTGGATTTGGATTTGGATGTGGCGGTTGCGGCGGATGTGGCGGATGTGGCGGTTGTGGCGGTTGTGGCGGCGGATTCTGCGTGGACGGAGTATGCTTTTAATTGAAACTTCAAATTCAAAATGTATATTGCATTCCATATGAACATTTAAAACCTTTTTATAGTAAACATGGATTTAAAGAAGTAGTAGATTTAGCTGCGGTCCCTAAACAGATTATAGATAAATATAATTGGTGCTTAAAGCAATATGATATAAAAACATTGTTAATGAAATTATAGACTTGAGAACACACATAAGCTGTGTTTTCTTGTTTTTCGAAAAAGTACGGACAAGGAAAACATATTTATTCTTTCATAATCTCTCTCTAATATTCCAAACGATTTGCTGTATACTTGTTTCTCGATATTGATATATTTATATTCTTTATTTTATCTCAGGAATTTTTTATATTCACACTCTTAGAATTATTTTTACATAACCCCAAATTAGGCATTTGAACAAGTTACAATACTTAATTATAGGTCATACTTTGTTGAAGAGTGCATTCAAAAAAAACTATCGTCCTACCTATTACAGGACGTATTTTCATTATGGCTTGCTAATTATATACATGGGGGTTATGAAATGAATAATTTTCAACAAGAACTACAAACGTTAAATCTGAATGATTATCAAACTGGAAATGTCGTATACTGGGATAGCCAAATTCCTTCTCCATACTATATTGATGAGGACTATACTCGTCGTTGCGGCGGATGTGGGCGTTGCGGAGGGTTCGGTCGTTGCGGAGGGTTCGGTCGTTGCGGAGGGTTCGGTCGTTGCGGATTCCGTTGCTTTGGATGCTTTGGATGCATTGGATTTGGATTTGGATGCGGCGGCTGCGGTGGTTGTGGCGGATGTGGCGGATGCGGTGGCGGTTTTGGTGGTGGATTCTGCGTGGACGGAGTATGCTTTATTTAATTCCTATTTTTTAATTGAAACTTCAAATTCAAAATGTATATTGCATTCCATATGAACATTTAAAACCTTTTTATAGTAAACATGGATTTAAAGAAGTAGTAGATTTAGCTGCGGTCCCTAAACAGATTATAGATAAATATAATTGGTGCTTAAAGCAATATGATATAAAAACATTATTAATGAAATTATAGACTTGAGAACACACATAAGCTGTGTTTTTTTGTCTTTCGAAAAAGTACGGACAAGGAAAACATATTTATTCCTTCATAATCTCTCTCTAATATTCCAAACGATTTGCTGTATACTTGTTTCTCGATATTGATATATTTATATTCCTTATTTTGTCTCAGGAATTTTTTATATTCACACTCTTAGAATTATTTTTACATAACCCCAAATTAGGCATTTGAACAAGTTACAATACCTAATTATAGGTCATACTTTGTTGAAGAGTGCATTCACAATAATCTATCGTCTTACTTATTGCGGGACGTATCTTTATTATGGCTTGCTAATTATTTACACGGGGGTTATGAAATGAATAATTTTCAACATGAATTACAAGCGTTAAATCTCAATGATTATCAAACTGGAAATGTCGTATACTGGGATAGCCAAATTCCTTCTCCATACTATATTGATGAGGACTATACTCGTCGTTGCGGAGGATGTGGCCGTTGCGGAGGATGTGGTCGTTGCGGAGGATTCGGTCGTTGCGGAGGATTTGGATGCTTTGGATGCGGAGGATGCGGTGGTTGCGGTGGTTGCTTCGGATGCTCGTTGTTCTGGTTTATTTAATACTGATTTGTTAACGGAAATTTTACTTCAAGAAAAGTGTTGCCACATGATTTTTGTTGTAGAAACACTTTTCTTGAACCGTTCTTCACTTTTCCATTTGACATAAGAAAAAATAGTATACATAAAATTGTTATGACGGAAGTTATCACGCTCATTCAAGAACAATGAACAGAGAAGGAGGAGTACAATGACAAAATTAAACGCCTCTACACGTTTGAAAATGAAAAGAGATACTTTTTTTCTCTCTGATCCAAAAGGAGAAGTGTATTTTAGAAATAATGCCAGTTCATTCCGAATGGAAGGGACGTCTATCAACCAATGGATTGAAAAACTGATACCAATGTTCAACGGAGAATACACATTAGGAAATTTGACAGATGGCTTACCTGAGCTGTATCAAAAGCGAGTATTTGAAATAGCAGAAATACTGTACCAAAATGAATTTGCAACAGACATAAGTCAAGATCATCCACACCAATTGCCAGAAAACATTCTCCAAAAATATGCACCTCAGATTGAATTTTTAGATAACCTCGGTGCTTCTGGTGCATATCGGTTTCAATCTTATCGCCAAACGAAAGTATTAGTTGTTGGCTCTGGTTCTTTTTTTGTTTCTCTTATTTCTGCATTACTTGAATCTGGGTTACCGAAATTTCATATGATGATTACTGATCCAGTATCAACCAATCAAAGACGAATAAAAGAATTAATAGAGCATGCCCAAAAAACAGACCCCAAGGTAAAAGTCGAAGAAATTTTTCCACAAAAAGAAAATATTTTAAAAAAGGTTTTGCAACCATTTCATACAATTTTGTATGTATCACAAGAAGAAGACATAGAGGAATTAAAAATTCTTCATTCCATTTGTAAAGAAGAAAAAAAGATATTCATCCCTGCCATATATACGCAAGGAGTCGGATTAGCCGGGCCACTCGTTCATCCAGAAAGTGATGCTTGCTGGGAATCAGCTTGGCGACGCATACACAAGTCTGCATTTTCTAAAAATTCTCAAGAGCACACTTTTTCTTCTACACCAGAAGCAATGTTAGCAAATGTAATTGTATTTGAACTGTTTAAAAAGGTTACAGATGCAACAAAATCCACGCAAACGAATCAATTTTTTCTGTTAAATTCAGAAACATTAGAAGGAAACTGGCATTCATTTCTGCCTCATCCCTTAGTAACTGAAAAAATGGAAATCGAATGGATCAAAGATTTTAATACAAGAATCAAACAGAACGCAAATAAAAATGAATTGAATGAATCTACTCTGGACTTGAATTACCTTGTATCAAAAGAAGCAGGGATTTTTCATATTTGGGAAGCAGGGGACTTAAAACAACTGCCATTGGCTCAATGTCGTATTCAAACAGTTGATCCGCTGTCGGAAGGACCTGCTGAATTATTACCCGATATGATTTGTACAGGTTTAACACATGTGGAAGCAAGATACGAAGCTGGATTAGCTGGAGTTGAGACTTATATGTCACAAATGGCTAGCTTACTTGTTTCAAAACTTCCCGAACATCAACAAATAAAGAACGGTATGATAGATTCTCAGGAATATGTAGGAATTGGAACAGGGAAAACAATCGAAGAATGTGTTTTACGAGGATTACAAAAGTGTTTAAATAAAGAATTTTATAAGAGACAGCAGCGCCAAAATATTGCCGTTTCTCGAATAGAGTTAGATGTCATAGACGATGAGCGCTGTCGCTTTTATTTGCAAGCACTTACCACTCTGCAAGGAACCCCTACAATCGCTTTTGGAGAAGCCATTTTCGATTTTCCTGTTATATGGGTCGGCACGAATAATCGTTGGTACGGAAGTGTAGGATTCGATATAATAATAGCATTACGAAATGCATTACAGCAGGCACTTACAGAAGCGCAAAATTGTGATAGTTGTCTCACATCACAAGCATTAGAGTCTTCATCAGTTTTATTACCAGATAAAACGCCATTACATTTCGTTATTTCTTCTTACGAAAACAGGACAGAATTAGAAATATTACAATCTGCTGAACAGACGTTAAAACAAAATGGAAAACGAATCTGCGTTTTTGAAATAACGCTAGAAGCAGTCTGGAAGGAGGAATTGGCAGGAATATTTGGAGTATTATTGGGAGAGGAGAGATCCCAATGAGCGCTTCCATTTTAATTATTGGAAAGGGATTATTGGCAAATCACGTATATGAAGAATTATCTGTCCAATATGAAATAAATCAACATACTGATTTTGATCTAAAAATACCCGCAACAACTGATTTAGTTCTCGTATTACACGATACTTGGAATCCTTCTTCTCATAAAGAAGCAGAAAGTATACTTCAATCAACGAATATTCCTTGGCTGCGAGCCTTCATTTCATTCGGAGAAGGAATAATCGGTCCACTAGTTCGTCCTGGCACACCAGGATGTTCCAAATGTGCAGATATACGCCGTACTTTCGCAGGAAATGATTCTAAAGAAATGTGGAAGATATTGCAGATCCTAACAACAAAAAAGGAAATGCCTCGAGACACATGGGCATCAAGGAATGGATTATTACAGATGACGCATATTTTGCTAGAAGAAGTGCGGTGCATTTTACAAGATGATCATGCACGATCAGAAGGACACATGTTTTTCGTTAATTTACAAACATTGAAAAGCTCATATCATTTTTTTCTACCTCATCCTTTATGCTCAAATTGTAGTCAAATGCGTAATGATTCATCAAATTTAGCCGAAATTTCATTACAATCAAGCCCAAAGATTAACATAAATGATTATCGTTGTCGTTCAATCTCTGAACTGAGTAACGTATTAGCCAAGGATTATCTAGATTATGAAACTGGGTTTTTAAATGATAAAATGTATAACCTTACACCTCCATTTGCCGAGGTAACTGTAAATCTTCCGTTTCTCTTTGGAAATGAAGTAACAGCTGGCCGTACCCATTCATATGCAGCTAGTGAATTAACCGCTATTTTAGAAGGATTAGAACGATATTGCGGTCTAGAACCTCGAGGGAAACGTACAGTTATTCAGGACACATTCCGCAATTTAGCTCATCAAGCACTTAATCCCCTTGAAGTGGGTGTACATGCAAGAGAACAATATATGCAGCCTAATTTTCCATTTAAACCGTTTCATCCAGATCGTCCAATGAATTGGGTATGGGGTTATTCATTTTTGCAAGAACGTCCAATTTTAGTTCCAGAACTACTTGCTTATTATAGTTTAGGCGGTAGAGATGGTTTTGTTTATGAGACTTCCAATGGTTGTGCATTGGGTGGCAGTTTAGAGGAAGCGATTTTTTATGGCATTTTGGAAGTGATTGAGCGCGATTCATTTTTGCTAACTTGGTATGCTCAGCTTCCTCTCCCGCGTCTTGATCTTTCTTCTGTCAATGATCAAGAGTTGCAGTTGATGGTAGAACGCGTGCGTGCAGTAGGGGGATATGATATACATTTGTTTAACTCGACAATGGAGCACGGAATTCCAAGCGTCTGGGCACTGGCAAAAAACAGAAAGGAGAAGGGAATAAATATTATCTGTGCAGCTGGAGCTCATTTAGATCCGGTACGGGCAACGAAAAGTGCAATATATGAATTAGCTGGCATGATGTTAACGCTTGATAAGGAATTTGAGGCGAATCGCGAGAAATATGTACAAATGTTCCATAATCCTTCCCTCGTGAAGCAAATGCCTGACCATCCTAAGGTATGCGGTTTGCCAGAAGCGGAAGAACGGTTTCAGTTTTTGCTAGATATTAATCACCCGTTACAAACATTTACCGAGGCATTCAAACAGAAAACAAGGCATGCGGATTTGACAGATGATTTAAGAGAAATGCTTCAGATGTTGCACCAGTTAAATTTCGATGTGATTGTAGTAGATCAGACAACACCAGAAATAATGCGAAATGGATTACATTGTGTGAAAGTACTCATTCCAGGAATGTTGCCAATGACATTCGGGCACCATCTTACACGCTTAACAGGTCTAGAGAGAGTATTACAGGTACCAATGGAACTTGGGTATACGAAGCAAGCGCTAACGTTTGAACAACTCAATCCACATCCACATCCGTTTGCGTAAGCGATGATTAGGAGGGAGAAGGATGGGTTTAGAGACATTTTTGAACAATTTACATTTTAATACCGACGAATCAGCATCTTCGACTTGGGAAGTGGATTGGGAAGACGGTCCACTTTCATATAAGCTTTATCGGGACTTACCGGGAATTCCATTATCTTCAGAAGTAACACTGTCACTTGAAAATCTCGAAGTATCAACAGAACCTAATCTTCGCGAAATCGGTCACTTTCTCTGGTACGTATTTGGGATTACTCAATTCTGTCAGTCAACCTTACCAACACCAGAAATAAATTTTATGCAGTCGTATCGGAGATTTGTTCCCTCGGGCGGAGGCTTATATCCAAATGAATTGTATATATATTTAAAGACAGAAAATGTGCCTGTTGGAATTTATCACTATGATGTAGCGCACCACCGCTTAGTGTTATTAAGAGAAGGTCATTTTGATTCATATGTAGCGCGGGCTCTTGGGAATAGTTGTGACATATCTACTTGTTTTGGTGTTGTTTTTGTATCGACAATGTTTTGGAAAAATTTCTTTAAATACCATAACTTTTCTTATCGTCTGCAAGGATTAGATGCAGGCGTGTTAATAGGGCAATTGCTAGAAGTAGCAAACCGATTTCAGTTCACATCAAGCGTGCATTTTCAATTTCTAGACCGGGCCATCAATCATTTACTTGGGTTATCCGAAAAAGAGGAGAGTGCGTATGCAGTTATCCCTCTATCGGTAAATTCTATAACCCCACAGTTTAATAATGATGATGATGCTACGAATAAAGAAGTCTCTGCTACTCAATTATGCGAAGAATTACCAGTTATTCATCATAATCACTATGTCCGATCACGAAAGATTGCAGAGTATCCGATGCTGATTCAAATGAATGAAGCATCTATGCTTGAATCTACACGATCGTTTCAAAAAATCAAGAGTGAAACGAATAAAATGCGTGATGGTCAAGCGTTAGTTCTTCCCCGTATAAAGCGAATGTCGTACGACTTAGCATCAGCGTGCCAAAATCGATTTTCACCGGAAATGGATTTTACTTTTAGGAAAATGAGTCAAGAACAATTGACTAAGTTATTATATGAAGCAACTGCTTCCTTTGCCTATCAAAACGATTTGGATACAAAGCACGAAGAACTCGCATCCCGTGTTTCCCTATACGTATGTTTATTTGGTGTTGAAGGTATCCAAAGCGGCGCTTATCATTATGATAATAATGCTCATACATTACGACAAGTACATCTTGGAGATCATCGACTCTTATTGCAAAGCGGGATGACATTTCACAATGTGAATTTATTCCAAGTACCACTTTGTATACATGTAGTAGGGGATAGAACTCATCTCAAAACAGCACTTGGCTATAGAGGATATCGCATTCAACAGATGGAAGCAGGCATCCTTGTACAAAAATTATTGTTAGCAGCTTCTGCCCTGGGGCTAGGAGGACACCCGCTTCTTGGATTCGATGCCAACTTATGTGATAAAATTTACAAGCTAGGTTCAGAAGAAAAAACGAGCCTAATCCAGATCCCAATTGGTTTCCATCGTCAACGTCCTTGGTTGAAAGGGAGTTTGCATAGTTAAATAGTTATAAATTAAAAATAACCTAGTTTATAAGGAGTATCAGAAAGCTTGAATTCAATTGAATTCAAGCTTTTTAATGCTGTAAACACTTTTAAAGGGTCACACCATATAGCCTTCAAGCTAAGATTTCATGATGTTCCCCAAAACGAAAAATTGTGACTTTTATAGTAATAGGTTAATGGATGGTTCCTCTATCATGCAGTCTATTCAAAAGAGGATACCATTGACTTTTTTCTTAGTGAAACGAGAGATACCAAATTAGGCCAAGTGCTTCTTGAAAAAAGCCAAGGCTTTTTCTTATGTTTCCAAAATTTCCAAGGGGAGAAGTCTGTCCAAAATCAAATGAATCTCATTCATCAACTATTCAGTAATCCAGCATTAAAGCGGATTCCATTAGGAATATCTTCTTTATCCCACATTAACGGGCAGTAAGACCCCCACCTCAAGATTCAGAGCGAAGTGAGGAAGATAGGTGGGGGTCTTACTGCCTGTAAAAGCCCGATTGGTGAGAGCTTTCCATCAGTGGGGGATGAACAAATCCCCACTGATGGAAATTTCACTTTATATCTTCAAAAAATGTTTGCATCAGAACCGTAAAAATTCTTCTTATACATGTTGTGCACTTTTAGAATCTTACTTTACAAATCCTTAACACTAAGTTTATTTCGGCAACATAATAATTTGATAATTTTTAATAGAATTAATATTTTGTAAAAATATGCCGAAGGAGTGTGGATGATGAAGAAGGAATATTTGTCGATAAAAATACGGCAAATTAGTATTGTATGGTTGGTAGTCTTTTATGTTGTAAGTATGCTAGCATCAACTGTTTCTGTGCCTGTATATGCGGCTGAGTCTTTATTTCAAACAGTAAAAGAAGATGGTTTTACCGTTGGGCCTGGTGTTGTGCATAAGAGTCTCACTCTTAAGAATGAAACTCATATTGAAGCGGTAAATATGATAGAAGTAGACCCGAGCAATCCTCATATTAAGCTTGAAGTCACTTCTCCGAAAGGGAAGGTAGTGGCACTGGATACGGTGCGTAATCAAGCGAAGCAAATTGACCGCGAAGGAAATCGGGTAATCGCTGGCTTCAACATGGATTTTTATAATACCGATCCGAACTATGCAGGTGTACCAAACGGATTGCAAATTACACAAGGAGAAGTGATAACTGCTCCTGTAAGTACGCAATCAGCGCTTGCTGTAATGGCAGATGGAGACATTAAGATTGCTAAGAATCTTAAAATGACAGGTACTATTTTGAATCCTGCAAACGGTCAGGAGAGAACGGTTGATGGAGTGAACAGACCGCGTACAGATTCTGCTTCTAACAACCTGTACTTATATACTTCTAAGTTCAACTCTACTACAAAGTCTGCTGGCGCAGGAGTAGAGGTTGTGATTAATCCTTCAAACACGAAGCTCGAGGCAAATAAAGTGTTAACCGGAAAAGTAGAGGCTGTCTATGAAACAAATAATACAGCTATTCCTGACGGGAAGTGGGTTCTTTCTGCGACAGGCGATCAAGCAGCTTGGGTGAAGGAAAACTTTTTTGAAGGAAAAGAAGTGCAAATCAATATACAGTTCAATGAGGGTTTTAACAATGCAGTGCAAGCAGTTTCTGGCGGTGCTGTGCTTGTAGAAAACGGAAAGCCTACTGAACAAGCTTTAAATGATGATAAGGATCGTCATCCGAGAACGTTTGTTGCTTCTAAGCAGGGAAAGCTGCATGTAATTACATTTGACGGAAGGCAGCCGACATATAGTGACGGTGTAACTTTGGCGGAGGGTGCCAAATATCTTGCTGAGCTTGGTATGGAAACGGCCATTAATGTTGATGGTGGCGGCTCTACGACATATACAGCCAAAATGCCAGGGGATCAAACACTTTCTGTTTTAAACAGTCCATCTGACGGCTATGAGCGTTCTAACTCTAACTCTTTAATGATTGTATCAACAGCGCCGGTTTCAGATCTTGCATATCTTGTTCCGGTACCAAAAGGACCATTAAAGGTTCTTGTAAATGGAGGGATTGATTTTTCTGCAAAAGGGCAAGACCAATATTTTAATGGTGTGCCTGTTGATACACAAAAGTTAACCTTTGCAGTAGATGGTGCAATTGGAAATATTTCCTCAGCGGGTAAGTTTACTGCAAGTAATACAGTAGGACAAGGAAATGTAAACATAAACTTAGGAGCTATTTCTCAATCTGTACCTGTAGAGGTTGTAAATGAACTTTCCTCAATTAAGATTTCACCAAATCCGGTTATTGTCAATCCAGGGCAAAAACAAACTTTTCATGTAAAAGGGTATGACCAGAGCGGAAATGAAATCATCGTTTCACCAAATCTCCTTAAGTGGGAAGTGACGGGGAATATTGGCACCATATCTCCTAATGGGGAATTGACAGCTGCAAATGAAACGGCGACAGGATCTGTTATTGTTTCCTATGGAAGTACAAAAGCGGAAGTCGCGGTAAGCGTCGGAAAGCCTCCTGTTGTGATTGAGGATTTTGAAGACCTAAACGATTTATATGTTTCCTCGGCAAGAGCAAATAGCGTAAGTCTGGATTTAATGAGTCGTTCAAAGCCTGTAAGAGTCGGCACCCATTCTGCAAGGCTTTCCTATGATTTTACTGGAACAATTGGAACGTCTGCAGCTTATGTGAACTTTAAAGGTGCAGATGGAAATATAGGACGTGAATTAGAAGGAAGACCTTCTAAGCTTGGATTATGGGTATATGGAGATGAAAAGAACCATTGGCTCCGTGCGGTTATTCAGGATGGCAACGGTAAAAACATTCCGCTTAGTTTAACGGGTGCAGGAGAGTTGAACTGGGAGGGATGGAAGTACGTATCAGTAGATATCCCATCTGATACAGTAACTCCAATTAAGCTGCGTCAAATTTATGTTGTGGAAACGAGTAATAGTAACAAAAATAAAGGAGCCGTTTATTTTGACCATTTGCGTGCAATTTACTCTGATACTGGAGAGGATCTAATAGGGCCCGTCTTTTCTGATGTGTCTCCCGCAAAGGGAAAGCGCGTCTATACGAATACACCTGATATTTCAGCAGTCGTAAAGGATGAAGGAAAGGGTGTAGACACTGGTTCCCTTAAGATGATGATTGACGGCAACGTTGTACAGCATCAATACGATGCAACAACAGGCAAGATTTCTTACAAGCCTGCTGAGCCATTAGCAGATGGAGAGCACCACGTTGTTATTGATGGCATGGATATTGCAGGAAATCCTGCGCTGCCAAAAGCAGACTGGAAGTTTGTTGTGTATACAGGAGATGATCTGGATAAGCCGGAGGTTACTATTATTTCTCCTGCGGATGGCATCACAACACGTACAAACCAGCCGCGCATTGCTGCAAAGTTGTTTGACGAGTATAAGGGAATCGATGTAAGTAAGATACAAATGACGATTGATGATAAAGATGTTCCGTTCCAATACGATGAAGCGAGCGGAACCGTGTATTATATGCCTAGAATTGCATGGGAAAACGGAACAAATCATAAAGTAAAAGTAATCGCAGTGGATAAAAGCAATAATGAAACGGTACAAACATGGTCATTTACCATTGGTTCGCCGCTCGGACAGCCTAAAAAACAAAATCATTTTCAAATGAGCGTTATCGGTGATGGCGGTTATTATACAGCAGGACAGGGACAAACGGCAGCGGATATTTTGCTTCGAGAACAAATTAATCGGATTAACCAAGAGCCTTCAGAGCTTATAGGGTATACGGGAGACATCGTAGAAAATGATACAGCCGAAAATTTTGCGACAGGTCTTGCAAATATGAATCTCTTTAAAATGCCGTATATTGTAAGTATAGGAAACCATGAAATTTCCGGTACAAATTCGCGCTTAAACTATCAAAAAACGTTTGGTGAGCCGACATATATGTATGATTATGGAAATACGCGCATCATTGGACTGGATAGTGCAAACGGAGGTCTTACAAATTCTGATGCATCACAATGGCCTTGGCTGCAAGAAGTGCTAGCAAACAATAGTAAAAAAAATGTACTTGTGTTTATGCATGTACCGCCAGATGAAATTAGCGCCGATGGAGAAGACTATAATACAGGACACGGATTTTCCAATCGAGAAGAAGCACAGAAATTTTATGATATGATGGGTGCCTACAAACAGCAGAACCGTAATAAAAATATTGTAGTATTGAGCGGCGATCTTCACGCATTTCAGCATAAAAATGTACAAGGTGTAGACTATATTATTTCAGGCGGAGGCGGAAAGTATACGCATATCCCTCCGGAAAAAGGCGGCTTTTATCATTACCTCAACTTAAAGATAGAAGGTAATACAATAAGCTGGGATGTTATTCCTTTATTAGAATCCATCAGCTTCAGTGCAGATTCCGTAACGGTAGAAACAAATGCGAAAGTGAAACTGGAGGCAAATGGCAAGTTTATGACGAGCACGAATACCCCAATTACGCTTCCAATTGCACCGCCATTCAAGACAGAATGGAAATCGAGCAATGAAAAGGTTGCCTCTGTAGATGACACAGGAACCGTTACAGCTTTATCTCCTGGAGAAGCGGTAATTACGGTAAAAAGTGGCTGGCGAGAAGCACAAATAAAGCTTATTGTGCCAGATTCTCCTGCAAAAGCTGCAGTGATATATGCAGCGCAGTTGGCGAATGGAGATTTAACTACACAAGAAAAAATTATGGATGCCTATAAAGCTATTTCTTCTGCGGAAGACCTAGTAAAAGCATTGCCAAATAGCAAGGAAAAAAGTGACTTAATAAAAAGAATAAGCATACTTAAGGCAATCGTTAATTTAAACCAGCGTATATACGAAATTCAGTCAGCCGCATATACAAGTGTTGAATCAATAGATCAAGGAATTACCAACTATGAAAAGGTAGATGCACTCATGAAGGTAATTCCGGATGAAACAGAAAGAAAGCTTGTGAAGGAAAAGTTGATACAAGCAGAAGTGCCGATTGTACAGGGTATAAAGGCAGTGTTGGAGCAACAAGATAAAATGAACCGAATGAAAGATACGTGGCTTCGTTTTGTAGTCACACATGGAATTCATAAGTTCAATCCAGCCGATGAATCTGGTATGCAGCAAGTATATGATTATATTAAAGATATTGTAAAAGAACATGCGACAGATCAAGAAATAAAAGCTGCAATTCAAAAATATATGAAACACGATAAAAACATCTAAAATAGTTAGTTTCAGATACTATACGTAAGTTGCTTTTCGGTCTTTAGTGTTTTAAAGACTAAAGCTGTTTAAAAGAATATCCAAGAAATTCAAGAAAACAGCCGGCTGCGTATATGCAGCCGGCTGTTTTCGTTCAGACTTATTCAATACCGTACTAATAAAAACTGTAGTTTTTGAGACTTTTGTTTGCAATATTTATTTTATCGGCAGTATTTCTAACAACGATTAGGATAGGTGTTTAGCATTCTTTGTTACTTCAATTTTACTGTGAGCGTACTTCTTATGAAGCCACTCATAAATAATTGGAATGATAATAAAGCTGTTAATTGTTGATGTAATCATTCCTCCTATAACCACGATACCTAATGTTTGAGAAATAACCGTATCTGTACTATGAGAAAATGCAAGTGGTAACAAAGTAAGAATTGTTGCCGCTGCTGTCATTAAGATTGGTCTAATCCTTGAAAGACTACCATTCAATACAGCTTCTTTAATAGGCATTCCTTCTTTTCGATTTCGTTCGATTTTGTCGATTAATACAATTCCGTTCGTTACCACGATTCCCGTCAACATAAGTACGCCAATTAAGGCTGCTAAGTTCCACTCCCCGCCGAATAACATTAGTGCAATTACTACACCACTTAAGGCAAGCGGAATGCTGAGGAGTACAGCTAACGGAGCTCTCCAACCTTTAAATACTGATGAAATAATCAGTAACACTAACAAAATGGAGAACGATATAGCGATGGACATATCAAAAATCATTTGTTTGACTTGTTCTGATATACCTCCAATAGAATAACTCACACCATTCGGAAGCTTCATGTTTTGCAGTGTTTGATCCACTTGGTTTGAAACTTTGCTAATGTCATTTGAAGTAATTTGAGCTGTAACGGCAGAAAATGGTTGACCATCTCGTTCACTGATTGTAGACGGAGATGTATCTTTTGTAATCGTTGCTAGCTGGTCAAATCTTACACTATTTCCGTCTTTCGTTTGGAACGTTTCAGCTCCTAATGAAGCCATTACATCACTTGGCGAAGCAGCGATCTGAACCTTTGAATCCTGTCCAGAAGCAATTTGATCTAGATATACGTCTACTGGAAGGTTCTTGTGATCAATGGTAATCGTTGCATCCTTCGCCTGTGCCATATATCTGTTTACTACTTTTAGGATATCGGCAACATTTACACCTTGTTGTTCAATAGCTGAACGATTTAAAGTTACTTTATATTTCGGTAATCCATTCGTTAAATCTACTTGTCCATCTACGCTTAATCCAGGTATTTTTGCTAACTCCGTTCTTACCTTTTGAGCCGTTTGATCGAGTGTAACTTGGTCTGCACCAGTAAGCAATAGTTTCATTTGTGAATCATCACCGGAGATATTTTGACTAGTTACGGTATAGGCTACTTTATCGGAAAGATGCGGCAATTGAGATTGTAAATTTTGAATAACAGAATCGGCATCCTTGTCATTTTTCAATGTAACAGAGAGATTCGCGACATTTGGACTTTGAATAAATCCTCCTCCTTGGTCGAACACATCATCACTTTGAGGAGTCATAGTGGAACCAAAGCTAGACGAATACGATTTCACCTTCGGATTTTCTTTTAAAGTTTGTTCCACTTTTTGAACTTCTGCATCTACCTCTGGTAATGTACTTCCTTTTGGTAATTCTACCTTAACGGCAATTTGACCAGATTTGGCGCTTGGCAAAAAGTTAATAGGAAGGAAGGCAGCATAAATGGCTGCGAACACAAAGATAATTACAGATCCAAACACCATTGTTTTTTTATGATTTAGAGCAGATTGTAAAACTGGCTTCATCATCGGCTCTATGCTTACTGATTTTTTATTGGATGGAGCACCTTTCCAGCCCATGAATGCTAAAGCTGGGATGACGCACATCGCAACAAAGAATGAAGTAATAAGCGCAATGACTACTGACCAAGCAAATCCACTGTAAGATGCACTGATCATACCTCCTACCATGGTGATTGGTATAAATACTGCAATAGTTGTTAAAGTGGATGCGAGAATCGCAGGTAACATTTCCGTTACCGCAGATCCTAGTATTGAGAGTAAAGATTTCTCTTTTGATTCTTCTCTTTTACGGTACATGTTATCCAAAATGACAATCGAATCATCCACAATTCGTCCCATCGCTACAATCAAACCGGAAACCGTTAAAATATTTAACGTGATACCCATAGATTTTAATATCGCAGTTGTTGCCAATAAGGAAATCGGCAATGAGATTGCAATGAGCAAAGTAGATCGAACATTACGGAAAAAGAAAAATACACAGATCATAGAGAATACACAGCCGAGTAATCCTTCTCGAACTAATCCGAATAAGGAACTGTTTAACTCTTGTTCGCGATCCAATAAGGTTTGCATTGAAACGTCACCATTTTTAACGGGTGCAAGATTTTGTACTCGATCTTTTACTTGTGCTGCTACGTCTGTAATATTAGCAGAAGGTGTTTTAATGACGTTTAGCACTACGCTAGGTTGACCATTTGTTCTAGACATGGTCTTCACATCATTTAAGGAACGAGAGATATCCGCAATCGCTGATAAAGGTACAGTTTTTCCTTGTGCGTTTTTAATAGGTACATTTTTAAGTTGTTGTTCATCTAGTGTTAATCCATCAAAGCTTACTGGAATGGATAATTGATTATTTTGCATTGTTCCTTTTGGCAAACTTGGAAGAGATGTAGATAATGATTTATTTACATCATCCAGTGTTAGTCCGTTTTTTTCTAAATCCTTCGTGCGTACGTTTAATACAAATCCATCTTTTGCTCCGCCAAAGACGCTCACATCTGAAACACCTGGTACGGATTTGATTTGTTTTACAATGTCTTGTTGTACGGTAGAGCGCAGTTCTTGTTCATTAAATTTAGAGCTTGTTAAGCTATACGTTAAAACAGGAAATGAACTTGTAGTTACTCTCGTCACAGTTGGTTTCGCTGTAACAGTAGGCGGTAACTGTGCATTTGCCAACGCTTTGTTTACTTCGTCTTCTGCTTTCTTCATGTCAAAATTCATAGGGAAATACAAACTCATAAACAAACCACCGTCATATGAGGTTGTCTCTACGTTTGCTAATCCGTCTACAGTTTGTGCAGCACTCGCAAGTGGATCTGTAATCTCTTTCTTGATTTGATCTGCTTGCTCCGCAGGAACACGCATACTTACTGTAAGAGTGGTGTTGTTAATTCCTGGTAGATAGTCACGTTGCATTTGGAAAGCAGAAATGCCTCCCCAAGCCAATATAATGAGAGCACAAACAATCATTAATATGCCTCGTTGCATCGCTCCCTCAACAATCTTTTTCATTTTCTTACCTCCTCGTTTCATTCATGTAAATAGAATCAATCACAAGTGACAAAAATAGAAAATATAACATTGCTCTAGTAATCAGAGGATCTATTTCAGCCTATTTTCCTCATTTTTTCTTAGCTTAGGCCTCTATAGCTATACTTAGCTAAAAAGGGGATATGTTCTGTTAATCTCTTGTACATGTAGAACACCAATTGTACTAAAGGCTCCAATTTTTTTGAGAACTGCATAACCAATATACTTGTCCCATATGAAACAAGAGCACCGCCAATCACATCTGCAGGATAATGGACTCCGACGAATATACGGGAAATGCCAACAATGATAGCCCATACTAATACGGGATATTTCCACGAATCGTTTCGTAGCAACAGCGTACATGCTATAGAAAATACTAATACCGAATGATCACTTACAAATGAAGAGTCAGCAGGATGCGATATTAATTGATGAACATGATGTGCCACGAATGGACGTGGATGGTAGTAGACAAGGTGAAGGATTGCGTTTATGGACAATCCAAGTAAGCAAGAAAAGACAATGTATATAGCTGTATACTGTTTCTCTGCTCTTTTTTCTTTGTTTGCAGTAAACCATAGAAATAACATAAATGCGATTACGACATAAGGGACGCTATTAGTGATGAATATCATACCTCTATCTAGAAAAGAGGAGCGACCGGCCAAATCGTTAATCCATTCAAATATTTCATAGTTCATATTGTTCAGCTCCTTATTTATAGGTTTTGGGTGTCTTATGTAGAAAGATAAAAACGCAAGCTCACCAAAAACGTGTATTCTGAGTGTATCGTGGGAAACTGAACATCCTATGAAAATTACATTAAAAATGGATTAAAAATGAAAAAGCACCTAGAGTTTAGTGCTATAGTGGTTTATAAATGAAAATAAAAACAAAAAAAGAATGAGGCTCGGAGGAACGACATGGAACATTTTATATCATTATTTGAACAGCACAGTTATATTATTTTATTCACTGTTATTTTGATTGAACTGCTTGCGATTCCGATTTCGGCTGAATTCTTTATGAGTTTTGCCGGATATTTTGTGTTTCAAGGAAAAATGGATTACACTTTGGCCATTCTGACAGCTATTGCTGCTGGAGGAGTCGGAATTACAGTTACATACTGGATCGGAAGGTTAGGAGGCTATAAACTGATCGAGAAGTATGGACGGTATATTCACCTTGGACCTAAGAACTACAAAAAAGTAGCTGCCTGGATGGAACGATCAGGCAGTAAATTGTTGGTAGTTGCTTATTTCATTACTGGGGTTCGGCACTTCACAGGATACGTATCTGGTATTTCAAGAATGCCCTATCGAACCTTTTTTGTTCCAGCATATATAGGGGCAAGCTTATGGGCAATTAGCTTTATTACACTAGGTAAAATTTTAGGGCCGCGCTGGCAGGATTTTCATAAATTGGCCGGACAATATCTCATCTACATTGTCCTTGGACTCGCTATCGTTATCGGAGGGTTACTAGTTTATAAATTTTACAAAAAACAAATCAAAAACTTTTTCGTACGACTGCTTAATCGGCTTATTTCTTACTTTCGAACCATTCGAGCAACGGAAGTGTTCCTTATCAGTCTTACACTAGTCTTATTAGGAATGATAACCTTAATGTTGGGAATGGCACAGGATTATTTATATAATGAGTTTACTCAGTTTAATGAGGTTACTATATATATTGTTCATTCTATACTTCAAACAGGTTGGACAAATAGCATGAGCAGATTCCTATCGTTGCAGTCACCTATCGCATTTAGTATTCTCATTATTATTACGATTTTAGCCATTTGGAGAAAAGGAAGGAATAGATGGCTTGAAGGCCTCTTACTTATCGTTTCCATACTTGGAGCGCATATGTACCATAATGCGGTTACACACACACTGTCTTATTTTCATTTTATTGGAAAAGAAGCGGCAACTCGTTCTTCTACTTTTCCGGATGAAAAAGCAACAATTACCATTATTGTGTATGGCACCTGCTTATTTCTAATGGTACGTCATATGAAGAATAAATATATACAATTTGTTCTCCCTCTTCTGGGTATATTGCTTTTACTATGTATAGCAATTGCAAACATTGGGTATTCTCATATACTTCCAAGCGATATCGTGGGTGGATATGTATATGGCGCGGTGTGGATGTTCTTGAATTTCTTGCTATTTGAGATGTTTCGCCTTATCGTAAATAAGCAAATTTAATATTCAGTGCATACAGGAATATGACAGACAATGAATGTAGAAAGAAGAGGAGATTATGAACAAACGGATTTTAGTTGTAGAAGATGAAGTGCAAATAGCAAGGGTACTACAGTTAGAACTGGAATATGAAGGGTACGAAGTATTAGTAAAATATGATGGGAAATCAGGATTAGAAATAGCCTTACACGAAAATTTAGATCTAATCTTGCTAGATGTAATGTTGCCAGAATTGAGCGGTATAGAAGTGTTACGACGATTAAGAAAGGCTGGTATCCATGTACCAGTAATCCTTTTAACAGCTCGAAATACAACATTAGATAAAGTTATGGGCTTAGATCAAGGGGCAAATGATTATGTTACAAAACCGTTTGAAATGGAAGAACTTCTTGCGCGGGTACGTTCAAGCATTCGTTCGAACACCATGATTACAGCTGGTGTTCTGTTAAATGAACAAACACCTCTTTTATCCATTGCTGATTTGTCGGTAAATATGGATACGAGAGAAGTGACAAGGAACGGGAAATCCATTTCACTAACTCCAAAAGAGTATGATTTATTAGTATATTTACTTACAAATAAAAACAAGATTGTAACACGTGAAGGTATTCTTACTCATGTTTGGGGATATGAATACGAAGGAGAAACGAACGTAATCGACGTGTATATTCGTCATCTTAGAAAGAAGATAGACGAGGAGTTTTCTTCTCCGTTAATTCATACGATCCGGGGAATAGGGTATTCCATAAGGGAGAAATAAGATGAAGATCACAACAAAAATTAATTTGTTAACGACAGCTTGGCTATTTTGTATATTACTCATTATAAACGTTGTTGTATTTTTTGCTTTTATGAAAACGACTGTAAATATGGAAGAAGAAGTGCTGTTTGAAAAAGCGAACGATATTATACAAGAACTTCATAAACAAAATACAACGACGCTAACAGAAGACAAATTAAAATCATATTTAGTCGAGCATTCCTTCATTCGGATTATAGATCCTGATTCTCAAGTGATTAGCCAAGTCACGGATGATAAACATTTATCTAATATAGAAGCTAAATTCTCTAAAAAATCTGAGTCACAGTTATACAAAATT
Organism: Bacillus sp. GB_SG_008; assembly: GCF_052038115.1. Lineage (NCBI taxonomy): Bacteria > Bacillati > Bacillota > Bacilli > Caryophanales > Bacillaceae > Bacillus > Bacillus sp. GB_SG_008. The sequence goes on along the minus strand of NZ_JBPZSK010000006.1, from coordinate 19,819 downwards.
CGAGAGGAACAAATCTTAATCACTCGCGTTCCCATTACTTCGGATAATCATGTTGTGGGCACATTGGAGATTGGCGAGCGATTAACCGGACTTGAAACGAGAAAAGACATTTTATTATCTATTCTTATCGCTTGTTCCGCTATCGCCATTATATTATCTCTTCTCAGTGGAAGATGGTTGTCAAATATTATTATGCGACCTATTTCTAATATGATTAAAACGATGGAAGATATTGAACAAAGTGGTGTTCCAAAAACAATAGCTATTCATAAACAAACAAAGGATGAACTTGAAAAACTGGCTACAGCGTTTAATCTTATGATTAAGAGGCTACAAGAAAACTCTGAAAAACAGAAACAATTTATTTCAGATGCCTCTCATGAACTAAAGACTCCTCTTACAGTCATTAGAAGTTATGCCAATTTAGTAAGAAGACGAGGCATCCAAAACGAAGAAATGACAATAGAAGCGATTGAGGCAATCCATTCAGAAGCAACTCGAATGCAAAGAATGACGGAAGCGTTATTGGATTTAGCAGCATCAGAAAAAGAAACTGTTTTAGAAATAAAATCATCTGATTTAGTATCACTATGTCATAGCATTCTACAGCAATTTAAAGATGTTTATAGAAGAGAAATTACACTCCATTACAATCAAGCACCTATCATGGTTAAAATGGATGAGCTGAAGATAAAACAAGTCATCATCATATTGCTCGATAACGCTATTAAGTATAGTTCTGACAAAATTGAAATTTTCTTGGACAAGAATGAAAATCATGCTGTGATACGAGTAAGCGATTATGGTATCGGTATACCGAAAGAAGAAATAGAGCATATTTTTGAACGATTTTACCGGGTAGATAAAGCAAGGAGTCGAGAGACAGGAGGAACGGGATTAGGACTAGCTATCGCAAAAAATATTATGAAACAGCATAAGGGAGAAATCAAGATACGAAGCGAGGAAGGAAAAGGAACAGATGTGGAATTACTTTTACCTGTTTCCTCTATGAATGAATAAAGTAGTGAGACTAAAAAATAATAGTGAGGATAGATTTTAGAAATCTAAATCATCGTTTTATTTGGTTTCTTTAATTTCTACACTTTTTACGTTTGGTCATCTCTCTGATGCATCATGGTAGATATTTAGGTCTATGGTTGCCTGCATTTAACATGTTGTAATCGCTGCATTATTGATGATAGGCATGTGTATTTAAGGAGGATTTTTTTAACGAAATGAAATTGAAATTACAACTAACTCGCGCGTTTTTTATTAGTCTTTTGTGCGCTATTGCATTTGGGCTCATTGCACTGCTTATAAGTGACCAAAAAATTGTTGGATTTGACAATGCTGTCATTTCTTTTATTCAAGGACTGGAATCTCCAACACTTACAAGTATCATGAAGTTCTTTACTTTTATCGGGTCGGGATTACCCGTTGTTTTTCTTACGTTAGCTATAATTCTTTTTTTATATAAGGTTTTGCACCATCGAAGAGAATTGATTTTATTCGTGTGGGTTGTTATTGGATCGGCACTTCTAAATTGGATATTAAAGATGATATTTCATCGTGCCAGACCGACTATTCATCGCATTGTTGATGCGAATGGATTCAGTTTCCCTAGTGGTCATTCGATGGCGGCATTTAGTTTGTACGGAATCGTCACTTTTTTGCTGTGGCGGCATATCAAAAGTTCATTTGGTCGTGTTATTTTAATTTTAATTAGCGCAACAATGATTCTTGCTATTGGCGTAAGTCGTATATACTTAGGAGTTCATTATCCAAGTGATGTACTGGGAGGTTATCTAGCTAGCGGATCGTGGCTTACCACTTCAATCTGGGCATATCAGTTATATGAAGAAAGACGTTATAAAGCAACACAAAATTAACATGAAAGTCGTTAATTGATGCAGGAATTCTACTGTCCGTTAGTGCGGGATAAAACAATTGAATAATAAAAATCAATGGCTAATTTCATTTACCGTATTTTTACAATTAATAAAAAACAAAAAAGAATAAACATGTGGATTAATTCCTAATCATTCAAATAGAGTAGAAAAGAGTAGTATAGGACATAATTACATTTGAAAAGACGTTAAGGAGATGATTTAAATGAAAAAACAGCCTAATTATAATAAAAAATCAAACATAAAAAAATTAAATACTGAAGAAAATGCTATTTACAGCGATCCAAAAGATGCAAGTAATATGCAGCCAGTACCACAGCCGAAAGACTATGATGAAATAGAATATTAATCAATTAGCAAAAAGAAACCGAAACGATATTGTTTCGGTTTCTTTTTCAATGTACTGTTCACTTAAAAGAGAATTTTCTTATTTTTAAGCTACTCAACAGATAGTGATAATTCAATAAGGGGTACCTTCACATCCCCGTCAAGCTAAAAGACTTCATAGCTTACAAACAAAAAGAATGATATTCTATCCGTAGAGTATTTGTAATAATTTCCTTTTATTTTTTGATTTTAAAGAGAAATGTATCTAAATCTCTTTAAAACAAACGAAAAATTTTAAAGCGGGGGACATAGGATTATGATTCAGTATAAAGATAATCACATAACCATCTTTCAAAGCGCTCTTTATCAAACAAACTCAGTTATTATAGAAACTGATAAATTAGTATTAGTAATAGATCCTACTTGGTTACCTAATGAAGTAAAGAAGATTCAGAACTATGTTTATAAAAATAAAAAACATAAAGACGTTTACTTACTTTTTACACATTCCGATTTTGATCATATTTTAGGTTATGGTGCGTTTTCTCACATCAAAGTAATTGCAAGTAAGAAATTAAATGATACCCCCGACAAGCAATCAATTATCAATAGCATTAAAGATTTTGATGATTCCTATTATTTAACAAGAGAATATGAAATAAAATTTCCAAATGTAGATATTTCAATTAGCAAAGAATATGAGGAATTAGAAATAGGAGACATAAAATTTTATTTTTATCAGGCTCCAGGTCATACTGAAGATGGCATTATTACAGTTCTCGAACCATTTGGCATCGTAATAGCTGGAGACTACTTATCTAATGTAGAGTTTCCGTATATTTATCATAGCAGTGATGACTATTTAGCAACTTTAGAAAAATTCGAATCTATAATAGAGAAATATGACATTAACATCTTAATACCGGGACATGGCGGATTTACAAATGATAAAACAGAGATGAAAAAGAGAATATCCGAATCAATTGATTATATTTCACAAGTTAAACAGTTACTACTAGAAGACAAACAAGAAGAAACATACGCCCTCATAAAAAAATATAATTATCCAAAAGCAATGAAAAAATTTCATGATTATAATCTTACCTTGTTAAAAAAAGAGTTAGCATTATAAAGTCATCTCTTCTTTTATTCCAAGCCATATAAAAAACACTCAAGAGTGATCAAAGGGATTAGTCCGTCTGTTCACTCTCCTACAGAAAAAACGATAAAAATCTCATAGGTATGGGAAAAAGACAGTCTTTGATATATTAGATGTCATTTAAATTTGTATCAAGTTTGACGATTAAGCACCTTAATTGAAAAAAGTGAAACTCGTTAAACTTTCCTTACATAATCTTAGCCTGATCGTGATGTGGCTGTCCTCCAATAATCATATTAGATGACAGCTTTTTGGTGTTATTCCTGATTATCAGGCGGAAGAGAAAGAAAGACTAATGAACCAATGAGTTCAACTGAAATGCTAAAATCGTCGTTAATTGTAATTTCTACACATGCAACTAACGGTAACGTAATGATGATTACGTTACCATCAATTGAAACCCCTGGTGTACATGTGTCGTAGTCACTTATAGAAAGCTCTATTTCTGTCTCTGGAGCAATTAAAATTTCTAAGCATATATTCATGCATTGTTCGAATGAATAAGCTATTGTAGACCTCTCCTTTCCAAATAACCCATAATTCCTATGTAGATAGACACATAAAGTAGCGTTTATAAGAACAAGAATGAATAGAAAAGTTCACGATATGTTGGCTATCTTTTTAATTACATCTTTGAAGGTAGTTCTCATACCATTCTATTTAAATGTATACCCTCTTGATTGGACATGTTATCTATTTATCAAAAATAATGTACGTAGTAAGGAAATGATTGGGGAAATAATCTAGAGTAAAAAAACACTATATAGGCTATCTCCTTAAAATGAAGAACAATAACAATGCTTCTTAGATGGTTTGCTGTTAAGAAGCTACTTAGTTCATAAGGATAAAGATCGGCGAAAAAATCATCTTAACATAGGTAATTTATTGGAGGTTTTATCATCTCTTATGTGGAATAAAATCTTATCCATACATTACTAATTTTTTAGGGGGAATTGTAATGAATTTTAAATTAGCCTCTGTAACACTAGCCACAGCTTTAACATTCAGTGCTCTCGCAGGAAACACTGTGTTAGCACAAACAAAAACAACAAACAACTCAGCTCAAACGGAAAAAAATTACTTGATTGCCTTTAAGAAAGATTTACCAAGCAATTATCAATCTATTATTTCGAATGCAGGTGGACAAGTTATCCGCGCCGTTCCTGCCATCGGTGCTTTAGAAGTAAAGTCGAGCAATGCTTCCTTTTTAGATAATTTGAAAGGGGTTTCTTCTATCCAAGCTGCGAATCAAGAGATTGTCCATGCTTTAGATAAAGAAGAAATAAGTCCAGCAGCAGCGGACGGAATGCCCGTAACCGATATCCCGCAGCCAGAAAATATAGATAGCTATTGGGACTATCAATGGGATATAAAAAATATAACGAAAGACGGCGCATCCTATAAGATTAATGGTGGAACTGGAAAAGGAGCAACAGTTGGTGTAATTGACAGCGGTATTGACGCGAATCATCCTGATTTAATAAAAAACTATACCGGCGGCCAGAACTTTGTACCAGCTGGCGAAGACGAAACTGAAACAGGCGATTCTGCTGATGTAAAGGATCGCGGGGGACACGGAACTCATGTAGCGGGATCAATTGCAGCGAACGGTAAACTAAAAGGGGTTGGACCAGATCTTAAAATTCGTTCATATCGTGTTTTCCCTGAATCGGGCAGTGCACCAACAGCTTGGATTGTAGACGCTATTGTTGCTGCTGCAAATGATAAAGTAGACGTTATTAATATGTCTATCGGTGGATTTGATAGCTTGAAATACTATTCTAAAGGACAAAGATATAACGATATTGCCGATGTTCTTCTTTGGAAACGTGCAATTGAGTACGCTGTACAAAAAAATGTAACAGTCGTAGCTGCCGGTGGAAATGAGTCATTGAATATGAATGATAAAAAGATGGTAACTGATTACTTAAATAAGGAGTACGGATCAGCTGACCTTATTTTTAAAGGTCCATCCGTTGAAACTCCTGGTCAAATTCCGGGTGTAATCACTGTATCTTCTTCTAATCAATGGTCAACTGATAAAATTGCATTCTACTCTAACTATGGAAACAGCTTTATTGATGTAGCAGCACCAGGCGGTGATAATGGTCCTACATATGCTGAGACAGGAGATTTAATGAAACGTGATTTCCATTATCGTGCATTAAGTACATGGCCAACATATTTAGAGCCATATTTTACTTCAAATCTGCATAACTATGCTTTACTTCACGGAACATCAATGGCTTCGCCAAAAGTAGCGGGAATTGCAGGAGTTATTAAAGCAGCTCATCCAACATACTCTCCTGCACAAGTCGCAAACTTAATCAAGCAAACAGCAAAAGATTACGGTAAACCAGGACAAGATGCTTTATTTGGAGCTGGTGAGGCAAATATTTATAATGCGTTATCAAATATAAAAAAATAATCTAGAAAGTTTAGGATACTGATACACTTCTCAAATGATTCTATTCCTTCAAACATTACATTTATTATAAGTCCGATATAACCTTAATACGGTTAAAATCGGACTTTTTTACGTGAAAACAAACTTATTAATGTGGTTTAATTAGCGAATTTTAAATAAAACTTTATAAATTTGTATACCTCATCCAACCACTCTCAGATCGTTCCGCATTATACTTACCGTAAGATAAAAGCTTCATCGCCGAACGATTAGCTGCATGAAAAACTAAGCTCAGTTTCCACTCCTCATCCATTTCATCAGGATAGGCTGTGGATTCGTAAACATAATAAGCCGCCATAATGCAAGGGATTACTTGCTTTGGCTCAAATTCATAAGTATTTGCATCATCAACAACCAAATCAATGACACTTCTTTTTCCAGGTTGAATTTCTTTTTGGAGCAACTTCTTTACCGTCTCTGGTACTAATTCTAATATCTCTTCCCTCATGGTAGTCATTTTTTGGGTCTTTCAGCACGAAGTATCGCATCATTTGTTGGGGTGTTAGGTACATAATTCCCATGGCTGTCGATGCTGTGTGCTTCCTTATCGTATTGTCCATTGGCATTACGTTTCTTTGTTGTGAACGGGTCTTGATTGTGTCCCATGATTGTCACCTCCAATACGAATAGTATGTGCTAACAAGTATATATTTTGCCTAAAAGAAAGTTCACAAAAAGTGGAAACAAGAGTTGTACATCTCATCAATTCATAGTGAATTTACTTAGAAAGAAAGGAACAATTTTATCTGTATCAAATTGTTCCTTTCGTACAAAATAGGTACAAACTTAAAAAAGGAGGATCATTTATGACGAACCGAAATGATAATCGAGAACGCAAAAACAAATATCCTAACAACTTAAAAAACGATACTGAATTCTCCAAAGATGTAAATATTAGAAGCGAAGTGACGAAAAAAGATTTAAATAAGTAATGGTTTGAACTATTAGATATGAAAAAAGCTTGGATTTAATCAGATCCAAGCTTTTTCATATAACAAAAATTCAGTCATACTTCTTATAAAATAGAACAAATTTCATTTACCGTATTTTGGTAAAAAATAAAAACAATTAAATACATAAAGAAAAAGAATACACAAACCATATTTCATGAAGGATGTGTAAATCATTATTGAATATAAAAGAAAGAGGGGAATTTCACCATGAAACTAACACCAGAACAGCGTATTCAATTGCATGGATTTAATAATCTTACTAAATCATTAAGCTTTAATATGTATGATATTTGCTATACAAAAACAAGAGAAGAAAGAGAAGCCTATATAGAATACATAGATGAACAATATAATGCAGATAGATTAACAAAGATTTTAAAAAACGTATCTGACATTATAGGTGCACACGTATTAAATGTAGCCAAACAAGACTATGTTCCACAAGGAGCAAGTGTAACAATTCTAGTTTCAGAAGGCCCAATTGTGGAAGTTCCAACTGAATCATTTAACGAATCACCCGGACCTCTTCCCGGATCGGTCGTCATGCAGTTAGATAAGAGCCACATCACGGTTCATACGTATCCTGAATATCATCCCAATGAGGGGATTAGTACGTTTAGGGCCGATATCGATGTGTCTACATGCGGAGAAATTTCACCACTTAAAGCATTAAATTACCTTATTCACTCATTTGATACGGATATTATGACAATTGATTACCGAGTGCGGGGATTCACAAGAGATATAACAGGTAATAAATTATTTATTGACCACGAAATAAGCTCAATCCAAAATTACATCCCAGAGAATGTAAAAAATTTATATGATATGATTGATGTTAACGTATATCAAGAGCATATTTTTCATACGAAATGCAAACTAAAAGAATTTGACCTAAACAACTATTTGTTTGGATATACACAGGAAACATTATCTATAAACGAACAAAAGGAAATTACAAAGAAATTAAAAGTGGAAATGGATGAAATATTTTATGGAAAAAATATGAATCACGGCTCAATTGAAGAGAGTTCAAATGAATGAGACATCCAAAGTGGCAGTTAAAAAGCAGGGAAACAATCCCCTGCTTTTTTGCTTTTAGTTATGAAAAAGGCTTTTCGCTCTTATGGTCAGTACTCGAAGTATTAAAGAAAGGTGTTCTTCATTTTTTGTCGAAATTGAAATTTGGTATAGATCCAATAAAGAAAGGGATAAAAAATGAAAAAATGCGAGCAATTAATTTCATGGGTAGAACATATAAAAGAACGAAACCATAGCTCCGCAGCAGCACTTTTTATTATGAAAGACAATAAAGTTGTATTGGAGCATTATAGCGGAACCCATTCTAATACAAAAAATAGCCCTCCTATTACAGCGACTTCACAGTTTAATGTTGCTTCTGCAAGAAAGAGTTATTTAGGACTTGCGATTGCCTATGCAATTTATGAGGAGAAAATTAGGAGTTTAGATGATTATGCTATAGATTACTTCGAAGAATATGATAAAACTTTACTCGGTAAGACAACTTTAAGACATTTAGTAACACATTCTCACGGTTTACATATGAGTGACAATGGAATCATTTATCGAGAGTTTCAACCAGGAGAGGAATGGGCTTATAGAGGCGTTAACATCGAAATGATGACACATCTAATCTGCAAATTATACAATAAAAGTTTTCCAAAATTGCTGAGAGAACGAGTCTTCATACCTGCAGATTTTAAGGGAACAGCTTGGCAAACAACAGATCATGAAGATTTAGTAAAAGTAGTAATAAATCCAAATGAAGAAGCTGTATGTAAGATAGGGGTATCAGATGATGGAACAGAAACAAATCTTTTTGTCTCCGCTAGGGAATTCGCTTATTGGGGAAATCTTCACTTAAATAAAGGGTATATGAATGGAAAACAAATCGTACCGAAAGAAGTCATTGAATTAGCAACACAAATACAAAGTCCTGATTATAAAAATAAAGATTTACCGCAGAACGGATTATTTTGGTTTGTTCAGAATACACCAGCATTACAAAGTGAAATCGGTGAAAGAGTTCCAAAAGGATCTTATCAAATATTAGGTGTGACAGGACCAACAATTTTAGTTATTCCTGAATATAATGTCGTTGTCGCAAAAATGTATAACAAAAGATATAACTATGGAGGAAGCAACTATCTTCAATATTTAAGAGACTTTAGCAATTTAGTGACCGATACATTTGCTCACTAAACCTTTTGTTCATACAAACTGTTACGATAAGTAAAAAGTATCCTTAACACGGCCTTACTGCAATAAAATCGTATATACCTAATCAGCAAAAAGACACTTCATTGGTAAGTGTCTTTTTGCTGCTAAAGAACAATAAAGTCATTTTTATATGAAAGGTATTACTCCGTATTAATTTTTATTTTAATTTCAATATCCGTATCTCGCGCAGCATTGTGGTTATAATAAACATCGTTAGACAATTATTGAAAAGAATTGAAGTAAGAAAAGAGAGGGAAGGATGATATGAAACATTCATCTGTTAATCCATGGCTTGTTGTCTTCGGTACAATCATTGTACAAATAGGCCTTGGAACGATTTATACATGGAGCTTATTCAATCAACCTTTAGTGAATAAATTTGGCTGGAATCTTAACGCTGTTGCTATAACCTTCTCAATCACTAGCTTTTCTTTATCATTTTCAACTTTGTTTGCGAGTAAATTACAAGAGAAATGGGGAATTCGCAAACTCATTATTATAGCCGGATTAGCCCTAGGAATTGGCTTGGTGCTTAGTTCACAGGTTTCCTCACTACTAATGCTTTATGTACTAGCTGGTGTTATTGTAGGTTACGCAGATGGTACAGCCTATATCACTTCACTATCCAATTTAATAAAGTGGTTTCCAGAGCGTAAAGGTTTAATTTCTGGTATTTCCGTCTCTTCATACGGCACAGGTAGCTTAATTTTTAAATACATTAATGGAAACCTAATTGATTCCGTTGGCGTATCACAAGCATTTTTCTATTGGGGCCTAATTGTTGCAATTTTGGTAGTTATAGGTGCATGTCTTATACATAAAGCCCCTGAACAGGATACAGTTCATGAAACAGTGAGTCATGATTACACAACAAGAGAAATGCTAGGTACAAAACAAGTTTATTTGCTATTTATCATGCTATTTACATCATGTATGAGTGGCTTATATTTAATTGGCATGGTAAAGGATATTGGTGTTCAACTCGTAGGGCTTAGCGCGGCAACAGCAGCTAATGCTGTCGCTATGGTCGCTATCTTTAATACGGTTGGTCGAATTATTCTGGGGCCGTTATCAGATAAAATCGGCCGTTTAAAAATTGTTTCGGCAACTTTTGTCGTTATAGGTATGTCTGTTTTTGTTCTCAGTTTTGTGAACTTAAATTACGGTATCTATTTCGCCTGTGTAGCAAGCGTTGCTTTTTGCTTCGGTGGAAATATCACTATTTTTCCAGCCATTGTTGGTGATTTCTTTGGTCTAAAAAATCATAGTAAAAACTACGGTATCGTGTATCAAGGTTTTGGCTTCGGAGCACTCGCAGGTTCCTTTATTGGTGTAATTCTAGGTGGATTTAAGCCAACTTTTATGGTAATTGGCGCATTGTGTATTGTGTCATTTATCATCTCTATTTTGATTCGACCACCTAATCAGCAAAAGGAACAACAAAAAATTTATCGCGAAACAGCGTGAGTATGTTTCATTTTTATTACATTCTAAAAAGAGACTCATTCAAGGTTTAAGGACAAAAGAAAAGGGATTTTCTTTTCATTAGAAAATCCCTCTTCTTCATTCATACTTATAAATATATATATGATTTTTAAATTTGATTAATGTGAATTCACATACTCTCTAGATCTTAATACTTTACCACCCTTTTTTTCTACATAAAAATCTAAGCTAGGACCTGATTCGCGTTGATATACGCAAAAATAAACTTCTTGGCTAATGTTAGATGATATAGGAATTACAAATATAACGTGTAGAAATTATATGGCGTGTCGGGGCGAGTGTTGAATAATCGGTATGGCTAAATGGTGTTTATTACATCAAAAATCGGTTGATCTTGAGTTAAACTTTTATATAAAGTAATCATAATTCTGTTTTGGAGTAAAATTTTTTATAAGGTTCAATTAAAAATGTATATATAGTAACAAAGTTATTTAATGGCCCATCCGGTAAAGGATTTGGGGATTTTTTTATGTTTAAATAATCTTAAAACTACTGAACAATTTAACAGTGATTGCCTCTTGCTTTCTCACCCCCCACTTGGTGATGATTATCAAAATTATATTTAGTATATAAAAGAGGCAATCCAACAAATATTTGGTGGATTGAATTCTGTGGAAAAAAGAATGATGATTGAACAATTAAAGAAATTAGGATACTATGCCCAAAAGCTATAAATTTTGGACCGATATCTCGAATTCGAGATAATTTAATTTGAGATAAATCCACATGATGTGAATGTAACTACATCATGTGAATAAGATTAAGTGTAGGTTAATACAAAAGGAATAAGACAATCGTTAATGTACAGTGATTAAGAAAAATAGTTTTAAATAAGAAAATAAAAAGGAGTACACAAGATGAATAAGAAAACGATGGGAATTCACCATATTACAGCAATCGTAGGTCATCCACAAGAGAATGTAGATTTTTATGCAGGGGTTTTAGGGTTACGTTTAGTCAAACAAACGGTAAACTTTGATGATCCAGGAACGTATCACCTTTACTTTGGTGATGAAGGAGGAAAACCAGGAACAATTATTACTTTCTTCCCGTGGGCAGGTGCTCGTCAGGGAATCATTGGAGATGGTCAAGTAGGAGTAACTTCTTATGTTGTTCCGAAAGGTGCTATGGAGTTTTGGGAAAAGAGATTGGAAAAGTTCAATATTCCATATACAAAAATGGAGCGTTTTGGAGAACGGTATTTAGAATTTGACGATCCTCACGGCTTGCATTTAGAGATTGTTGAAAGAGAAGAAGGAGAAGTAAATAATTGGACTTTTGGAGACGTAAAACCAGAAGTTGCGATTAAGGGATTTGGTGGAGCAACTCTTCTATCCGCTCAACCTAGCAAAACTGCAGAGTTATTAGAACATGTAATGGGGTTAGAACGAATTGGAGAAGAAGGAGATTTTGTTCGCTTCCGTTCCTCAGCTGAGATTGGAAATATCATTGATCTAAAATTAACTTCTATTGGACGTGGACAAATGGGAGTTGGTACAGTTCACCATATTGCATGGAGAGCTAGTGATGATCAAGATCAATTGAATTGGAGAGAGCATGTTTCACGCTATGGATATGATGTAACACCTGTACGAGATAGAAACTATTTTAACGCGATTTACTTTAGAGAGCATGGAGAAATCTTGTTTGAAATTGCAACTGATCCTCCAGGATTCGCACATGATGAATCAAAAGAAACTATGGGTGAGAAATTAATGTTACCTGAACAATATGAGTCAAATAGAAAACAGATTGAGCAAGTATTACTACCATTTGAAGTAAAAGAGTTAGACTAATTTCAAGAATGGAGTGTGTACTAGAGCACTCCTTAGAATTAGGAGGTTCTGATTCTCCTGGATGTGATTTGATTATAGGAAAAGTGGTTCAGTTTCATATTGATAATGAGATTTATGAAAAGGGAAGAATCGACCCGAAAGGATTGGGAGCAGTGAGCCGATTGGCAGGTCATAATTATGCGAAAATAGGTGAGATGTTTTCCATTGAAAGACCGAAATAAATTAAGTGGAGCCTATAAATGAAGTGGAGAGAGGAATATGTCAAACAAAATAGCAGGCATTCATCATATTTCTGCAATGGTAAATGATGCGCAGCGGACAATTGATTTTTATGCAGGTGTGCTAGGATTAAGGCTCGTAAAAAAGACAATCAATTTTGATCGTCCAGAAGTGTATCACCTGTATTTTGGAAATGGATCCGGTGAACCTGGAACGGTCATTACTTTCTTTCCATGGCCTAAGCAGTTAAAGGGACGCATTGGAACAGGGCAGGTTGGAGTAACCGGTTATATGATACCATATGGATCCATGCCATTTTGGGAGAGCCGTTTGCGAGAATTTAATATTGAATTTATTTCATCAGTTCGCTTTGGAGAAACGTATTTACAATTTCAAGATCCAGATGGTCTCCAAATTGAATTAGTTGAGCGAGAAGGGGGTCCACAAAATACGTGGAGCTTTGGAGGGATTGGTGTAGAAAACGCGATTAAAGGGTTTAGTGGTGCTACTTTATATTCTACACAGCCGAATAAAACAGCCCAATTGCTTGAAGAGGTATTTGGATTAGAATGCATCGGACAAGAGGATGAATTTTTGAGGTTTCAATCAGAAGCAGAGGTTGGAAATATAATTGATATTAAATTAACGGCTTCAATCCGAGGTTTAATGGGAGCGGGAACTGTTCATCATATTGCATGGCGAGCAAAGGATGAAGAAGAGCATCAAGAGTGGTGGTCTATGCTTCAAGAAAAAGGATATTACCCGACTGAAATTCTGGATCGAAATTATTTCAAGGCTCTATATTTTCATGAAGCAGGTGGCATTTTATTTGAAATAGCGACAGATCCACCAGGCTTTGCAGTGGATGAACCCATAAAAGAACTGGGCGAAAAGCTTATGTTACCATCCTGGTTAGAGCCAAAAAGAGAAGAATTAGAAGAAATCTTACCTCCTATTGAGGTTAGAGTTTTGGAAGGGGATAAATAATGAAACATATTTTTCATAAAGGGAAGGATTTATCGAAACCAATATTATTACTACTTCATGGTACAGGTGGGAATGAACTAGATTTATTACCGCTTGCGGGCAGAATTGATGATGAAGCATCTATATTAAGCGTTCGTGGAAATGTATTAGAGAATGGAATGCCTCGTTTTTTCCGAAGATTGGCAGAGGGCGTTTTTGATGAAGAGGATCTTATTTTTCGCACAAAAGAATTAAATGAATTTCTTGATGAAGCAGCAGTAACATATGGTTTTGATAGAGAAAATATAGTAGCCATTGGTTATTCAAACGGAGCAAATATAGCAGCAAGTTTATTATTCCATTATCAAAATGCATTAAAGAGTGCCATTCTTCATCATCCTATGGTACCAAGAAGAGGAATGGAGCTTCCTAATTTATCTGGTAAATCTGTGTTTATTGCAGCTGGAAGCAATGATCCAATTTGTTCATCTATGGAATCTGAGGAATTACAAACATTATTAGAAAAAGCAAATGCAAATGTAACAATACATTGGGAAAATAGAGGGCATCAACTGACTGTGAGTGAAGTAGAAGCAGCAGCTCAGTGGTATCGTACTTTTCTAAATGCGTGATAAAAAAGATTTTATGATATGGATTATAAATTGAAAAAATAGGTAGGTGTAATGAAGTGGGGATTTTATCCAAGTTGTTTGGAAATTTATCAATAAAGGAGAAGAGAACAATGGAAAATGTAAAATTAGCAGTGATTTATTACAGCATGGGTGGAACAAACTATCAACTAGCAAAATGGGCTGAGGAAGGTGCAAAAGAAGTTGGTGCAGAAGTAAAGGTATTAAAAGTACCAGAATTAGCTCCGGAATCTGTAATAGAAGGAAATTCAGCTTGGAAAGCACATATTGAAGCAACACAGGATGTACCTGAGGTAACGTTAAATGATTTAGAGTGGGCAGATGCCATTATTTTCAGTGTACCAACTCGTTTTGGAAATATGCCTGCACAAATGAAGCAATTTTTAGATACAACAGGTGGATTATGGTTCAATGGAAAACTTGTAAATAAAGTTGTGAGTGCAATGACTTCTGCACAAAACCCTCATGGAGGCCAAGAAGCAACAATCTTATCATTATATACTTCAATGTATCATTGGGGAGCGATTGTTGCTGCACCTGGATATACTGATCCTGTAACATTTGGTGCAGGTGGAAACCCATATGGCACTAGTGTTACAGTTGGTCAAGATGGAAAAATGATTGAAGATGTACAAGTAGCAGTGAAACATCAAGCGAAGCGTACAGTAACTGTTGCAGAGTGGGTAAAGAAAGCAAATCAATAAAAAGTAATTGAGAAAATGGAAGGTTAATATAATACTATTCAAGAGCATTTTCTAATTGTTGAAGTAACATACAACATATTTTTAAATGTAGTATAACTATTTAAAAAGCAAACAAATATTTTTTGATATGAGAAATCCTGTTTTGTTTCGATAAACAGGATTTTTATTTTTTTTAAGATCCCTGGTCCATCTGCATCAACTTAAGAATTTTATAAAGCTCTCAAAATAAAAAATTGTACATTTTCACCTAGAGATGTCAATTTTCTCGTTTTGGGGTATTTGCTTTTCTTAGGTTGATGGGCATGCGGCAGGACCCCAATTAAAAGAAGGAGCGAAACAGGTCCTATTATTTTTAGAGCGTTTTTAGTTCATTTTTATGAAGTATTCATTAGGCGTTTCCAGCAATTATGGATTTAGTAAACAAATAGATTAAATTTGGGTTTGGAGATACAGTTACACGCGAACAATTGGCACAGTTCTTATATAATGCTATGAAATTATAAATAGAGTATGGCATATAAAGCGAAATATAAGGTAGTATAAAAAATAAGATGTAAAAATTTTAAGAGAGGACAGAAAATATTATGATGGACCAATACGAATTGAAACAGGAGCTACAACATATCAAAAATAACAATTACTCCGTCCCGGAAGATGTAGATGCATATCCATATGCACAATGGATGCTTGATTATATCGGATCATCCGATGCTGAGCTGCGTGATGAATTGATTTACAGTACGCTCGAACGATGGATTAAAGGCGAAGTATTTAGACAAAAAGAGCTACGCGGACTGCTGCTGCAGGCACTAAGTCCTGATTATTTATTTTACAAAATCGGTGAAAAGGAAACAGATTCTGTTTTTAAGCGTGCATTTTCTATTCTAATTCCACCACTTATTTTATCTGTTCATGAAAAAGAACTGTTATTATCTGAAGAACAGCTGTATAGCGTCGCAGAACAAGTTCTTGAATATGTGTACCTTGAACAAGATGTAAGAGGATATGTAGAAGGGAAAGGATGGGCGCATTCCACAGCGCATGCTGCAGATGCCCTAGACGCTTTAGCCCGTACGATACGGAATCGCGAATTTTCGCACGCAATCCTTGCTGCTGTTCGTCATAAGATTCGTCTGCATGATTACTTGTACATAAACTTTGAGGATGAGAGATTAGTGACAGCAGTAATGTCTTTATGGAACCAAAATATCTTAGTACAAGAAGAATGGAAAAACTGGCTTTACAGCTTTACGATAATTGAAGCAGCCCCAGTTCCTCAAAATGATATATTAGTACAAAATATTAGAACGTTTTTAAGAAGCTTGTATTTTCGAAGTTTGGAACAAGAGGGAAACTCTGCGTTTACGATTGCTGTGTTGGAAACTTTGAAAGAATTGAAGAAATTTTAATATAGAAAAATGTTGGAATTCCGTTAGCAAGTGTTACTCTCATAGTGTTATATAAAACATAACTGGATTGCTGGATCGGATTATTCGAGCACAAGTGGATAGATATTGGGAATGGTCTAGTAAAATTGTGTACTTAGATCCCTAAATGTTTATTTTGAAGATACTTTATGATTAGGTACATAAAATTAGTTTTTCTCACAATTAATAAAATCGAGGTAGAAGAAATGAAAAAACTTTCAGCATTCATGTGTATTTCCCTACTCTTACTAGGGGCATGTGAACAAAAAGAAACGAATACATCTAAGAATCAAACAGAAAAGCAACAAGAATCCCATACATCGAAACAAACAGAAAAACAACAAGAGTCTCATGCATCAAAACAAAAAGATGTATTTGCAGCTACTCGAACAGCTTTATCAGCAAAGACAAAAATGAATATATTCTTACCAACAGAAATCCCTCTGTCTAATGAAAACAAGTTTTTATCTGCATACACAGAAGGTCAAGATAAAAATTACACTGTTACATTTTTTGAAAGCAATAGCCCATTACCTGTCGATTCCGCTGCACTTTCGGATTCTAATCAAGCTAAGCAAATTGCAAAACTTTTTGTCCAACAGTATGAGACAAAGGAAGAAGCGGGTAAAAGTTTATGTTCAACGTTTGCATTAAATCCTGATTACGATAAAGGTATACCAAGCAATGATGATCCTAGCGGAATAGATTTAGGATATGGAGTCAAAGGTTTTACCGATGGGGCAGCAGGAACGATGTATTTGAATGCTGTTAAGGATCATTGGGCAATTTTCGTAAAAAGTCCATCGGCAAATAAAGATGACAATATACCTGTAGCAAAATCCATAGTGAAGCAATTAGAGAAAGAGCCACTACCAACTCCAGACTCTTACGCAGTTATAGAAGTGGATACGAGACAGAAACAAAACCGTGTATATTGGCAAAATGGAAATACTTTATATGGGATAGAAACAAGCGGCGCTATCCAAGATGCATTATCTATTGCCGCTCACTTTGAGTCTACGTCTAAGTGATTAACAAATGTATTTGCTCAATTAAGTGGATAAAAGGATCTAAAAAGGTCATTGACCTCTAATCAATTTAGTAAATATATTTCTGGGATAAAAAATAACCAATTGTTTATCAAAAAAGCGTCTTAATTATTAAGACTCTTTTTTTGTGTATTTAGCATAGCAGTGTAAACAAAATAATATCCATGTAGAAAATGAAAAGATCATCAAGCAATAAACCTTCACAAAGTGTTGATGTAAATAGATATGAACTTATCGATTTTTGATGAACTAGAATTGTTTTCTAAAGAGTTACAACGATATATGTCACCTGATGCCTTAGAGCAATTAGTTAAAAATGTAGGATTTGTTAAACGAAAAAGTAAATACCGCGCACAAGATTTAGTGGCCCTATGTATTTGGTTAAGTCAAAACATAGCTCATACTTCATTGACACAATTTGAACTTATCTTTAAAACATGGAAATCATTTTTTCGTATTCATCAGTGTAATTCTGTAAAATTAGAACGACTAGAATGTCATTTATATGGACAATTAATTAGCATCCTTCTTTGTTCATCCACCATGTTTCAAATGCGTCAATTACTCCTCATCAAGAAGAAACGAAAATTAAGCGAATATAAAGCGATTTATATCATAAAAGATTATTTTCCACTTCTTTATCAGGCTCTACAAAAAGACACCCAAGAGATATCAAAGATACTACTTCGTCTGTTCAATCTTCTACAGAGAAATGGGCGAAAATCCCATAGGTATGAGAAGAAAACAGTCTTTGATATCTTAGGTGTAGTATACAAATTTTCTATTTCTCACAATCATGTAGCATAATCCAAAAAATTGAAACCCGATAAGGTTTATTTGGTATGCAAATCTTTAAAGAACTTACACTGGATCTTTAGAAAAAAGAAAAAATCTCACCTGAAATTAAACTTATATAATCTTAGCTTGATGGGCATGGGGGTCCGCCCACATTTTAACGAAAATATATGCTAAGCAAACTTCGACATAAAATGAGCCGAGTATAAACTTTTTTATAAAAAAGTTTGATCATTTCAATGAGCCTTATTCCACAAAAGAACCCTTTACTTTAAGTACAAATCTTCATTTAGTAGTAATATCATATATCCTCATTCCTGTTTATTATTCAAATATTTCTACTAAGCTGCTAAACTTTAGGGGAAAGTGATGATTGGACAGGACCGCCATAAAAAAATCGAAACGTGATTCTAGTTGTTCCCTTCTAGTTGGCTAGAAGATAGGAATTTTGCATACTCTAATGGATTAAGGAATGCCCGGTCAATCGTTTGTTCATCACAAGACCATAATGACTTCTTTCCTGGCTTAATATTACATTCAAAAAGAAATAAAGAACCTTCTTTATCAATCCCAATATCAATGCCCATTTCTCCATAGCTGCCATAGGCCAATTCAAGCTTTTCAAAAATGTTGAAAAGTAATCTCTCTAATCTAGTTTTCAAACTACATATTTCTTTATCCGAAAATCCTAATTTTTCACGAAAGAATTCCTCAAATGGGTAAATAGATGACTTTGTCTTTGTGTTCGTAACATGTGAGTTTTTTGCACTGACACGGACCGCATGGGACACACATTCTAATTCACCCTTTCCGTTTCGTTGGACATCACATCTTAAGTCTAAAGTGCTGTGTTTATATTGTAATAAGTCAATCGACTTTTGGACTATAAACTCATTACCTGCATAGAATGAATGTATGATCTGTATCAATTCTTCTAATGTACTTGCAGTCCCTTTCTTTAACCTTCCTTTTATAAAATATTTATATTCATAGCAGTTAGTTTTTTTGGTTACGCATATTATCCCGTTTCCATTATTTTGTCTGAATGATTTTAAATAAAGACTTGAAGTATCTTTTAACATATTAACTAAATCACTTTCATTTTTATACAATATTGTTTCAGGCAGATGAGGACGTATTTCTTCAAATTTATATAATTCTTGGCAGGAATACCATTTATTATAAAAATGATTAGAGTTTATTTTTGTTATACTCATTTTTTCGATCGTTTCCCTGACTTTTTGTACATCTTTATCATTTTTGGATTCTCCTCTCCGGTTGTAATATACATCAGGAAATGGGAATTCAGCAACAGTCCACTTGCTTGTTTTAATATTATAATAGACCCCTTTAATTTTTTTTTTGTTATATTCCACATCTCTTTCTGAAAAAAAATACAGGTTTGTTTTGGCTATATTATTCATTTTTTGGAGTCTGTCATTATTGCGGCCTACTTTTTGTTTTTTTAATAAGTTTATGACACTCCATGTAACATGTACGCCAATAAAGGGGGAGTTGTTATCTGACTCATATTCATTCACTTCCATATTTATCACCTTCTTATATTAATAAGTCTATGACACTCCATGTAACATGTACGCCAATAAAGGGGGAGTTGTTATCTGACTCATATTCATTCACTTCCATATTTAT